>JAFAVK010000115.1 GCA_019242475.1 Acidobacteriota bacterium | reverse complement strand
GCCGAACGTCTCGTAGAAGCGCCCGACGGCGTTGTGGCCGTTGGCGACGTAGAACATGTAGTTCGGCGCCCAGCCGTCGTAGAAGCCGTGCGTCCACACGCCGGGCACGCCGCGCTTCGTCATCTCCTCGATCTCGTGGTAGGCGAGGAGCTGCCACTCGTCCACCACAATCGGGTCGAGCCAGGCGTTGTACGGCCCCGTCCCCGTCGAGGTGTAGAGGAAGGGCACGGACTCGTGCAGGTCGTGCAGGATCGCCGGGTGCCATTCGAGGAACGTCTTCATCATGTTGCGCGTGAGCGCGAGCGCCATCCCCAGGCCGTCGCGGTTGTTGTCGTGCGCGACGTACTTGCCCCAGTAGACGAGCGGCGGCACGGCCTTCGACGGATTGGCCGTGCGGTAGTTGTAGAGGTCAACCATCTTGTCGCGGCCGTCCACTTCGAGGACGGGCGTGATGAGGACGACGACGTTCTTCCTGATGGCTTGGATGAACGGCGACTCCTCGACCGCGAGGCGGTAGGCCAGCTCCATCAGCATCTCGGGCGAGCCGGTCTCGGGCGAGTGGATGGAGCCGGAGGCCCAGTAGAAGACTTTCCCTTCGCCGACGAGCCTCTGCGCCTCCGCGTCCGAGAGCCCGCGCGGGTCTGCGAGGCGCGCCGTGATCTCCTTGTAGCGGTTGAGGCGCGCGATGGCCGCCTCGTCGCCGACGGCGACCAACAGTTGCTCGCGCCCCTCCTCGGACTTCTCCGGCGCGGTGAAGACTTTTACGCGCGGGCTCGTGCGCTCCAGCTCGCGGTAATAACGATAAAGGTCTTTCGTGTGCGTGAGCTTGCCCGGCGTGCCGACGACGTAGCCGAGCACCTTGTCGGGCGCGGGCACGCGCGCGTCGGCGGGCAGGTGGTCTACCAGCTCGGTCAGGAAATACTTCTCGGTCGTGTACTCTTTAATTTTGGCCGCGTAGTTGTCATCGGCCTTCTGCTGCGCGGGCGTGTGCAGGGCGAAGGCGCAGGCGAGCGCGAGCGCGCAGAAGAGGGGCCGGCCGGCGGGCTTGCCAAAGAGGCTCATGGTCTCCTCCGTAAGCTGTCTGTGTTGTCTGTTGGGCGTGCGCCCCGCATGTTACGTGCGCGCGCCGTGGGAGTAAAGCGCGGCGCGGGTCGAACACTCGCGGCGCCCGGAAGAGGGGTGTTACAATTTACCCCCGACGATGAGCGCGCGCTCCAACGAGAAGAACAACGGCATCAACGACCTGATGGTCGCGGCCTCGCGCGGCGACCTCCCGCGCGTCGAGGCGCTGCTGCGCGAGGGCGCCGACCCGAACAGCAGCGACGCCTTCGGCCAGACGGCGCTGATGTACGCCGCCAGCGCCGGCCACCAGCCCGTCGCCGAAGAGTTGATCGACGGCGGCGCCGACGTGGACGCGCGCAACCGCAACCACAAGTCGGCCGCCGACCTGGCCGAGGCGCGCGGCCACGCCGGCCTCGCCGCGCTGCTCCGCCACGCGCGCCTCTTCCTCGCCGCGCGCGACGGCGACCTCGCCAAGCTCAACGAGCTGCTCGACACGGGCGTTGACCCGAACGCGCTGCTGCGCGACGAGTGGACGGCGCTGATGATCGCCGCCCTCAACAACCAGCCGCAGGTCGTCGCCTCTTTGCTCCGGCACGGCGCCTACCCCGACGCGCAGAACGCCACGGGCTGGACGGCGCTGATGATCGCCGAGCGCAAGGGGCACGCGGAGGTCGCGCGCCTGCTCAGGCACGGCCGGGTCGAGAAGCCGCTCCCGTCCATCATCGCCTCCCCGACCAACGGCGGCGGCGAAGAGATAGACCTCTCGGAGTTCCCGGAACAGATCACGGACTGAATGCGTCCCGCTCGAAAGATGAAGAGACACCTTGCGAACTCACTCCTCCTCGCCGCGGCGCTCTTGTGCGGCGGCGCAATCGCGCGGGCGCAGGATGAGCCGTGTCAACTGGGGCGGGCCGTCGCGCCCGACTACGGCGGCGTGATGCTCGGCATGAAGCCGTCGGAGCTGACGCGGATCTTCCCCGGCTCGGAGGATTTGCAGAAGGTGGCACAGGGCGCCGGGGCCGGGTCGAAGCCCTTCGTCGCGTCGCTCGGCGGGCTGGAGCTGGGCGTGCGCAAGGAGCAGTTCGGCGACGTGAACGAGCTGCTGCTCACCTTCCTCGGTGGCACGCTCCAACGCATCGACGTGCGCTACCGGCAGCCGGTGCCGTGGCACCAGGTGACGGAGTTCTCCGAGCAGGTGTCGAAGCGGCTCGCCATCCCGGCCGAGGCGTGGGGCGCGCCCTCGAAGGACGCCGAGAAGCAGTCGCGCGTGCTCGACTGCCGCGGCTTCAGCGTCGTCGTGCGCATCGACCGGGACGGCCCGAGCACGCTCAGCATCGTGGACACGGCCGCGGCGAAACAGGGCTCGGGCGCGGCGGCACCCGCGAAGACGGAGCCGGAGCCCCCGAAGCACAAGCCGCGCAAGGGGCGCGGCGGGAAAGGAAAGACGGGTTGAAAGAGAAGGTTATCAAGTCGGAAGAGGAGTGGCGGCAGCAGCTCACGCCGGAGCAGTACCGCGTCGCGCGGGAGAAGGGCACGGAGCGGCCTTTCACGGGCGAGTACCACCGGAACAAGGAGGCCGGCGTCTACCTCTGCGCGGCCTGCGGCGCGGAGCTGTTCACCTCGGACGCGAAGTTCGACTCGGGCTGCGGCTGGCCCAGCTTCTACGAGCCGAGGGAGGGCGACAACGTCCGCACGCAGCTCGACACGAGCCACGGCATGGTGCGCACGGAAGTGCTCTGCGCCACCTGCGACTCGCACCTCGGCCACGTCTTCGACGACGGCCCGCGCCCGACGGGCCTGCGCTACTGCATCAACTCCGTCGTGCTCAAGCTGAAGGAGGCCGGCGGGGAAGAGTCTTCGGAAGGGTCTTCATGAGAACAAAGCTTTCGACCTTCGTCCTCGCGTTCGCGCTCGCGCACCTCTGCGCCGGGCTCGCGTCGGCGCAGGCGTCGGTCGAGGTGAAATCTCTGGCCGCGCGGCTCGGCTACCCGGCGGACGCGAAGCTCCTCATCGTCCACGCCGACGACCTCGCCGCCGCCCACACGATCAACGCCGCGACCTTCAAGGCGTTCGAGACCGGCCTCGTCAGCTCGGGGAGCGTCATGGTGCCGTGCCCCTGGCTGCCCGAGGTGGCGGCCTACGCGCGCAGTCACCCCGACGCGGACTTAGGTCTTCACCTGACGCTCACGAGCGAGTGGAAGACTTACCGCTGGGGCGGCGTCCTCTCGAAGGAGCGCGCGCCCACGCTCTACGCCGCGGACGGTTACCTCTACCCGACCGAGGACGTGGCCGCCGCACACATCGACGTGCGCGAGGCCGAGGCCGAGGTGCGCGCGCAGATCGAGCGTGCGCGCGCCTTCGGGCTCAGGCCGACGCACCTCGACGCGCACATGCGCACGCTCTACACGACGCGCCCGCTCTTCGAGATGCTCCTGCGCGTGGCGCGCGAAGAGCGCCTGCCCGTGATGGTCTCGCGCGAGTGGTTCGGCGAGGCGCCCTTCCTCCCCGCCGCGCTCGGCCCCGACGGCATTGTCCTTGACCGCGTCCTCGGCGCAGACCCCTCGGTGCGCCCCGAGCGCTGGGCCGAGTTCTACACGGACTTGATTAAGAACTTGAAGCCGGGCGTGTCGGAGCTGATCGTCCACCTCGCCTCCGACGACGAAGAGATGCGCGCCGTCGCGCAAGACCACCCCGACTGGGGCGCGGCCTGGCGGCAGCGCGACTTTGACTTCGTTACGGGCGAGACCTTCCGCCGCCTGCTCAAAGAGAACAACGTCAAGCTCATCACCTGGCGCGAGATCGGCAAACTGCTAACGAAACCCTAAAGATGGCGGAAGAGAAGAAGAAAAAAAAGATTTCGCCGACGCAGGCCTGGCGCGACGCGCGGGAGTTGGTGTGGGCTCACCGCTCGCGTCTGGCTTTGGGGATGGCGCTGATGATCGTCAACCGTCTGGTCGGGCTGGTGCTGCCGGCCAGCTCGAAGTATTTGGTTGACGAGGTCATCGTCAAGCACAGGGGCGAGCTGCTGACGACCATCGCGCTCGCGGCGGGCGCGGCGACCGTCGTGCAGGCCATCACCTCCTTCACGCTCTCGCAAGTCCTGGGCGTCGCCGCGCAGCGCGCCATCACCGAGATGCGCAAGAGCGTGCAGGCGCACGTCGCGCGCCTCCCCATCCGCTACTTCGACTCGACGCAGACCGGCGTCCTCATCTCGCGCGTGATGACCGACGCCGAGGGCATCCGCAACCTCGTCGGGACGGGGCTCGTCCAGCTCATCGGCGGGCTGGTGACGGCGCTCATCGGGCTCTGCGTGCTCTTCTACCTGAACTGGCGCCTGACCTCGATCACGCTCGTCGCGCTCGGCCTCTTCGGCGGGGTGATGTCCCTGGCCTTCTCGCGGCTGCGTCCGCTCTTCCGCGAGCGCGGGCAGATTAACGCGGAGGTGACAGGCCGTCTTGCAGAATCACTCGGCGGCATCCGCATCGTCAAAGCCTACTCGGCCGAGCGGCGCGAGATTCTGACGTTCGCGCGCGGCGCGCACCGCCTGTTCCGCAACGTGGCGCGCTCGATGACGGGCGTCTCGGGCGTGACGGCCTTCTCGACCGTCATCGTCGGCGGCATCGGCTGCATCCTCACGCTCGTCGGCGGCCGCGCCGTGCTCGCCGGCCAGATGACGCTCGGCGACTTGCTGATGTACATCTTCTTCACGGCGCTCGTCGCCGCGCCGCTCGTCGAGATCGCCGCCATCGGGACGCAGATCACCGAAGCCTTCGCCGGCCTCGACCGCATCCGCGAGATCAAGCGCATGGCGACCGAGGACGAAGGTGAAGAGGGAAGGGCACCGCTCGGCGAGGTCGAGGGCGAGATAAGTTTCGAGGACGTGATCTTCGAGTACGAGGAGGGCGCGCCCGTCCTGCGCGGCGTCTCCTTCCGCGCGCCGGCCGGGACGACGACCGCGCTCGTCGGCTCAAGCGGGTCGGGCAAGAGCACGCTCATCGGCCTCGTGATGGCCTTCAACCGGCCGCTCGCGGGGCGCGTGCTGGTTGACGGGCGCGACCTCGCGACGGTTCGCCTGCGAGACTACAGGGAGAACCTCGGCGCCGTCCTGCAAGACAACTTCCTCTTCGACGGCACCATCGCCGACAACATCGCCTTCTCGAACCCGCACGCGACCCGCGCCGAGGTCGAGGCCGCCGCGCGCGTCGCGCACTGCGACGAGTTCGTGAAAGGCTTCGCCGACGGCTACGACACGGTGGTCGGCGAGCGCGGCGTGAAACTCTCGGGCGGGCAGCGGCAGCGCGTCGCCATCGCGCGGGCTATCTTAGCCGGGCCGAAGATTCTGATTCTCGACGAGGCCACGTCGAGCCTCGACAGCGAGAGCGAGGCGTTGATTCAGGACGGGCTTCAGACCTTAAGGCGCGGGCGCACGACCTTCGTCATCGCGCACCGCCTCTCGACCATCCGCAGCGCCGACCAGATCCTCGTCCTCGAAGAAGGCCGGATCGTCGAGCGCGGCACGCACGAGGAGCTGCTCGCCGCGGGCGGCCGCTACCGGCAGCTCTACGACAAGCAGTACCACTTCGAGCGCAACCAGTTCATCAACCCCGGCGAAGACTTCACGCCCGAGCCGCCGAAGGCGGTCGCCGCGCCCCCCGTGCCGACGAACCTTTAAGGAGAGACGAACGTGGCAGACGTTCCCCAGGCTTACGAGAACCACACGCGCTACCACGCGCCCTTCCACTTCTTCCTGGCGCCCGTGCTGTTGACGAACTTCGTCGTGGCCGTCGTCCAACTCGTACGCGACCCCGGCCTGGACAGGGGCTGGTGGCTCGTCGTCTCGGCCGCGCTGGTGGTGCTGGCGGCGCTCACCCGCCTCAACCCTTTGAAGGTGCAGGATCGGGTCATCCGTCTGGAAGAGAGCCTGCGTTACTACCAGCTCCTGCCCGAGGAGCTGGCGCACCGCGCCGCCTCGCTCACGCCCGCGCAGACCGCGGCCCTGCGCTTCGCGTCCGACGAGGAGCTGGAGGGGCTCGTCCGCCAGGTGCTCGAAGGCCGCCTCACGAAGCCTGACGAGATCAAGCGCGCCGTCAAGCACTGGCGCGCGGACAACTTGAGGGTCTGAGGCATGTTCGTCGGAAGGGTCAGAGAGGTCTGGCGCTACCCCTTGAAGTCGATGGCGGGCGAGCGGCTCGAAGCGGCGTCCGTCGGCGCGCGGGGGCTGTACGGCGACCGCGGCTGGGCCTTGCGCGACGAGGCGGCGGGCGAGATTCGCGGCGCGAAGAAGAGCCCGGCGCTCATGCTCTGCGCCGCGCGTTACAGGGAAGAGCCGGCGGCCGAGGGCGCGCCGCCCCACGCCGACATCAAGCTCCCCGACGGCTCGCAGACCTCGACGGACGACCCGCGGATTAACGAGCTGCTGTCGGAACTGCTCGGGCGCAGGGTCACGCTCTGGCCGCTCCGACCGGCGAGCGACCGCGAGCACTACCGGCGCGCGATTCCGGCCGCGCGCGTCCTGGGCTTCTTGAGCCGTTCGCGCAACTTCCGCCGCCTCGCGGTAGGCACCATGCGGCTCGCGGGAAAAGATAAAGAACTGCGCAGGGACTTCGGCCGCGAGCCGGGCGAGCCTCTGCCAGACCTCTCGCTGCTGCCCGCCGAAGTCTTCGAGTTCACCTCGCCGCCCGGCACGTACTTCGACGCCTTCCCCGTCCACCTGCTCACGACCGCCTCGCTCGACACGCTCGCGCGCTACGCGCCCGAAACGGCCTGGGACGCGCGCCGCTTCCGCCCGAACTTTCTGATTGAGACCGCCGACGGCATCGAAGGCCTGGTCGAATCCGGCTGGGGCGGACGCAGCCTGCGCGTCGGCGGACTGACGCTCAAGTGCGAGATGCCCGCGCCGCGTTGCAGCATGACCATCCAGGCGCAGGCCGAACTTCCCAAAGACCCGCGCGTGCTGCGCACGATAGTCAAAGAGGCGAAACAGAACTTCGGCATGTACGCGAACGTCGAGTCCGCGGGTCGGGTCGCGGTCGGCGACGAGGTGGAGCTACTCTGAGCCGCCCTCAGGCGTCTAAGGATAATGAGACAACTGAGCGACATTCCTTTCTCCGTCCTCGACCTCGCGCCCGTGCCGGAGGGCTCGGGCGTGGCCGACTCCTTCCGCAACACCGTAGAGCTGGCGCGGCGTGTGGAGGCGCTCGGCTACAGGCGCTTCTGGCTGGCCGAGCACCACGGCATGGCCGGCATCGCCAGCTCCGCGACCGCGGTGCTCATCGGCCACGTCGCCGGCGGCACGCAGACGATCCGCGTCGGCTCCGGCGGCGTGATGCTGCCGAACCACTCGCCGCTCGTCGTCGCCGAGCAGTTCGGCACGCTCGAAGCGCTCTACCCCGGCCGCATCGACCTCGGCCTGGGCCGCGCGCCCGGCACCGACCAGATCACGATGCGCGCGCTGCGCCGGAACTTCGCGGCGGCCAACGAAGACTTCCCGCGCGACGTGGAAGAGCTGCGCGCCTACTTCGGGCCGCCGCGCTTCGGGCAGACGGTTCGCGCCGTGCCGGGCGAGGGATTGAATGTGCCTTTGTGGCTCCTCGGGTCGAGCCTCTACAGCGCACGGCTCGCGGCCGAGCTGGGCCTGCCCTTCGCCTTCGCCTCGCACTTCGCCCCCGACTACCTTTTGCACGCGCTCGAAGTCTACCGCGAGGGCTTCCGCCCTTCGGAAGAGTTGCAGGAGCCCTACGCGCTCGCGTGTCTGAACGTCTTCGCGGCCGAGACGAACGAGGAGGCGCGGCGCCTCTTCACCTCGCTCCAACTGGCTTTCATCAACCTGCGCCGCGGCCGCCCCGGCAAGCTCCCGCCGCCGGTCGAGACGCTCGAAGGCTTCGCGTCCGAACTGGAGTTGGCCGGCGTCGAACACGCGCTCCGCTACTCGGTCGTCGGCTCGCCCGAGACGGTGCGCGCCGGGCTCGAAGCGTTCGCCGAGCTGACGCGCGCCGACGAGCTGATGTTGACCTCGCAGATTCACGACCACGCGGCGCGCCTGCGCTCCTTCGAGATCGTCGCCGCCCTGCGCGAACGCGCCGCCGCCAACGTGTCGTGAGGCGCGCGTCACACTCCCGCGAAGAACCGCTTTTGAGAGAGGGGTAGAATGTCTTCATGATTAAGACGAACGGATACGCCGCCCCGAGCGCGGGCGCGGCGCTTGAGCCCTTCTCTTTCGACCGGCGCGACGTGGGCGCGCGCGACATACTCATCGACATTCAATACTGCGGCGTCTGCCACTCCGACATCCACCAGGTGCGCGACGAATGGGGCGGCTCCATCTACCCGATGGTGCCCGGCCACGAGATCGTCGGCCGCGTCTCGCGCGTAGGCAGTGAGGTCTCGAAGTTCAAGGAGGGCGACACGGCCGGCGTCGGCTGCTTCGTGGACTCGTGCCGCGTGTGCCGCAACTGCCGCGACGGCGAGGAGCAGTACTGCGAGAACCACCTCGTCTCGACCTACAACGGCACGGAGAAGGACGAGAAGACGCCGACCTACGGCGGCTACTCGACGAAGGTCGTGATTGATGAAGACTACGCCCTGCGCATCCCCGAAGGGCTCCCGCTCCCGAACGCGGCGCCTCTGCTCTGCGCGGGGATTACGACCTACTCGCCGCTGCGCCGCTTCAAGGTGAGCGAGGGGCAGAGGGTCGGCGTCGTGGGGCTCGGGGGCTTGGGCCACATGGGCGTGAAGCTCGCCGCCTCGATGGGCGCGCGCGTGACGGTCTTCAGCACTTCGCCGGGCAAGGAGCCGGACGCGCGGGCGTTGGGCGCGCACGACTTCGTCGTCACGCGCGAGGCGGGCTGGTCGGACGCGCTTCAGGGCAAGTACGACTTCGTGCTCGACTGCGTCTCGGCGCCGCACGACATCAACCTCTACCTGAACCTGCTCAGGCGCGAGGGCGCGCTTGCGCTCGTCGGCGCGCCGGAGAAGCCTCTGGAGACGGCCGCCTTCTCGCTCATCACCAACGGCCGCTCGCTCGCCGGCTCGATGATCGGCGGCATCCGCGAGACGCAGGAGATGCTCGACTACTGCGCGGAGAAGAACCTCTCCTCCGACATCGAGCTGATCCCGATTGAGAAGATTGAAGAGGCGTACGAGCGCACCGTCAAAGGCGACGTGCGCTACCGCTTCGTCATCGACATCGCCTCCCTTAAGGAAGCGAGTTAAGGGAGAAGCGACGACCAGCCGCCGGAGGCGGCAGCAGAATAAAGCCCCGGGCCCTAGTCCCGGGAACACGGCGGATTAAAACATCGGAGCCCCGGAGGGGCGACAGAGGATGAGGACGACGGCCCTCGTATTTGTCCTCTATCGCCCCTCCGGGGCTCTGAATATTATTACGATGCTCTAACCCAGGGCTGACGCCCCGGGCTTTATTCTGTCCGCCGCCTTCGGGGGCTCGGCCCACGTTCAACTCGCTACGACGTAACCCTGCAAATCGGAGACGGCGGCGAGCAGTTCGCTCGGGTTGAAGGGCTTGGCGATGTGGAGCTGGTAGCCGGCGGCGAGCGCGCGGCCGCGGTCTTCGTCGCGGGCGTAGGCCGTGAGCGCGGCCGCGGGCGTGCGCCCGCCGCGCTCGGGCGGGAGCGCGCGCACCTTCTGGATGAGGGCGTAGCCGTCCTCGCCCGGCATGCCGATGTCGCTCATCAGGACGTGCGGCCGCCACGTCTTCAGCTTCTCCAGAGCCTCGCCCGCCGAGGCGCAGGCCGTCACCTCGGCGCCCGTCTGCGCGATGACCGTGCTGATGAGACTGCGCGTGTCCTGCTCGTCGTCCACGACGAGCACGCGGACGCCCGCCAACCCCTCGGGCCTGTCAAGGCCGAAGGCGGTCTCGGCCGCCTCGTCCTGCTGGCAGGAGCACGGCGCGGCCGCCTGCGCGAGCGGGAAGGCGACCGAGAAGGTCGAGCCCCGATCCTCGCCCGCGCTTTCCGCCTTCACCTCGCCGCCGTGCAGCTCGGCCAGGTGCCGGACGATGGCTAAGCCCAAGCCCAATCCGCCGTAGGCGCGCGTCGTCGCGCTGTCGGCCTGCCGGAAGCGGTCGAAGACGTGCGGCAGGAACTCCGGCGCGATGCCGCGCCCCGTGTCGGACACGGAGAACCTGACCCGCGCGCCCTCGCGCGCCAGGCGCACGCTCACACGGCCGCCCTCGGGCGTGAACTTCACCGCGTTCGACAGGAGGTTCCACGCCACCTGTTGCAGGCGCGCTGAGTCGCCCGAGATGGTCTTGCCGCCCGGCTCGCACTCGTAGGTCAGTTGGATGCCCTTCGCGTTGGCCGCGGGGCGGACGACCTCGATGGAGTTCGAGACGACCGTGTCGAGGTTCACCTCGCGCGCCTCAAGCAGCAGCTTGCCCGAGATGATGCGCGAGAGGTCGAGCAGGTCGTCGATGAGCCGCGACTGAATCTTCGCGTTGCGCTCGATGGTCTCAAGCGCCTGCGCCTGCACCTCGCCGCGCACCTGGCCCGCGCGCATCAGGTTCGTCCAGCCGATGATGGAGGTGAGCGGCGTCCGCAGCTCGTGACTGAGCGTCGAGAGGAACTCGTCCTTCAGGCGGTTAGCGGCCTCGGCCTCGGCGCGCGCGGCCTGCTCGCGGAGCAGAATCTTCTCGCGCTCGGCCTCGGACATCTTCAGCTCGCGCAGGTAGCGCGAAAGCTCCTCGACGTGCGCCTCGGAGTGCTCGATGTTCTTGAGGTAGGTCAGGTAGGTGAAGTAGATGATGGCGATGATCGGGAGCGTCGCGAGCACCGCGTAGAAGCCGACCGACTGGACGAGCCGCGCCGTCACCCCCGCGGCGGAAGCGCCCGCGAGGTAGGTCACCGAAGTCCAGAGGTAGTAGGTCTTCCACGTCGGCCAGAAGCGCTCGCCGAGCTTTAGGGACTTCTCGATGGCGATGAGGCCGGTGTTGGCCGCGTACTGCACGAACGCCATGACGAAGACGGCGACGAGCGCCGAGGGCGAGTAGAGGTCGCCCGCGAGGTCGGCCGCGCCGAAGAGCGCGCGCAGGGCCGCCGCCGTCAGGAAGGTCGAGAGCGAGAGGACGGCCGCGTTGAAGAGGATGGTGATGGGCTTGCGGCTGATGCGCAGGGAGGCGTAGACGCCTTCGAGCGCCGAGAGCATGACGGCCGCGGGGCCGCCGTAGAGCAGCAGCGTGAGGAAGACGAGCGTGTCCGAGACCGTGATGCGCCCGCTCACGCGCGGGATGCGCACCGCCCCGTGTGAGCCGAGGCAGACCAGCAGCCCCAAAAGCAGGAAGCGCACGTCGAGCCGTAAGAGCGGCAGGGACGCGGCGGAGACGACCATCGCCCCTGTGCCCAGCGCGATGACGACCCACATGAATGGCCGAGCGGGATTTCTTCTGCCCTCCACAGCTCCTCCTGAATGGTTGTTACTGCTTTTCCTCTGGCCGGCTGCGCGGAACCGCGCGCGCCTCGTACGGGGAGAGAGGCGTCTGTGAAGAGTTTTCGACTGTGAAGTCGTTTAACTAAATCCCTGTGAGAACGGTCAACAATTCGGCGGGACTCAGTAGTCCAGGCAGTCAACGCCGTCGTCCGCCGCGGCGTCCATCGCCTCCGTGTCGTCGCCGCCGAGCGCCGCCGACTGCGCCTGTAAGTAGAGGTCGCCGGTGATGACCCCGTCGCCGGTGATGACCCCGTCGCCGGTAATCACGCCGTCGCTCGTCAGGTCGCCGTCGTGCAGGTGCGTGCACCCTTCGAGCAGCAGCTCCGACGAAGGGAGGAAGACCGCGCCGTCTCCCGTGATGACGCCGCTGCTCGTCATGATCTGGTCGCCCGTGATGACGCCGTCGGTGATCATCGTCCGGTCACCCGTGATGACCCCGTCGCCGGTAATCACGCCGTCGCCCGTGATGACGCCGAGGCCGTAGATTCTCTGGTAACGCGTGATGAGGTCGAGGCCCGTCACGTAGTTGTAGTTGAGCAGCAGCCCGCGCGACCAGTTGAACGTCTGGCCGGCGATGGTCGTCTGCGGCGCGGGCGGCGCGCCCACGAGCAGCGGGCCGCCGAGCGGCGTGCTGCTCGAAAGGTCTGTGCGGACGAGCTTCGCCAGGCGGACGGCGCCTTCGACGTTCAGCTCGCCCGCGCCCTCCTCGAAGAAGTTGAAGCCGGCGAGCGGCTGCGACGTGTACATGAGCAGAGCCTTGACGAGGTTCGGCGTCAGGGTCGGGTTGGCCTGAAGCATGAGCGCCGCCGCGCCCGCCACCGCGGGCGTCGCCATCGAAGTGCCGTTCAGGTACATCTGCTTGCGGTTATCGACGGGGCTCACGTCCGCGTCAAGTTCCGGGTGCTGTGCGAGCAGTTGATTGCCCACGGCCGCCGCGTCGATGATCTTGTTGCCGGGCGCGACGAGGTCGGGCTTGACGAGGTTGTCGTAGTGGCGCACGCCGTATGAGTCCGTCCGGTAGCTGCGCGTCGGCCCGCGCGAGCTGTACGAGGCCACGCCGTCGTCCGAGCGCGCGTCCGTGCCGAAGGTGTTCGCCGCCCCGACGGTCAGCGCCGAAGGCTCGTTGCCCGGCGAGTGGATGCGGCCGTAGACCTTGTTGCCGGAAGAGTCCTTGCCGTTGTTGCCCGCGGCGGCGACGACCACGACGCCGGCGTCAACCAGCTTGCGAACGGCCTGGCACGCCGGGTCGTCGCGGTAGGAGTCAACGGCCGGCATCCCCAGGCTCAGGTTGACGACCCGGATGTTGAAGCGGGCGCGGTTGGTCAAAACCCAGTCGAGCGCGCGCAGGAGGTACGCGGTCGTCCCCGCGCCCTTCGAGTTCAGCACGCGCAGGTTGATGATGTTCGCGTTCGGCGCCACGCCCGTGTAGGCCGCGTTCGAGATGCGCCCGTTGCCGGCGGCGATGGAGGCGACGTGCGTCCCGTGCCCGAAGGGGTCGTCGGTGCGACCCTCGCCCGTGAAGTCCACGCTCGTGACGACGCGCACGCCGTTCGACTTGTCGAGAAACGCCTTGTGCGTCGTGTCGATGCCGGAGTCGAGGACGGCGATGCCGACGCCCGTGCCGTCGAGCCCGGAAGTGGTCGTGCCCGCGGTCGTGCGCACGGCGTCGGCGCCGGTCGTCAGGGAGACGTGGCCGAGCGTGCGCACCTCTTTGTTGATGGAGACGTAGGCCACGTCCGAGCGCTGCGCGAGCGCGGCGGCCGCGCCCGCCGGCAGGTCGAGGGCGCGGAAGTCGAAGTTCTGAAACGGCCGCACGTCGCTCGCGCCGTTCAGGAGCAGCGTCGTGTCCAGGTCGCCAGACCATCCGCCGCGCGGGCGGACGATGACGCGGACGCGGTCGGCGCCCTGGCCGTTGTTGACCTTGCGGACGATCTCGGCCGAGACTTTACGGCCGGGGCTCAAAGTTTGATTCAGAGTTTGAGTAAGACTTTGGGTGACGCCGTCGAGCAACTGCGCACGGGAGCGCGGCGCCAGCGGCAGGGACGCGGATGTGGCGAGGCCCAGCGCGAGGGAGAGCCAGACGGCAAGACGGCGCATGAACTTATTCCTTAATTCCTTGAGACAGACAGAGGCCGGCGCGGGCCAGCTGAAAACAAGAACCAGCTTTGAGGATTAGGCCGACGGGTCGTCTTGGTCGGGGCTCAAGCGACTGGGGCACACGACACACGCTCTGCCCAGAATGGGGGTTCTGGATGGGCGGATTTTAACAAATAGTTCTAAATTGTCAACACAGGGTTGAACAATCTTAACTATCTATTTGACCGTAAAAGTTCGGTACAAGTCTTTAAGAAACTTTAAGTTAGGATATCTACGGGCAGGCATTGTGTTAAACGCTCCCGACGGCTGAAAAAGGCTCGTCACATCTCTGCGGCATGATGCGCCGGAGTCGCAGGTCGTTTTACAAGGAGGCTTTGATGTCACCCGGAAAAGTCGCGCGTGCGCTTGTGCTCGCCCCGCTTCTCTTCGGCGGCTGTCTGGTCGAGCCGTCGCCGAATGCACCGGCGGCGAACGCGGGCGCATCGGGGAATGAGAACCACGCGGGCGTTGCGGCGAGCCCGACTCCCGAGAGCCGGCCGAGCCCGGAGCACGGCCCCAGCCCCGAAGCATCTCCCAGTCCGTCCGCGGCGGGCGAGGCGGGTGGTAAGCTTTCGAGTTATATGAACGCGGCGGCGGCCGACCTCGTGCCCGAGCAGAGGGAAGCGCTCGGGCATGTGAACACGGACGCGCGGAGGCTTCTGGCGCTGCGCGGCTACCTGCGCGCGGGGAGCGAGGCGGCTTCGCGTTGGGCCTGGTCGCGCGAGCAGATCGAGAGTTACGAGAAGTCGCCCGAGTACGCGGCGGCGCTGGCCGAGATCGAGAAGGTCAGGCGCGAGTTCGAGGGCGCGAATCCGGGCTACACGCTGCGCGTCAACACGCAGGTGCGGAGTCTGGACGAGCAGTTGAGCAAGTGGAACGAGACCGACTCGGTCGCGCGCGCGGGCGAGGAGCTGCTTCAGAGGGCGCGCGAGGAGCTGGCCGGGCAGTCCTACGCGGAGACCCCGGCCGCGGCGGACGTGCAGAGGTTCGAGCGCTTCCTGCGCGCCTCGACGACTCGCGCGACGCCGACGCTGGCCGTGCCGGGGCTCTCGCCGCACGGACAGGCGCGCGCCTTCGACTTTCAAGTGATGCGCGGCCCGCAGCTGGTCGCGGCCCCTTCGTCGCCGGGCGCCTGGGACAGCGCGGGCTGGACTGAGAAGGTGCGCGAGGCGGTCACGCGCGCGAGCACGAAATTCGCGGGGCCGCTCGCGTCGCCGCGCGAGCCGTGGCATTACGACTACCGGCCCTAGCGTGTGAGTCGTTTGAGACGAGGGCGAAGCGTTTGAGACGCGTCAAGGCCGCGGGCCTGCTCCTCTTGATAGTCTGTCTGTTGACGGCCGGCGGGTCGGCGCTGCTCCCCAACGGCGTCTGCCCGGCGGGGGGCGCGGCCGTCACGCCGGGCGGGCGCGAGTTCGCGCGCCTGAAGAACCGCACCGCGTTGCCGGAGCCTGCGGACTTCGACGGGAACGTTTCGCTCGAAGCGCTGTTGCGGCCGGGCGAAGACCTTGGGCGCTGGTCGGAGTCGCGCGCGGGGAGCATCGAGGGTTACGTCGTCGAGGTCAAGGCGGGCGGGGTCGAGGCCGCCAACTGCTACTCGTACCGCGAGCGCGACGTGCACATACACGTCGCGGCGCGCCCCGACGCCCCGCGGACGGAGTGGCTGGTCGTGGAGGTCACGCCGCGTGCTCGGCGACGTGCGGCAGAGTCGGGCCTGGACTGGTCGATGAACGCTCTCAGGGAAAAGATTTTGGGGCGGCGCTGCCGCTTCGAGGGCTGGCTGCTCTTCGACCGCGAGCACGCGGATGAGTCGGAGAACACGGCGTCGGGCGCGCGGGGTGACTGGCGCGCGACCGCCTGGGAGTTGCACCCGATTACTTCGATAGAAGTCTTGAAATGATTTGCCGTCGAAGGCGAGTCCATCAAATCCTCCGAAGCCGCTTGAACGGGGCGTTGGGAAATGTGATGATGCCTCCCCGAGCCGTGCGTTGCAATCGCCAGTCCCGCACGCGCGCAGCCTTGCCAACAGCTCAAACGAATCCGTGACCGCCGATTCCAAAGAGAAGGGGACACCCGCGCCGCACGCCCCAGCGCCGCGGCGTGCGCCGGCGCTCAAGTGGCACCTCGTGCTGCTCGTCGCCGGCGCGCTGCTGCCCCTGGTCGGGTTCGCGGCCGTGGTCGTCTACCGCCTGGCGGAGAGCGAGCGCGCCGCCACCGACCGCCGCCTGCTCAGGTCGGCGCACGACCTCGCGCTCGCGCTCGACCGCGAACTCCAGTCCACCGTCAGAACCCTGAGCGCGCTCGCCGAGTCGGAGCGGCTCGACCGCGAAGACCTCGCGGCGTTCCACGCCGAGGCCCGGCGCGTGGTCTCGACCCAGCCCGCGTGGCTGACCCTGATCCTGCTCAAGCCGGACGGGCGGCAGTTGGTCAACACCAACGTGGACTGGGGCGCGCCGCTGCCGTCGGCGATAGAGCCGGACAGCCTGCGGCTCGCGGTCGAGCAGAAGCGGCCGGTCGTGGGCAGCCTCACCCGCGGGAAGCTCCGCCAGACGCTGGGCTTCCCCGTGCGCGTCCCCGTCATGCGCGGCGACGAGGTGCGCTACGTGCTGACGGCCGTCATCACGCCGGACGCGCTGGCGAGCGTCGTGGGGCTGCGCGGCCAGCCGAACGAGGAGTGGGCGCGGGCGGTCGTGGACGCGCAGGGGACTATCGTCGCGCGCAGCCACGAGCAGGAGCGCTTCGTCGGCACGCCCGTGAAGGACTCTTTGACGCAGCGCATGCGCGAGTCGGACGAGGGGCTCTTTTACGACGTGGCGCGGGACGGGACGAGCGTCTACGTGGCCTACAGCCGCGAGCCCGCTTCGGGCTGGACGGCCGTGGTCGCGGTGCCCGCCGCGGTGGCCGAGTCGTCGGCGCGCAGCAAGACCGCCGTCGTCCTCGCCACCGGGCTCGGGCTGCTCGGGCTGAGCACGTTCGGCGCCTTCGTCATCTCGCGCCACGTGCGGCGCGGACTCCTGGCCGCGGCCGAGGCGGCCGAGACGATGTCGCGGGGCGAGCGGCCCGAGCCGCTGACCTCAAACGTCAAGGAGGTGGAGCAGTTGGGCCGCGCGCTGCAACACTCGGCCACGCTGCTCGCGCAGCACGAGCAGGGGCGCAACGAGCAACTGGCGCGCGCCACGGCCGCGCGCGCGGAGGCCGAGTCGGCCCGCCGCGCGCAGGAAGACCTCTTCAAGAATCTGCGCGAGAGCGAGGCGCGCCTGCAACTCGTCGCAGACCACGCCCCCGTCCTCATCACCTACTGCGGCGCCGACCGCACGTACAGGTTCGTCAACGAGCCCTACGCCGAGCGCTTCGGCCTGCGCCCTTCGGATCTGGTCGGCAAGCCCGTCAAGGAGTTTTTAGGGCCGGAGGCTTACGCCGCCATCGAGCCGTACGTGGACGTTGTGCTGCGCGGCGAGCGCCTGGAGTACGAGTTGGAGGTGCCTTACGCGCAGCTCGGCACGCGCCACATGTGGGTCGCCTACGCGCCCGAGTTCGACGAAGCAGGGCGCGTGACCGGCTTCGTCAGCGCCATCCTCGACATCACCGAGCGCAAGCGGGCCGAACAGCGCCTGCGCGAGTCGGAGGAGCGCTTCGCCAAAGCCTTCGAGTCGAGCCCGCTCGCCCTCACCATCACGTCCCTGGAGACGGGCCGCCTGCTCGAAGTCAACGAGACCTTCACGCGCCTTTCGGGCTACGCGCGCGCGGAGGCGGTCGGGCACACGACGCTTGAGTTGGGACTGTGGGCCGAGCCAGCAGACCGCGAGGCGGAGCTGGCCGTCTTCGCGAAGCACGGCCGCGTGCGCGACGTGGAGTACCGCTTCCACATGAAGGACGGCAGGGAACTGGTCGGCCTGCTCTCGGCCGAGCAGATCGAGATCGCCGGCGAGCGGTGCGCGCTGACCGTCATCGAGGACGTGACCGAGCGCAAGCGCGCCGAGGCCGAGCGCGACCAGATGTTGGAGCGCGAGAAGACGCTGCGCGCCGAAGCCGAGAAGGCGAACCGCCTCAAGGACGAGTTCCTCGCCACCGTCTCGCACGAGCTGCGCACGCCGCTCACGGCCATCCTCGGCTGGACGCACATGCTCGAAACGGGCGGCATCGACCAGAAGACCGCGCGCCACGCCGTCGATGTCATCAAGCGGAACGCGCTTCAGCAGAATCAGATCGTCGAAGACATCCTCGACGTGTCGCGCGTCATCACGGGCAAGCTGCGGCTTGAGTCGGAGCTGGTCGAGCTGACGCCCGTCGTGCAGGCCGCGCTCGACACCATCGTGCCCGCGGCCGAGGCGAAGGGCCTGCGGCTGCGCTCCACGCTCGACCCCGAGGCGGCGGTCACGGGCGACGCGGCGCGGCTCCAACAGGTCGTGTGGAACCTGCTCGCCAACGCCGTCAAGTTCACGCCCGCGGGCGGCGAGGTGCGCGCCAGCGTCCAACGTCTGCTCACGCACGTGCGCATCGAGGTGAGCGACACGGGGCAGGGCATCCTGCCCGAGTTCCTGCCTTACGCCTTCGACCGCTTCCGGCAGGCCGACATGGGCACGACCCGGCAGCACGGCGGGCTCGGGCTCGGGCTCTCCATCGTGCGCCACCTGGTCGAGGCGCACGGCGGGAGCGTCCACGCTTACAGCGCAGGCGAGGGGCTGGGCGCGACCTTCACGGTTGACCTACCGCTGCCGGCCGAGGCCGAGTCGCCCGCGCCGCGCGCGGAGGTGCAGGGCGCGCAGGCGCAGGGGACGGGCAGGCCCGGCGACTCTCAAGCCCCGCCCGCAGCACACGGGGGCGCGGAAGAGCCTCTGCCCCCGCTCGTCGGCGTGCGCGTGCTGGCCGTGGACGACGACGAGGACACTTTGGAGATGCTCCTGCTCTTCCTGCGCCGCGCGGGCGCGGAGGTCGCTTCCGCCAGCGCGGCGGCGGCCGCGCTCGAAACACTGGAGCGCTTCCGCCCCGACGTGCTCATAGCTGACATAGGGATGCCCGAGGTGGACGGCTACGAACTGCTGCGCCGCGTCCGCGCGCTCGGCGCGGAGCGCGGGGGGCTCACCCCGGCCGTCGCCCTCACCGCCTACGTCGGCGAATCCGACCGCGCGCGCGCCCTCCGCTCCGGCTTCCAGGCGCACCTCCCCAAGCCCGTCGAGCCCGACGCCCTCGTCAACGCCGTCGCCAGCCTCGCCGGCACCGCCGCCCCGACCGAGTCCTGAACAGACTACGCCCTCAGTCTGAGTTATCGATTAATTTTAATGTGAATACCGAGGGGGGGACTTGAACCCCCACTCCCTTGCGGGAAACGGATTTTGAGTCCGCCGCGTCTGCCATTCCGCCACCCCGGCTTGGTGTGGATGATAGGTGTTGCGGCGAGGGCGAGTCAACCGGCCAAACTTCGCGCGCGACATGGCCGCGGGCTTCGTGCGAATTCATACGGGTAACCGCTTGTCTAAAATCCCCGGGCGGGGTTAATATAAATTGCCTCTTCGGCGTTACCGCCATGCGTTGGGGCGTGGCGGGGAGCGCTCTCTCCCACCTCAAAGTTTCACCCGAAGGTTCCCCGTGGATTTACGGAGACGTATGTCTATGTCTAAAACTCTGGGCAAGGGGACGCGCATTCTCGTGGCCGACGACGAGCCCGAGATCAGGCACGTCCTGTCCGACCTGCTAAGCCCCCTCTACGAGTGCGAGGCGGTCGGGTCGGCCGAGGAGGCGCTCGAGCTGCTGCGCGGCGGCGCCTACGACCTCGTCATCAGCGACATCATGATGGGCGGCATGAGCGGGCTCGAACTGATCCCACTGGTGCGCGAACTCTCGCCCGACACGGTCGTCATCATGATCAGCGGCGTCCAGACGGTCGAGAGCGCGATCAACGCGTTGCGCGCCGGCGCCTTCGACTACGTGATGAAGCCGTTCGACCTGCATCACGTCGAGGCGGCCGTGAGCCGCGCGCTCGAACACCACTTCCTGCGCGTCGAGAAACGCCGCTACGAGACCTATCTCGAAGAGATGGTCGCGCAGCGGACGGAAGAACTAGACGGCGCCCTGCGCTCGCTCGGCGACGCCTACCGCACGACGCTCAAGGCGCTCACGGCGGCGCTCGAAACACGCGACCTGGAGACGCACGGCCACTCGGAGCGGGTCGTCAACTTCAGCCTGCGCCTCGGTCAGGAGTTGGGGCTCGACGCCGAGCAGATGCGCTCTTTGGAGTTCGGCTCGCTCTTGCACGACATCGGCAAGATCGGCGTCCCCGACGCCATCCTCCGCAAGCCCGCCAAGTTAACTGAAGAGGAGTGGGTGCGGATGCGCGAGCACCCCTTGCACGGGCAGAAGATTCTGCGCGGCATCGAGTTCCTCGAAGGCGCGGCCAAGGTCGTCGCACAGCACCACGAGAAGTGGGACGGCGGCGGGTACCCTCTGGGCCTGCGGGGCGCGCAGATCGACCTCAACGCGCGCATCTTCGCCGTCGCCGACGCCTTCGACGCCATCACCTCCGACCGCGTCTACCGCGCCGGGCGCAGCTACGGCGAGGCGCTCGCCGAACTCGACGCCTACGCCGGCCGCCAGTTCGACCCGCACGTAGTCGAAGCCTTCCGCCGCGTCCCCCCCGAGGAGTGGGACGAGATACGCCGCCGCTCGCTCGCCGCGCGCGAGCGCATCGCCACCGCCCGCCGCGTCGAACAGGTCGCCCAGCACCTCTACACCGGCTCGGGCGCGTTGGCGCATTGAAAAGAAGTAGGCAGTAGGCAGATGGCAGTAGGCAGTTAAGCCAGGAAGATTTTAACGAAACAGGTCTCAACGAACGGAGGCGGCGGGCATCATGACTCGCCGCCTCCGTCTTTTAAGATTCTTTTGTCTTAACTGCCTACTGCCTACTTCTTCCCCTCCGGTTGCCGCATGGTGCCGACAACGTAGCCGGTGCGGGCGCGGAGGGTGAGGCCCTGGCGGCGGGCGCCAACGTGGATGCGTCGGAACTCGGTCGGGGCGGCCCTGCGGAGCGGGCGCTTGGGGCTGTAGGTGATGACGTACTGCGAGTCGATCTCGCGCGCGGCCGCGGCGGCCTCGACCGACATCCCTTCTTCAGAGTCGGGCTGGCGCAGGCGCCCGCCGGTCTCCTCGGTCAGCGTCTTCAGGCGCGCCTGGCCGCGCTCCATCTCGTGCTCGGCCTCCTTGCGGCGGCGGCGCAGCGCGGGGTCGAAGGTGACGCCGGAATTAACGTCGTGGGGGTTGATGCCGGGGCCGCGCATCCCGGGCGGGCGCGTCGGGTCGATGCCGACCGTCGCCTGGTCGGCGGCCGTCTGCGCCGCGCCCGGCTTCTCGGGCGGCGTCTTCCACCAGGGCTGCTTCATCGCCTCGCGCGCGACCTCGTTGTAGCTGATGACGTGCAGCGTCGTCTGCGAGGCGACGAGGCGGCGCGTGGCGTCGTCGTAATCCCTCGAATTCGCCGTGTCGATGCCGTCGGTGATGATGACGAGGTGGCGGTTGCCGACCGGCCGCTCCGAGAGCATCTCGACGGCGCGCCGGATGCCCCGCGACATGTTCGAGCCCTCGCCCGAGGCGAGCTTCGTCCGCACGGCGCGGACGGCTTCGAGCTTGTCGCCCGTCCAGCCTTGCAGCGTGTCCACCTTGCCGTTGTACTGGACGACGGCGAGGCTGTCGCCCTCGCGCAGGTTGCGGATGACGGAGAGCGCCACGTCGCGCGTCGTGTTGGCGCGCACGATGGGGTCTAAGTCCCAGTCCGTCCCCAGAAGGAGCACGACGGAGGCGGGCGTGCGCCGCACGCTCTTGACCTGCTGCGGCACGTCGTCCTCGACGACGAGCACGTCGTCCGAGGAGAGCGCGGCGTCGAAGTTCCCCTTCTCGTCGAAGGCGAAGACGGGGATGCGCACCTCCTCTGTGTAGACGCTCTCGGCCTCCTCGTCCTCGTCGGGCTTCGGCGTCGGGCGCGGGCGCACCCCGCTCTGCGCGCACAGCGGCGCGGCGAGCAGGAGCACGAAGAGCGCACTCGTAAGCAGGTTCGGCAGGCGGCGTAAGGACATTCTGACTCCTCGGGCGAAACTAAATTTCGGTGGCCGCTGGTTGTGATGCTCCGCGAACCCCGCCAAGTTCGCCCGTGCCGAGTTCGCGCACGGCCTCGACCATCCTTCGGACGCGGGCCGCATCAACCGTGTTCGACCAGAGGCCGCCCTCCTTAAAGTACGAGCCGACGATGAAGCCGTCGGCCGCGTCGAAGAACTCCGCGACGTTCTCAGGTGTCACGCCCGAGCCGAGGAGCACGGGGAGGCGGCAGTGCAACCCGGCCTCTTTAACATCAGCCGCGCGCGGCGGCTCGCCCGTCGCACTCCCCGAGACGATGACCGCGTCGCCGCGCATGAACTCGACGGCCGCGCACGTCTCGCCCAGAGAAACGTCCGCCGTGATGGCGTGCGACGAGTGCTTCTTCTTTACGTCGGCCCAGACGCGCACGCCCTCCGCGCCGATCTTTCTTCGGAAGCGCAGAAGCTCGGCGGCCGAAGACTGAATCAAGCCTTCGTCGGCGACGTGCGCGAACGCGTACGCCTCGACGCGCACGTAGTCGAGCCCGGCGGCGTGCGCGACGGCGATTGATTCCAGGTTCGCGCCCGCGAGAATCTGCACGCCGACGGGAAGCCCTGCCTCCGCCTTCACCGCGCGCGCGACGACCGCCATCGCCGCGACGATCTCCGGCCCGACCCCGCCGCGCAGGTAAGGCACGTCGTGCATGTTCTCGACCATCAGGCCGTCCACGCCGCCGTCGCGGTAGCGGGCGGCCTCGCGCACGGCGAGTTCAATCAACTCATCGACCGAGAGCGCAGACGCGGGCGTGCCCGGCAGCGCGCCGACGTGGATGACGCCGACGACCGGCTTCCGCGTCTTGAACAGGTCTTCAATCACTGAAGGAAATTGTCTCGACATCAGCGTAGCCGAGCTTCAAGGGCGTCTCGCGGCCGAAGATTTCAACGCGCACCTTGAGCAGCCGCTTCGCCTGATTAATGCCCTCGATGCGCCCCGTGAAAGCCGCGAAGGTACCCGTCTTGATGCGCACCATGTCGCCTAGTTTGAACGTCTGCGGCATGCGCCTACGCTCCGGCCACTCGCGGAAGAGTTGTTTCTGTTCGTCCGACATCACTTTCCTTTCCTCGCCTGCGCCTGGACGGCGGTGATGGCGACGGCGTCCACGATGTCTTCGGCTTTGCAGCCGCGGGAGAGGTCGTTGGCGGGCTTGTCCAGCCCTTGAAGAATCGGGCCGATGGCGGTCGCGCCGCCGAGCCTTTCGGTCAGCTTGTAAGCGATGTTGCCCGCCTGGAGGTCTGGGAAGATGAGCACGTTGGCGCGGCCCGCGACGCTTGAGCCGGGCGCCTTCGACTCGCCGACCCTGGGGACGAGCGCGGCGTCGGCTTGAAGCTCGCCGTCGATCTCAAGCTCGGGCTGGCGCGCACGCACGGTGCGCGTCGCCTCGACGACTTTGTCAATCAGTTGATGCTTCGCGCTGCCCTTGGTCGAGAAGGAGAGCATGGCGACGCGCGGCGCGGCTTCGAGGAGCGCGCGGCAGGAGTCGGCCGAGGCGATGGCGATCTCGGCCAGCTCGGCGGCCGAGGGCTCGATGACGACGCCGCAGTCGGCGTAGATGAGCGCGCCGTTCGCGCCGAAGGCCGGGTCGGGCAGAACCATCACGAAGAAGCTGCTGACGACACGCAAGCCGGCCCGCATGCCGATGCAGTGGAGCGCGGCGCGGACGGTGTGCGCGGTCGTATTCGTCGCGCCCGCGACCGACCCGTCGGCCTTGCCCTCGCGCACGAGCAGGTTGCCGTAGTAGAGCGGGTCGCGCACGGCGATGCGCGCCTCGTCGGGCATCATGCCCTTCGCCTTGCGCAGCTCGTGGTAGAAGGCGGCGACGCGCTCGAAGTCGGCGGCGCGCGTGTGGTCGAGGACGCCCACGCCGCCGAGGTCGGCGCCGGCCGCGCGCGCGTGCGCCCGCACCTTCTCCTCGTCGCCGAGCACGGTCACGCGCGCGATGCGCTCGCGCGCGACAATCGAGGCGGCGACGACCGTGCGCGGGTCGTCGCCCTCCGGCAGGACGATGTGCTGCGGGTCTGCGGACGCGCGCTGGCGGATGCGTTCGAGTATCGACATAAGAAGAAACTGACGGGTGATGAATGATGAGAAGCATGCTGCCTCTCGTCCTTCATCTATGCTGTCCCGGGTTGTTCGTTGAGCGGCTTTAACTTTAGCACGAAGGGTCGGAAGCGGCGAGTTGAGGCGGAAGCCCGACCGTGAGGGAGGGCTTCCGCCTCTTCGTGTTAGCCGCCGAGTGAATCGTCAATCAGACTCTCGGCGGCGGCGGCGAGGCGGCGGACGACCGCCGGGTCGTGCGTCTTGAGGGCCGAGAAGGTGCGCTCCTCGGGGACGGCGCGGGCGTCGAAGCCCTCCTCGTCGAAGCCGACGAGGGCGACGCGCAGGGCCGGCGAGTCGGCGACGACGAACCACTCGCGCGCGAGGCGCGTCACGTGGTTGATCTCGATGACGCGCATGTTGGGGTGGCGGGGTGGCTTCCAGTCCGGCTCGCCGAAGACGTAGACGCGCTCGGACACGTCGCTGATGCGCATGTAGCGGTCAACGACCGGCTCCATCCTTGAGAGTAGCTCGAAGCCGGCGTAGAGCCTCCCGCCGCGATGCGTGCGCAGCAGGACGGCGTTCTCGATGAGCAGCGAAAGGTATTCGAGGGCGGGCACCTGCGCGCGGAAGCGGAAGGTCGCGCGCTCGTCGAAGTCGCGCCGCGAGACGTGCGTGACCGTGCCGAGGTCTTCGACCGTCGCGCCGGCAAAGGCCACGGCCTGGTCGAACATCGAAAACTCTCTCATGGCAGGCTGCGGGCGCTGCGAGGGGCGACAGCGCGCCGTGCCCTTTTGTATTAACCCAAGTCTTCGCCAGCGTCGCGAATGTCTCGTGAAACTGTCAAAGGTTAAGGAGAAATTCATGAAATCGCACGCCCGGATGCGGAAAGCGTCGCCGCCCCCGCCAATCCCCTTGCAGCCGAGACAAAGTTCTTGCCTTTCAAAAGTTGCGGAAGTATCATCCGCGCGATGCACCACTCGCCCGTGGCCCTGAACCGGGTCTGAATTCGCGAAACAACACCAGCAGTCTGACGCACTTTGCTCTTACCTCGGCCGGAGGTCAGAAGGACAAATATGGAAACTTTTCAACGCCCGGAGCTGAAAGACCGCGACCCCTCCAACAAGGAGACCGACAAGGCCGCCCTGCAAGCCATCGCCCAGGCCGCCGTCGATGTCGAGCTGTTCACGCTGCCCCTCTACATGGTCTCGATGTACTCGATCCAGGGGATGCACCAGATTACGAGCAAGGGGAACGACTTCTACCGCGGGCGGCTGTGGCCGGGCGCGGCCCCCTCGCGCGCCCCTTCGGACAGCGCGAACGCGCAGGCGTTCAACCACTTCTTCAGCGTCTTCATCGACGAGATGCTGCACCTGCAACTCGCCTCGAACATCGCCAAGGCGCTCGGCGTCATGCCGAGCTACAACAGCCCGGCGCTCGTCAACGAGAACTACGGCTGGGTCTGCTACGGCCCCGACAACACGAAGCTCCCGCACATCCTCGACTTCCAGGACACCGTCGGGGACTACAAAAAGATCAAGGTCAAGCTCGACGCGCTCACGCCCGAGCAGAACGGCCTTTTCCTCGCCATCGAGCAGAACGAGAAGGACGCGCTCAAGATCATCGACCCGGACAAGGCCGGCGAATACTTCCCCAAAGTCCCGTTCGAGAACTGGAAGCCGGGGCAAGACCTCCCGATGTTCGGCACCATCGGCCACATGTACAAGTGCCTCTGGCAGTACATCGAGATCGAGTACAAAGACAAGACGAGCCTCTTCCAGTACGTCTTCAACCGCGGGACGCTGGAGCGCGACCTCTTCAACGCCGCCAGCAGCTACCACAAGCCCGAGTACCCCAAGATGCCCACCATGGCCTCCGGCGAAGCCACCGTCCAGAGCGCGTTGGAGAACATCCTCAACATGATCAACGCCATCACCGACCAGGGCGAGGGCGAGGGCGTGGCCGAGTGGATCAGGGAGCGCCGGCCGGCGCTCTTGCGTTACGCGCCGGTCGAGGGGGACTTCCGGCCGGACGAGGGGGCGCTCGACTTCGACTACCCGAGCTACACGGACAAGGGCGACCCCAACAACCCCTCGGGCCAGACCGTCTCGCGGAGCCAGAACGGCGGGCTCGACCACCACGACCGCTTCCTCGCCATCGACGAGTTGTTGAAGGCGGGCGGCGTCGTCACCTGGGATCAGTGGCACGCCGCGGGGAACAAGTGGACGCCCGAGTTGCTGATGACGAACGAGGAGGACTACAAGGCCAACAAGTGGAACCTGCCGCCGGCCGACGCCGTGGCCGCCGCGCTCAATAACCTGAAGGCCGACGACCCCTCGGGGGGCAACTACCAGACCTTCAGCCAGGCGGCCGCCGGCTCCATCGCCGGCATCACGCGCGTCCTCAAAGGCTTCTGGACGGACGAGACGACCGGCTTCCCCAGCCCGTCGATGTACGGCTCGGGCGACCGCGTCTCGATCTGCTGGGCCGTCTTCGGCCGCTACCCCGACATCACGGCCGGCATCAAGGCCAAGACGACGGGCGAGCTGTACCACGCCTGCCAGGGGTTGGAGCTGAGCGGCGACCGCAAAGACTCGTGCGCGCAGGTCGAGGTCTTCCACTCGTGCCGCGGCTCGAACACCTGCAAGGCCGAGGGCGGCTGCGGCTTCGTCCAGATACAGGGGCAGAGCCAGCAGTGCGGCCACAAGGTCTTGCTCGACCACCTCCAGCCGACGCTCAAGGTGCAGGCCACCAAGCCGCTCTACAGCGCGCCCTCGGACAACAAGTGCGCGAGCTTCGGCGGCTGCGCCGTCCCGATCTCGGCCTCGCAGCTCTACCCCATCCCCGACTCGACCCACCCCGACGAGGTGGTCGGGTGGATGGAGCTTTTCGACTTCGTCGGCGAGACGGCCGAGCCGCAGTTGATTAAGAAGGGGATGCAGAAGGTGCTGCAAAGGTACCAGGTGGGCGACCGCGTCTACGACATCGCGTGGGACGCCTACGTCAAGGTGCTCGAACACCGCCAGCAGCCCATCCCCGAGAAGCCCGAGAAGGACAGCGACCTGCGCCTGGCCTTCCCGCCCTCCACGTAATGCAGCACCGCCCCCGCGCAGCGCAAGCCGGCCGGCCCCCGCGCCGAGGTCTCCCGAACCTCGGCCTGGGGGTCGGCCTGCGCAACCAGCACTTCAACTACCTGATGAGCCACGACCCCGAAGTCGAGTGGTTCGAGATCATCAGCGAGAACTTCATCGACAACTACGGCTACGCGCGCCGCGTCCTGGAGCGCGTCGCCTCGCTGCGCCCCGTCGTGATGCACGGCGTCTCTTTGTCCATCGGGAGCACTGACCCGCTCGATTGGCGCTACCTGAAAGACTTGAAGGCGCTCGCAGACTTCGTGCGGCCCGCGTGGGTCTCCGACCACCTGTGCTGGACGGGCGTCGCGGGCGTGAACACGCACGACCTCCTGCCCATGCCGCTCAACGAAGAGAGCTTGCGGCACGTCGCGGCGCGCGTCAGACAGGTGCAGGAGTTCCTTGAGCGGCCTTTGGTTTTGGAGAACCCTTCGAGTTATTTGGAGTTCAAGGACTCGACCGTCGCCGAGTGGGACTTCCTCTCGGAGCTTGTGCGCGAGACGGGCTGCGGGCTGCTGCTCGACGTGAACAACGTCTACGTGTCGGGCTATAACCACGGCTTCGACCCCGTGCATTACATACGGAGCCTGCCGCACGAGGCGGTCGTCCAGATTCACCTCGCCGGGCCGACCGACTGCGGCCGCTACCTCGTGGACACGCACGACCGGCCCGTGCCCGCGCCCGTGTGGGAGTTGTACAGGCTGGCGCAGGAGCTGACGGGCGGCGTCTCGACGCTCCTCGAATGGGACGCCAACATCCCCGACTTCCCCGAGCTGGTCGCCGAGCTGCGCAAGGCCGAACCGGCGCTCCGCGGCGAGAACCCGGGCTCGCCGGTTCAGCCGTCCCGCGCCGCGGCGGCGGCCGTCTCCAACCCCGTCGGTTTTCAACTGGCACCGGGCGATGACTGAACAGTCCCTCAGCCTCTTGCAGCACTGGTTGAAGACGGTCGTCACCGAGCGCGGCGGCCTGGACGAGAAGCTGCGCGCGGCCGCGCGCGCGCACGGGCTGAGCGCCGAGGACGTGGTGGCCGAAAGGCGCGGCCTCTCCGCGCGCGAGCGCCTCGGCGTCTACACCGGCGGCTACGTGCTCCGCCTGCTCGAATGCATGCGCGCGGACTTTCCCGCCCTGCGCGGCTTCGTCGGCGACCCGGTCTTCGACGCCTTCGCCAAGGCGTACGTCATCACGCGCCCGCCCGGCTCGCCCAGCCTCTACGAACTCGGCGCAGGGTTCCCGCGATTTCTGGAGGAGACGAAGCCGGACGGCGGGCGCTTCGACGCGGCGACGAGTCTCTTGCTCGACCTGCCGCCGGAACTCGCGCGCGTCGAGCGTGCGCGCGCGGAGGTGATGCGTGCGCGCGGCACGGAGGACGACCCGCCTCCGGCGGAGCCACTTTCGACCTTCGCCGTCTTCGGCGAGAATCTGACGCTTGAGGCGACGCCGTGCCTGCGCCTGCTGGAATTGAAGTTCCCGCTGGTGGATTTTCTTAAGAGTTCGGACAGGGGCGAACATCCCGCGCCGCCCGCGCCGCGCGCCGCGTTCGTCGCGGCGGGCCGCTCGAACTACCGCGTCCACGTCGAAGAGGTCACGCCCTGGCAGTTCGCCTTCCTCAAAGCTTGCGAGCGCCCCGCGCCGCTCTACACGGCCGTCCTCGCCGCGGCGCACGAAGCAGGGAAGGAGACGGCCCAAGTGCTCGCCGAGGCCGCCGTCTGGCTCCCCGTCGCCTTCAGTCTGGGCTTCCTGCGCCGGGTCGCGTGAGAAGGCAAGAAGAATTAAGCACAGAGACGCGGGGACGCGGCTAAGACAATTAGCCGCGTCCCCGCGTCTCCGCGTCTCTCGGAGTCCCCGCCTTACTTCGACCTCACGGCGAGGCTCGCGGTGCCGCCGAGGTCGCTGGTCACCGTGACGCTCTGCGGCGCCGCGGCCAGCGTGAAGGTGCCCGTGTAGGAGCCGGCCCCCTTGTTGGTCAGCACCCCGATGACTTCGCCGGTGGCCGTCGCCGTGACCATCAGCGTCACCGTCTGGCTGGTGCTCGAAGCCTGCACCGTGAGCTGCTTCTTCGAGGCGACGTAGTCGGCCTTCTGGATGGCGACCGTATCGACCGGCGCCGGCGGCGGCGCGACGGTAAGCCTCGCCGTCTGCGCAGACCCGAGCGTCCCGTAGGTGGCCGTCAGCGTCGCCGTCGTGAAGGTCGTCACGGTGTTGGTCTGCACGTTGAAGCTCGCCGAGGTCAGCCCCGCCGGGACGAGCACGCTCGCCGGCACGCTCGCCGCCGCGCTGTTGCTCGAAAGCGCGACCAGCGCGCCGCCCGCGGGCGCCGGGCCGCTGAGTGTGACCGTCCCCGTCGCGTTCGTCCCGCCCGTCAGGTTGACGGGTGCGACGCCCAACGACGTGAGCGAGAGCGGCGGCGCGACGGCCAGCAGCGCCGTCTGCGTCGTGTCGCCGAAGGCTGCCTGGATGTCCACGAGGGCGGGCCGCGTGAAGCCCGCGAGCGTCGTCGCGGCCGTAGAGACCGTGAAGCTCGCCGACGTGTCGCCCTCGGCCACCGTGACGCTCGCGGGCACCTGGACGGTCGCGGCCGTCGTGTTGGAGACGCCCGCCAGGTTGACGACCGCGCCGCCCGCGGGCGCCGGCTGGCTCAAGGTCACCGTCGCCTGCACCGAGTCGCCCGCGGCGACCGACGACTGCGAGAGCGCGACGCCCTGCGAGAAGTTCGGGGCGGCCTCGCCCGGCACCCACATCACCGCGTGGGTGCCGGGCGTGCCGTCGGCCGAGACTTTGACGGCCGAGCCGACGACGTTACCCGCGGCGTCGATGCCCGTCGCGTTGGCCTGGGTGAAGCCGATCGGCATGAACTGGTCGAGGTCAACGACGCTCGCGGCGCTGCCCGACCAGACGAGGGCGTGCTGGCGGTTGACCTGCGCCGGGCTGGCGACCCAGCCGGAGCCGGCCTGCTGCACGCCGTTGGTCGCACGGGCGTCGGACAGCTCGTAGCCGGCCGGGTGCAGGTCAACGACGCTCGCCGCCGAGCCCGCCCAGATCGCCGCGTGGTGGAACGAGTAGATGTAGCCGGCCTGCTGCCCGCCCGCGACGGCCAAGGCCGCGGACTCGGTGGAGTTCGCCGGGTTGAGGCTGACGGCGCTGTCGGCCGTACCCGTCCAGAGGACGGCGAAGGGCTGGCTGTATGCGCCGAAGCCGAGCGACTGCCTGCCGGCGCCGACCTGCTGCACGCCGTCGGTGCCGTAGGCGTTGCCGCCGCCGTAGCCGAGGTTGAAGGGCGTCAGGTTGACGGCGCTCGCGGCCGAGCCCGTCCACAGGAAGGGCTGCATGACGGTGTAAGACCCGCTGCCGCAGGCGCCCTTCTTCTCGCCGCAGACCTGCTGCCGGTTCGCGGTGCCGACCTGCTGGCCGCCGCCGACGCCCACGGCGACCGCCGTGTTCCAGCCGGCCGGGGTCAGGATGGTTAAGCTCTCGGGCGTGCCCGTCCACAGCGTTGCCTGCCCGAAGGCGTCGAAGCCGACCTGCTGGCCGCCGCCGACGGCCGTGGCGGTGCCGGCGCCGAGGTCTGTGAAGCCGTCCGCCGCGCCCGACCAGAGGACGGCGTGGCTTTCAAGCGTCCCCGGCGCGGTGGGGGAGGGGAAGTTCGCGTTGCCGAACTGCTGCGCGCCCGAGAGGCCGACTGCCGTGGCGCCGGTCGCGCCCGCCGGCGTCAAGTCGATCATCTTGTAGTGTTGAACTGTGGGGGCGGCCGTCTGTGCCGCGGCAGAGAATGGCAGGGCGCCCACGAAAAGCAGAAGGGCGATTACGGGGGCGATAAAGCTCGAAAGTTTTTGTCTCATCTCATTCACCTGTAGGTTGTCGGGTCATGTATCAGTCGGCTGGTCACGCCGAACAGAGCGGGAGAGGGCGCGCGAAATACACGGCGTAAAAAAAAGGCGGGCCGGAGCCCGCTTCGAGGTGTGTTGACGGATGTCGAGAAGAGCGTCTACGTCCCGCCGCGTCGCCCGGCTCGACGACGCGCATGTTGGGATGGCGTGGCGACAAGGTGCGAGCGCCGCCGGGTGACGCCCAACGCTACTGCGCGCACGAAGGCATGCCTAGGTGTAGGGCCACGCCGAACAGGGCGCGGAAGTCATTCTCGTCCCTCAAGCCTTTGAGCCCCGAAAGGTCTGCGCCGTAGAAGTCCGTGTCGTTCACGTCGATGTCTTTCACCGACGCCCCGCTGAGGTAGGCGCAGCGGAAGGTGGCCCCGACCAGGATCGCGTTATTGAGGCACGCGTTCCGGAGGCGGACGCCCTCGAAGTGGACGCCCTTCTGTGAGAAGTTGGCGCCGTCGAGGTCTGTCTCGCTCAGTTCGAGACGTTCCGTCTCGCCGTTCGCGTAGTACCAGCGGCGGGCCGCCAGCACGTCGAGGGCCGCCTGAATGTCTGCCGGCAGAAAGGGGCGCTTGCGCATCGAGCATTGAGCGCCTTTGGCCGCGCGCCTCCTGATGAACTCCGTCAACTGACTCACGACCCGCTTGTGTGAGTTGAGGTCTTGTGCAGCGAGTTCCCCCAGCCTGCTGATCACGTCACTCCGCACGCCCTCCGTGGAGTCGGCCGCGTTCAGCTCACCGATTAGCTGAGTTACTTTCGCGTCCGTGTCGCTCGGCGGCGGCGGCGCGGTCGGGGTCACGGCGGGGCCGGCTGTGGCGTTGGCGTTGGGCGTGGCGGGGGTGGTGGATGGCGTCTTCTTGCCGGTCGGGGAAGGGGGCAGGCCAGCTGTGTTGGCGGGGGGCGTGTTGACGGCGTTCGCCGCGTTCGGGCTGGGGTTGGGCCTCAGAAACAGAAGCGCGCCGACAGCCGCGGCTGCAAGCAGTGCGGCGGCGGCCACAATCAGCCAACGCGGAAAGGGTGGCGGCGGCGGTGGTGTCGGGATCGAGGCCGGGTCGCCTATGAGGCTTCGCCTTACGGCCGCGATTAACTGAGGATGTTTTTCCTTGGGCTCGGGGAACGCGTCCAGCCAATGTATCGTGTTGAAGTAGTATGCCAGGCTGCCTTCAGGCATCACATCCTCAATGCGGAATACGATGACCGGCAACCCCTCCCCCTCCGCTTGAGTGACCTCTCTCCTGATGTGCTTGGATTTATTAGCGCTGGACGACAGGACGACGAGCATGACCCGGCTGCTCTTGATGGCTTTAATAATCTCGTCGCCCCACTCCTCGCCGGGGTCTATGTCTTTGGGCGCGATCCAGCACTTCAAACCGCTGGACTCAAGCGTGTCGTGGGCGGCGATCGCGTACTTCTCATCCACCTTGGAATGACTGATGAATACGTCATACGTCATGCCGAACCATTCTCCTTCCGGGACGGCAGTGCGGGCGCCCGCGGGCGTCAGGACGCTTCGTTCCTGAGCGCGGCGAGCAGCTTGTCGTGGATGCCGCCGAAGCCGCCGTTGGACATGACGGCGACCACGTCGCCCTCCTTTAAGAGGGGCGCGAGGTGTTCGACGATCCGGTCGGCGCCGTCGAGGCAGAGGGCGGGGCGGGCGCGGCGCGCGGCGATGTCGGCGGTCAGCTCGTCCGTGTCGAGGAGGCGGCCGTAGGCGCTGCCCTTCTCGCGCGCGAAGACCGAGGAGAGGACGACGTAGTCGGCGGGGTCGAAGGCCGAGGCGTACTCCTCCTGGAAGACGGCGAGGCGTGAGGTGGCCGAGCGCGGCTCGAAGACGGCGACGAGGCGGCGCCCCTTATACTTCTCGCCGAGCGCGCGCAACGTCTCGCGCACCGCCGTCGGGTGGTGCGCGAAGTCGTCGATGACGGTGACGCCGCGCTCCTCGCCGCGCACCTGCATGCGCCGCTTGACGCTCTGGAAAGTCCTGAGCGCGTCGCCGATGGTCTCTTGAGAGATGCCCCACGCGTCGGCGGCGATGATGACGGAGAGGCAGTTGAGCACGTTGAAATCGCCGATGAGCGGCATCTCGAACTCGCCCCACGCGGCGCCCTCGCGCAGGACTTTGAAGCGCGTGAGCGCGCCCGAGTAGTCAACGTCCACGGCGCGCCAGCGCGCGTCCTCGCTCGTGCCGAAGGTTTCGAGCTGCGTGTGAAGCTTGTCCCCGAATGATTCGACGACCTCGCGCACGGCGGGGCTGTCCCAGCCGGCGACGAGGCGGCCGTTGGCGGGAACCAGATTCATCAGGCGGCGGAAGGCGAGCTTGACGGCGTCGAGGTCTCTGTAGATGTCTGCGTGGTCGAACTCGATGTTGCCGACGACCGCGATCTCGGGCAGGTAGTGCATGAACTTCGGCCCCTTGTCGAAGTAGGCCGTGTCGTACTCGTCGCCCTCGATGACAAAGTATTCGCCGTCGGTCACGCGGAAGCTCGCGCCGAAGTTCTGCACGACGCCGCCGACGAGGAACGAGGGGTTGAGGCCGCCGCGCTCCATGACCCACGTCGCGATGCTGGTGGTCGTCGTCTTGCCGTGCGTGCCGGCGACGACGAGCGAGCGGCGGCCGCGGATGAACTCCTCCTTGACGACCTCGGCCTGCGAGCGGTAGACGAGCCGGCGGTTTAAGGTCTCCTCCACCTCCGCGTTGCCGCGCGACATGGCGTTGCCGACCACGACGCAGTCGGGCGCCGGCTCCGACAGGTGCCCGGGGCTGTAGCCCTGCATGACGGGGATGCCCAAGCCTTCCAGCATCGTGGACATCGGCGGGTAGACGTTCTCGTCCGAGCCCGTGACCCTGTGCCCGCGCGCCTGAAGCATCCCGGCGAGCGACGCCATCGCCGTCCCGCAGATTCCGATTAAGTGGTAGTGCATAGGTGAATGAGTGATGAATATTTAGTGATGAGTGATGAGTAAAGGCGGCGTGCTCTTAATTCATCATTCATCGCTCATCATTCATCACTGGCCGCCGTCGGGATGGTGAAAGAGAACGTCGAGCCCTTGCCGACTTCGGACTGGACGTAGATTTTGCCGCCGTGCAGCTCGACGAGCTGGCGCGTGATGTAGAGGCCGAGCCCGGTGCCCTTCTCGCTGCGGGTGGCGCGCGAGCGCGCCTGGGCGTACTTGTCGAAGATGTCGCGGAGGTCTTCCTCTGGGATGCCGACGCCGGTGTCTGTGACCGAGACGCGCACCTGCGCCCCTTCGTTCGCGGCGCTCAAGCTTACGCGGCCGCCGCGGGGCGTGAACTTGAGGGCGTTCGAGACGAGGTTGACGAGCACGCGGCGGAGCTTGGCGCGGTCGGCGCGCAGGGTCGGCAGCCCCTCGGGCACGTCCACTTCGAGCGCGATCTCCTTCTCGGCGGCGAGCGGCTGCATCTGCTGGCGCAGCTCGTCGATGAGGCCGCGCAACTCGATGGTCGAGAGGTCGAGCCGCATCGTGCCCGATTCG
>JAFAVK010000005.1 GCA_019242475.1 Acidobacteriota bacterium | reverse complement strand
ACATGTCGTCCACGTCCCGCACCTCGCGCGGCGACCAGAGCCTTTCGGCGATGGCGGCCGTGCGCGGCCAGATGCGCGAATCTATCGTCTCGGGCGTGACCCACTCGCCCCACATCGTCGCCTCCCCGCCGAGCACGTGCGCCGCCTCCGCTTCACTTAAGCCGTTGCCTTCCGGCAGCGGGTCGTTGAGGTAGTGGTCGGAGGCGGGGAAGCTGAGGTCGATGTAGAAGCCGTTCGAGAGCACGCCGTCGTAGCCGAGACGTGCGGCTTCGGCCAGCGCCTTCGGCCCGCGCCAGGAGTGGATGACCACGTCTTTGGGGAGGTCGGGCTGGAAGATTTCGTCCCACCCCATCATCCGCTTGCCGTGCTTCTGAAGGATTTTAAGGAGCCGCTGGTTGAAGTAGGTCTGGAGCGCGTGATTATCTTTGAGGCCCTTCTCCTTCATGAACTCCTGAATCTTCGGGTTCAAACGCCACTGCTTGCCCGTGTTCTCGTCGCCACCGATGTGCATGTACGCGTCTGGGAAGAGGGCCGCCATCTCGCCGAGGAAGGCGTCGAGGAACTTGTAGGTCTCCTCCCGCGTCGGGTCGAGCGACGGGTCGAAGATGCCAGGGTTGCGCTCGATCTGATACGGCCCCGGCGCGCTCGCAAGCTCCGGGTGTCCGACGAGCCAGCTGGTCGCGTGCCCCGGCATGTCGAACTCGGGCACGACCCGGATGCCGCGCGCCGCCGCGTAGGCGATGACCTCGCGGGCCTCGTCCTGCGTGTAGAACTGACCGTCGGAGCCGAGTTGATGAAGTTTAGGAAACTTCTTGCTCTCGATGCGGAAGCCCTGGTTTTCGGTTAAGTGCCAGTGCAGGACGTTGAGCTTGACGGCGGCCATCGCGTCGAGGTTGCGCTTCAAGACCTCCATCGGCTCGAAGTGGCGGCCGATGTCGATGAGTAGGCCGCGCCAGGGGAAGCGCGGCCGGTCTTGAATGGAAACCGCCGGGAGGAAGAAGCCGTCGCGGTCGCCGTCGAGCAGTTGGAGGAATGTTTCTAAGCCGCGCAGCACGCCGACGACCGTCGGGGCTTTGAGCACGGCCTGCGTCGGAGTAACTTCGAGCGTGTACGACTCATCCTCATCCACCGCCGGGACTGCCTTGCCCGGCCCCCGCGCTTCGACCAGCAGTTTCGCGCCAGCCGTGTCGGCGCTCAGCCCGCGCGCCAGCTCCAAGACCGTGCGCCCTTCGAGCCGGCGCAGCATGCGGTCTACCCCCGCGCGCAGGCGTTCGTCCACGTGGCCCGCGGCGGCGACCGTGAACGTCTTATCGACGGCGAGCCGCCCCTGTTTGAAGCGGACGCTCGCGGGCACGGGCATCAGGTTGTTCCTGACGGCCGGCGGCGGAGTCTGGGCCGCGACGTTAGGGGCGAAGGAGGAGAGCAGAAGGACTGTGACGAGTTTGGGCGCTTTCATCTGAACCTCGACCCGGGGACGTGCGGGACATCCGTTCGGCGCGGGGGCGCGGAACCATGCGACACAAAACGCTCAAGTGACTTTTCTGAATGACGGGAAAGCTTCGGCGCGAACTTCGGTGCACAACGATTAAAACAGACACCCGCCCGCCGTCAACCGAAATGTTCGCGCGCCGTTAAAAACTTTTTCGATGGCCCGCGCCGCGCTCCTCTGCTATCCTCGCGTCCCGCGTTCTCTACTTGAGAAGTTCTTCTCAGACACGACATAAGGAGTGAAGAGAAACATGTTCCCCAGACTCAACCTCCGTTCGGGCTCGGCCGCGGCCGCGCTGCTCCTGCTCCTGCTCCCGGCGGCCGCGCGCGCGCAAGGGTGGCCGCGGATTCTCGAAGGCGCCGACCTGGAGCGCGTCGTCCCGCAGGGCTTCTACTTCGAGGGGCAGAGCGCGGCGACGCAGATGCGCAACGCGGCCGCCGCGCAGCTCGGGCCGAAGCGCTTCGTGATGGCCGGGCTCGTGGACACGGCGGGCTATTCGACGGACGTGCAGGCGAAGTACCAGGGCTTCATCGTCACGGACTCGCCCGTCACGGTCGGCGGCGCGCGGCTCCCGACCGGCGCGTACGGCTTCGGCTTCACCCCGAACGGCCGGCTGAACGTGTTTGACGTGGGCGGCCGGCGCGTCCTCTCCGTGCGCGCGCAGAGCGACGAGAGGCTCCAGCGCCCCCGCCCGCTCATGATGGCGGACGCGAGGGGCAGCGTCCGCCTCTACGCCGGCCGCAGCTTCGTAGTAATATCGAAGTGATGAGTGATGAGTGATGAGTGATGAGAAAGATAAGGACGGGCCTTGTCTTCCTCTCATCACTCATCACTCATCACTTGGATTTGACGATGACGCGCAGGATCGACTTAAAGCGGATACACACGGCGCACTTCGGCACGATGCGCGCCATCAACCGGCAGATCGTGCTCAACTACGTGCGCGACCGCGGCCCCATCTCGCGCGCCGAGATCGCGCGCCGCACCTCGCTCCAGCGCTCGACCATCTCCGAGATCGTGGACTCGCTCTTGGGCGAAGGGCTCATCGAGGAGATCGGCGCCGGGGCCTCGACGGGCGGGCGCTGCCCGAAGCTCCTCGCCCTGCGCGCGAGCGGCGCCGCGGCCGTCGGCATCGACATCGCGCCGACGCACACGACCGTCGCCTCGTGCGACCTCGCCGGCTCCGTGCTCGAACGCGAGACGTTCGAGACGCACCCGGACTTCGAGCAGACCATCCGCCGCGCCGTCTCGGCCGCCGCGCGCCTCATCGGGAAGAGCCCCGGCAAGATCGAGGGCATCGGCGTCAGCCTGCCCGGGCTCGTAGACCCTTCGACGGGCCGCCTCATCTACGTCCCATACTTCCAGTGGCGCGACCTCGACGTGGGCCGGCGCATAGGCGTGGCGACGGGCCTCAAGGTGGCGGTAGACAACGACGCCAACGCGGCCGCGCTCGCGGAGCTGTGGTTCGGGCGCGCGGAGGTCTCGGAGGCGCGCGACTTCATCATGGTCTTCATTGCGGAGGGCGTCGGGACGGGGATCATCTTCGACCGGCAGATCTACCGCGGCGAGGGCGGCGCGGCCGGCGAGTTCGGCCACATGGTCATCGGCGAGCGCGCGCCCGTGCCCTGCTCGTGCGGCGGCTACGACTGCTGGGAGGCGTTCGCCTCGGGGCGCGCGGCCGTGGCGCGCTACGCGGCCCTGGTCGGGGACGAGGAGGCGAGGCAGATGAGCTTCGCGCGGCTCATCGACCGCGCGCTCGACGGCGAGAGGGAGGCGCGCGAGGCACTCTTAGAGACGGCGCGCTACCTCGGGCGCGGCATCTCGAACCTCATCGTCGGCTTCAGCCCCGAGATCGTCGTCGTCGGCGGGGCCATCACGCGCGCGTGGGAGCTGGTCTCGGGCATCCTCGACGACGCCGTCAAGCGCAGCATCCGCCGCGACCTGCCCGCCGCGCGCCTCACGCCCTCGACCATCGGCGACGAGGCGAGCCTGATGGGCGCCCTCAGCCTCGTCCTCGCCGACAAGTTCGCCCCCGTCGCCGCCATCTAAGGCAGGGATTAAAAACGTCGAGGGGGCGGGTCTCGCCTTTCGGCGGCGCCGCGCCCCCTCTTCGGTCGGGGAGATTGTCTAAGACGCGTACGGGGTCAAGACGGCCGTGCGGCGAACGGACTGCGCGGATGAAACTGCCCGCGGGTAGATGAAAGAGCCGTCACGGGTATCAAGCTATGAATGAACCGCACCGAGACCTCCCGCAGTCCGTACCTCTGTCAGGGGCCGCCCCGCGGTCGCCCCAACCTCTCACGCGCAAACCCGCGTCGGGAGGGATCACCCCACGAAAAAAAATCGCCCCCTTCTAACCGTTCGCTTTCAAGCCCGTGAGCAACCGCCGGTGCGTCCGCTCCCTGTGACAGTTGGAACAGACGACATCACACTTTTCAATCTCGCGCCACAGTGACTTATTCGTGATGCGTGCCACTTCACTTATTGTAAAAGTCTTATTTTTCCCGTCTCGATGATCGAAGTCCATCACGTAATAAGGATACTGGATGCCGCAGTCGGCGCAGGGGCGGGATTTCGCTTGCCGGATTAACTCGCGGTGTCTTTGGTAGGCGCGCGTGTTGCGGTCGAGGTAAGAGCGCTTGTGCCGCTTGTAGTGGCTCCTCGTCAGCCTCTTGCCACACTCGCGACAATACGAGTGGCGGACGCCTGTCGCTCGATGCTTGAAGTTGAATTCTTCTACGGGCTTTACGATGTGACAGCCGGAGCAGGTTTTATGCGATGGGTCTTGTTCGGCCACGGGCTTAACCTTTCCCCGTGGCGGCGGGACTGAAGATAGCTGAAGCAGTTACGGCCGTTCGTAGTCAAACGGCCGTAACTGCCTGATCTTAATTCAATTGATGCACCCGGAAGGACTCGAACCTTCGGCCTTTTGATTCGTAGTCAAACGCTCTATCCAACTGAGCTACGGGTGCGTGGTTTCTCTTGTGAAGAGATGGGACGAATATAAAAGGCGCGCGCGGGGGTGTCAAGCGGGGGCGCGGGCGCCGAATTGGGCCGTAAAGGCCGCGTGTTTCAGCGGGCGAAGTAGCCGGGGCGGGAGCGCGCGATGGCGTCGGCGCGGGTGACTTCGACGGTGATCGCGCGCCACTTGCCGTCGCGCGGGCGGGCGTTGGAGGACTGGTAGGCGAGGCTGTAGAGCGTGCGCATCTCGGCGGCGACCTCGGCGTAGAGGCGCCCCATGTCCTCGAGCCGGCGTATCTCGTGGAGGCGGCCGCCCGTGCGGTCGGCGAGCGTCTGCATGCGCGTGCGTGCGGCCGAGTAGATGGCCGCCTGCTGCGGCGTGAAGGGGAGCATCTTCGTCGGGTCGGCCGAGGGGAGCGCGAGCGGGTAGACCGTGACCCCGAGGCGGTCGGCCAGGTCGAGCACGGAGCGGAGCGCGGCGCTCTGGTCGGGCTTGACGGTGGCGACGGCCTCGTCGCCGGTCTTGGCCTCGGCCGTGGCCTCGCCGTCGAGCTTGCGCTCGTCGGTGTCGAGCCCATCGGTTAAGACGACGATGGCCTTGCGCCGCTTGCCCTCCTTCGACAGCTCCGCGAGCGAGTGGCGCAGCGCCTTGTAGAGGCTCGTGCTGCCCCTGCCCTTAGCCTCGTCGATGGCGAAGCCGATCTTCTGGCGGTCGCCGGTGAAGTGTTGGAGCGTCTGCACCTTGTCGTTGAAGGCGATGACCTCGACGCGGTCTTCGGGGCCGAGCGCGTCGATGAAGCGCAGCGCCGACTGCTTGAGCGTGGGGCGGAAGTTGATGGTCGAGCCCGACATGTCGAGCAGGAGCACGAGGCTGAAGGGCGCGGTCGAAGGCTCGAAGCTGACGACCGACTGCTTGACGCCGTCCTCGTAGACGTTGAAGTCGGACTGCGAGAGGTTGGTGATGGCGCGCCCCTTCTGGTCGGCGACGCCGACGTTGAGGATGACGAGGTTCGAGTTGATGGGGACGACGTCCTCGTCCTGATCCTGCGCGCGGGCGGCGGCCGAAAGGCAGAGGAGGGCGACGAGGGCGCAGGTGATTTTGGTCGATTTGTTCAGGAAACTGTTGAAAAAGGTCATCGCTCGAACACGCTCGGTGCGCGCATAGTATGCGCAGGCGCCGCTGTTTTGCGCAAGCGCGCGCGGCAGTGGGTTGGGTGCGCGTCCGCAGTGAGGAGTTGCCACAGAGAGCCGCGGGCGGCGGCGAGTGGGCCGTGACGAGACTGTATGAATTCACATGGATGGACAGGATTGACAGGATAAGGAATTAAAGATTTCAAATTTGAAATTTCAAATCCTTAAGCTCTTATCCTGTTCATCTTGTCCATCCATGTGAATTTACCTTCCGGCTCTGGCGCGCACGCGGCGCGGGGCGGGCGCTTCACGCTCGGCGTCATCCGCGGCGACCGGGGCGGGGAAGGGGACGGGGGCGGGAGTGCGGCGCGTGCGGCGCGCCTCGGCGCGCTCGGCCGCGGCCTCGGCGACGCGCTTGGCCTTCTCGATGCGCTTACGCGGGACGAGCTGGTAGCGCAGCTCCATCTCCTGCGCGACGCGGTAGATGCTCTTCGCCTTCTGCCCGCGCTCGGCGCGGCGCAGCACGTCGGCCGTCTCCAAAAGCTCGGCGCGGTCTTCCTTGTCGATCCAGATGTAAAAGGATTCGGCCATCTCTCTTAAAACCTCCAGGCGTATCAGCTTGCGCATCTCCTCGGGTCTCGCGACCGGCTGGATGTGCGTGAGTGTCGAGTCTTGCGGCGCGCGCGGGTCGCTGCTCTGCCCGCGGCGCGCGTCGTAGTAGTCCGAGACGAGCGCGTCCACCTCCGCGCGGTGCCCGTCGTAGAAGAGTGCGAAGTCGTTGCAGCGCGTGCGGAAGGCGCAGTTCACCGAACAGACGAGCGCGTCCTTAAAGTGTCCGTAGCGGTTGCAGTAGAGTTTGAGACGCATCGCTCGCACCGTGCCCGAAGACACGAGACACTATATCACGCGCGTGCCACGCGTGCAACGCACATTTGCACGTGAAACGAAAGGGGGAAGGTGTCAGACCGGCCTGGCGGCCGTCTTTAAAATCACTTCACGGCCGGCCCGCGCGGGCGTATAATCCGCGCCGTCCTTCGAAGATTTGAACGAAAGACTCACGGGTTCTCCGCCAGGCCCCGCAGAGTGTCTCCACACACGGCGCCGCCGACGAGGCGTCCTCAAGCGTCCGGGGAGATACGAAAGCCTTGTACAAGCCGAAATTCTGTTGCGAGTGCGGCGAGCCCGCAGGGCGCACGCGTTGGCGCGTGTGGACGAGTCGCCGCTTCTGTACGACGTGCGCGCCACGCTTCCGGCGGGCGGGTTTGAAGCTGGCGCTGCTACTGGCGTCGGCCCTTTTCCTGCCGGGGTTTCTGCTCGGCAGACTGTCGAGACCCGCGCCCCCGCCGCTCGTCCTGGAGCGCGGCGCGCAGGCCCCTGCGCCGCCCCGGCCCACGCCCGCGCCCGCCAAACCGGAGCCTGCTTACGGCCCGGACGGGGCGGCGAACGAGCGGCCGACCGACCCCGAAGAGGTCGTCTACATCTGCGGCGCGCGGACGAAGAAGGGGACGCCGTGCCAGCGGCGCGTGCGCGGCCCCGGCCGCTGCTGGCAGCACCGCGGCAAGCCCGCCATGCTGCCCCCTTCGAAGCTGGTCGTGCCGGGGTGAGGCAGTGAGGCGGCGTGAACCGTGAACCGTGACAAGAAAGAACCGTGAATCGTGAACCGTAAACCGTGACAAGATAAAACCTGCATTAATCTTGTCACGGTTTACGGTTCACGATTCACGGCCTTTTGCCTTTTGACTTCTCTTCGAATAGCCTCTCCCGCACAGTTCTCAGAATCCTTCGGCGGAACCGTGCGCCGAATGCGCGTTTCCCCCGACGTGAACGCCCGCATCCGTTTAGAACCCACACGACAGACAGAGATTCGTCTTGAAGGAGACCCGCAAGATGTTTAAGCTCAGGCAGACGGCCCTCGTCCTCCTCATCGCGTCCGCGTGCGCCCTGACGGCGCTCGCCATCACCTACGGACAGTTCGACGGCAACCGCCACCCGGAGGTCGGCGCGCTCGTCGGCACGTTCTCGTCGGGGACTTTCCCCTACTGCTCCGGCACGCTCATCTCCCCGACCGTCTTCCTCACCGCGGCGCACTGTAACGTCGGCACCTCGCGCGTCTACGTCACCTTCGACCCGAAGTTCTCCTCGAAGTCGAAGCTCTACGCCGGCACCTTCTACTTCGACCCGCAGTACAACCAGACGCATTCCGACCCGCACGACATCGCCGTCGTCGTCTTCGACAAGCCGATCAACAACATCACGCCCGCGCGCCTGCCGGCGGCGGGGCAACTCGACTCTTTGCAGGGCGTCCAGAGCCAGAAGTTCACGGTCGTCGGCTACGGCGGGCAGGAGCCGGTGAACCAGCCGGGCGGCCCCGTCATCGCGTACCTCGACACGCGCGAGTTCGCGGTGGCGTCGTTCAATTCGCTCAACCCGGCGTGGCTGCGCCTGTCGCAGAACCCCGCGCACGACGACGGCGGCGCCTGCTACGGCGACTCGGGCGGCCCCAACTTCCTCGGCGCGGGCGCCTCCGAGACGAACATCATCGCCGGCACGACCATCACCGGCGACGCGCTCTGTAAATCGACGAACGTCATCTACAGAACCGACACCGCCTCGGCCCGCAACTTCCTGAGCGGCTTCGTCGCGCTGCCGTGAGGGAAGGCAAAAGCCGAACTTCAAAAGGCAAAAGGCAAAAGTGAAGGAGGACGAGAAGCCGCGTGGCCCTCGTCCTCCTTCACTTTTGCCTTTTGAAGTTCGGCTTTTGCCTTCTACTCCGGGCTCGTGGCGGCGGAAATCTTGGTGCCGTCGCCGGGCGCGCCCGTAAGGCCGCGGTTGACGAGGACGCGGATTTCGGCGCGGCGGTTCTCGGCGCGCTCGTCGCGCGTCTTATTGCCGTTGAGCGCGTTCTTCGCGCCGTAGCCGAACGGCGTCAGGATGCGGCGCAGCGGCACGTTGTGGTTCTCGACGAGGTAGCGCACGACCGACTCGGCGCGCTGCGAGCTCAGCTGCTGGTTGGCGTTCGCGTTGCGCGACTCGTAGGCGTAGCCCGTGACTTCGATCAGGTAGCCCTTCGCGTTCTTCGCGTACTCGGCGACCTGGTCGAGCGAAGCCTTGGCCTCGGGCGTCAGCACCGCGCTGCGCAGCTTGAAGTTGATCTTGATGCTTTGCTCGGGCGTGTAGTCGTCGATGTTGCTGATGCGCTCGTTGGCGACCTGGACGCCCTGGACGGCCTTGTCGGCCTGCTCCTGCGCGGCGACGGCGCCGCCGGCCGCGGCGTTCGAGACGGCCGCCAGCTCGTCCAGCTGGCCCGACATGCGCTGCGCGTTCTGCTCGACCTCGCCGACGCGCGTCTCGGCCGTGCCGATGCGGCCCTCGACGGGCACGATGTTGGCTTCGAGCGTGCGCGCCGCGCGCAGGTCGGCGTCGGTGAAGCGCACCTTGTCGGCGACGAGATTACCCGAAGAGTCGCCGACGCCCTCGACCTCGACGTGGAGGCCGCGCGTGACGGTCGTCAAAGCGTACTTCGTCCCGCCGCCGAAGGCCCCGCCCTTGGTCTTGACGCTGGTGCGGTCGTTCAGCACGACGGTCGTCTGCGCGCCGGTCGTGTCGTCCTGCACGACGAAGGAGTCCGCGTCGCGGCGCACGACGGCGCCCTTGAGCTTGGTCTTCTGGCCCGAGACGACGTTGGAAGTGTGCGCGTTGTTCTGCGTGTCCTGCGCCACGACGGCGGGCGCGCAGGCGAGCGCCAGTGCAGAAGCCGCCACGAAGGTGCGTAGTGTCCTGGAAGTCTTCATGATCTAATCCTCTCCCTCCAACTACCGGAATCTGATTTTCACTGCGACCTTAAGACAACGGCGTGAGTCCTACGGCGAGGCGCTTTCCAGACACTTGTCGGGTTGTCGGGGCAGTGATTTTAACTGTTCGGGAAGACGATATGCGGAAACGGGTGCGCCGTTGGTTGCGATTCGCTTGCGAGGGGGTTGTAAAAAAGACTGCGGGGACGGAATCTAAGCTATACTCCCGGCAGGAGAGGGAAGGTATGCGGGCCGCAGTCGAAGTATCTGAAGAACGGCTTGGAGAGTTCTGCCGGCGCTACCGCGTGCGGGAGTTGTCTCTGTTCGGCTCGTCATTACGCGAAGACTTCCGGCCTGACAGCGACCTGGACATCCTGGTCGAGTTCGAGCCCTCGGCCCGCGTCGGGTTCGTGACGCTCTCGAAGATGCAGCGCGAACTGTCGGCGCTTCTCGGCCGCCGCGTTGACCTCGTGCCCAAGCCGGGTTTGAAAGAAAAGATCAGGCAGTCGGTACTCGAGAGCGCCCGAGTCATCTATGCGGCGTGACGACCTATACCTCTCAGACATAGTCGAGGCGGCCGAGTCCATCGCTGCGTTCCTTTCCGGGCGCGGGCGCGATTCATTCCTGCAAGACGACCTCCTGCGTAGCGCCGTACTCCACAAGTTGACGGTCATCGGCGAGGCGGCGGCGCGCGTCTCTGAAGACTTGCGCGTGCGTCACCCCGAAGTCGAGTGGCCGGACATCGTGGGATTTCGCAACATCGCCGTCCACGCGTACTTTGTGGTCGATTGGTCAATCGTCTGGGAGACTGCCACGCAGGACGCGCCGCAGCTCAGAGGGCAGGTGCTCGAAATTCTCAAGAGCGAATTCGGGGGGCAGTAGGCGGGCATCGGTGAGCAGTTAAAAGGGGCTCGCGTCATCATGACGCGAGCCCCTGTCTCTTTCAAACTGCTTGCTGCTCACTTTCGGTCTTTGAACTCGTCGTAGAGCACCGTGTGGCGGCTCGTCAGGGGTATCTGGCGGCCGTTGATGAAGAGGTGGCGGATGTTCGTGCGCGCTTCGAGGAGGTCGCCGTCGGTGACGACGAGGTTGGCGATCTTGCCCTGCTCGATCGAGCCGAGGCGGTCGGCGACGCCGAGAATCTGCGCCGGGTAGAGCGTGACGGCCTTGAGCGCTTCGGCCTTGGGCAGCCCGTAGGCGGCGGCCATGCCGGCGTGGAAGGGCAGGTCGCGGACGTGCGCGCCCGAGTCGCCCGTCGAGATGCAGAAGCGCACCCCGGCCGCCTGCAACTTCGCGGCGTTCTCGAAGAGCGAGTCGTACGGGTCGTCCTCGCGCAGCGGCAGGTTGAGCACGCTGTCGAGGATGACCGGCACGTTCCTCTCCTTCAGGAACGGCGCGACCTTCCAGGCCTCGCTGCCGCCGATGATGACGGGCTTGAGCTTCAGCTCGTCGGCGAAGCGGACGGCGTTGCGGATGTCGCGCTCGCGCTCGGCGCGGAAGACCACGGGCCGCTCGCCGCGCGCGTAAGGCACGAGCGCCGCGAGCTTCAAGTCGGTCGGAGGGCGCGGGACGGACTTCGGGTCTTTGGCGTAGGCGTCCTGCGCGCGGCCGTAGGCTTCGGCGTCGCGGAAGATGCGGCGCAGCTCGTCGATGCGGCGGTCGCGCTGCGAGAGGGCGTCCTGCGTGATGCCCTGCTGCGCGGCGAGGAAGGCCGCGAAGCCGCCGCCCCCGCCGACGCGCGGGAAGTCTACGACGAGCGCGGCCTGCGGCGCGACGGCCATCTCGCGCGGGCTCGTGCCGGCGAGGTTGATGAAGGCCGCCTGCCCCGAGATCGTCCCGCCCGAGGGCATCGAGAGCACGGAGGTCACGCCCCCGACGCGCGTGACGGCGATGTGCGAGCTGGAAGGATTGATCGCCCAGAAGACGGCGACGTTCGGGTTCATGTCGCCCAGCTCCTGCGTGTCGATGGTGCCGGGCGCGCCCGACTCGACCTCCGCGAGACCCATGTTCGTCCCCGCGTCGATCATGCCGGGGTAGACCCAGAGGCCGCTCGCGTCAATCGTCTGCGCGCCCGCGGGGGCCGTGACGTTCGCGCCGACGGCGCTGATGCGCCCGCCCTCGATGACGACCGTCGCGTTGTCGAGGGCGGCGCCCGAGACGGTGACGACGTGCGCGCCGCGGATGACGTAGGTCGGCGGCGGCGTGTTCGTCATCGAAGGGTCTGTGCGGTCGGTGTCCTGCGCGCGCGCCGTCGAAGAGAGCAGGCAGAGGGCGGCGGCGAGCAGCGTGACGTTCAAGGACGAGAATCGTCGAGTCTTCATCTCTGGTTATCCTCCTGCACGTCCTGCACGTCGTCGTCGTCGGTGTAGGCGCGGCGCACGGAGGGTGGCGTGCGCGGCGGGGTGCCGCCCGCGGCGGGCGCGCGGTTCGCGTCGGCCGCTTCGAGCGCCTTGCGCTCGGCTTCGAGCTGCGGGCGGCGGGCGATGTCGGCTTGCCTGTCAAACAACAACTCACCGTCCACGAAGGTCTGCTCGGGGTGCGCGTAGACCGAGAAGGGGTGCGCGCTCCAGACGACCACGTCGGCGTCCTTGCCCACGTCGATGGAACCCATGTGCTTGTCGATGCCGAGCTGGATGGCCGGGTTGAGGGTGACGAGCTTCAGCGCCTCCTCTTCCGAGAGCCCGCCGTAGCGCATCGTCTTCGCGGCCTCGATGTTGAGGCGGCGCGCGCGCTCGTCGGAGTCGGAGTTGACCGAGGTCACGACGCCGTGGCGCACCAGCACCGCGGCGTTGTAGGCGATGGCGTCGTACGCCTCCATCTTGTAGCCCCAGAAGTCCGTGAAGGTCGAGGCCATCGCGCCGTGGCGCGCGATCTCACCCGCCACCTTGTAGCCTTCGAGGACGTGCTGGAACGTGCGGACTTTGAAGCCGAACTCGTCGGCGATGCCGATGAGCATCAGAATCTCGTCGGCGCGGTAGCAGTGCGAGTGGACGAAGCGCTTGCCTTCGAGCACCTCGACCAGAGGGTCAAGCTCTAAATCTCTCCGCGGCGGGATGACGTTCTTCTCGCCGCGCGCGACTGCCGCGCGGTAGTCGTCCCAGTCCCGCTTGTAGTCGCGCGCGCGCACGAAGGCGTCGCGGATGGTCTCCTCGACGCCCATGCGCGTGGCGGGGTAGCGCGGCTGGAGGCCGGGCACGTTGAAGTTCGAGCGCTTCGGGTTCTCGCCGAGCGCGAACTTGATGCCCGGCGGCGCGCCGGGGACGGGATAGTCCGCGGCCGGGTGTCCCCACTTTAACTTGACCGTCGTGCTCAACCCGCCGATGGAGTTGCAGGAGCCGTGCAGCAGCAGGGCGGCGGTCGTGCCGCCGGCCAGCTCGCGGTAGATGTCAACGGCCGTCGGGTTGAGGATGTCGCGCGTGTTCGCCATCGAGGTGACCGAGCGCGTGCACTCGTTGACCGAACCGTCCATCATCGAGTGCGAGTGCGCGTCGATGATGCCGGGCAGGACGAACTTCCCCGTCCCGTCGATGACGCGCGCGCCGTCGGGCGCCTTCAGGTTCTGCCCGACCGCCGTGATCTTGCCGCCGTGCAAAAGCACGTCCGTCCCGTTGAGCGTCCCGTGCGAGACGGTCAGCACGGTCGCGTTGCGGATCAGGGTGTCCTGCGCCGCCGCGGGCGCCGTGGGCGCCGCGGGCTCCGCCGCCGCGCGCGGCTGGCCGCCGCCCCCGCGCCCCCGCGTCTGCGCCTCGGCGGACACGCCGGCCACCATGAATAAGATTGCGAGCGTCAAAAGTCTCTTCATTATCTTTCTCCGAAAGAAGTGATGAGTGATGAGTGATGAGTGATGAGTAAAGAGCCCACTCATCACTCATCACTCATCAACGCCTCTAAGGCGTGCGCGTGCCGCTGAACGGGAAGGAGCCGCGCGCGGAGGTGACGGTGCCGCTCAACTGGTTGCCGTTGACCGTGCCCTCGAAGGTGAGGTCGGTGCTCTGCCCCTCGATGCTGAGCGTCGTGGCGACGCGGAAGCTGTCGCCCGTGACCGAGCCGTCCGTGATGTCGGCCGTGCCGAAGGGCGTCTCGACGCGGCCGGTCAGGCGCGTGCCCTGCTGCTGGAGCGTGAGCGTGCCGGGTATCTGCTGCGAGCCGGCGCTCGTCGTGACGTTCCAGGTGCCCGTGAGCGTGCCGGCCGCGGGAGTCCGAGCCCCGCCGCCTGGCGGAGGCGCCGCGCCGCCCCCCCCGCCCGCGGGCGGGCCTCCGGCGCGCGTGCCCGTGAACGTGCCGGGGCCGCGGCCGACGACCTGCACGGTGCCGCGCATCTCGCCCCCGTTGACGGTGCCGACGAAGATGGCGTCGGTCGTCTGGCTCGCGGGCGCGGGCAGCGTGATGGGCACGGTGAAGTTGATGTCAGAGCCGACCAGAGTCCCGCTGGCGATGGTGCCCGAGCCGAGCTGACCTTGCAGCGAGCCGGTCAGGCGCTCGCCCTGCTGTTGGAGCGTGAGCGTCGCCGAAAGCTCCTGCCGCTCGTTGCCCGAGCCGCCGAGGTTGACGTTGAGCGTCCACGTGCCCGAGGCGTTGGCGGCGCCGCCCGTCGCGGCGGCCGCGGGCCGCAGCTCGACCTGCCGGCCGTCGATGAAGAGATGTGTGACCCGGCGGTTCTTGTCGAAGAGGTCGCCGCGCGTCACGGTCAGGTTGGCGATCTTGCCGACCTCGATTGAGCCGAGCTGTTGTGAGACGCCGAGAATCTCCGCCGGCCTCAAGGTCAAAGCCCGGACGGCCTCGTCGCGCGCGAGCCCGGCCTCGACCGCCCGCGAGGCGTTGGCGAGGTAGTCGCTCATCGTCGTCATGCCGCCCGACTGGAAGGCGAAGCGGACGCCCGCGGCGGCGAGACGGCCGGCGGTCTTCGGCGCTTCGACTCTCTCGCGCAGGATGCGCAGGGGCTCGGGGTCTGCCTCCGCGGAGGCGGCGGCCGTGCGGCGCGGGAAGTTGAGCGAGAGCAGGACGGGGACGTTCGCGGCCTTCAGGCGCGCGGCCAGGCGGTCGGCTTCGAGCCCGCCGTTGATGACGAGGTTGAGGTTGAACTCCTGCGCCAAATCCAAAGCCCTTTCGATCTCGCGCACGCGGTCGGCCTGCATCACGACCGGCATCTGCCGCGAGAGGACGGGCAGCAGGGCGGCGAGCGACTTGTCCTGCTCGGGCCTGCGCAAGCCCCTCGGGCTGCGCTCGTAGATTTCGTTGGCCTCGCGGAAGCGGCGCGCGTCGAGGAGCATCTGCCGGACGGAGGCGAAGACGCCCATCAGGGAGCCGGGGTACTGCCCCTGCCCGATGGGGTTCAGGCCGACGTAGAGTGCGACGGGCGTGCGGACGATCATCTGCTGCGGCGTGTCGCCGGCGAGGTTGATGACGGCCGACTGGCCGAGGAAGACGTTGCCGCGCGGCGCGGTCTGCGCGGCCGTGATGCCCGCGGCGCGCGCCGCCTCGATCTCGGGGCCGCCCGGCCGGATGATGTCGGAGGCGAGGATTTCGGGTTGCAAGCCCGGCAGCTGCGTCGAGTTCGGCGAGACGGCGGAGGGCTCAGTCCGGCCGAAGAGTCCGGCGAACCCGCCCCCGCCTCCGCCCGTCGTGGGCGAGAGCGTCGGGCGCGGGATGGCGAGCGTGGTGCTGGCGTCGATGAGGCCGGGGTAGACCGTGAGGCCCGTGCCGTCGATGGTGCGCGCGTCGGGCGGCGCCGTGGCGCCCGCGCCGACGGCCGCGATGAGCCCGTCGCGGATGACGACCGTGCCGCGCTCGATGACGGGGCCGGAGACCGTGACGACGCGCGCGTTCGTGATGGCGTAAACGTCCACGCCGCCGCCCGGCCTGCGCTGCGCGCCCGCGGGCGCCCAGGCCCACGCGGCGGCCGAGAGGAGCGCGGCCGCGAGCGCCGCGAGCGTTCTAAACTGGGAGTGTCGCATAAGGTGGTTTCCTGCCCCGTCCGGGGAAGACCCGCGCGCCCCGGCCCGCACCTGTGGCCGTCCGAGAAGCGCGTCTAAATTTTTAACGGTTAAGACTGGAAGTGCGCGCCGCCTCACGGGAGGCCCGGCGCACGCCGGCCGTGTTGGCCGGGAGTGCCGTGCGCCGCTCTGCCGCCTGACTGTGACTGCGCGCGCGTAGCTACGGGGACGGCGGGGGAAAAGTTTCAGCGCCCTCCGGGGGAAGGCAAGAGGCAAGAGGCAAAAGGCAAAAGTGAGAACGCGCCGCGCGCGCAGCACTGCTTTTATTTTTGCCTCTTGCCTCTTGCCCTTTGCCTTCTCCTACTTCTTCGCGTTGGTGTTGGCGTTCGCGCTCTTGGCGTTGGCGTTCGCGTTAGCCGAGCCGCTGGGCTTGACTTCGAGCTTGTCGGTGACGCTCTTGACGCCATCGACCTTCTTGGCGGCGTCCTCGGCCGCCTTCTTCGAGGCGGCGTTGGCGACCGAGCCGCGGAGCGTGACGACGTTGTTGTCCACGTCCACGTTGATGGTCGAGTCCCTCAGGTCGTTGACGGCCGCGAGCGCGGCGCGCACCTTGAGGTGAATCCAGCCGTCTTCGAGCCCCTGGCCGATGGACTCGTTCTTGTTCTTGGCCTCGGCGCGGTAGTTGGCCTCGTCCTTCTTGTACTCTTCCTTCGAGTTGTAGTTGCGGTTGTAGGCGCTGCCGGCGGGCGTGGACGCGGCCACGGGAGTCGCCGTGGCGTTGGCGTTGGCCGCGCGGTTGGCGTTCGCGTTGGCCGTGTTGGTGTTGTTGTCCGGGTTGCAGCCCGCCGCCGCCAGGCAGAAGGCCGCACCGCCCAGAATCGAAAGGATCGTTTTACTCCTCATACGTTCTCCCGGGAATTATCCCCTTAAAGTTGACCCGCGCCCGAGCAAGCGCCCGCCGGGGCGTGTCGCGCGGGCGGCCGCCCCCTCTAGAGCCTCGGGCGAATTGTAGGGCTTGAAAACTTGCGCGATTCTAACGCCGGGGGCGGGGGCAGGACAAGAGAAAAAACAGATGTCGGATGCCGGATGTCAGTTAAAGCTCAAACTAGCATCCGACATCCGGCGTCTGACATCTTCACCATTTGATCGTCCCCTCCTTCGAGGTGTCGATCTGCGCGTTGGGGAGTTCGCCGCCGCCGTAGAAGAAGCTCTTCATGTTGTCGAAGAGGAACCCTTGCGCGTCCTCGTTCATGAGGTCGAGGCCGTAGTGGTTGATGATCATGTTCTGGCGCTGGAGCCACTCCTTCCAGCAGACCCCGCAAATCTCCGAGCCGATGCGCTGCCCCAGCTCGTTCGGGAAGGGCGCGTAGCCCAACCCCTCGCGCTTCTCGCCGCACCGCGCGCACTTGACCTGTTCCGCCATCGACATTTCTCCTTACAAAATTCCCGTGTAGAAGTTGTGCGCGAAGGATAACACGAATCAATCCCCCGATGCCTTTTGCGCGGCGCGGATGGCGGCGAGCACTTCGTCGTCCTTCGGGCGGAAGAGCGAGAGCGCCTGCGCCTTGTTGTGGCGCACGATGCCGTCGGCGTCGATGACGACGACCGAGCGCGCCGCGCGGCCCGGGAGCCAGGACTTCGCGCCGTAGAGCGAGGCGACGCGGCGGTCGGGATCGGAGAGCAGGCGCAACGGGAGCGAGTAGCGCTCGGCGAACTTCCGGTGCGACTCGACCGAGTCGGTCGAGACGCCGACGACCTCGGCGCCCGTCTGCCGGTACTCCTCCCAGTTGTCGCGCACCGAGCAGAGCTGCTTCGTGCAGACCGGCGTCTCGTCGCCGGGGTAGAACAAAAGCACGACGACGCGCCCGCGCTGGCCGCTCAACTTCCAGTCCCGGCCCTCGCCGTCCTTCAGCGTGAAGTCGGGCGCGGTCGCGCCGGGCATCGCAACCTCCGGCCGCAACTTCGTCTCAACGTCGCTCATCGGTTACGTCCTCTTTCATGTCTGAAAGTCGCGGATGTCTCTGAAGGGCGTCTCGGGGTCTGTGAAGTCGGGGCGGTAGTAGTGCGAGGCGCCGTCGTACTCCTGCATCCAGCCCTCCTCCATGCCGAACCGTTCGAGCAGGGAGACGGCGCGCCACCACTCCGACTCCGTGATGCGTCGAGAGAGCAGCGTGTAGCGCTCGTCCGTCGCGGCCTTGTTCGTCGCGTAGTACTGCGCCATGAGCGAGATGGCGACGCGCGGGCTCAGCTCGTCGCGGATCCATTCGAGCGACTCGCGGATGCCGGCCACGTCGTTCGGGAGCACGAGCAGCCGCACGACCAGCCCGCGCGCCAGCGTCCCGTCCTCACGGAAGACCAGCTCGTCGCCCGTCTGCCGGTACATCTCCTTGAGCGCCGCCCGCGCCCGCTCCGCGTAGTGTGGGACTTTCGAGAAGGTGTAGCCCTCGGAAGAGTCTGCGTACTTCAGGTCGGGCAGGTAGACGCCGACGACGCCTTCGAGCAGACGCAGCACCTCGACCGAGTCGTACGCGTTCGTGTTGTAGACGACGGGCAGGTGCAAACCCCGCCCGGCCGCGATGAGGACGGCGCGCGCCAACTGCGGGGCGAAGTGCGTCGGGCTGACGAAGTTGATGTTGTGGCACCCCCTGCCTTGCAGCTCAAGCATCATCTCGGCCAGCCGCTCGTGCGTGACCTCGTTCTTAAGCTGCTCCTTGTGCGCCTGCGAAATCTGGTAGTTCTGGCAGTAGACGCAGCGCAGGTTGCAGTTGCCGAAGAATATATTCCCCGCGCCCTTCGCCCCCGACAGCGCCGGCTCCTCGCCGAAGTGTGGCGTGTAGGAGCTGACGACGGGCAGCCGGCCCGAGAAGCAGCGGGCGAGTTGATTCTCTATTCTATTATTGCCGCAGTCGAGCGGGCAGACCGTGCAGCTCACCAGCAGCCGCTCAAGGGCCCGCACCCTCTCCTCAAGCTCCCCCGATTCGTACAGGGCTAAATATGCCGGACGATCACCTGCTGCCATGATTAACCTCAGTGCCCGTTTATACCCGCCGACCTCGCCGGAGGGCGTCGCCATAGTTTCTCGCGTCGTCCCGCACCCCGCAAGCAGCGAGACGATGACGCGCTGACACGGGTCACACTATCCGATGCTAATAATTGTGGCTGTCCCTCCTTGAACAACTTGAGCGATTGGTCAATTCAACCGGTCAATCTAATCAGAGATGGATTAGCATCCTCCTTGTAACGGTGCCAAAAACGGCCAGCGCGTTCGAGTCTAACGTCAACGCGAGAAATGCTGTCGGTAACGATACGGCGCTCAGTCTCGCCACGCGCGCGGGGCGGACCTCCACAGTGCGCCTGCTAAAAAAGGTCGGGGCCGTACTCCCAGCTATTTAAATCCCGGCGCGCCTTTCATGGCGCTTCCCATACTCCCAGTGCCAAGCCTCGGTGGAGAGCGGGTTGAACTCAAACCTCGCGGCGTTGTTGACCAGCCAGTTGTAGAGCCACGTCTTCCTCCAACGAACGTTGCGGCTGGAGTTCGCCGTCAGGCAGAGGCCGCCCTCGGTCGTCGTGAAGTCCACGGCCGTCCCGCTCGTGTGATAACTGAAGCCGGGGGCGGCCTTGAACTTCCGCATGATCCCGACCATCATCTCGACGGCCTCATCTCCGTACGCGCCGCCCCTTAATGCGGCCCGCGCCTCCCGCGTCTCCCTGAAGTGTTTGCCGAACGAGTTGTGCCAAGCCGCCTCGTCCTCCTCGACGCTCCTGTAAGCAGAGTAGACGCCGATGTCCGATACCTTAAGTGCCTTGGGGTCGCCGGCCTCTTGCTGCCGCCTCAGATCGGACTCGGCCTGCTTGAGGAGCAGCCTGAAACGTTCGGCGGCGTCTTTGCGCAGTTTGTGCCCCGCGCCCACCGGCGCCAACTTGTCCGCGGGCAGATTGCCGCGGCGCTCCTGCCCACGCGCCAGAGCGCGAGCCACCTGCGCCGCCAAAACCCTGCGCCTGAAGTCGTCCTCGTCGTCACGCACAGGGTTAGCGACGCGGGCCGCGTTTACTCTAACCCGCGCCGCCAACCCCTGCGCCGCCCATAGCACCAACGACATCACCGCGAGCAACATCAACGCCGCGGCCGTACGCGTAGCTCTTCTCGCCATGATTCGTATCCCTCCCGCTTCTCCAAAGGTGTTGTGACGGCAACGCGCCCGCCCACACGACCTTCGAGGCCGATTGGCGTTCCTTACCTGGAGGCCGTTTGCTTATTTACTGCGCCGCGGGCGGAGGTGGCGCGCTCCAGTTCCTTCAGCGCCAGCTCGTTCTTCTCCGCGCTTTCGAACTGCCCGAGCATGTTGTAGACGGTGCCGAGCCGCCTGAACACGTACCCCTTCAACTCGTCGGAGTCACCGTTGCGGCGGTTCGCCTCAAGGTAGTTCGCCGCCGCCTCTTCCCAGCGCCGCTGCTTCAAGAAGAGGTCGCCGAGCGCGACGTACGCCTGGTAGTAGTTCTCATCCTGGTTGAGCGCCGCGCGGTAGCTTTCGCCGGCCTTGTCGTAGTCGCCCATCTCTTTGTAGACGTCGCCGAGATCCCTGTGGAACTGCGGGCGCGGTATCAGCTCAAGCGCCTGCTCGAAGCCGCCGCGTGCGAGTTGCAGGTGTTCGTCGCGCGCCGCCCCTTGGGCGCGGAGCGCGAGCGCCAGATGGATCGCGGCGAGGGCGTCGTGCGCCTGCGCGAACTCGGGTGCGAGCCTGACCGCTTGCTCGGAGTCGTCCAAAATCCTGAGCGCTGTCTCCTCGTCGAACTGCGAACCGGCCTTCGCGCGCACGGCCTTCAAGGAGGCTGCCGAGGCGCGGAGCATGCGCGCCGCGACGGAGTTCGGGTCGTACTTGTTTATAGCCTCGGTCGCGTCGGCGATGGCGCGGTCGAGGCGCGCCTGCGCCCGCTCGGGGTGCGCGCGGTCGAGGCTCGCCTTCGCGCGGTAGGCCCACGCGCGCGCGACGTACTCACGCGCGGAGCGCGGCGACCGCACGAGGCCGAGGATGGTGTCGGCGTACTTCTCGACCTCCGCCTTGCGCGCAGACTCGCCGTTGTCGGTTATCGACTCCCAGAGGATGTCGCCCAGGAGGAAGTAGATGTAGGGGTTGTTCTCGTCGAGTTCTAACGCCTGCTCGCACTTGGCCCAAGCCTCTTGGTTGTCGCCGCCGTACCGCGCTAGTTCGGCCTCGCCCACGAACTGCGCCGCCTCTTGCGCGGGCGCCGGCGTAGGAGTTGGGGAAGGCGTCGGCGTCGCCGTGGCGACGGGCGTCGGGGGCGGCACGTAGCGGCCGGTGTCGTAAATCTTCGGGCCGACGAAGGCGAGGCACGCGAGCAAGACGGACGCGAAGGCCGCGGCGAAGAGTCCCTTAGCGACGAGCCTACGCAAGCCGCCGGGCGCGGGCTCGTCCGCCTCGGGGAAGATCATGTCGCGCATCTCGGCGGCGCTCTGCGGGCGCCTGTTCGCGCTGAGCGAGAGGGCGCACATGACGGCGTGACTCATTGTCTCGTCGGCCGAGGGGTTATAAACCCTCACGTCCTCAAGCGGGTCGGCGCCGCCGCGCGAAACGCTCTCGAGCCTCGCCTCGGCGTCCGCCGCCTCCACGTTCGTCAAGAGATAGTAGAGCGTCGCGGCCAGCGCGTAGAGGTCGCTCGCGGGCGTCGTGCGCCGGCGCAGGCACTGCTCGGGCGGCGAGTACTTCTTCGAGCGGTACTTCCAGTTGAAGCGGGCCGCGTCAACCGTGTCCATGTCGTCAGCGGCCAGCCCGTAGGCGAGGCCGAAGTCGAGGAGGTACGCGCGCCCGTCCTGCCACTTGATGTTCGCCGGCTTGATGTCGCGGTGCAGCACCGACTGGCCGTGGATGTATTCGAGCACATCAAGCATCTGCCAGGCCAAGTCCGCGACCGACTCGTTAGAGAGCCAAGTCCGCTGCTCGACCATGAGGGCCGCGAGGTCTGCGCCACCGACGTACTCCATGACGAGGTGCTGCGTCCCGCCCTCCGACAGCAGGTCGATGCAGCCGGGGAGCGAGGCGTGCTGCAAGTTGGCGAGGAGCTGCGCCTCGCGCTCGAAGGCCGCGCGCATGGCCGGGTCATCGACGCGGTTCTCCTTGATCGCCACCCGCGCGTTAAGAAGCGTGTCGAAGCCCTCGAAGACTGCGCCCATCCCGCCTTGCTTCAGCAGGCGCTTGATCTCGTACCGACCCTTCAGAATTTGCCCTTCCGTTGACATGGGGAGAACCTCCTATTGTTTGCAGCGGCCGCGCCCCGACGACTTGAGCGTAGACTTGACCCGCCCGCCCGCGCCCTCAGTCCCGACCCTCTCGTGCTGCACGCGCGCTTCGGTCTCGACGCGACGCGCGCGCGTGCGCGGCGCCTCGCGCTTGCGAATGTCGGCCGCGAGGCTTGCGTAGACGACCCTACTGGGGGCCGGCAGCGTCGAGCAGGACGACGAAGCCCAGTCCTGCGTGCTCATGCAGAGGGCGGAGTCGATGTCGCCAGAGAGCAGCTTCAGGAAGCCGCCCTGAATCCTCCGCTTCATCGCAAAGCCCTTCTCGGTGTAAGCCTCCGCCGCCCCGCCGCCGCGGCGAATAAGCTCAAGGGTCGCGAGGGCCTGATTCGTTTCGGAGAAGTCGCGTAGCCCGAGGAAGGGGGCGATCTTCTGCCAATTCTGAAGTGTTAACTGATAGTTCCCCGACGCCGAAGACCGGCCCAAACCCTTGACGGGGTAGCGGCACGAGTACGGCAGCGAGAGGGCCGGGTGCTTCTTCAGGTTGGGCGCGCGGCACCCGCCGACCATCAGGTCGGGTTCGCCCGCCTCCGCGGTCTGTATGACCTTCAGAAAGAGCCTCACGTCGTCCCTCGAAAGGAGCCTGTAGAGCTTGCGCCGCATGAGTTCGCCGTCGGACTCCTCGACGCTCTCGTCGAGCGCGTAGGCGGCCCTCAGTCTTTCGACCTTGTCACCCGGCTTCGCGAGCGCGCCGCGCGCGCCGCAGATGCCTACGAGAAGGAAGACGCACGTGGCCGTCAAGGCCCTCGTCCTGCCGCGCCGGCCCGCGCCCCCAAGCACGGGCTCGCGGCCCGTGCTTGAGTTGGCGTCGGCTGCCGAAGGGGCCGTGCCGACCGTGGTCGGCTGCAAGAGGTTGCTAGGAAGAGTCTCGTTTTCCATGACTCATGAAGCCTCCTTCTAAGCGTCGGCAGGTCTTAGACCAGATTCACGTGATAGTGATCGCGCTCGACCGACACCTGGGCGCCGACCTCGTGTGCGACCTGGCGGAGCACCGACAGGCGCGCCGCGCCGCGGCCGTGCGAACGGACGTCAACCGCCTGACCGCGGAGGTGCTGGCTCACGTACTGGCCGCGCGCGATCTGGTTGCGAATCACGGCCGCCATCTGCTTCTCGGCCTGCCGCGAGTTGCGAGAGTTGGCCTTGTAAGCCAGCAGAATCTCGCGAATCAGCATGCTGCCGCGGTACTGCCGGAGCACGTAGCGCGTGCCGTAAGCCTGCAAGTTTCGCCGGATGGCGCGGGCTTGACGGGCGGGGCCGCGGCCGAAGCTCGTGATGACGAAGGGGCGGTGCGTGCGCAGGATGTACTTGCGCTTCATGATGTAGAGGCGGCGCGCGGCCACAGAGGCGTACGGCTCACGGCGCGACTTGTGGCCCCCGCGCTTTTTGGCCTTGGTATTGTTAGCCAGATTGCGCGGCTCCTTGTGCGACGTGTTGTGCTTCTTATTCCCGGCGCTCGCCTTCGGCGCGGCCTTCGCCTTGGCCGGCGCCTGGGACGTCTCGACAACTTCTCCCGCGTGCGAGTCGGACGGGTCCGACTCCCGCCAGCTCTCGTCGCCGTTGCGAAGCTCTTCCGAGGTGGGGACGGCCTTGATCGGCTGCGCGCCGAACGTGAAAAGGATGAAGGAACCAGTGACCGCGAATGCGCTAAGCTTTCTGAACTGCATCTTCTTTCTCCTCTGTTTGTAGCAGGAAGGTCGAGTTTCAGCCGCTCCGCCTTGCGTACGGGGCGGCCACGAAAGAACTGCGACGCCGCGGAGTCTCCGGGCTCTGGCGGCCTTGAAGAAAGACAGGCTTCCGCTGTCGCGGGCGCGTGCGCGGTGGAGTCTTGCGCCGTGACCCGCGGGCATGTGCGCGTTTACGTGCGAGGTATGCGACTGTTGACGAGGTGTCGTCCGGAAAGCTTAAGGGCGGCTCCTGCGTCGGCCCCTTGATCTGTGGGTTGGTCTGACGACCGGTTCAATGTGACGCGGGGAATATAATTCAATATTTTCAATACGTCAAGTACTTTCTTTTAATCTCTCCTCTTTAAGTACTAGGAACATATTAAATAAAGCATTTAATTTGCAATTGCATTCAATGTCGCTTAATGTATTTAATTGCGTTAGTATGCTCCCCAACGATTCTCGTCTTATTTTGAGGAGGCAGCGATGAGTTTTGAGATTAATCAGGCGAAGACGGCCGAGTGGATAACCGAGTGGAGAGACAGTTTCGGCCCGATAGCCCAAGACCCGACCTCAGTTAAGACCCTCATCTATCTAACCCTGTTGGAGAGGAGCGGGGAGATGACCTCCTATCAGGACATCACCGACGAGTTGACGCGCCGCGAGATGATAGAGGGGGAGGTCACGAAGGACGATCTCGTCGCCTTCAGGAACGGCATGAGTCAGATAGTCAACGCCCTCAAGACGCACGACCTCTACGACATCGAGACCAGAAAAACCGGCAGGTCTTCGATCTATCGCCTGAAAAGCCGCGACCGCGCGGGCGCCAGAAGTAACGGCGCGACGGGCCCGAAAACCGGCGAGATCGTGAAGATACTCGAAGACCCCGAGTTGACGGCCACGACCAAGTACGAGTACGTGGCGGAAAAACTGGTCATCAACCGGATGATGCCTTTCTACGGCATATACTTGCCGATCACGTCCGCCAGCGAGTGGGTTCTCTACGTCCAAGGCGAGGCCAGGAAGCGCCGCGAGTATGAGGGCGAGGAGTGTGAGCGCCTGCTCGGCGAGTGGTTCTCGAAGTACCGCGGCCAAGAGATATCCGTCGTCGGTCTGGGCATCGGCCAAGGCATTGGCGAGATCGAGATCATCGAGAGGCTGCTTGATAAAAAGCGCGAGGCGGACGGAGAGGGGTACGGCTTCGGCAGAATCCATTACTGCGCCATCGACACCAACGCCTACTTCCTGCAAGACCACATCCAGCGGCTCGAACAGAAGTTCAAGGCCGAGATTGAAGAGGGTAGACTGGTCTGCGGCGTCGCCTGCGGTGACTTCCTGAAAGACTTCTCCGAGATCATTCAGCGCCTGCGGGCCGAGTTCGCGAAGGCCGGTTACTCGGCCGAGCCGGGGGAGGGCTTTCTGCCCGACACGGGAACCCTCATCTCGATTCTGGGCAACGTCGTGGGCAACTCGGAGAAGGCCAAGGAGTGGTCGTACTTCGAGCCGGTGATGAAGGGGATGAAGGGTTACGACCTGGCGTTCCTGTTCGGGGTCTCCATCCACCAGCCGGAGCAGTCCAAGCCGGAAAATTATGACGAGCTGGAAGACCTTCTGCTCGCGACGCCGAAGTTTTTGACGCAGTCGATATTGCAGAGCGGCGCGCCCGACGACGCGAGGCAGCCTGAGTTCACCCTGCCGAAGTCAGAGAAGAAGTCTGAGCGGTGGCCGCAGGTCATCGGCCGAGACTACAAGGGCGCCGGGACTGAGGTCTTCGAGGGCGCGCAGGTGACGGGGAAGGTTTACGAGTTCTATTACATCACGGAGTGGGACTTGTCGATGGACTGGGGCGGCAAGAAGCTGACGATTCCGAAAGGGTCGCCCCTGCTGCTCCAAAACATCCTCAAGTTCAACAAGGAGACCCTGATTAAATTCCTTGAGTCGAAGGGCCTCTACCCGTCCCGCCAGAAGCCCAACCCCGGCGACATCACCTCGGGGAACGAGAGCCGCCGCTACGTGATGATCGCCATGACCAGCCGGCCGCCCGAGCAGACGGCCTAGCGCAGCCGCGCCTCACACGCGCGCGCGGCCACCGGCCTGCGTACCACGTAGAAGGAGATGAGGGCGCAGGCCACAGTGACCGCGATTCGCGCGGCGTGGCTCTGCGGCGAGCTGTTCAAGGCGAGGATGCACAGCACCGTCCCGATGCCGAGTATCAGGTAGGTCAGCTTTATCCCCTCTTTAAAACGCGCGAAGCTCCCGGCCCTCCCGATGTGGTCGAGCAGCGAGAGCACGAGTATCTGGTAGATGAAGGCCGCGGCCGCGATGAGCGGGAACTCCAAGCGCGAGATGTACGGCCCCGAGGCGCGCGCCGAGACGGCCGTCACCATGCTCACGGCCGCCGCCAAAGTGATCAGCCCGAAGCTCGCCTTCGGCCAAGCGCCCTCACGCTCCGAGCGGATGGTCGCGTGCAGCGCGGCTCCGCCGTCCGCCTCGCCCCAGTCGAACCTGAGCTGGAAGCTCATGCAGAAGAGGGCCGAGAGGGCCACGCCGCCGTAGAAGCAGGCCATGACGTACGGCCCCAGCGAGTCGTCATGATGGTCGATGCTGAAGGTAACCCCCTGAAAGCCGACGGTGAGGCAGACGACGGCCGCGGTCAGACGCCAGTACCAGCCCCTTTCGGCAGGCGCGACATCGACGACGGCGGGCACCTCCGCCGACCTCGCGGGCTCTGCCGCATCGCCCGCGGGGGCCTCTCGGCCGTCAGCGTTGATGATGTCTATGAACCCGGCCAGAGGTTGCAGCAGCGCGTCTGCGAGCAGCGCGGGCAGCATCCCGTACTGCCAGCGGGCCTGTGCGACGAGCCCGAGCACCATGCCGCTGAAGTAGCCCAGCTCGATCAGCGCGACCCCCTGGCTCTTGCGCCCCGCGGTCTGCGCGCGCAGCGCCCTCGAAAAGAACCACAGCCCGAACCGGACGCTCAGGACGATGACGAAGACGTAGGCCGCGGGGCCGTTCAGCAGCTCGCGGTCGGAGTGGGTGACGAACAGCCACGCGAGCGCCAGCGAGACGGGGCCGACGGCGACCGAGAACCACGGCGCGGTACGCGCCGAGAGCCGCGGCGGCACGAGCAGTTGAAAGACGAGGCCGAGCGTGATGCCCACGAAGAACGCCACGTAGGGGCCGTCGGGGAGCGAGCCTTTGAGCGACCCGAATGCCGAACTCAGGATGGCCCCCCCGCCGACCGCGGCCAGAAAGTTGGCGAAGGCCAGGAGGTAGTATCTCATCATCTTCGACTTTGTTGAGGATTCGACTGGAGCGGACAGCACCACGAAGCCATCGCGGCTCGGTGAAGCGGCCAATAGCTAACAGACAAAGTCGGCCAACGAGCGGCCGATTAAAACTACATCCCGACAACCTGGCGTTACGTGAACGCCGCTGTCCGCCCGTGACAACATTTGCCTTCCGGGGCGCGGGTCTATAACTCAACGACCTTAGGCGCGGCCTGCCGTTTATGGTACGAGGCGGGCGGCCACGCCGTTCATCTATGTCTCACACCCAAAAGCTTTATGAAGAGTTCTAGATGGATAAAACTTAAGATTACGAGTAAGGGCCAAAGAGTATAAGGCAAGCGGCAGGCGAGGCCCCAATTCAGGTCTCGAATCGAGATTGCCGTCACCAGCGCCCACACCTTACACCACCAGCTAGCCCTTTACAACTTTTTCGCAAACTCGCCGGGGTCTGTTTCGCTAGGCATCACCATCCACAGGCGTCGGCCCTACTCGCCTGCCAAGCTGTCTTCCGCCAGCGGCACTCGGCTGGCGGCCCGCAGGGACGGTCAGATTCTCACTTGAGGCTGTTAGCGCGAGTTTGATGAGATGATGCGCTCTATGAACACGGGCTGTGGCTGTCATGCAGCTTATGCAACCGCTATAAAGGCACTCACATCGAAGCCCCGATCCGCTCACCGGAGATGTTGTGCCGCTCTACAATCCACGCACGGATAATTGGCACGAACATTTTAGCTGGAGCGCGGACGGCGCGAAGGTCGTCGGACTGACACCGGTGGGCCGTGCGGCAGTAATCGATCTCAAGCTGAACAACGAGGTGGCGGTCGAAGTCCGACGCAACTGGATTGTGGCGGGCCGGCAGCCGCCCGACAGTTAACTCCCATGTAGTGACAAGTTTTTGACGGACAGAGGAACGGGCGACCGCCGACGGCGAAGAAGGGCGAAATTTTTATCCTCGCCGACGGTGGGGCATTCCTTGAATCTTTTCGTTGACTTCTTCACGACCCGAGTTTAAGCTTTGCGCCCTAAGTGACTGGTTCGAGAGTCTTGCTCCCTTAGGCTCGACGACGAAACGCCCATCGAGAGCTTCACTCCCGTAAGGAACTTCATTCATCGGCTGATCAAAGGGGGATGTTGTCATACCTACATTCCCCGACGTGACCCCTTTCTACCGGAATGGAAATTCGGTTCCGCCTTCCTAAACGGAAAGGTTCTCAACAAGGAGGCCGGAGGAGATGAAGGAGATTAAACGCAGGGCTTTGGGTATGCCCTTGGCAGTGTTTGCCGTTATCGCGCTCTCCTCGTTGACCGCTCATGCAGACCCTGTCGTTATCGTCCAGCCGTCGAACACTGTGGTCGGCGTCAACCAGACGTTTACTCTAAGCGTCTCCATCACCAACGTGAGCAACCTGTTTGCTTACCAGTTCGCCCTCAGATTTGACCCGACGGTTCTGTCGGCCAACAGCATTAGCGAAGGCTCTTTTTTGTCCGGCGGGGGCGGGACTTTCTTCATCCCCGGAAATATCAATAACGCGGCTGGGACAATTACATTAACTGCTAACACGTTGCTGGGGCCTGTTTCGGGGGTCAATGGGAGCGGGGTTCTGGCTACTTTTAATTTTTCCAGTTTGATCCCCGGCTCAAGCCCGATAACCATATCTGACGTTACGTTGCTTGATTCCAACCTTTCTCCGATTGCTACCGACGTTCAAGGGGGGACTGTGGTGGTCAACACCGTCCCCGAGCCGGCCACGGTGTTGCTGCTCGGCGCGGGCCTGTTGGGCGTGGCCGCGAGTCTTCACAAAAGGTGTAAGAAAGGTGGGGGTTGAGCATCACGGCGGAAAGACCTGATCGCGGCTTTGCAGGAAGGCTTTCCATGACTCACAACTCTGAGGCCATCGGGCCCGGCAAAAACACTGACGCCTTTCTTCAGTGGGGATAACATCCCGGCCGTGTTGGCAGAAAGTTCCACTTACCTGATGAGTTGTTAGGGTAAGTCGCCTGCACGACCACCCGCTCAGCGCATTCACGGACGAGCCTGCACTGCCGGCAGACCCGCCTATCACGTCAATCATCATTTCCCAGTGAGTCGGATTTTCTCACTGCGCCGTCCCGGATATCGGGCGCTTTGCTCCTTCACCCCAAGGGAGTGCGTGTCATGTCTGATGTCCCCCGGGCCTATCTGCCGCTCCTCATCCTCGTCATACTCCTGCTCCTAATTACAACTGCGCCCAGAACCCAGCATGCGCAAAGTTGTGTGTCGCCGCCTTCGGGCCTGATCAACTGGTGGCCTGGCGACGGGAATGCAAATGATATTGTCGGCTCAAGCAACGGGGGCTTCGTCGGGCCGGTTACATTTGAACCGGCGATAGTAGGCGACGGGTTCCGGGTGAAGAACTCGGGCGTAAGCTTCCCCGGAAGTTATGACTTTTCCGCCCGCAACCAATTAACAATCGAAGCCTGGTTCAAAGTTACCAGCCATTCCGGCTACAGCGGCATCGTCAGTTCCGAAGGCTGCTGCACATATCGCATACTGATTAGCCCCAATAACCGGCTTTTCTATAATCCCGGAACTCATACGGACATCGAGGTAGGTCCTACCGTCCAGTTTAATCAATTCAACCACGTCGCCATGACCATCACCGGCGGCGGGACGGCTAGTATTTACTTAAACGGACAGTTGGTCGGCGAAAGCAGCAGCGGCGTGCCCGCCAGTCTTCCCGCCGTCAACTCTTTCCTGATCGGCGCGGGCGAGGGCCTTGCTTACCACCCGCTTGAAGACGGCGTTATTGACGAAGTGGCAATCTACAACCGCGCCCTCACCGCCACAGAAATCCAAGCCGTCTACAACGCCGGCAGCGCTGGAAAGTGCAAGGCGGTCGATACCATAGGTGATCCCGTTATCCACAGAAGCACGATTGACACCGGGGGCGGCCAGATGTGGTTTTACAACGGCTTCTTCCCGAGCCCCGGCGCAGTCGTCACCTCGTGGAGCTTTTTTAACAACTCGCCCCCGACCGCGGGCAGGCTGGTGACGCCGCTGATCGCGTGCCAGACGTCCCAGACGAGCTGGACGATTACGGGCACCGGCGCGACAAGGACGAACAACGCCACAGGTGTGCAGACTTTCCCCTTCGATTTAGTCGCGGGGAGTGACGTGGTCGGAACGAACTGCACGTTCGGCTGGAAGGACGGCGCCAGTACCGGCAGCGCCGGCTTCGGCGTGATCGAATTCGACAGCCCCGCCGCCGGGCCCGGTTATCAGTACTTCGGACAATTTGTTGACGCAGTCGTCGGGCATGCGTACACGCCGGAGAACCTTAATCCCCGTGACTACTCGGTGCAGTTCACGGCACGACGGGCAGCGTCCGGTTGCGCGCAACCGCCTTCAGGAATGGTCGGCTGGTGGCCGGCCGACGGCGATGCCAGAGACGTCATAGGCGGCAATCGTGGCTCGCTTCAAAACGGCACTACGTTCGCATCCGGCGTGGTCGGGCAGGCGTTCAGCTTCGACGGAGTGAATGACTATGTCGAAATCCCTAACAGTTCAACGCTCAACACCCCGACGGCCATAACCCTCGACGCCTGGGTGAAGCCGAACGGACTGGGTGAACACATCATCGCCTCGAAGTATGGTGGAGGTGAGAGAAGTTGGGCCTTGCTGGATCAGGGGACGGGCCGCCTGCGGTTTGAGGTAAGCCAAAGCGGCGGCCCGTCCCCTGACCGTACCATGGATACGAACAGTCCCGTGCTGACGGTCGGCGTGTGGCAGCACGTCGCCGCGACCTTCGACGCGGCGACCCAGGAGGTGAAAATCTACGTCAACGGCGTCGAGGCCCCCGGCACGCTCGTCGAATCGGCCACAGTCACTTCGATCTCCAACAGCATCAGCCCCATACGCATCGGGGCTTACGGTGATGGTGTTGGTAATCCGCGCGGGTTTTGGAGCGGCTTCATAGACGAGATCGGCCTCTACAACCGCGCCCTTACTACTTCAGAAATCCAAGCCATCTACAACGCCGGCAGCGCGGGCAGGTGCAAGCCACAGCCGGAACCCCCTACCACTGCTTCAAATTTCACAGACCCCACCCCTTCGGTTACTTCATTACCCACAGAGGTGGTTCTGCGAAAGGAACTGTCCGGCTTTGGAAATTACGGCGCGGCAGACGGCGCGGCAGACATTCTTTATACGGGCCAAGTCGCCACCTGGCATTTCACACTTCCCCCGTCGGTAAATCCTGACTCCATAAAGGGTGCCTTTTTTAGAGCGGCAATGGTGGCAGACGATCACGGAACAGATTTATCTCAATATGCCATTGCGGTACAGGCCAACGGAATGGACAGCTTTAGTGGCCCCGCCGGCGTGCCGCATGGCGCACCCTTCGGGACTCGTTTCACGAACTGGGCGCAGAAGGATTTCGAATCCACGGCCAATCCGTCGAGTTATCGCATCACTCTATTTAACAGATCGACGGCGGCCAGCGGCGACTGGTTAGCGGTTGACTGGATCGAATTGCACCTGTTGATGGACACGACCTTCCAGGATGACTTTAATAGACCAGACGGCGTTGTCGGCAACGGATGGTCTAGCTGGTGGTGTAATCAGTTTGACAGCCCGAACATAAGCTTAACGGGCGGTGAACTGGTCGCACCCGGATGTCCTAACTTGGCGGGCGGCATCTACCGCACACTCCCGACCTCATTCCCGGCTGCCTTCTCATTCGATTTCCGCACCCTGGATGGCGATGGCGGCGGCTGGCAAATAGCTTTTAATACCGCGCCCGTCACGTCTCTGCCCCCACCTTCATTCAACAACTCACAGTTGATGTTCTTCCAGTATTCGGGCTCAAGACCTGTGACACGAGGCTACCAAAGCGGGGGCGGCATGGTTCAGGAGGCGGCGCAGGCGTCGGGCCAAAGGAATTATAAGGACTTGACGAGGGCGCGTATTTCGGGCGTGGTAAATGCGGATTTAAGTGCGACCATAACCGTCCACTACAACGACGGCTTGACGCCCGACCCGGTGATTTTCTCGTTCGGCCCGGCGGTGAACCCCTCGACTACACCGCCCGGCTCCGTCTTCGTTCTCGGCAACTCCAGCGCTTTTACCGGCCCGCACATCTTTGACAATCTCGTCGTCGGCCCTCCCCTGCCGCTATCTTCGCTGTCTCTTACGCCCTCGGCCGTCACCGGCGGAGAGTCTTCGACGGGAACGGTCACCCTCCGGAATCCCGCGCCGGCGGGCGGAGCGACGGTCTCCCTCTCCAGCAGTAATAGCGCCGCGGCAAACGCGCCCGAAACTATCACCATCCCCCAGGGCTCGACCCGCGGGACGTTCACCGTTACGACAAACACAGTCACGTCAGACACGCCGGTTACCATTACGGCTTCCTACTTCGGGGCGACGACGACGGCAACGTTGAAGGTGAACGCGCCGCGCCCTGATTTACGGGTCGCTTCACTCAGCGCGCCGCCCCAGGCAGTAGCGGACAGCGCGTTCGAGGTCTCGTGGGTGGACGCAAACGACGGCCCGGGCCGTGCGGGCGGCCCGTGGACTGATAAGGTTTACTTCTCTGCCGACGATCAGCCCGGAGGCGACACGCTGTTGGCGCAGTTCCCGTTCGACGGCTCGCTCGACGGCGGCCAGAGCACGCCGCCGCGCATCCAGCAGGTCAGCATCCCCCGCGCCGCGGTGCCCGCGGACGGACAGTATTTCCTCATCGTCTCCGCGGACGCCGACAACAACGTGGACGAGGGCGGTAACGAGGGCAACAACTGGCGTGCGGTGCCGGTTACGGTGAGCCGGCCCGCATTCCCCGACCTCGTCGTCGATTCGATTCAGGCCCCGCCCACGGCCTTCTTCGACCAGACCGTCACGGTGCGCTGGACGGTCAGGAACGCCGGCGGCGGCTCGACGAACGCCTCCGAGTGGCGCGACAAACTCTCCCTCTCGCCGAATCAGGCGGGCGGCGACGAGTCCCTTCAACTCGACGTGTCGAACGTCAGCTACCTGAACGCGGGCGAGAGCTACGCCGCCTCCGCGGACGTGCATCTCCCGCGCGGGCTGTTCGGCACTTACTTCTTCACCGTCCGCGCCGACGGCGGCAACGCGGTGACAGAGGACAACGAAAACAACAACACGCGGAGCCAGGCGATCAGCCTTCAAGTCCCGCCGCTCCCCGACCTACAGGTGTCGCTCGTGCAGGCCCCCGAGTCCGGATTCGCCGGACAGCCGATGCAGCTCAACTGGCGCGTGGAGAACCGCGGCGCGGGTAATACGCCGTCAGCCGAGAGCACTTGGCTCGACGGCATCTATCTGTCGAAGACGCAAACCCTCGATTCGTCTGCGAGGCTTATCGGTAGCAGGCAGCACGACGGAGGGCTGGCGCACGAGAGCGGCTACACGGTCGGCAATTTCAGCGTCAACATCCCTGTCGATGTCGCGGGCGACTGGCACGTCTTCGTCGTCGCGGACTACCAAAACAAGGTCTACGAGTTCGTCAACGAGAACAACAACGCCAGCCTCGACGCGCGGCACACGATCCACATCCAGGCGACGCCCCCCGACCTGACCGTCTCGGCCATCGAGACCCAAGGCACGGCGGCGGCGGGCAGTCAGGTCACGGTCAACTGGAAGGTGCGAAACCAGGGGGCCTTCGACGCCGGGCCGGGCTGGTTCGACACGGTCTATCTTTCGACCGACGCCGCACCCGACCCGTCCGCCGACACGCCAGTGGCGACGGTCTTCCGCCCGAGCAGCCTCGGCCCCGGTCTGGAATACTCTGCGTCCGCGACCATCGGTTTGCCGGCCTGCGCTTCCGGAACCTACTTCCTGTTCGTCTTCGCGGACAGCCGTAATCAAATTTTCGAGTCCGACCCGAACTTCGACGCGGAACGGAACAACTTCAGCCAGGCTCACCCGATTCAAATAACGCTCGCGCCGCCCGACTTGCAGGTAACGGCGATGAGTAACCCGCCGACGGGTAACGCCGGACAGACCGTCCCGGTGACGTGGACAGTGACGAATCAAGGCACAGGCCCGACGGCGGAAAGCGCGTGGGAGGATCGCGTTTATCTCAGCCAGACGACCACGTTCGACAAGAACACGGCCCTGCTCGCGGGCAGTTTCACTCACGGGGGGGCGCTCGCGGCCGGCAGCTCTTACACTCGCACGGAGGCTGTCGCCATACCGTCAGGCGCGCAGGGTGTCTATCACGTCTTTATCTTAACCGACTCGCTCGGTCAGGTGGAGGAGTGTGCCGGCGAGGGCAATAACGCCGCTTCCGGCCCCGACACTATCAACGTCATCAACAACCAGCCGCCACCGCCTGACTTGACCGTCACAAACGTCAGCGCGCCGGGCAGCGCCTTTACGGGGCAGACGGTCGCCGTGCAGTGGACTGTTAGCAACGCCGGTTCCGCGGTCGCGTCCAACTCCGCCTGGAACGACGTCGTTTATCTCTCCACCGACCCCACGCTCAACAACGGCGACACGAGAGTGGCGACAAAGCTCGTCAAAGGCCCGCTCGCGACAGGCGCGTCTTACTCGGCGCAGGCGGAGGCGGTGATACCCGTCGTACCCGCAGGAATGTATTTCCTGATCGTGAAGGCTGACGGCGACGATTACATACCCGAAGGGCAGCACGAGGACGATAACGTCGGCGCGGCCGCGGTCACGGTCGGCGCTCCGAGCGTGGACTTGCAGGTGCCCGGCGTGGAAGCGCCCGCGCAGGCTTTCTCCGGCCGGGGCATGGCCGTGAGTTGGAGGGTCAGAAACGCCGGCGCGATGCAGACGTTCGCGCAGCAGTGGACGGACTACGTGCTCCTCTCGCGCGACCAGATACTTGACCCGACCGATCCCGTCATCGGCTTCCAGCCGCACACGAGCCCACTGGAAAGCGGCGGGGAGTACACGGCCAGCGTCAACGCGACGGTGCCGCCCGGGCTCTCGGGGCCGTACTACGTCTTCGTCCGCACCGACTACCACAATCAGGTGGCCGAGACCGCCGAGGAGAACAACGTCGGCGGCCCCGCCGCGGTGTCGCTCCAACTGTCCCCGCCGGTTGACCTGACGGTGGTCTCAATCGAGCCGCCCGCCGACGCCTCGCCGGGCGAGCGGGCCACCCTCCGCTGGGTCGTGAGGAACGCGGGTGCCAACACCGCCACGGGAAGCTGGACTGACGCGGTCTACCTCTCGACCGACGCCACCTGGGACATCAACGACGCGCTCGTCGGCCGTGTAGGCCACGGCGGCCCCGTCGCGCCCGGCGAGACTTACGCGGGCGAGCTGACCGCCGCGCTCCCCGCCGTCAACCCGGGGCAGTACCACGTCATCGTCCGCACCGACGTGCACAACAACGTCCGCGAGTCAGACGAGACCAACAACACGACCGCCTCGGCTGGCACGACCGCGGTGGACGTGCCCGAACTCCAGCTCGGCGTGCCCTTCGACACGACCCTCCAGACCGGGCAGGAGCGCTACCACAAGGTCAACGCGCCGGCCGGCGAAACGCTCCTCTACACGCTCCACGCCGAACAGCAGGACGCCTCGACCGAACTCTACGCCCGCGCCGGCGCGATGCCCAGCCGCAGCGCCTTCGACTACCTCTTCACGCGCCCCGGCGAAGCCGACCAGGAGATCGTCATCCCCAACACCGTCTCCGGCTTCTACTACGACCTCATGCGCGGCGAATCCGTCTCCGGCACGACCCCCGCCACCATCAAAGCCGAGACCGTCCCCTTCAGCATCCGCTCCGTCACCCCCGCCCGCATCGGCGACAACGGCCAGGTGACGCTTACGCTTCACGGCGCGAAATTCCAGGACGGCGCGACGGTTCAACTGACAGGGAACGGCACAACACAGACAGCCGCAAAGGTAACGGTTCTAGACAGCGCGACGATCAAAGCTCGCTTCTTCTTAACCAATGTACCGCACGGCACCTACGATGTGGTGTTAACTAGTCTAAGCGGGGAAAGCGTATCGAAGCTTCAAGGTGTGACGATTGAGACGGCAACGGGATTGCTTATTGATCTTAGTGTTGATGGCAATCTTAGTCCCCGTGTTGGCCGTAGGTTAAGCGCTGATGGGCTTGTACAGAACATTGGCAATATAGACTTGCCCGTTGTGCGAGTAATGGCATCCTTTCCAGGTAATGTCAGAATGGGATGGTCAAGGCCGCTTGATTCTAGGCCCTTTCGTTCTTTGTGCCCCCCCGATGCATGGCCTTGCGATTGGGAAAATAACTCAATCACGGCGGTGTCTGCAAAAGGTCAAACTGTAGATGCTTTCTATCTCAGGGATATGGCTCCAGGGGAAACCGTCGCCTTCTCCAATCACGTGACTAAGTTTTTAGCCGGTTCTTTCAGAATCTCATTGACAGCGCGTGCGATGTCCTACGACACATATATATCTGAACTGGAGCAAACAGCAGAGCTACTTAGACAATCTCTAATTAACAAACCGCAGCAAGGACTGCCCGCCCCTCTTGTCACACATCTCAACTCGGCACAGGATTGGTGGGCTGATTTCAAGGAATTATATATTAACTACGGTCTGGTGGATTCTGATGGTAACTCACAACAGCGATCATTGAAGCAAAAAGCCATCGGCAACAAACAGGCTGGTGCGGCCGCTGATCCAGATTGCGTACAACTTTGTACCGTGGTGGAGTATGGTCAGTGTTTTACAGAAGCACAAGGAATCATTATCGCTTGTACAACTTTAACAAGCCCATTTAATATTTCCAGTTGTGTTGTAGGTGCAGGTTTATACCTAACATGGTGCATTTCTGAGTCTGGAGAAGAGTGCGAATCTATCTGTGAACAGATACATGAAGTGAGAGAGTGTGGTGTAAGAGGGTGGTTTAGAAATAGGGTCTTCCATTATGAAGTACGTCTTGACGGTTGTGGCGACGCCACCAACGCCAGAGATCCAAATGATAAGATAGGTCCTACCGGATATGGCCCGCAGGAGTTCATTGGTACTCAACAGTCACTACCTTATACGATTGACTTTGAGAATGTGGCGACGGCCACCGCCGCGGCGCAGCGGATACGAATCACAGACCAGCTCGACCCGAACCTCGACGCCCGCACCTTCCGGTTGAAGGAGATCGGGTTCGGGAGTTATCGCGTCGCCGTGCCCGAGAACCGGGCGTTCTATCAGGCGCGGGTGCAGTTGGGTGAGGAGTTCGGCAACCTGCTCGCCGACATCAGCGCGGGCGTGGACGTGGCGACGGGGCAGGTGACCTGGACGCTCACGGCCATCGACCCGCAGACCGGCGAGCAGCCCGCCAGCGCGGCGCTCGGGCTGCTGCCGCCCAACGACGAGACGGGCCGGGGGCAGGGCTACGTCACCTACACGGTACAGCCGAAGGCGACTGCGCCGACGGGGACGCAACTCGCCAACAGCGCGACGATCACCTTCGACACCGAAGAGCCGATCACGACCAACACCGTCACCAACACGCTCGACGCCGACCCGCCGGCGAGCGCCGTCGCGCCGCTGCCCGCCGCCTCGGAGCAGACATTCCTTCTCCCCTGGTCTGGCGAAGACCCGGCCAGCGGCTCGGGCCTACAGAGTTTCGACATCTGGGTCTCGGAGAACGGAGGCCCGTACCAGCCCTTCCTCGGCGGCACGACCGCGACGAGCGCGCAGTTCACCGGCAACCCCGGCTCGACCTACCGCTTCTACAGCGTCGCGCGCGACAACGCCGGAAACGTAGAGGCCGCGCCCGCAGCCCCCGACGCCTTGACGACCGTGACGCCTCTGCCGAACCCCGTGCCGACGCTGACCGCCCTCAACCCGAGTTCGGCGGCGGCTGGCGGGCCGCAGCTCACGCTGACCGCCGCGGGCGCGAACTTCGTCAACGGCTCTGTGCTCAACTGGAACGGGTCGCCCCGCGCAACGACCTTCGTCACCTCTTCGCAGGTCACGGCGGCGATCCCGGCGTCGGACATAGTCCACGACGGCGGCGCGACCGTCACTGTCACGAATCCCGCGCCCGGCGGCGGATCATCAAACCCGTTAACTTTCAACATCGCTCCCGCCGCCACTCCGACTCCCACACCGACTCCTACGCCTACGCCTACGACCACGCCAACGCCGACGCCGACGCCAGTACCAACGCCGACCCCGACACCAACTCCTACGGCGACGCCGACGCCGACGCCGACGCCGACTCCTACATCCGTGTGCGTCGGCGACCTGAACCTCGACGGCGTAGTGAACACGGCGGACATGGAAATCGTGAGGTCGGCCTTCGGCTCAAGATGCGGCACGCCGGAGTACAGGGCCGCGGCTGACGTTAATCACGACTGCTTTGTAGACGTTAACGACCTGGCAATCGTGAGCCGCGATCTGGGATGTACGTGGACGCCCCCGCGCTTCGGCATCAGCGGGCGCGTGGCGGACGGGGCGGGAACAGGCATCGGCGACGTAACGCTAACGCTGAGCGGTTCGCAGTCCGCGGCCACGCAGACAGACAGCAGCGGGGCCTACTATTTCCCGAATCTGTCGGCCGGCAATTATGTCGTGACTCCGACGCTGACGGGCTTCAGCTTCAACCCCGCGAGCCTCTCCTTCGCCGATCTCGGGAGTAACCAAGCGGCCAACTTCAACGGGGCGCAGAACACCTTCAGCATTGTCGGTAGAGCGACCTTCGGAAATGTCGGACTCGGCGGGGTCACGATAACGGTAGGCGGTTCCAGGTCTCTGGCGGCTACGACCGACGCCGGCGGCAACTACCTGATCCCCAACTTGCCGCAGGTGGGGAGCTACACGATGACCGCGTCCAGAGCGAACTACGATTTCACGCCGCCGAGTCAAACGCTAAGCAGCCCGAACGGCAACCAGACGGCTAACTTCGCGGCGACCGTTTCCCCCGGCGTGCCGATTCTCGTGAGCGAAGAGAACTCGACTCGCGCCATCGCGGTAGACTCGGTCTTATGGCTGCCCGATCCGTTCCAACTTAACTACTCATCCCTGTGGGGCGTTGACAGGCGCACGCGCGTGACGCTCTTCGCCATGAATTTCGATCTACAACCCGGCGAAAACGTCTCGGCCGTGACCGCAGATGCGGAGGACGCATCCCACCGCAGCTACCCCCTGACCGTCGAGAACGTCGGCCAGGTCGCCGGCCTCGATTGGCTGCGTTACGTGGTCGTCCGGTTGAATGATGAGATGGGCGGCGTGGGTGACGTGCTGGTTCGGATAAACGTGCACGGGAAGTCCAGCAACCGCGTGCGCTTGGGCGTCGGCCACGTCGGCGGCGGCCCTCCCGACGACACTTGGGCGGTGCCGACACCGGGTCGCGGGCCCCGATAAGGTTTCGCCTGTGACGAGTCGGTACTCGTGTTCATCGCGCGTCGATTCTCGACCGCTCTACCTTTGAACTTCTCACACCAGTCTTTATGGGAACCTATAATCGACGGATATTCCTTAAACGTTTTAGTGACCCGTCGATGACCGACCCGTCGGCGACTAACCCGACGACCGCCGACAGACTGGGTTGGACGGTGGTCTCGGGCAACGCGGACGCGTATTTAGGACACGGCTTCTGCGCTCAAGCGAATCCGAAGACCCCGGCGGACGAGACCGAACTGCCGAAACGGAATAAAAAAGACGAGCCGTGGAGGGATTTCGACCCGAGAGACTACAGACCTTACACCACACGCGGGCGCTGGGTGCGCATCCCCGTTGACGCCAAATTAACTACAGACCAGATGCACCGCATCCTGGAGCGGTTGAGACCCGTCCTGAGAATCCACTCGGGAATCAGCGTGGATCTCTTCTTCGAAGACGACACCTCCAACATCATGCATCCCACCGCGGAAGGATTAGCCAAGACCGCGGACGAAAATCTTAAGGCGATTAAGCAGTTGGAGGCCAAAGCCAATTTTCAAACAGTCCCATAACTGAGCCTTCCTCTACGCGCAGCTCGCGCGAGGGCCGGAAGCCGAGGGCCAACGGTCGTGACTCCTGAGCGCTGGGAGCGAGTGAGCGAGTTGTTCGATGCCTGCCGCGACCTCGACGCGGCGGAACGCGACGCCCTGCTCCGCCGGTGTTGCGCGGGCGACGAAGAGCCGCGGCGCGAGGTCGCGGCACTGCTGGCCGACGAGCAGCGCGCGGCCCGGCTTTTCGCCGGCAATCTTTTTGAGACGGTTGTCGAGTCCGCTGAGGGTCGGCACGCTTTACTACATGCCGCCGGAGCAGTTGATGGGCCGGCACGCCGGCGCGGCCAGTTACCCGCGCCTCTGAGTGTCTAAGTATAACCGGAAGCCGTCACAGTTAAAGAGCGGAGGTTCGCGGGGGCGCCGAACCGTCGCGGGAATTTCTAAACGGCACGAGCTGGATAAGCCTCAGCCTTCGCCCCGCTCCGAGGTGACGGCTGAGACGACCTCCTCGAAGGAGACGTGTGGCGAATCGCGCAAACGAAAAATCACGCGCGAGCACGGTGGCCGCAGCGCTTACTTGCATTATCTCCCGACGCCTCCTGTGATAAATTACTGGATTAATTCTAAAGGTCGGGACAACTCCCGGAAGATTTAGGAAGCTCCGGAAGAACCTTCCGGGCCGCGCGTCTCAAAACCGGAGTCGAACCTCGAATGAAAACAAATTACCGCGTTCTGTTGCTCGTTGCCGTGTTCGGAATCGCGCTGATTAAGGCGGCGGTTAACCCTTACGCAACCTACGCAGTCGGCGCTCGCGCCGCGGTCAAGGCGGCTTCCGGCGACGACCTTCTGGCGGGCCTTCGCTGGCGTAACATCGGCCCGTTTCACGGCGGGCGTGTTTCGGCCGTGACCGGCGCGATTGGTCAGCCGGGCACGTTCTACCTGGGCGCGCCCGCCGGCGGCATTTGGAAAACGACGAACGCGGGCGTGTCCTGGTTCCCCATCTTCGACCAGTTCACGAACGTGGATAGCATCGGCGCCATTCAGGCGGCGCCGTCCGACCCCGACATCGTCTACGCCGGTACGGGCGACTCGGTCGCAGGTTCGTCCGGCGACGGCATGTACAAATCGACCGACGCCGGCAAGACGTGGACGCACGTCGGGCTGGAGGAGACGACCAAGATCAACAAGATGGTCGTTGACCCGAAGAACCCCGACGTTGTCATCGCGTCCACGCAGGGTGACGCGAGCCATCACGGCCAAGGCATCTACCGAACAACAGACGGCGGCAAGACTTGGGAGAACACTCTGCGGCCGGAGAACGCGAACGGCACGCGCGATGTGGAGTACGCGTTCGACGACCCGAAGGTGGTCTTTGCGACCTCGCCGGGCCAGGGCGGATTCGGATTCGGCGGCGGCCAGCCCCAGGGGCCGAACGGGACGGCACTCTACAAATCGACCGACGAAGGCAAGACGTGGAAAAAGGTCGAAACGCTGCCGCAGTTCAACGGCCGCATCAGCGTGGCGATCGCGATGCACACCAGGGGCCAGCGCGTCTACGTCATCGGCAACGGCATCCAGGGCGGCTCCGGCCTCGTCCGCTCCGACGATCAGGGCGCGACGTGGCAGCGGATGGCGGCGGACGACAGCCGCATTACGAACGGGCAGGGCGGTTACAGCTCGGGCGTGTGGGTTGACACGCAAAACCCCGACGTCGTGTACACCATCGCCACCACCGTCTATCGCTCGACCGACGGCGGCAAGACGTTCGGCGCGTTCAAGGGCGCTCCGGGCGGCGAAGACCCGCACGTCGCGTGGATAGACCCGACCGACGACAAGCGCATCTTCTTCGGCTTCGATCAGGGGCCGGCCGTCACGCTCGACGGCGGCCAGACCTGGAGCGGCTATTACCAGCTCCCCATCGCGCAGATTTACCACATCAGCACCGACACGCGGTACCCGTACTGGGTCATGGGGTCGCAGCAGGACACCGGCGCGATCTCGACGCGCAGCCGCAGCGATCAGGGCCAGATCACCGAGGTGGATTGGTATCCCGTGCCGTCGTCCGAGTTCGGCACCGTCGTGCCCGACCCGCTCAAGCCCACGACCGTGTACGGCTACGGCTACGGCACGGGCCAGGGCAACGGGATGATCAAGATTGATCTTGAGACAGGCCAGTGGGGCAACGTCGCGCCGAATTTCGGCACGGACAGAAACCTGTACGCCGAGTCCCGCGACATCTGGAAACGGTTCGACACCGCGTTCGAGCCAAAGGCGATGTACGCCGGCTACAACTGCATCCTCGTGACGCGCGACGGCGCGCAGACGTGGAAGGCGTTCAGCCCCGACCTCACCACGCCGAAAGGCCAGCCGATGAGGCCGTGCGGCGTCGCCCCCGCGCCGACGCCTGCGCCCGGGGCCACTCCGACTCCGACGCCGGAGGCGCCAACGCCGACTCCGATGCCGGCTGGCGCGCGCCCCACGCCGCCGCCTGCGATCTCCGATTTCTCGATCTCGACCGTCAAGCGCGGCGTCGTCTGGTCAGGGAGCAGCACGGGACAGGTCTACAACACGATGGACGGCGGCAAGACCTGGAACAACGTCACCAACTTCAACGACCTGCCGGCGAACGCCAACTTCGTCACCGTCGAGGCCGGGCACAGCGACGTAAATACGGCCTACGTGCTCGCGAACGTCGGCACGGGCCGCGGCCCCGCACCCGCCGGCCCCGAGCAGCACTACATCTACCGCACGCACGACGGCGGCAAGACCTGGACGCGCATCGTCAGCGGCCTGCCCGTAGACGAGCGCACGGGCAGCCAGGTGCACGTCATCCGAGAAGACCCCAAGCAGAAGGGCCTGCTCTTCGCCGGCACCGAGACGACCGTCTACGTCTCTTTCGACGACGGCGATCACTGGCGGTCGCTGCGGCTCAACCTGCCGAGCACGTCCATCCGCGACATGGTCTTCCACACCGACGATCACATGAACGATCTGGTCGTCGGCACGTACGGCCGCGGGTTCTGGGTGCTCGACGACATGAGTCCTCTGCGCGAGATCGCGGCGAAGGGACAGCAAATAACATCCGCGCCGGCGTACCTGTTCAAACCGGGCGACGCGATCCGCTCGCGGATGAACGCGAACTGGGATCAGCCGATGAATCCCGAAATGCCGCACGCGCCGAACCCGCCTTTCGGCGCGCTCATCTATTACCACCTGAGCCGGCCGCCCGCCGGCGAAATCAAGTTGCAAATCTTCGACTCGGAGGGCAGGTTGGTACGCACCCTGTCCAGCGTTCAGCCGAAGCCCTACGAGCGGCCGCCGTTTCCCGACTACTGGCTAATGCCCCCGGACGAGCGGGCGCTCTCGACAAACGTCGGAACCAATCGCGTCAATTGGGATTTGCGCTATGACGATCCGCCCGGCTACAACCCCGACATCAATAACCAGATGAACACCGCGCCGGAGCAAGTCACTCCGGCGCCGCACGGCCCGCTGGCGCTGCCGGGGACGTACACCCTCAAGTTGATCGTTGACGGCGCGACGTACACGCAGACCCTCGTCGTGCACAACGACCCTCGCGTCGGCCAGAGCGCGGCCGTCATGTCGGCGCTGCGGGCGCAGGAGAAACTCGCGTCGGCCGCCGTGCAGGGCATGAAGGACAGCTATGCTGCCAACGAGGAGGTGGCCGCGGTACGCGCCCAACTGGCCTCGATGATGCGCGGCTCACTCCCGCCCGACGTCGCGGCGTCCGCGACCGCGCTCGACGCGAAGCTGGCGACGTTAGGGGCCGTCGGGGGCCGCGCCCCACGCGGCGCCGGCGGTTTCGGTGGCGGGTTCGGCGGTGCCCCCGCGCGTGCCCCCGGCAGCCTGTTGGCTTTCTACTCCATCAACGGGGTCTTCAACACGGTTCTCGGGCCGCTCACGCAGAACGGCATCGACATGCCGCCCACCAGGGCGGAGGTCGATACGTGGGAATCCGGCTGCAAGGAGTACGCCGCGACGGCGAACGCGTGGAAGACGGTGCTCGGCGTGGAGCTGGTCGGATTTAACGGCCTGCTGACGAAGAACAACCTGCCGCCGCTGAAGCTCCCGCCGACGGCACTGGCGGCGCCCGCATCGTGCACGTTCGTGTGGCCCGCTGCGACTGCCCCCAGGGGCAAATAGACCGAAGACCACGCAGCGGCCACAAGCCGTCATCTGTGCGCCGCGACAGGTCTAACTATTGAGCGGGCCAACAGATCGTTGGACGCGGTCGGCGGGAGCGCTCGATGCAGACGGGCCGCGCGAGCTGGATGGGATGATGCGACTTTATGAACGCGGGCTACTTCGTAAGTCGCAGGCGCTCAAGGTCGTCGGAATCATGCGTGCGCGTTCTGTGGAGCATCCCTCACGGGCCGCGAGTCGGAAGCTTACTCCGAAGGCGTATCAGACGCCGGTGTTAGAAGGGACGACAGCGGCTCGTAGTAGTGGTTGAGGTAATCGACCAACACCTTCACCGCGGACTGAAGACCTTCCTCGTTCAACTGGGTCGCGGGGATGTCCGTCAGCAGTTCCAAATCTCCCGCGTCGTCGAGGGCGAATTTCAACTGCGGCATGTCGTGGTTGAGTCGGGCCAGCTCGCGGCTCAACTCGTCGCCCGGCTCGTCGCCCGCGCCGTCGGCGAAAGGCAGGATGACCAACCGCACGTACATGTCGCCGAAAGAGTCTTCAAGGGGCATGACGTTGAGGGTGAACTCCGTCACCTCCGGGCTGCCGCCCTCGACATCGAGGTTGATCGCGAGCGGGCACTCGAGAACGACCATGTCCGGGTTCTCCTCGTCTTCGACGATCTCGCACGGCTGCCCGGAGGCTTCGAAGTAGGCCGCGACGCGTTCGCACAACTTCCGGCGCTGGCTAAGACTTTGACTCATTTTTTACTCCTAACTGTCAGAGGGCTCGGCCGCCCCTGTTTGACCGGGCGCGGTTCGTAGACCTTGTGGAGTTTGGCCCCACGCTCGCCCATCAGGTAAGTCCCCCCGTAGATGTTCAGCCTGCGCTGCCTGGCGAGGCGGTAGAGCTTGTCGGCGTCGCGCACCTTCGGCCGCGCCGCCGCGGCGCGCGCGAGGTTGCCTGTGACGTAGCCGTGCGTGGTCTGCCGCCTGATACTTTTCGGGCCGGGCCGCCTGCTCCCCGAGGACTTCACCTCGGCAGCGGCCGCGTTAATCAGGCGGCCGTCCTTGCCGTACTTGTAGGCGGCGAGGTCTACCCCGTGGACTTTGTTGTGCTGCACCTGCCGAACGCTGTCGAAGCCCATCCGGTAGAACTTCTGCCTGACGGCCGCGACCCCCTTCTTCGCGACGTACTGCTTGTAAGCCTGGCTGTTCCGGTCGCGCGGGACGGCGCGCTGAACGCGCTTGCGCTCCGCGCTCAAGGTGCGCGGGGTGGACACCCGCGGCCTCGCGGCGCGCGGCTGCCTCACGGGCGCGAGCCTGGCCTGCGCCGCGCGGGGCTGCTTCGGCCCGGGCGTGAGTTTCGGCGGCTTAAGCCCGGCGCGCGGCCTCGGCGGGGCGGGCGCGGACGGTTTGGGCGGCCGCAGGGTTGGCTTAGGGGGCCTCGCGGCCGGCAGCTTGGCCGTGGGCCTCGGCATCTTGAGTGCCATCCTCTTCTACCTCACTTCCTGCACTTGCGGCGTCGCGCGTAGTCTGCGCGGCTGGAAGACGTTGGGCGCGTACCTGCGCGTGGGAGCGCCGGCCCGCGGGAGCGGCTCCGGCGTACGGAGACCGGCGCGGGCGGCGTTGGCGGCCACCGTCGAGACGAACTCGCCGAAGGCCGGCTGCTTGTCCCTGAGCCCGTCGATGACGTTGAGGGCGCGGATCAGTGCCGGGCTGCCGGAGTAACGGTCGAGGACGATGGCCTGGCCCCGGTCGAGCCGCGCGCGCGCGTAGACCAACTGTTGCGCGTCAAGGTTCGTCACGCGCGCGAGGTGGTCGAAGGAGGCCGCGTCGGCCGTCCGGAAGAAGAGGTTGAAGTAGGCGTTGTCCCGCGGGCCGCCGACGAGCGAAGCGACCCGCTGGTCGAGCAGGACGAGGCCGCAGCCGAACTTACGGAACTCGGCGAAGAGGCGAGCCAGATCGCCGGCCGCCTTGCCGCGGGCGTTGCCCTGATGCGGGCCCTGCGCCCTGGCGGAGCTTTCGTCCGAGAGCATCACGTGTGCCTCTTCCAGAGAGAGGACGTGTGGCCGCGGCCGCCCGTTCGCCGCGCGATAGGCGTACTCGGTGTGCCCGACGATCTGCGCGGTGAGGAAACTCATCACCAGACTGATCGCGTCCTCGGAGCCCAGCGCGCCCAGCTCGATGACGCACGGCGTCCGGAGGAGGTTCTGGAAGAACTCCTTCCCGTCGTCATCGACGTTAAGGACGTGCCCGAGGTGTCTGAGGATGTTGCCGACACGCGCTTTTGTCGCGCCGAGGATGACGCCGGCCGCCTCCGTCCCTTCGCCGTAGTCGGGGATGACGCTCTGCTCCAGCTCCGCCCGCATCGCCTCGGCGAACGCGGCGAAGGTCGGGAAGCTCAGCCCGCGCGCGACCCCGGTCTCGTGGGTGTCGTCCATCTCCCACCCGCCGTCCTCGTAAACCCTCAGCAGCGCGTCCTGAAAGATGGCCGTCAGCGGGTCCCAGAATTCGGAGGCGGCCTTGAAGGCGGCGAGCACCCTCGTGATGTGCGCGCGCACGGTGATGCTCCCGCCCGGCCCCGAGGGCGGGACGGCGAAGGGGTTGAAGCGGAAGGGAAGCGACAGGTTGTCGCCCGCCGTGTAGACGACCAGCGCGTCGCACAGAGATTCGTCGGCGAGCAGGTACCGATACTCCTGCGCGTTCGTCGGGTCGAGCACGCAGAACGGGATGCCCAGCTTCCAACAGGCGATGAGGAACCCGAACAGGAAATTCGTCTTGCCGGCGCCGGGCGAGCCGCTACAGATCATCGGTTTCGTCACGTCCTCCTTCGCGATGGAGAAGGGCAGGGCGCGCCCGGCGCCCACCGTCGGCGGGTCGAAGCAGACGCCGGAGTGGTAAAGGAAGCCGAGCGTCACGCGCTCGCTCTCGTCCGCGCCCTCACAGCTCGTCAGCAACTCGTCCGTGATGCTAAAGGGCGTGGAGGCCGCGGACACGCTCGGGAGCGCGAACGGCAGCACGGGGAGATGGAACAGCCCGACCGCCTCCTCACCCGTGACGAAGTCGTACAACCGCGTCCTACGGCCGGCCGGCGCGGTGCAGAGCCAGCGGAAGGACTCGGCCGCGCTCGCGGCTGCTTCGGCCGTGGGGCGGAAGACGGCCGGGTTCTGCCAACCGTAGTCGGGCCGCCCGGCGCGGCCGCTGACCAGTGCGGCGACGAGGTTACTCGTCAGCGCCGTCGGGACGTGGCCGCCCGCGGCCGCGAGCGTGAGCCCGAAGTCGAAGAGTTGGGCCTGCTCGCGCGACAGGTGTTCGGCGACCTCGCGCGCGCGGCGCGCGAACTGTATCTCCTGCGGCGTCAGCCTCGCGGCGTCGAGCGCGCGCAGGTGGCTGAGCTGTTCGACCCATTTCTGCGCCCACGCGTCCGAAGACCCGTGTCGCCTGAACTGCTCGTACGTCGCCCTCTGGTCGAGGAGGCCGGCGGCCCCCTCGCCGTCGCGGGCGACCGCGGCGAAGTAGTGTTGAAGCGTGACGAGGTAGTCCGTCTCGTACTGCCTCAGTGTCACCGGGGCGAGTTCGACGCGCAGGGCGAGAGGCTCGTCGAGGTGCTCGGCGGCGGAGAGGAGGTACGGCCAGGGGCTCCTCTCCGCGTCGGGGAAGAACAGATGCGGAATCTCGTACGCGGCGTCCCCGGCGGCGTTCCCTGGTTCTTCCTCGACGTGTTTGCGGACGGCCGCCAGCTCGAGCCCCGCGTCGAGAAAGAGAATCTCGTGGATGGATTCTCTGGTCAGCGGCCGCGGTCGCGGCGAACGGCCCCGCGCGTCGCCGGAGGGGAAAATCTTAAGGGCTTCGCTCAACAGGCGGCCGGCCTCACGCGCCGCGACCTCGCGCGCGGCGGCCGCGGCGCGGACGACGAAATAGAAGCGCGCCTTCACTCCGTAGTTCGAGCGCGGGCGCACCACCGTCTGGAGGGCGTAGGCCGGAAAGACGCCTTCGCTCCCGGCGGCGAGGCCGTGGAGCCCGGCGATGAAGAATCGCCAGGCGAAGCGGTTCTCGGCTTCGGGCGAAGGCGCCCCGGGCGACGGCGCGCGAACCGGCAGCGCGGGAATCTCCGCGGCGCAGACGGCGTGCCAGAGGGGCGCGCCGTCTGCGCCGCCTTCGAGCGGGTGCGGGCTAACGAGTGTCTCATAGGGGGGGCTCATCGCGCGTTCGCTCCTTTGCGGCTGAACATCTGCTCCCTGATCTGGTCGATCTCGGCCCGCAGGTTGGCGGACGAGACGGGCATCCGCGTCGCGATGATGACGTTGGCGAGGATGTCGAACATCCTGGCCCGCTCCGTGAGCGCGGCGCCGGGCGAGAGGCTTTCGAGGTACTTCTCCCAGTCCTCTGCCGGGATGCCCGAGAGGGACTCGCACTCGCGCTCGCGCTCGGCGATTTTGCGGATGAGGGCGGTCAGGTTCCTGTCCTCGTGGATAACCTGGCAGGCCACGTCCTCGATCTCGATTTCAGTGGCGGCGACCAGCTTGTGCCGGGCCACGAACTCTTTGATGGAACTGGTGCAGCCTTCGTCCACGATGTGGAGTCCCGCGTGGCTCATGTCGCGCAGCAATCCGCGCGTCGCCTCGTTGACCGCGTCCTTGAGCGCGGTGAGCGGGTTCTTATCCTCCAGCCAGAGGAGCCGCGCGACGGCAAAACGGTCGGGCACGCTGACCGTCACCGAGAAGACGTACCTGAACTCGAAGATGCCGTCGATAAAGTTGTGCGCGCGGACGCTGACGGGGACGCGGAACTGCGAGGGCAGCGCGAGCACCCGCTCGAAGGGGTGTTTGGCGTTGTAGCGCCAGAAGAACTTGCGGCCGCTCCCGACGGTCTTCCGGCAGAAGTAGTCCCGCAGGTTGAAGTTCATGTCGGCCGCGTAGAGGTACGACTCCTTGAGCGCGACTTCGTAGACGCGCACCAGCCCGCCCGTCAGCCACGTGACGGGGCGCAGGACGGGCTTGGGCGTGACGGGCTCGAAGAGCGGCAGGTCGTGCCGCTTCTCGACGATGCCGCTCTTACTGAATTCATTGGCGACGGGTGACATGGTGCTTTGCGACCTCCTTCGTGGTTCTGCGGGCGACGACGCCCGCCCATGTGGCGAAGCCGACTTCGGCGAGTTGGCGCAGCAGGAGGCTGCCGGCGGCGAGCAGCAGGAAGAAGAGAATCCACGCGCCGACGAGCGCGAAGAGGTTGCGGTAGTAATCGGCGAGGGCCGCCGTGACGACCCACGCCGCCGCCGCCCAGAGGAGGAGGGCGGCGAAGAGAAACGGGAGCGCGACGGCCTCGACCTCGGGGAGGCCGAAGGCCCAGGGGCCGCCGCCGTCGCGGTGGCGGTTGCCGTCGGGCGGCCACCGCGACGGTGGCCGCTGCGGGTTTTCGGGCGCCTCATCCCACCCCTCGTCGGTCGGCGCGGAAGGGTAGAGGACGTTCGTCATCTGGGCCAGCTCGCCCTTCTCGCGGGCGAGCTCCTCCTCTAAGAAGCTGACCTCGCGGACAGCGCTGTGTGTCTTGGTCTTCATGATGTTCCTCCGTCAGGCCGGCGGCCGCTTCAGTCTTGCAGGCCGGTCTCGACCGTGCGGTAGGCGCCGAGTTCTGAAATGCGGGCCGCCAGGAGTTCTTCGTATTCCTTCGCCGAAGGGCCGCCCTGCTGGTACCGCGCGGCGGCGCGGTCGAGGGTCTCGACGGCGCCCTGCGCGGCGAGCTTTTCGCTGTGCAGCAGCATCTTCGCCGCGGTCTTGACCTCCGTGATGTGCCTCAGCAGGGCGAGGTCGCGATCCATCTTGCGCCGCGCGATGAGGTCTTCGAGGGCTTCGGACTCCTCCCGGCTCAGGCGGCGGGGGAACATCAATTTTCCGAGCACGGGAAGGGATTCGAAGACGCAGAGCAGGAGCCAGATCATCGTGGTCTTGTTCCAGAGCGTCGGGTGCTCCCGCAAGATGGCCTCGAACGCCTCGATGCGATCCAGCAGGCCCGTCGCCCCGTTGATGCGCTCGACGCGTGCGGCGTAGCGGCGGTCGTAGTCGCGCTGGATCTGTTCGAGCCGGCCGTCTATCTCGGCCGTCTTCGGCGCGGTCTCGGCGACGAGCTTCCCGAAGGCCTCCTCGCAGCGGTGGTACTCCTGCTCGGCGAGGTTGGCCCACTTGCCGATGCCCTCCTTACCCGAGGTGCCTTCGCCCGCGACGCCGCGTATCTCGCCGTGCCACTTCGCGTAAACGGCGTCGCACCCGGCCCGCTTGTCGGTGACGACGGTCTGGAGGGCGGCCTTGCGCTCCCCGAGCTCCTCCCGCTCGGGCGCGTAGAAGGCTTTGAGCTCATTCGCCGCGTCGTTGGTCTCGTCCGTGGCCTTCGCCGAGATGCGGTTGACGACGGAGGTCTCGAAGAAGCGGAGTTCGAGGGGGATGACTATCGTGCTCGCCGCGAGGAAGGCGAACCCGACACGCAGGAGGCCGAAGAAGACGTTCCTCGGCGTGAGCGTGTCGTCCATCGAGAGTACGAGGAACCTTTCGACCAGGAAGATGCCGGCGGCCCAGAAGGCCCCCGCGGCGAGCGAGACGCCGACCGAGCCGAAGACGTAGAAGACGAGGTACGCCGCGCCGACGCCGGAGAGCCCCGCCGAGACGAGCATGACGAATGCGAAGGCGTGGTAGCGCAGGCGCGCTTTAACGAGGCAACGGTCTTCGGGAGAATCCGGGCTCAGGCCCGCGATCCAGTCCAGAATCATCTTGATGTGTTGCATGGCTTGACCTCTTCATGGCTGCGTCTGTTGCCGCTCACCGGGGAAGTCGGTGAAGGATGAGTCCGGGAGCCGTCCGCGTGGGTGAGCGCCCGGTGACGGCGCCACATCCGAGCAAGATTCAGGCCGCGGAGGCAGATTTCGGGCAGCTAAAAAGCCGCCTTTTCGGAAGACATTCCGTTGTGTGCGCGGGGCTTATGGGCGGTGTGATTTGGGCGGGGTGGCCGTCGGGGGAGGCCGGAAAGGGCGTACAGAATTCTAAAGAAGGGGCATTCAAATTTTCGTATACGGCCACGTCTTTCGCGGCCTTTCCGGATGAGGCGCGGCGGGAAATGCGAGCGGTGTCGGTGCCGGCAAGACCGGAGGAGGCGGCGAGGCGTGCCTGTTCGAGCGGGGCGGTCAACGGCCGCTCTAACGGTCTTCTACTTCGCCACCGCCGGCTTCGCTTCCGCCGTCGGCGCTCTTTTCGCCACTGGTCTTGGGCCCTTCCCGGGTGTAGCTGCGCAGCCTCGGCCTCGGCGCGTCGTCCGGCGGCGCGGCCAGCAACTTCTTGAGCTTGTCGATCAGCCCCTTGCTTTTAATCAGCGCGCGGACTTCTTTCTCCTGGTCTTCGACCGTGCCTCGCAGGTACTGGAAGAGCAAGCGATTCCACTCCTTGTCCGAATGCTTCTCTCTGGCGTGCGCGGCGACGAACCGTCTGAAGGCGGTGTCGAGCAGGAACGCCCGCACCTCCTGCTCCCAGTCCTTGTACTTCAAAGATTTGTCGCCCCTGATCAAGAGGAAGGGGCCGCCTATCTTGTCCTTCCGCCGCAGGTCGCGCGCCATCTGCTTCAGGTAGGCGTGCTCCACCTGACCTTCCAACGTCCTCCATTGCTGGAAGTATTCGTAGGCCAGTATCTCGGTGCTCGGGTTCAACAAGCAGAGCCTTGCCAGGCGCAAATACGCGGCGGCATCCAGCCTGATGTTCTCGCCCGCATTCTTACGCAGCCCCCGCTGGAGCGCTTCCATCGCGTTGTCGAAGTCGGCGAAGAAGTCCTTGCGCTGATTCTTGCGCTGCTCGACGATGTCGGTGTAGACGGCGCCGAGCGCCGCCCACGCCTCGCTCTCCATCGAGGGGAGTCTCTTGCTCACGTCGCACGCGAGCTGCGCCACCTTTCTCGCTTCCTCAAGGCTCCGGAGGGCGGACTCGGGCGCGGCCTTACGGCTGCGCGCGCGCAGGAAGTAGCTCTTGTAGACGAGCGCGTCGGCGAACAGGTGGGGGTTCTTGTACTTGCCGCCTTTGAATTCGCTCGCGTAGTTGATGGCGTCCTCCAGCAGCTCCATCGCCATCCTGGAATCTTCGGCCGAGTCGCGCGTGGACAACTTCGACCTGTAGTAGAGGGCCAACGCCTTCTGCACCCCGGCCCTTTGCACGAAGTGTGTGTCGCCCACCAACGATACGAACGTTTGGTAGCACTGGTCGATGCCCCGGATGGCTTCGTCGAGCACCTTCGGGTCGGAGCTGTACGCGGCCCGCTGACAGGCATAGAACCAAAGGTCAACGTAAGCCAGGTAGGCGCGGCCGACGTTGTGTGTGAGAGTGGCGCGGGCCAGCGTGAGTGCCTCGCGGGCGCGGGTGATTTCGCTGGTGACGAAAGAGAGGTAGCCGTCGCCGAAGGCCGCCACCAGCGCGGCGCGGCGCAGCGTAACGGAGACCTTCTCGTACAACTCTTCCGGCGACTTGATCTCGCCGGTGCGAAAGAACTCCTCCTTCTGCCGCACGCGCGCCACGTAAGCCTCGGCGCTGAGCCGGAACGCCTCGCGACTTCTCTTGTAAGAGCCCTGGGCCATCAGCACCCTTCCCTTGAGGAAGAGCGTCAAAGCGAGAAGGCCGTAGCTCTCGCGCTCCACCTGATGCTGTTGCGGCAAATCCTTCACGACATAGTCTTGAATCCGCTCTAACAGGGTCAGGGCGTGATTGTAGGCCGCCTCGTCGTACTGCCTGTAGTAATGGTTCGCGCCGAGGAGCGAAGCGATGAGCAGGTTCTTAATGACCTTAGTCCGCTCGTCCTGCGCGGCTTCGCCCTCGAACGGGCCGCCGTGCAACTCCTCCGCCCACCGCTCCATCTCGGCCGGGCGCGCCGAGCGCAAGAAGCGGTCGGCCACCTCCACGAGGTCGTCCGCCAGCCCCGCCGGGACTTTGACCGTGTAATCCTTGGCCTCGTAGACCAGGCTCTTGCCGCTAAGGAGTAGAACCTTCTGCCCCTCGCGCACGTCAGGCCACTTCGCCTCGGCGTGCCTTATCAGCTTATAGAAGTTATCGACCGCGTCCCGGAATTCGATAGGTTCGCCGCCTGCGCCCGCCGCCGCAGACAGCTCACAAAAACCATCTTCCTCGTCGGGGCCGAGCCACCTTTGAACGCAGGAGACGTACCCTTCGAAAAAGCCCAGACGGTATTGTCTTTGCAGGCAGGAATAGTTTTTTCTCAGCAACTCGGTGACCTGTTGGTGGTCGGTGAAGTTGAGGCTCATCCGGTTTCCTTCCGCCAGAGTGTGCGCGCAGTAAGGGTTTAGGGATTGATTTCGACCGCGGCTCTCTCAGTCAATTCGTGCAATTCTGGCACGCCCCCGGTCACGTACTCAAGCCCGTCCCGGGCGGTGTCACCGGCGGCCAACAGAGCCCGGCCGGCTTTGCCCGACGGTAGCCTCCGAGCCGGCTGTGATGGACGCGCCCTTCTACCCGAAGGAGCCGGGGCGGTAAGCCCTCTTCGACGTGCGGCCTACTTTTTCCCTTGGACAATCGCCACGGCCAGCACGTCCCCGCCGACGCTCGGCATGTCCGGAGACACGGGGTCGGCTCGCGAACTTTTCGGAAGCTCTCGGGCAGTCTCTCCGGGAGTTGATTCGCGTCCCGGCGCTGAGGCTGAACCGTTTGCACTTCGCGATTAAGACGCAGGCCGAGCGGGAAGGGGCCGCGAAATTTTTGGCCGCGGTCTTCTGCCTCCTGCTCGCCGTCTGCGTCGCACTCGCCAATTACGTGATAGTCAGTTTCAGCTTTGAACTGCTCCTGCCCGTAAGCGAGACGTCCGCGGCGTTGGCCGCGGCCTTTGTCGCTCTGAAAGGGGGAGCCGGCGTTCTGTTCCATTTCTTTGAAAGCCGCGCGGCGCGCCTCGCCGTCGCCGCGGCCCTGGCCCTGTCGAGCGGATGCGGCGTGACCCTCGCTTACAAACGCGCCCTCGCCGTCGAAGAGATGAGCCGGGCGGCGGCGCTCTCGGACGCCGCTTCAGAAGAGGGAGGGGTCACGGTCAACGCGGCCCTTCAGGGCGTCCTGAGCCGTCCGGAGGAATCGCCGGAGCCCGCGGTGACCCCGGCCGCCGGCCCGGCCTCGACCGGCGCGCCGCTGGTCGAGGCCATCAACCTCGTCATGGATATGTTCGAGGTGCTTTGCGTCTACGGGGCCTTTCACCTGTCGGCGAAGGGGGTGGTGTGGGCGTGCTGCTTACCCTTGCAGCTTCCCCTTTGGCTCGGGAAAGAGGGCTTACTGCTGCTCCATCGAACGAGGCTGACGAGGCCGATTTCGATACTGACTCAGGCGTCGTTCGAGGCGCCGTACGTCGTGCTGGCTGCCACGCTCCGGGCCACGCTCAGACTCCTCCGCTCGGTGGCCGGGCGGGCCTTGAGAGTTGCCGCCGTGCTCCCCGCGTGGCAGCGCGATGCGCCGGCGCGTTGGCGCATGCGTGAGATTAAAACGGTTCGACGCGCGGGGGCGCTGCGGCGCGTCCGGCTCCGCGAGGCCCATAAGACCGAGGGCCTGGCCGCCGCCCTCGGCCATCGCAGGAGGGCGTCCGAGCAGTTACACCTGACGGTTTTGTCGGCGCTCAGGGATAACCTCGGCCGGGTCGAGAAACTCTTTGCCAGCATCTCGACAAACCTCGCCGGCCGGGCCGAGGCGAAAGCTGAGATGTTCTGCGACGCGAGGGGCGATGCCCTGGCCGAAGAGATGGCCGACAAGGCCCGCGCCGAGGTCTTCGAGCGCCCCAGGGGCGTCGAGGACTGGAAGAGGAAGCAGAGGGAACTGGACGACGCGTGGCGAAAGGTGGCGGAGAACTCGAAGACAATCGCGCTGGTGCTGGAAAGTCTCGAGGGGGCTAACTATCGCCGCAGCCGAGCGGGATAAGCAGGCGCCATGCAAGGCCCGCGAGGGTGTACCTGGTTGATGCGATAGGCGACCCCGCGTGACGTATTTTGCAACAGAAAACAACGGCCCGACAGCGCCGCCACTCCCGGCACTATCGCCGGGCCGAATCGGAGAGGTCGTCTAAGGGCATATCAGATTGGCATTTAAGTTACCCGCCCCTGCCGCGGCCATATTCGTGAACTAATCTCGTCAACGTTGCATGAAAATTGCACTGTCCCTCCGATACGTTTGAGGGGTTGAAGGCATGAGTAAGTTCGCAGGGCGCGCCCCCACCATCCTCGTGGTCGAAGACAGCGATGACACGCGCGATGTCATCAGGCTTGAGCTGGAGCGTTGGGGGTACAGGGTGGTCGAAGCAACGGACGGGCGCGAGGCGCTGGAGGCCGTGGCGCACGTCTGCCCCGACCTGATTCTGATGGATCTGAATCTGCCCGAGGTGGACGGCCTCACGGCGGCGCAGGCGATCCGCAAGTACGACGAGCACTGCGCGGGCGTGCCCATCCTCGCCATTACGGCATACGACACGTTCGGCATCGAGGAGGCAGCCCGCGAGGCCGGCTGCGACGCCTACATCAGGAAGCCGCTCGACATGCCGCAGCTTGAGAAGACCGTCAGCGGGTTCCTGTACGGCTGAGAGCAGTCAAATCCATAACGAAAGGCCGGAAGGAATATTCTCCTTCCGGCCTTTCGCATTAAGACGGCGGGCTTCGTTACGGCTGCGTGTCGGGCGTGGCGCCGCCCGAAGCCGCGACGGGCGCGCCCTGCGTCAGGCCGCGGCTGACGAGCACCTGCACTTCGACGCGGCGGTTCTGTTCGCGCCCCTCGCGCGTCGCGTTGTCGGCGACGGGCTGCAACTCGCCGTAGCCGTAGTGCGTGATGATGCGGCGCAGCGGGATGTTTCCGTTCTCGACGAGGTAACGGATGACGTTCTCAGCCCTGTGCTGGCTCAGGCGACGGTTGGCCTCCGTCGAGCCGTCCGAGCTGGCGAAGCCCGAGACCTGAAGGACGTAGCCCTTGGCGGTGCCCGCCTGCTGCGCGATCTGGTCGAGCTGCTGCTTCGCCTCGGGCGAGAGCACGGCGCTGCCGACCTTGAACTGGATGCTCTGGCTGTTCTGCGCCTGGTAGTCGTCGAGCGCCGAGATGCGCTCGTTCGTGGCGTTCACGCCTTCGACCGCGCGGTCGGCCGTCTCCTGCGCGGCCTTGGCGCCGCCGCGCGCGGCGTTCGAGACCGCGGCCAGCTCGTCCAACTGACCCGAGAGGCGTTGCGCGTTCTGCTCGACCTGCCCGATTCTTCCTTCCGCCTCGCCGACGCGATTCTCCACGGGCGTGACGTTGGCCTCGACCGTGCGCGCCGTGCGCAGGTCTGTGTCGTTGAAGCGCACCTTCTCGGCGACGAGGTTGGTGCCGTCGCCGCGCCCTTCGACTTCGAGGTTAAGGCCGCGCAGGATGGCGGTCACGCCGTAGTTGGTGCCGCCGCCGAAGAAGCCACCCTTCGTCTTGACGCTGGTGCGGTCGTTGAGCAGAACCGTGTAGGAGTTGCCCGACTGGTCTTGCACGACGAAGGTGTCTGCGTCGCGGCGCGTGACCACGCCCTTGAGCTTCATCTTCTGACCAGACGCGACCGAGGTCGGGCTGCCGCCGTTTGAAGACGGCGCGGAGGCGTCCTGCGCGAAGGCGGCCGGCGCGAGCGCCAGCGCGAGCGCGGCGCACAGGTACAGGTACTTCCCGGAGCGGATGGACTTCATAAATACTGACTCCCTTTCACAAGAAAAAGTTGATTTCTGAATCGCGCGCCTGCGGCCAGAGAGCACAGGTTCGTCGGGTGCGAGGCCCTTGTCCCTGAAGCGGAGCTGCGGCGATTTGTCTGCGGGGACAGTAACCCGCGCGGCCCACGCGCCGGGTTGCGCCGCTCTTATGAATAAGGTGCGGAATCGTTGCGGCGGCAGGCCGCGTGAGACGCCGCGGGCGCGGGCGGCGGTCGGGTTCGGGGCCGGGCTGCGAGGCCGCCGGCGCGCACCCGTGTGCTTGAAAACAGAAACCGGGGCGCCTAATCCCCGACGAATAAGGCACCCCGGCTTTCTTGTGAAGGGAGAAGGCCGTCCTTCCCCTCGCGCCGTATCCTACTAACGCGCGCGCCCCGCGTGGTTGCGGCTTTCTTGCGGTAACGTTGCCGAGGGGCAACAACGATGACGGCCCGCGTCCGGCAGGGCCGGCCGCTCGCCGCTCAACCTTCCCGGACGCACTCCTCCTCCCACGCTTCGATGTCTTCGGTGATCTTCGCCGCGAACCACTTCTGAAACTGCCCGTCGCTCATCAAGGCCCGCTCCAGGATGCCCTCGGCCACCGCGTCGGGGGAAGCCGCCTCCGCCGAGGTCTCTTTGAGGTAGCTCGTGTACTCGCCGAGCATCTGCCACACCCAGGGGTGGATTCCGACGCTCACCCTTTCGGGCTCGTGGCCGGGGGGCGCGACGAACCGCTCCGGCGAAGTCCAGGACAGGGGGTCGAGCAGGCGTATGCTGACGCGGTGGCGGCCGGTCTCGCCGTCCACCCAGATGCCGTTGACCTCCGCCAGCAGCGACCCGCCGAAGGGCGGCGAGACCTGAAGCCCCATGCCCTCCGGGATGGGCTCGTCCACGTCGAGCGTCGCGCCGGCGTGGCTCACCACGACCGTCTCGGCTTGCAGGACGCGCGTGCGCCCGTCGTCGAGCGGGATTTCGACCCGGACGGGGAAGCGCATCTTGACCCGCTTGTTCCTGCGCAGATTCGCCCCGCGCGCTTGGCTCTGTTCGTCTTTCACTTCGCTTGTACTGGCAGACTCCCGCCGGGGAGGGAGGGTGAGAAATGAGCTTTCCGCCTCGTGGATAAATCTCTCAAGGTAAGTTTCGGACTCTGTCCGTGCGTAAGGTGTCGGTGGTGTCCGCGTCGGCCCGCGGCTCGCGCGACGCCCAACTCACATCCTAGCCGACCGCATCGACGGTGTCGAGATAAAACTCCGCGGGGCCGGGGGCCTTTCGACTTGACTAATCCCCTTCGCGAACGTGAAGAGCAACGGCCGGACAGGTTATCATCCAGGCGTGGCGACAGCACACGACACGAAAAGCACGGGAGGGAAGCCCCCCGCCCCCCCTGAAACGCCCGTCTTCTACGACCCGCAGGGACGCCGCTGGCGGCGCACCCGCTGGACGTGGATCGCCGCGGCGGTCGTCGCGACGGCGTTCATCGGCGTCTTCGTCGCGAGCGTGCTCGTCAACCCGCTGCTGCCCGCGCTCAACCTCCGCCCCATCACGGCGCTGCCGAGCGCGGCCGACGCCGCCGCCCCGCGGCCGACGCCGCTGGTCACGACGCGCCGCGGGCTCGCGCTCCACAAGGCGCGGCAGGAGCTTCAGCAGGAACTTAAGAAGACCGCGTTCGTCCCCTCAAGCCGACCCTCGCAGCACCCGGTCGCGCCCCCGCCGCAACGCCCGGTCGTGCCCGCCGCGGGCGAGCCGGCCGCGCCCGGGGCGAAGCCGCTCTCGATAGGCTTTTACGTCAACTGGGACGATTCGAGTTACGCCTCGCTCAAGCGCAACCTCGCGCAGCTCGACTGGGTGGTGCCCGAGTGGATACGCCTCCAGGACGGCGCCGACCCGCTCGTGCGCGACATACACCGCCCGGCGCTCGACCTGCTCCGGCGCGAGCGCCCCGACCTGCCCATCATCCCGCTCGTGCAAAACTACCAGAACGAGCAGTGGAACCCGGAACTGCTCGCGCGCGCCGTCGCCACCGAGGAGTCCAGGCAGCGTCTCGTGAAGGCGCTCTTGCAGCTCGTGGACGAGAACAAGTTCGGGGGCGTCTGCATCGACCTCGAAGAGGTGCCCACCGAGTCGCAGGGGAACCTCCGCCGCTTCATGCAGTCGCTGCACGACGCCTTCCACCCGCGCGGCTTCGTGGTCACGCAGGCCGTGCCCTTCGACGACTCGGACTGGAACTACCCGGTCTACGCGGGCCTCAACGACTACCTCATCCTGATGGGCTACGACGAGCACTGGGAGTCGAGCACGCCCGGCAGCATCGCCGGCCAGCAGTGGTTCGAGCGCACGCTCGCCCGGCGCATGAGCGAACTCGACCCGGCGAAGACCATCGTCGCCATCGGCAACTACGGCTACGACTGGAGCGATGCCGAAGAGGAGGCGAGCGAGGTCACCTTCCAGGAGGCCGTGCTCTCCGCGCGCGACTCCGAGGCCGAGATCAAGTTCGACAAGGCCACGCGCAACCCTTACTTCTCCTACGAGGAGGAGGACGGCTCGCACCACACGGTCTGGTTCCTCGACGCCGTCTCGGCCTACGACCAGATGCGCGTCGTGGGCGCCTACCGCCCGGCCGGCATCGCGCTCTGGCGGCTCGGCTCGGAAGACCCTTCGCTCTGGTCTGTCTTCGGGAGCCAGGCGAACGCCGACTCGGCCGACGGCCTGCGTTCGATACGCTACGGCTACGACGTGGACTTCGACGGCATGGGCGAAATCCTGCAAGTCATCGCCGAGCCGCGCGACGGCGCGCGCGAGTTCACGCTCGACGAAGAGTCGAAGCAGATCGAGAACGAGCGCTACACGGCGACGCCCTCGTCCTACGTCATACGGCGCGCGGGCTACCACCCCGGCCTCGTCGCCCTCACCTTCGACGACGGCCCCGACCCCGCCTGGACGCCGCGCATCCTCGACATCCTCAAGCGCGAACAGGTGCCCGCGACCTTCTTCATCATCGGGCAGAACGGGGAGGAGAACCCGGAGCTGGTGCGCCGCATCGTCGCCGAGGGGCACGACATCGGCAACCACACCTTCACGCACCCCAACCTCGGCGAGATACCGGGCCGCCTCGTAGACCTGGAGCTGAACGCGACGCAGCGCCTCATCGAGTCGCAGACGGGCCGCTCGACCACGCTCTTCCGCCCGCCCTACTTCGGGGACGCCGAGCCGCAGACGCCGGACGAGGTCGGCCCCATCGTCCGCGCCCGGCGCCTCGGCTACCTCGCCATCGGCCTGCGCGTAGACCCCGACGACTGGGATCAGCCCCGCTCGACCGCCGACGTGATCGTGCAGAAGACCGTCGAGGGCATCACGAGCAACGACCCGGACGTGACCGGCCAGGTCGTGCTCTTGCACGACGGCGGCGGCGAGCGCGAGCAGACCATCGAGGCGCTGCCGCGGATCATCAACGAGCTGCGCGCGCGCGGCTACAGGTTCGTGACGACGACCGAGCTGGCCGGGCTCACGCGCGAGCAGTCGATGCCGCCCCTGCCCGAAAGGAAAGGTCTCTTCGCCGGCGCCGACGCCGTGACCTTCTTCACGCTCTCGACGCTGGGCTGGCTCTTGCAGTGGGTCTTCGTCGTCGGGATCACGCTCGGGCTCGCGCGCATCGCCGTCATCGGGTCGCTGGCCTTCGCGCAGTGGTGGCGCGCGCGCCGCCGCGCCGAGACGCACTTCGGCGAAGACTACGCGCCGTTCGTCTCAGTCATCGTCCCGGCCTACAACGAGGAGCGGGTCATCGCGCAGACCGTGAGGAGCCTGCTCGCCTCGCACTATGAAGCGTTCGAGGTCATCGTCGTGGACGACGGCTCGCCCGACCGCACGAGCGAGGTCGTGCGCGAGCAGTTCGGCGCGGAGCCGCGCGTGCGCCTCTTCACGAAGGAGAACGCGGGGAAGGCCGAGGCGCTCAACTACGGGCTGCGCCACGCGCGGGGCGAGGTCGTCATCGGCCTCGACGCCGACACCGTCTTCGAGCCGGAGGCGCTCGGCGCCCTCGCCCACCGCTTCCGCGACCCGCACATCGGAGCGGTCGCCGGTAACGCCAAGGTCGGCAACCGCATCAACCTCGTCACGCGCTGGCAGGCGCTCGAATACATCACCTCGCAGAACATGGACAGGCGCGCCTTCGCCTCGCTCAACTGCATCACGGTCGTCCCCGGCGCGGTCGGCGCCTGGCGGCGCGAGCTGCTTGAACAGGTGGGCGGCTTCTCCTCCGACACGCTCGCGGAGGATCAAGACCTCACGCTGCGCGTGCGGCGGCTCGGTTACAAGATCGGTTATTCGGAGCGCGCGCTGGCGTGGACGGAGGCGCCCGACACCCTGCGCGCGCTGGCGAAGCAGCGCTTCCGCTGGGCGTACGGGACTTTGCAGTGCATGTGGAAGCACAAGGGCGCGCTCCTGCGCCCGCGCTACGGCACGCTCGGCTTCTTCGCCATGCCGAACGTGTGGGTCTTTCAGATCATCTTCCCGCTCGTCTCGCCCGTGATGGACTTGATGCTGGCGTGGAGCCTCGCGCGCGCCGTGCTCCAGCGCTGGCAGCACGGCGAGGAGTACGCCGGCTCGAACCTCAAGCAGATCCTCTTCTACTACGCGCTCTTCCTCGCCGTGGACTGGCTCTCGGCGGCCTTCGCCTTCGCGCTGGAGAAGCGCGAGCAGTGGAAGCTCCTGTGGTGGCTCTTCCTGCAACGCTTCTGCTACCGGCAGGTGATGTACTACGTGATGATCAAGTCGGTCGTCGTCGCGGCGCGCGGCGCGGCGGTCGGCTGGGGCAAGCTCGAAAGGAAGGCGACCGTCGGCGCGCGCTCTTAAAATCAATGACTCTCAAGGCCCGCCTGTGGTGCGAGCGGGGAAGGCTTCGGGGGCTCGATGAACACTGAGAACAACTCCGCCCGGGGCGGCGACGACGGGCGGCTCGCGCGGCGCTTCGGGCTGTTGCAGGCGACGGCGCTCAACATGTCGAACATGATCGGCATCGGGCCGTTCATCACTATCCCGCTGCTGATGTCTGCGCTCGGCGGGCCGCAAGCAATGCTCGGCTGGTTCATCGCCGTCTTGATCGCCATCCCCGACGGCATGGTGTGGAGCGAGCTTGGCGCAAGCCTTCCGGGGTCGGGCGGCACCTACGTCTACCTGCGCGAAGGCTATGGCCGCGAGACCTGGGGCCGACTGATGGCGTTTCTGTTCATCTGGCAATTCATCCTCAGCGGCCCA
>JAFAVK010000009.1 GCA_019242475.1 Acidobacteriota bacterium | reverse complement strand
GTTCTTGTGGATGAAGCCGTAGGCGGGCTGCGGCTCGACCGAGCGGACGATCTTGCGCAGCTCGTTGATGTAGACCTCGTGCGCGAACTGCGTCCAGAAGATGATGCGCGCCGAGGGGAAGTCGCGCCAGACGGCGCGCGCCGCCTTGACGCCCGAGAGGCGCGGCATCTGGATGTCGAAGACGCACAGCTCGGGCCGTTCTTTGAGCGCGGTGCTGACGGCCTCCTCGCCGTCGGCGGCCTCGATGACGGGGGCGTGCGCGGCGAACTCGCGCTCCAAAAGCTCGCGCAGGTAGCGCCGCTGCGCGACGTTGTCTTCGGCGATCAGGATGGGCATAACAAGGGGGTCGTCGGCGAGTCAGCGTTACTAACGGGCCACATTGTGCAGCCTCACTCGACGGGTTGTAAACACCAGCTCTTCCGCAACGCTTCGAGGGCGGGCCTGTCCCTCTCGTACTTCGGGAGCGGCGTGCTCAGGCCGAGCGTGAAGACGACCCCCGTCTCGTCGTCGATGGAGACTACCTCGTCGCTCACCATCGCCTCGCCGCCCTGCTCGTAGAGCGCGACGACGCGCACGGCGCGCAGGCCGCCGAGGCTCGTCTTCGTCCTGCTCCGCACGCGGACGTTCTTCCCCTCCTTGCGGAGGCAGCGCAGGCCGAAGTTGACGGCGTCGCCGAGCCCCTCCCATTCGAGCGAGTTGTAGCTGCCGTCCACGTAGACGTAGGACTTCGGGAACTCGGCCTCCTGCGGCCAGCGGGGCGAGCGCGGGTTGTCGAGGTCGATGCCGAAGCCGTGCTGCGGCGCGGGCGGCGTCGAGCCGAGGCCGACCATGCCGGCGGGAATCTCGACCGAGTAGCCGTAAGGGAAGTTCCGATACGCGCCCTCGAAGACCGCGTCTTTGCCTTCGCCCTCGTCTCCGGGCGTGTCGCTTATGCTGACCTCGGCCCGCGCGGGGTCGGCGGGCTTCACCTCGGCGAAGGCGACGCACGCCGTCCGCGGCTCGCGCTTCAACGCGGAGGCGAGGCCGGCGCCGCAGCCGAAGGCGAGCGCCGCGACGATGACGCCGCTGACCTTGCGGCTCAGAAGGTGGTCGCCGAACCTGCTCACCCCGACGACGAGCCCCGTCAAAGCCTCCATGACTCTCATCCGCGCGCCCTCCTCATCCTCGAACGATCCGGCGCGTTAACAATCGCCCGAGGGCGGGCGCGGGTCAATGTGGTTAGCCACACACGCGCGGGTTGGGAGAGACACAGGCCGGCGGGGCGCGCCGACACGCGCGCGCGCTGTTGTTGCCCGCGTCGCGCGAATCTCGCGTTCGCGGATAATCACACGCGGCACGGCGGCCGCGGCAGTTTCGCAGTTCGGCCGCGGCTTACGTCGCCTGTGCCCACGGACGCGGGGCGCGCACTGGGGAGGGCGCGCCCCGCACTCTTTCGAAGTGATGAGTGATGAGTGATGAATGATGAATTGAAGACAGTTCTTAATTCATCACTCATCACTCATCACTCATCACTTCTTATCTCATCCACGTCACTTTACTTTCGAAGTAGTCGGGGGAGCGGTCGGGGTGGCGGGCGTGGAACTCTTCGTAGCGCGCGAGGAGTCGGCGGTAGCGGCGCTCGGAGGAGGGGAGCGGCTGGTGCGGTATCTCTTGCAGGTGGCGCTCGACCTTCCAGACGTTGCGCGGCGAGAAGCGCCAGTCGTAGCCGCCCAGTTCGTACATGCTCGACAGGCCGTAGCCGGTGATGCGCGCCGTCGTGTCCACGTAGGGGTCGAAGTAGCTGTAGGCGAGGTGGCGGAGGCTTCGGAAGACCGGGCGCCGCCCGTGCAGACCCAGGTCGCGCGAGCGCGCCACCGAGCCCCAGCGCCCGCGGTGCCGGAAGACGAAGATGACGTGGTCGAGCTTGTCCTGCGACTCAAGGCTCAGGAGCAGCGGCGGGTAGCCGTGCTGCTCTAAGATGACGGCCGCCGCGAGCGCCGCCTCCAGACAGTGCGCCTCGCCGCGCCGCAGGACTTCGCGGAAGCTGCGCAGCGTCGGGCCGCAGCGCTCGCGGTTGTACTTCATCCCCGTGAGCAGGCGCTGCACGCGCGCCGGCGTGCGGTGCGCCTCGACGGCGCGCCACTCTACGGTCGTGAAATCCCCCCTGCCCGGCACCTCGCTCATCCATCCACGAATAACAAAACCGGCGGGCGTTGGCAAAAGCGGCGGCGTTATCTCCCGTAAGGCTTCAGCCGCTTCAGGTCTTCGGCCGAGGCGGGCTTGAGACTGACCGCGGCGCCGCCGCCCGGCGCGAGGGCGAGCCTGAGCCGCGTCTGTTCGTTCACGAGCGAGCTGCTGATTTGATATTTCATCGGATTGCTCTGCCAGTGCGCGTCCGCGGCGTCGGCGTAGACGGTCGCCACGTACTGCCGCCCCGGCGCGAGGAAGCTCAAAGAGATTTCCGACGTGCGCGCGTTCTCGTCCGTGATGGCGCCAACGTACCATTCCTCTTTCCCTTTGGCCTTGCGCGCAATCGTGACGTAGTCGCCCGGCTCGGCTTCGAGCACGCGCGTGTCGTCCCAATCGACGGGCACGTCCTCGATGAACCGGAAGGCGTCCAGGTGTTGCTCGTAGTTCTCGGGCAGGTCGGCCGCCATCTGCAAGGGGCTGTAGAGCGTCACGTACAGGGCCAACTGCTTGGCGAGCGTCGTGTGCACCTGCTCCTTCTTCCCCGGCGCGTACACGTCGAGCTTGATTTGAAAAATCCCGGGCGTGTAGTCCATCGGCCCGCCCATCAGGCGCGTGAAGGGCAGGATGGTCTCGTGCTCGGGCGGGTTCCCCTCGCTCCACGCGTTGTACTCGTTGCCGCGCGCGGCCTCGCAGGCGAGCCAGTTCGGGTAGGTGCGTTGCAAGCCCGTCGGGCGGACGGGCTCGTGCGCGTCGAGCATGATCTGTCGGCGCGCGGTCGCCTCGGCCACGCGGACGTAGTGGTTGACCATCCACTGGCCGTCGTGGTGCTCGCCGCGCGGGATGATGCGGCCGACGTAGCCGGTCTTGACCGCGTCGTACCCGTGCTCCTTCATGAAGCGGTAGGCCGCCTCCATCCGCCGCTCGTAGTTGGTCGCCGAGGCCGAAGTCTCGTGGTGCATGATGAGCTTGACGCCCTTCGCGGCGGCGTACTTTTGAAGCTCGTTCACGTCGAAGTCGGGGTAGGGCGTGACGAAGTCGAAGACCTCCTCCTTCCAGTTGCCGAACCAGTCCTCCCAGCCGACGTTCCAGCCCTCGACCAGCACGCCGCCGAAGCCGTGGCGGGCGGCGAAGTCGATGTAGCGTTTCGTGTTCGCGGTCGTCGCGCCGTGCCTGCCGTTGGGTTTGAGTTTCGACCAGTCCGTCCCCGCCAGCTTGACGTTGCCCACGTCCGCGTAGTTCCACGTTGACTTGCCGACGTGCATCTCCCACCAGATGCCGACGTACTTGACGGGCTTGATCCAGCGCGTGTCCGAAATTTTCGAGGGCTCGTTGAGGTTGAGAATGAGTTTGGAAGAGAGGATGTCGGCGGCCCGGTCGCTGACGACGATTGTGCGCCAGGGCGTCCTGTCCGGCGTCTGCAAATACGCCTTGTTGTCGAGGGCGTCGGGGACGAGGTGCGCGGAGAGGGAGAAGGTCTGCCGGTTGACCGCGAGGTTCATCGCCGGGTAGTTGACGAGCGCCGCCTCGTGAATGTTGACGTAGAGCCCTTCGGCCGTCTTCAACATCAAAGGCGTCTGCACGACGTTGTCGCCGGGGATGGACTTGACCGCAATCGCGATGTCCTTCCGCCCGCGCGAGGCGTCGATCTCGCTGAGCCTCGTCGTCGAGTACGCGTACTCGTTCGTGTCGTAGTCGCCGGGAATCCAGAAGGCTTTGTGGTCGCCCGCGAGGTTGAACTCGGTCTTCTCGTCCGTGACGATGAAGTATTTGAGCTTCTCCTGCTCGGGGAACTCGTAGCGGAAGCCGAGCCCGTCGTCGAAGAGGCGGAACCTGACGAGCACGCTCCTCCCGTCCCCTTTGGTCTGTTGCAGCGTGACGGCCAGCTCGCGGTAGTGATTCCGTATCGACTTCACCTCGCCCCACACGGGCTGCCACGTCTCGTCCTTCTCCGTGGTCTCCGACTTGACGACGGCGAACCCTGCCGTCAGCGCGGGCGCGTCTCTCAATTCGATGCCCAGCCTGCTTTGCAAAACGACCGGCCGGCCCGCGAAGGAAAGGCTGTAGGTCGGCTCGCCCGCCTCCGTCAGTCGGAAGGAGAGCGAGAGTTTTCCGGAGGGCGACGCGATCTCCTGCGCCCCGGCGCGTGGGCCGAAGATGAAGAGCGTGACGAAGAGCAGGCTGAAGAGGGCGGGCGCGTTTTTTCTCATCGGCGATCTCCGACTGAAGTCCGGTTTGTGCTTTGACGAGCGTGCAGGGCCAGATTATACCCGTTCGAAGGGGGCGGCCGCGGCCCCTCCGCTTGAAATGTGCGCGCGGGCGTTTGCAAGACGTGGCGGAGTCGAACTCATTCTGTTATCTTGGTCGGGCGCGCCGGGAACCTTCAGGGCGCGCGGGCCGGGCGGGGCGCACGACGCCGGCGCGGGCCGAGCAATTCTACCTGACAAGCAGGGCTGATTTTGGTGAGTACAAAAGGTTCAACTTCCCCCTCGAAGCTGCTCACGCGCGCGGAGCAAGAGGTGCAATCGGCGGCGGAACGCCTGAATTTGCAGACCGAGGACGCGCTGGCCGCGGTGGCCGCGCGCCAGAACCCGGGCGGCGTGGACGAGCTGGAGGCCTGCGCCGACCGCCTGGAGCGCGCCGCCCGCGACCTCGCGGTCGCGCTGCGCGAGCTGGTCGAGGAGCGGCGGGAGAAGGACAAACTCTAACCGACGCGACACGCGACAAGTCCGCACCGTTGACAGGAGCGCCCAGACCGAACGCAGGCGAGCGTCCGGCCCGCGCTCCTGTCCTGCGTCCGGGCCGCGTTTGTTCAAGAGTTCAACAAAGAAGAAGTGAATCGTAAATAGTGAATGGTGAAGAGAGGCTTCCGCCTTTCTGCCATTCACCATTTACCATTCACTATTTACCAGGAGAGCTTATGGCCGCCATCAAACAGAGCGTCGCGCGCGAGCACGGGCGCAGGCGCAGCGACGTGGGGCTCGAACGCCTCGGCATCAATCCCGGCGCGGATGTCTACTGGAACCTGAACACGCCCGAGCTTTACGAGATCGTCGCGCGCCGCGGCGAGGGCTCCATCTCGGCGCACGGCGCGCTGCTCGTGGACACGGGCGAGCACACGGGCCGCGCCGCCAAGGACAAGGCCATCGTCCGCGAGCCCTCGTCCGAGGAGAAGGTCTTCTGGGGCGAGGTCAACAAGGAGTTCCCGCAGGAGAATTTTGACCGGCTGCGCGAAAGGATGATGCGTTACGCCTCCACGCGCGAGCTGTTCGTGCAGGACACCTACGCGGGCGCCGACCCTCGTTACAGATTGCCGGTGCGCATCGTGACGGAACTCGCGTGGCACTCGCTCTTCGCGCGCACGATGTTCATCAACGACGACGCTGGTGAGAGGAAGCACACGCCCGAGTTCACCGTCGTCAACATCCCCAGTTTCAAGGCCGACCCCGCCACCGACGGCACGCGCTCCGAGACCTTCATCCTGGTGGACTTCGGGCAGCGCCTCGTCCTCATCGGCGGAACCTCCTACGCGGGCGAGACGAAGAAGTCGGTCTTCGGCCTCCTCAACTACCTCCTGCCGCAGCGCGGCGTGATGTCGATGCACTGCTCGGCGAACGTCGGCGAGGCGGGCGACGTGGCCGTCTTCTTCGGCCTCTCGGGGACGGGCAAGACGACGCTTTCCGCCGACCCCGAGCGCCGTCTCATCGGCGACGACGAGCACGGTTGGAGTGACGACGGCGTCTTCAACTTCGAGGGCGGCTGCTACGCCAAGGTCATCAAGCTCTCCGCGGAGGCCGAGCCCGACATCTACCGCACGACGCGCATGTTCGGCACCGTCATGGAGAACGTCGTCTTCGACCCCTCGACGCGCGTCCCCGACCTCGACGACGCCTCGCGCACCGAGAACACGCGCGCCGCCTACCCTCTGACTTCCATCCCGAACATCGTGCCCGAGGGCTACGCCGGACACCCTTCGAACATCATCATGCTGACGGCCGACGCCTTCGGCGTGCTCCCGCCGGTGGCGAAACTGACGCCCGAGCAGGCGATGTACCACTTCCTTTCGGGCTACACGGCGAAGGTCGCGGGCACCGAGCGCGGCGTGACCGAGCCGCAGGCGACCTTCTCGACCTGCTTCGGCGCGCCCTTCATGGTCTTGCACCCCGGCGTCTACGCGGATTTGCTCGGCAAGAAGATTCAGGAGCACAGGGCCGACTGCTGGCTCGTCAACACGGGCTGGTCGGGCGGCCCCTACGGCGAGGGGCAGCGCATGAAGATCAGGCACACGCGCGCCATGATCCGCGCCATCCTCAACGGCTCGCTCGCGCAGGTCGAGACGCGCCCCGACCCGGTCTTCGGCGTCCACGTACCCGTGACGTGCCCCGACGTGCCCGCGGAAGTCCTTCAGCCGCGCGGCACCTGGCAGGACGCCGCGCGCTACGACGAGAAGGCGCGCGACCTCGCCCGCCGCTTCAAAGAGAACTTCAAGAAGTACGAGGCCGGCGTCTCGACGGAAGTGCGCGCCGCCGCGCCGAAGGGCGAGTGAGGTAAGGCCGGCGAGCGAACGAGAAGGGCGGCGCGATTCAAACGCGCCGCCCTTCTCGCGTGTGTCAACAGTTCGGCGTGACGCCTCAGCAGTCCGGCAGTTGGCCGAACAGCGCCTCGATTCCGTAGACCGGCATGACGATGAAGAATGCGCCGGCGCCCATCGCCCCGATGCCGACGCCCTTGAAGAACTTCTTCACCTTCGACGGGTAGCGCACCGAGGCGATGTCTTCGTAACGGACGGCGTCCCTGCTCGTCGCCCTCCAGGCGGCCGCGTCGGCCTTGTCGTCCGGCACGAAGAGAAAAACGTCCTCGCGCACCTCGCCGACCTTGCCGGTCACGGTGTACTCCTGCTTGAACCAATTGACCTCTTTCTTGAACGTGACCCGCACGCTGCGTTTATTCGCCAGCGCCTTCTTCACGCGCGCCACGACCTCTGCGCGGGGCTGTTCGTCCCCCGCGCCCCTCGCCAGTGCCGCCGCCGGCGCCGTCGCCAGCAGCACGAGCGCCGCCAGACATGTCAGGATGCCCTTCTTCATACCGTCCTCTCCTTCCTTTCCCGCCCGCGGGGCGGCTGCGGTTAAGACTCGCTCCACTCGTCGTCGTCCGAGTCGTCGCGGTCGCGGCGGCGCGACGGGCGGCGGCCGGCGTCGCCGGAGGCGCGCGCGTCCTTGATCTTCTTGACGACCTCTTTGCCCAGATACTCCGCGGCGAGGCGGCCGTTGACGGCGACGCACTTGCCGGTGGTGACGATGACGGAGGTGCGCCGGTCGGTGAGCGTGAAGATGTAGTTGAGCGCCGTCTTATCGACGGTGAGGACGAGGTCGGCCGCCGAGGGGTCGGAGACGAGCACCAGCCCCCAGTCGCGCAGCTCTTCGTACTTGCCGAGCTTGTATTCGAGGTACTTCTTCTCGACGTGCTCGCTCGGCGCGACGTAGACGGTGCGCGCCCCGCGGACGAGCGCGCCCGGGCTCAGGTCTTCGCGCCCGCGGGCCGTGCGCGTGCGCTCGCGCGGCGCGTTCGAGCCGTCCTGCGTCTGCCCCGCGGCGAAGACGGCGTGGCTGGCGAACGCGAGGAGGGCGACCGCCGTGAGCCACCCCAGAATTTCCACGACTCTTTTCATGACGAGCAATCTCCTTGCATCCTTCTCGCTCTGCGTTGAATGGTTTTCGACGTTCATGATTTCACCGCCCACGCCCGTGCCTCGGCAAGGTGCGTGCCGCCAAGCTCTCTCGGAAAAACAGGGGGTTCGCGCGTCGAACGTCATGTCAGGAGCGCGGGGCGCCTGCGTCAGGTGAAAGAAAATTACGACGCCGACGCGCCGACTCTTGTAACCGCGCGGCCGCGGGGAGCGTATAAGACTTTAAGGGTTGATTCTGGCAAGATAAGGGCGAGATGGCTGAGAGCAAAGAGGGCAGGACGAGGGGCGGGCGCGCGGAGGGCGCGGCCACGCTCGACAGGGTGGTCGAGACCGTCAGGCGCATCCTGCGCGCGGACACCGTGAGCATCGCCAGCTTCTCCGAGGCCGAGCGCACCATCACGTGGCTGGCGGCGAGCGGCGTCCGTAGCGCCGCGAACGCCCTGGAGGTCGCCATCCCGGTGCGCGGCGAGTTCGCCGAGCGCGCCGCCGCATTCGACCGCGAAGGTGAGGAGATCATCTTCGAGGTGCGCGGGCTCGCGGGCGACCTGCCCGAGAGCGAGTTCCCGCTGCACAGCGCCGAGGGCGTGCGCGACCTGGCGATTGCACGGCTGCGCGCGCGCGGCGAGAGCCTCGGCGTCCTCGCCGTCGGCTTCCGCGAGCACCACCGCTTCACCGCCGAGGAGCGGCAGCGGTTGGAAGGGCTCGCGGAGATGGCCGCGCTCGCGCTCGACAACGCGCGGCTGCTCGACACGCTCGGCGCGGCGAAGCGCGTCTGGGAGCAGACCTTCGACGCCATCCCCGACGGCATCATCGTCCACGACGACCGGCTCCGCGTCATGCGCTGCAACATGGCCGCGGCCGAGGCGATGGGCCAACACCCGTCGGAGGTGGCCGGCATGTCCTGCGCCGAGGCGTTCACGCGACTCTTCGGCGAGCGCGCCGCCGCCTACCACATGCGGCCGGGCACGCCCCGCACGACCAGCTCCTTCGAGCTACAGGCGGAGGACGGGCGCCGCTACCTCGTCTCCGTCGCGCCGCTTTCGAGCCTGGAGCCCGAAGTCTGGAGTCCGGAGTCAAACGACGGCGACTCTCTTCGGCCCGGTTTCCAGACCCCTTCTTCGTGGAGCGTCATCACCTGGAGCGACATCACGACGCTCGCGGAGGTGCAGGAGCAGCTCGCGCGCTCGCGCCGCCTCGCCACCATCGGCCAGCTCGCCGCGGGCGTCGCGCACGAGATCAACAACCCGCTCGCCGCCATCACCACCTGCGCCGAGGCGACGCTGCGCGACGTGAAGTCAGACCCCGCGACGGCGCGCGCCGCGGAAGAGAGGCAGTGGGACTACTACCTCGAAGAGATCGTCCGCCAGGCCCTGCGCTGCAAGCAGATCACGCGCGGCCTGCTCGACCTCTCGCGCCAGAAGCGCGCGCGCCGCGACCCCGTCGAACTCAACCGCGTCGTCGCGCAGGCCGCGCAGATATTTGAGAGGCGCGGGCAGGAGGAGGGCGGCGTCCGCGTCGAAGTCGAGCTAGACGACGCGGTCGGCGAGGTCGCGACCGACGAGACGATGGTGCGGCAGGTCTTGGACAACCTGCTCGCCAACGCGCTCGACGCGGCCGGCGAGGGCGGCTCGGTGCGCGTCTCCACGCTGCTCGACGGCCAGCGCGTGCGCGTCGAGGTCAGGGACACAGGCCCCGGCATCCCGCCCGAGACCTTGGCGCGCATCTTCGACCCGTTCTTCACCACCAAAGACCCCGGGCGCGGCTCGGGGCTCGGCCTCGCCATCTCGCTCACGCTGGCCGAGGCGCTCGGCGGCGCGCTCACCGTCGAGTCCAAGCCCGGGAAGGGGAGCTGCTTCCGCCTCTGGCTCCCCCGCCGCACGCCCGAAAAACTGTGAGAACTTAGTGGACAAGCGGCGCGACACAATTTAAGATTCGCTCCCGACTTACTTCTGCCTGCTTTTCACTCGTCACGCTTTACTTGTCATTGTCCCTATGAGCAGAAAAATTCGCGTGATGGTCGTTGATGACGACGCGGTGCTGCGCAAGCTCGTGTCGGATCAGATCGCGCGCATGGGCTTCGACTCGACCCCGGCCGCGTCGGGCGAGGAGGCGCTCGACGCGCTCTCGAAGAGCGACTTCGACGTGGTGCTGCTCGACATCCGCATGCCCGGCCTCAGCGGATTAGACACGCTGCGCGAGGTGCGCAAGCTCGAAGACGCGCCCGAGGTCATCATGCTCACGGCCGACACCTCGCTCGGCACCGGCATCGAGGCGATGCGGCTCGGCGCTTACGATTATTTGACGAAGCCCTCGACGCTCGACGAGATCGAGGCCGTCGTCCGCAAGGCCGACGAGAAGCGGAGGCTGGTCAGGCAGAACGCTTCCTTGCGGGACGCCGTCCGCCAGCCCGCCGAGGACGTGGCCGGCGCGCTCGTCTACAGGAGCAAGGCGATGGAGGGCCTGGTCGCTTTGGCCGAGACGGCGGCGCGCGCCGACTCGACCGTCGTCATCACTGGCGAGTCGGGCACGGGCAAGGATGTGCTCGCGCGCTTCCTGCACGCGCGCAGCCAGCGCGCGGAGTCGCCGATGATCGCGGTCAACTGCGCGGCGCTCCCCGAGACGCTCTTCGAGTCGGAGTTCTTCGGCCACGAGCGCGGCGCCTTCACCGGCGCGACTTCCACGAAGAGGGGACTGATCGAGGCGGCCGACTCCTCGACGCTCTTCCTCGACGAGGTGGGCGAGATGCCCGCGCAGACGCAGGTCAAGCTCCTGCGCTTCCTCGAAGAGGGGCGCTTCCGCCGCGTCGGCTCCACCCGCGACCGCGAGGCCGACGTGCGCGTCATCGCCGCCACCAACCGCAACCTCGCCGAAGACGTGACCTCGGGGCGCTTCCGCGCAGACCTCTTCTACCGCCTCAACGTCATCTCGCTCCACGTGCCGCCGCTCCGCCAGCGCCGCGAGGACATCCCCGCCCTCTCCGAACACTTCCTCTCGCTCTTCCGCGAGCGCTTCAACCGCCCCGCGCTGGATTTATCAACCGAAGCGCGCCAACGCTTGGGCGCCTACGACTGGCCCGGCAACGTCCGCGAGCTGCGCAACGCCCTGGAGCGCGCCGCCGCCCTCGCCTCCGCCGACTCCGACACCATCGAAGCCGACCAACTCCTCCCCTCCCACACTCCGCAGAGCGCCGCGGGCAACGCCAATACTTCCTCCGACTCCGCGCCCGTCACGCTCGAACAACTCGAACGCCAACACATCCTCCGCGTCCTCGAAGAGCAGTCCGGCAACCGCGAGCGCGCCGCCGCCGTCCTCGGCATCTCCGCCCGCACCCTCTACCGCAAGCTCCGCGAGTACGGCGACTGACAAAACGTCAGTCCGGCTGACAGAATTTCAGCCCCGGTTGTCACAAAGCCCCCTCCCGCCTCCCGCCTGACCGCACAAGCCGAAACCACAAGCCCATAACTTTCAGCAGTTACACCCTCGAAGCCTGTCGGCCGCACGCGCGGTACGGGGGTTGTTAAGGGAGTGTGTGCCGGGCGGGTGTGTGTTTCGGGCCTGACCCGGGAAGTCTCATTCGAGCAAAGGAATCAAACCAGATGGCGCGCGTGATGATTTGTGACGACGACCGTGCGGCGGCCGAGCAGTTGTTGAGGGCTTTGCGCGCGGCCGGCCACGAGGCCGAGAGTTGTCGCCACACGATGGACGTGCTGCGGGCGGCCGCGCGCGGCGACTTCGACCTCATCGCGGTGGGCCTCGACATGGCCGGCTTCGGCCGGAGCGGGGCCGTCGCCGCCCTGGCCGAGATCGCGCCCGGCACGGCGCTCATCGCCTTCCACGACCGCCCGTCCGAAATCCTGCGGGCGCACGCACACGCGCGCCTCGCCGCCGTCCTGCCGCGCCCCGTCCGCGTCCGGGACTTCATGTACGCCGTCGCCTGCGCCCTCAAGGAGGAGGCGATGGCCGACCCCGCCTGAGACGGGGGCTCACGCTCTTCATGCCCTAACGCACCTCGCTCTTTTAACCCGCGCCCGCCGAAAGCGTACGCACGCCGCCAGCCTCGCGCCTCAACCCAAGCAACCATCATCGGAGGAGAATTCACATGAACAGACTGAAGAACAGAAGGGCCGCCGCCCCCCTGCTCGCGCTCTGCGTCGTCGCCCTGGTGGGCGGCGCGGCGCTCGCGCAGCGGCAGCTCAAGGCCGCCTCGGGCCGCCCCGAGATCAAGGTCGAACTGGCCGGCGCGGTCGAGCGCGGCGGCGCCCGCCTCGCGCTCGACAAGGTCGAGGACGTGAAGCCGGGTGAGATTCTCGACTGGCAGATCGTCTCGTCGAACGACGGCACGGGCGCGGCGCGCGACTACAAGGCCGTCGGCCACATCCCGGCCGGCACCGTCCTCGTCGCCGGCTCGCCCGCGGGCGAGTCGGGCTCGACCGTCACCTACTCCATCGACGGCGGCAAGACCTTCGCGACGCAGCCCATCATCGAAGAGCGCCAGCCGGACGGCTCGGTGAAGCAGGTGCCCGCCCCCGTCTCGATGTACACGGAGGTGCGCTACGAGTGGTCGGACGCGCTCGCCCCCGGCGGCAAGCTGTCGGCCTCATACAAGGTGCGCGTCAAGTAGCCCGAGAGGCGACCACGGAAGGAACCAACGAAGATGAATAAGAGACACACATCCCCCACACGCCTGCGCGCACTCCCCGGTGTGCTGCTGGCCCTCGCCGCGCTCTGCCTGACGGCCGCGCCCGCGCTGGGCCAGGCCACCTCGGGCGGCACGACGATCTCGAACCAGGCCGCGGCCACCTACTCCGACGGCACCAACAGCTACTCGGTCACCTCGAACACCGTGACCGTCACGGTCGCCAACGTCGCGGGCCTGACCATCACGCCCGACGGCGGCAGCGTCCCGACGGTCGTCGCCGGCCAGACGAACGTGGACTTCACGTTCACCGTCACCAACTCGGGCAACTTCCCGACGCAGGTGCGCTTCCCCGCGCTGGGCTCCGCCATCGTCACGAGCGGCCCCATCACCGTCACGCAGGCCGTCATCGACGTGACCGGCAACGGCCTCGGTGCCGGCGACACCGACATCCTCGGCAACGCCTCGCCGCTGCTCTACCCGGCCTCGCCGTATCTCGCGCGCAACGCCTCGTTCACGGTCGTCGTGCGCGTGAGCGTCAACGCCGGCGCGGCCGCGGGCGCGCCCATCAGCGTCACGCTCGGCGACGCCTCGGGCGACAACGTCGCGTCGAACAACTCGGCCGCGGAAGTCCGCACGTCGGTGCCCTCGGGCACGACGCTGACGGGCAGCGAGAGCGAGGCCGTCGGCAGCATCACGACCTCGGTCGAGAACGACGCGCAGCTCCGCCTGAACCTCTCGGCGCCGGCGGGCCCCGTCGCGCTCGGCTCGAACGTCACCTACACGTGGTCGCTCGACAACACGGGCGCGCGCGCCGTCGCGCCGCGCACGCTGACGAACGCGCCGGCCGGCTCGCAGACGGGCGTCTTCGTCATCGCGCCGGTGCCGAGCCGCACCACCTTCTCGTCGGTGACGCCGCCCGCGGGCGTGACCGTCCTCTACTCGACCTCGGCCCTGACGACCGACCCCGTGACGGGCGCCGTCTGGACGACCGTCGCGCCGCCCCCGGGCAGCGTGACGCGCGTCGCCTTCAACGTCGGCGCGTCGCTCGCGCCCGGTGCTTCCGTCGCGAACATGCAGATGGTCGTGACGGTCAACACCGGCATCAACGCGAGCCTGCCGCTCTACGAGATCGGCGACGCGTTCGGCAAGAACAACGTCAACGCCTCGATCACCGACCAGTCGGGCGACGCGGTCACCAACAAGGGCGACGGCAACGCCGACTTCAACGAGCCGCGCTTCGGCGTCGATGCCCTGAGCGCGACGCAGGGCTTCCAGCTCCCGACGCTGCTGTCGCAGGTCGGCGCCGTCCTCTTCGGGCCTTCGGGCGCCCCGGCGGCGGTCGGCCCGACGAGCAACAACGACGACTACACCAACAAGTCGGTGGCGCCCGCGGCCATCGCCGGCAAGTCGCACCTCGACCAGCTCGGCGCCATCACGTCCGTTGACTTCACCAACACGGTGCAGAACACGGGCAACGCCGACGACACGTACACCTTCACCGCGCCGACGGTGCCCGCGGGCTTCACGGTCGCGCTCAGCACCAACGGCGGCACGTCGTTCACGACGCTCTCGGGCGGCGGCAGCACCACGCTCGCCGTGGCCTACGGCGCGTCGGCCAACGTCATCGTGCGCGTCACGGCGCCGGCCACGACGGCCGTCCTCCAGTCGGGCGGCTTCAGCACGCTGGTGCGCGCCACCTCGGGCGTGACCCCGGCCTCGTCGAACGACACGTTCGACAACTACTACACGGGCTTCCTGAAGCTCGTGAAGTCGGTCACGGTGGACAACACGACCGGCGTCGGCGCCGCGACCGACCCTGTCCCCGGCGCCAACCTCGTCTACACGATCACGTACTCGAACGTCTCGGTGGGCGGCGGCGGCGCGGGCTGCGTCAACCTCGTGGCGTCGAGCGTCGTCATCAGCGAGGACGGCTCGGCGGCACCCAACAACTGGGCCTCGACGACGACCCAGGTCACCAGCCCCGCCCCGGCCGACTCGGGCGGCGGCGCGGTCACCGACGGCAACACCAACGGCGCCGTCACCGCCGCGACCTCCTTCCTGAAGGACGCGGCCGGCTCCGTCAACCCCGGCGCCTCGCGGACGTTCACGTTCCGCCGCCGGATTAACTAAGGGAGGACGCCGGGGGCAGAGGACAGAGGATTGAGAGCCCGACTCTGACCCCCGGCGCCGACCTTCGAATCACAGCCTCAGCGTTAAGGTCTTCTCCGATGATTAACGCCCGCCCCCACACCCTCCTCCGAGCCTTCGCGCTCCTCCTGCTCGCCGCACTCGCGGCGGGCGGGCGGGCCGCGGCCGCGCGGGACGGGGGCGTGGGGGCGGGCGTCGTTATCTCCAACCGCGCCGAGGCGACCTACGCCGACGAGACCGGCCAGGAGTTCATGACCGTCTCGCCGACCGTCACGGTGACGGTCTCGACCGTCGCCGCCGTCAACGTCACCCCCGACGAGACTGAAGCCTCGGCCACCGTCGCGCCGAACGAGCGCGTCACGCGCCTCTTCCGCGTCTGCAACACGGGCAACACGCCCGACTTCTACACCATCGCTTCCGCCGAAGTCTCGGCCCCCGCGGCGCTCGTCTCGCTCCACTTCGACGTGGACGGGTCGGGCACGCTCGACTCGAATGACCGCCCCGTCACGCTCGACTCGACGATGAGCCCCAGGCTCGCGCGCGGTCAGTGCGTCGGGGTGCTCGCCGTCTTGGACGTGGGCGCCGGCCGCGTGGGCGAGCAGTTCACCATCCGCCTCGTCGCGCGCTCCTCGGTGGCCGACGCCCTGAACGCGGGCGCGCAGGACGCGGGCACCATCGTCAACGCCTACGGCACCGGCGCCAAGTTCTCGTCCCCCTCCGACCCGAGCCTCCCGCCCGTCAAGCTCGTCGAGGGTCAGGAGAGCGTCACGACCTCGCCGGGCCAGGGGCTCAACTACACGATCAACTTCCGCAACAGCGGGGACACCGTGGCGCGCAACGTCGTGCTGCGCGACGACCTGCCCGACGGGCTCGAATACGTCGCCGGCACGCTCCGGCTGGCGGGCCGCGCGCTCTCCGACGGCGCCGACGCGGACGAGGGCTCGGTCGTGGGCCGCCGCGTCGAGATACGCGTCGCGCAGTTGGCCGTCGGCGCGGTGCTTGAGGTCGCGCTTCAGGCGCGCGTGACTCAGGCCGTCCCGCACGGCACCGGCATCGTCAACACCGCGGTCGTCGCGGCCGACAACGCGCCCTCCGTTTCGAGCACTTCGGCCACGGCCGTCGCGAGCCCGTTCGGCGTCGTCTACCAGGGGCGCAGCGCGGGCACGCCCGTCCCCGGCGCGCGCGTCTCGCTCTTCGCCGACTCGACGACCGGCGCGCTCGTCCCGCTCAACTCCGGCGCGAACGCGGGGCTTGACCCGAACGGCGACAACGCGAACCCGTTCGCTTCGGACGGCGCGGGGCGCTTCAGCTTCGTGCTCTCGAACGCGCAGCTCGGGACGACCTCCACCCCGGCGCGCTACTTCCTGAACGTGACGGCGCAGGGCTACCGCTCGCGCCTCATCGAGACGACGATTGCGCCGGACGGCGCGGGGCTCTTCACGCTCGCCGTGCGCGCTCTCGACGGCCTGCCCGTCGCGCAGGCCGGCGGCTTCGAGCTGTCCGAGAAGCAGGTTGACATCCCGCGCCTCGCGGCCTACGCGCTCAACGTGCCGATGTTCGAGAACTCCTCGCTGGAGATCACGAAGAGCGCCGACCGGCCTTCGGTCGAGGTCGGCGACACGGTCACTTACCGGGTCGAGCTGCACAACGCGACGCCCGTGGCGCTCGACGACACGGAGGTGCGCGATCAGCTCCCGCCGTCGTTCCACTACGCGGAAGGCACGGCGCTCCTTGAGAACCCGCCCGCGGCCGCGCGCAGCGTCGAGCCCGAGGCGGCCTCCGACAACGCCCTCCTCTTCCGGCTCGGCCGCGTCGAGGCGGGCGCGCGCGTGACGCTCGTCTACCGCGTGCGCGTCGGCGCCAACGCGCAAGAGGGCGAACAGTTCAACACGGCTTCCGCGGCGGGGACGCTCTCGACCGGAGAGCGTGTGTCCACCCCCCGGGCACGCGCGAGTGTGCGCGTCCGCCGCGGTCTCTTCTCCTCGCAGCAGGTCATCATCGGCCGCGTCTACTCGGACGCGAACCTCAACGGCCAGTTCGACAAGGACGAGCGCGGCGTGCCCGGCGTGCGCCTCTACCTGAACAACGGCCAGTCGGTCATCACCGACTCCGAAGGTCTCTACAACTTCCCCGTGGTCAACGAGGGCGCGCAGGTGCTCTCGCTCGACCCCGTGACGCTGCCGCCCGGCTATACGCTGGTCGAGACCGGCCGCCGCGACGAGCACAGTTGGACGCGCCTGCTGCGCACGCCGCTCGGCGGCGGCGCGCTGCTGCGCCAGAACTACGCGCTGCGCGCGCCCGACTCCGCGGCTTCCGTCTCAACCGCGAACCCCGCGCCGAAGAACAGTCTTACTTCCAGCTCGAACTCGAAGTCGCCGCTCGCCGGCTCGCTCTTCGGCGCGGCCGAATCGAAGAACTCGGCGGAGGCGAAGCCGGCCGCGGCGCCGCTCGCGGCGGGCACCTACGAGACGACGACCGAGGAGACCCTGGAGCCGGTCGCGCCCGGCGAGGTGCGCGTGCTCTCGCCGAAGCCCGACGAGGCCGTGACCGGCGCCGCGCTTGAGATTGAAGCCCGGACGAACGGCGCGTGGAAGGTCTCGGTCGAGGTCGGCGGGCAGCGCATCCCCGACTCGAAGATCGGCGAGACGCGCCTCGACCGCAGGAACGACCTCGCCACCTTCACCTTCGTCGGCCTCGGCGTGCAGCCCGGCCCGAACCGCATCCGCGTCACGGCCGTCGGCCCCGAAGGTCAGACGGGCAAGACCGTCGAGCTGACCGCCTACGGCCGCGGCCCCGCGAAGCGCCTTGAGATCGTGCCCGAGAAGGCGGAGCTTTCGGCCGGCGGCCGCGACTCCACGCTCGTGCGCGTGCGCGCCTTCGACCAGTGGGGCCACCCCGCGGCCGACGGCTCGGTCGCGCTCGCGGTCTCCGCGGGCCGCCTCGTGCGCGTCGATGAAGTTAATGCCGACGGGACGCACAACAACAAGGCGGCGGAGAAGGCCGCCGAGGACGCGCTCAAGCAGAACGAAGGGGCGACCCGCGTCGGCTCGCTGAATCAGGAGGAGCCCGACGTTCAGACGAAAGATGTCGAGTCCGCGGGCGAGCAGATCGTGCCGCTCGTCGGCGGCGAGGGGCGCGCCGTGCTCTTCGCGGACAACGCGCCCGGCACCGCCGAGATTCACGCGACGACCGGCGCGGTGAAGGCCGAGCGCGGGATACGCATCACGCCCGAGGTGCGGCCGTCCATCCTCGTCGGCTTGGGCGAGATGACCTTCGGCTCGGCCGCGCCCGAACTCGAAGGCGCGGAGTCGGACGCGACCGTGCGCAGCCGCCTCGCCTTCTTCTACCGCGGGCAGTTCCTCGGCGCGAAGAACCTTCTGACGCTCGCCTACGACAGCAACCGGCCCATCAACCGCACGGGCGGCAGAGACCGCCTCTTCCAGTTCGACCCGCTCGACCGCGCCTACCCGCTCTTCGGCGACTCCTCGACGCGCTTCGAGGACGCGCAGACCAACTCGAAGCTCTACCTGCGGCTCGACCGCGGCCGCTCCTACTTCCTCTTCGGCGACTTCGAGACCGAGAACCGCAACTCGGGGCTCGCCTCCTACGCGCGCAAGCTGACGGGCGTCAAGCTGCACCTCGAGGACTCGAAGGGTGACTACGTCTCCCTGACGGGCGCGCGCCCCGACACGGCCTTCGCGCGCGACGTGTTCCCCGGCGGCGCGCTCGGCTTCGCGCGCCTGTCGCACGGCGAGGTTTTGCCCGGCTCCGAGACGCTCGTCATCGAGGTGCGCGACCGCCGCAACCCCGAGACGATCCTTTCGCGCGAGTCGCTCATCCGCTCGGTCGATTACAACCTCGACGCGGCGACGGGCGAGGTCTTCTTCCTGCGGCCGATCTCGACCTTCGACTTCTCGTTCAACCTCGTGCAGGTCGTCGCCACCTACGAGTACGCGGCCGAAGGGATGTCGCAGGCCGTCTACACGGGCCGGGCCTACAAGAACTTCGAAGGCATCGGCCTGAAGGTCGGGCTCTCCCTGGTTGACCAGCGGCAGGGCGACTTCGGCTCGTTCGTGCTCGGCGGCCTCGACGCCGAGAAGAGCCTGCCGCACGGCGGGCGCCTGCGCGCCGAGTTAGCCACCTCGCGCGGACGCGCCGTCAACGGCGGCAACGTCTTCTTCGGCAACGTCGCGGCGGACGAACGCCACGACGGCAACGCCTACCGCGTCGAGCTGGAGCAGCCGCTCGCGTGGCGCGAGACGACCGTGCGCGCCTCTTTCGCCCGCGCCGACGAGGGCTTCCTCAACCCGTTCGGCCAGACCGTCACGCCCGGCTCGCAGCGCACAGACCTTTCGGTTGACATGCGCGTCACGAAGTCGGCGCGCGCGCAGCTCTCCTTCACCGACGAGCGCAACAAGACCGAGAACGTGGACAACAGCCGCCAGACCGCCTCGCTCATGTGGACGCAGCAGTTCGGCGACCGCCTGCGCGCGCAGGTCTCCTACGACTTCCGCCACCTCAAGGACGACGCGACGGGGCGCGAGACCGACTCGAACCTCGTCACCGTCGGCGCCGAGTACAAGGCGACCGACAAGCTCAACCTCTCCGCCAAGCGCGAGCAGAACCTCGGCGAGGCCGACCCGACCTACCCCGACCAGACGACGCTCGCCGCGACGTACCAGGTGAACCAGTACACGAAGCTCTTCATGACGCAGCGCATGTCCTCGGCGCCCATCACGCCCATCGGCGACGTGTCGGGGACGGGCTTCGCCGCGACGGCCGCGCGCAACGAGACGGCCGTCGGCGTCGAGACGAAGCTCGGCCGCGTCGGGAATTTGAACACGCGCTACCAGCTCGAGAACGGCATCAACGGCACGGACAGCTTCGCCGTCGTCGGCCTCCAGAACCGCCTGCCCGTCAGCAAGCAGCTCTCGCTCGACCTCGGCTACGAGCGCGGCTTCCACCTCGCGGGCAACGGCGAGAGCTTCAACGCCGCGCACCTCGGCTTCGCCTGGCAGCCGGTCGAGGGCTTTAGGACGACGGGCCGCTACGAGATGCGCGACCGCGGCGGCATGGGCTCCGTGCTCACGTTAGGCGCGGCCGGAAGGCTCGGCGACGGCGTCACCTCGCTCGGCCGCTTCCAGCTCTCGCGCACGAACTTCGCCGGCCGCGAGGGCTCGGCGATGGCGGCGACGGGCGCGCTCGCGTGGCGGCCTTTGCACAAGGATTCGGTCGGCCTGCTCTTCAGCTACACGCGGCGCGACCTCTCGCAGCAGAACGGCGCCGGCGCGGGCGAGACGCGCGACCGCTCCGACACGCTCTCCTCGGACGGCTACTACCAGGCGTCGCGCAACGTCGAGCTGTACGGCCGCTTCGCCCTGAAGTTCGGCGACACCAGCTCGGTAGGACTCAACCGCGTCTCGACGCTCACCTACATGACGCAGGGCCGCGCCGTCTACCACCTCGGCCGCTACGTGGACGTGGCGGGCGAAGGAAGGTGGCTCGCGCAGCCCGCCTCTTCGACCGCGCGCGCCTCGTTCGGCTCCGAGGTGGGCTTCTGGGTCATGCCCGACCTGCGGCTCGGCGGCGGCTACAACTGGACGGGCGCGTCGGAGCCGGGCGTGCTCGGCCTGACACCCGCGCGCCGCGGCTTCTACTTCACCATCTCCTCGAAGCTCTCGAACCTCTTCGACCTCTTCGGCACGAGCAAGGCCGGGCTCGACGGTCACGACGAAGAGGAAGAGGAGTAGCCCGAAGGCACGCCGCCGAATCGTTGACCGACGAACCCCGAAGCTCTCACGAACAGAGTGTTGAAGGAAGGAAAGGGCCGCCCTTGAGAAGCAACGCGCGCACAAGCCGGGAGAGAGTTGCCACGCCGACCGCCACGCGCGGCGATGCGGCGGGGCACTTCGGCGCGCGCCTGCTCTTCGCCCTGCTCGTGCTCCTCGCGCTCGCGCCCGCGGCCGCGGCGCAGACGACCTCCATCTACAGCATCCGCGGCAACGCCACCGCCGGCAGCAACAACATCTGGGCCATCAACCCCTCGACGGGCGCGGAGACGCTCGTCTACACGGGCTACCCCGGCGGCAACGCCGCCACGCTCGCGCAGCGCCCGACCGACGGGATGCTCTTCTACGTCATCAACGACCCGTCGGGGCAGAACGGCGCCGTCTACCGCTTCAACCCCTTCACGCCCTCGGTCGCGCCCGTGCTGCTCGGCAACATCGGCCCCTCGACCTCGGGCGGCAACGTCCTGAGCGGCTTCCGCATGGCCTTCAACCAGGCGGGGACGCTCTACTACATGTCGGGCGGCGGCGGCGCCGACAACGACACGCTCTACACCATCAACCAGGCGACGGGGCGCGCCACGCCCGTCGCCACCATCACGGGCACGGGCAACGGCGGCGACATGGCCTTCTCGGGCAACACGCTCTACATCATCAACCAGAACCGGCAGCTCTTATCGGCCACCGTGGCGGGCGGCGCGGCCACCAACATCGGCACCGTCACCTTCCCCGGCGGCGCCACGCCCGGCACCATCGGACTGGGCGTGGACGGCAGCCGCATCCTCATCACCACCACGACCACCTCGGCGAGCATGTACGCCGTCACGCTGCCCTCGCTCTCGGCGACGCTCGTCAGTAATTTGAGCGGCGGCACGACCGCGACCGGCGACCTCTCGACCATCGTCGTCCCCGCGCCCGACATCTCCGTGACGAAGTCGGACGGCCTGACGAACGTCTATCAGGGCCTGCTCGTCACTTACACCGTCGTCGTCACCAACAACGGCACGTACACCGTCTCCGCCAACCTCTTTGACACGGTGCCCGCCTCGCTGACGGGCGTCACCTGGACGTGCGCGGCCTCCGCGGGCTCCACCTGCGACGCCGCGTCGGGGAGCGGCAACGCGATCAGCACCGGCGCGACGCTCGCCGCTTCGGGCACGGCCACCTACACCATCAAGGGGACGGTCAACGTCTCGAGCGGCTCAATCGCCAACACCGCCACCGCGAATCTGGACGCCACCTGGGTCACGGAGTCGAGCGCGGCGAACAACAGCGCGACCGACACCGACACGGTCGTCGCCGCCGCCGACCTCTCGATCACGAAGACCACTTCGAGCACCTTCACCGTCGGCTCCAACGCCAGCTACACGCTCACCGTCGTCAACGGCGGGCCGCAGTCGGCCGCCGGCACCATCACGGTCACGGACACTCTGCCCACAGGGCTCACCTACGTCTCGGCGACGGGGACGGGCTGGGCCTGCTCGAACTCAAGCGGAACCGTGACCTGCACGCGCGCGGGGCCTGTGACGAGCGGGACGACGCTGCCCGCCATCACGCTCACCGTCGCGGTCGGCGCGGCCGCCGCCCCGAGCGTCACCAACACGGCGAGCGTCTCTTCGAACACGACCTTCGACCAGGACGCGTCGGACAACAGCAGCAGCGTGACGAGCCCCGTGACGGTGCCGACCGACCTCACGATTGCCAAGAGCCACACGGGCAACTTCACGCAGGGGCAGAGCGGGACTTATTCGATCACGGTCACGAACTCGGGCGGCGTCGCTTCGAGCGGCACGGTCACGGTCACGGACACGCTGCCCGCGGGGCTCACGCCGGGCACCGCGACGGGGACGGGCTGGACGTGCAACACCGCCGGGCAGACCGTCACCTGCACGCGCTCTGACGCCCTGAGCGGCGGCGCGAGCTACCCGGCCATCAGCGTGCCCGTCAACGTCGCTTCGAACTCCGCCCTGAGTCTGACCAACACGGCCACGGTCTCCGGCGGCAACGACAGCAACGCCGGCAACAACAGCTCAAGCGACCCGACGACCGTCAACGGCGTCGCAGACCTGACGGTCGCCAAGACGCACGCCGGCAACTTCATACAGGGGCAGAACGGGACGTATACCATCACCGCCAGCAACGCGGGCGGCGCGGCCACTTCCGGGACGGTCACCATCACCGACACACTGCCGGCGGGGCTCTCTTACGTCTCGGCGGCGGGGACGGGCTGGACGTGTTCGAACTCAAGCGGGACGGTGACCTGCACGCGCGCCGACGCGCTCGCCGCGGGCGCGAGCTATCCCGCCATCACGCTGACGGTGAGCGTCGCCCCCAACTCGGCGTTGAGCTTGACGAACACGGCGACGGTCTCCGGCGGCGGCCAGACCAATACCTCTAACGACTCTTCAAGCGACCCGACGACGATCAACGGCGTCGCCGACGTGACGATTGCCAAGACGCACAGCGGCAACTTCACGCAGGGCCAGAACGGGAGCTACACGCTCACGGTCAGCAACGCGGGCGGCGCCGCGACGAGCGGCACCGTGACCGTGAGCGACACGCTGCCCGCAGGGTTGAGCTACGTCTCGGCGACCGGCACGGGTTGGACGTGCGGCGCCGCGGGGCAGACCGTCACCTGCACGCGCGCCGACGCGCTGGCGGCGGGCGCGAGCTACCCCGCGATTACTTTGACGGCGGCCGTGGCCTCGAACTCGGCTTTGAGTTTGACGAACACGGCGACGGTCTCGGGCGGCGGCCAGACGAACACTTCCAACGACAGCTCCAGCGACCCGACGACCGTCAACGGCGTGTCCGACGTGACCATCACGAAGAGCCACACCGGCAACTTCGCGCAGGGGCAGAGCGGAGCCACCTACACGCTGACCGTGTCGAACGCGGGCGCCGCCGCGACGAGCGGCACGGTCACCGTCACCGACACGCTGCCCGCGAGCCTGGGGTACGTCTCGGCGACGGGGACGGGCTGGGCGTGCGGCGCCGCGGGGCAGACTGTGACTTGCACGCGCGCGACGGCGCTGGCCGCGGGCGCGAGCTACCCGGCCATCACCTTGACCGTCAACGTCTCGACGACCGCCCCTTCGAGCGTGACGAACACCGCCACGGTCTCGGGCGGCGGGCAGACGAACACTTCGAACGACTCTTCGAGCGACCCGACCAACATCGGCGGCGTCGCAGACCTCACCGTCGCCAAGACGCACACCGGCAACTTCACGCGCGGCTCGACCGGCAGCTACAGCATCACGGTCAGCAACGTGGGCGGGGCGGCGACGAGCGGCACGGTCACCGTCACCGACACGCTGCCGACGGGGCTCTCTTACGTCGTGGCGGCGGGCACCGGATGGACGTGCGGCGCCGTGGGCCAGGTCGTGACCTGTACGCGCTCGAACGCGCTCGCGTCGGGCGCCAGCTACCCGGCCATCACGCTGACCGTCAGCGTCCTGCAAACCGCCGCGGCGAGCGTGACGAACACGGCCGCGGCCTCCGGCGGCGGGCAGACCAACACCGCCAACGACTCTTCGAGCGACCCGACGAACATCGTCTCGAGCTCCGACCTGAGCCTTTCGAAGAGCGTCAACAACCCGAACCCGATTCAGGGCCAGAACGTCACCTTTACGCTCACGCTCATCAACGCGGGGCCGAGCGACGCGACGAACGTCGCCGTGACAGACCTTCTGCCCGCGGGCCTGACCTTCGTCTCCTCGACGCCGAGCGCGGGGACTTACGCTTCGGGCACGGGCGTGTGGTCTGTCGCGAGCCTCGGGAGCGGCGCGAGCGCCACGCTCCAGGTCGTCGCCCTCGTCAGCGGCACGGGGACGATCACCAACACGGCCGAAGTCACTGCCTCCGACCAGCCCGACCCCGACTCGACGCCCAACAACCACGTCGCCGCCGAGGACGACCAGGCGAGCGCGGCCGTCGGCGCGGCCGCCCCGCCCAGCGTCTCCCTGACGAAGTCGGTCACGCCCTCGGGCACGCAGGTGCCCGGCACACAGCTCACCTACACCGTCGCCTTCACGAACACAGGGGGCTCACCCGCGACCGCCTTCGTCCTGATCGACCCCAACCCGGCCACCGTCCTGAAGATTAACGACTACATGGACTTCAAGGTCGGCTCGGTCACGAACGTGCTCGGCGGCCTGACCTCCGTGACGGTGGCCTACTCGAACGACAACGGGGCGACGTGGACGTACACGCCGGCCTCGGGCGCGGGCGGCGCGCCGGCCGGCTACGACCGCAACGTCACGCACATCCGCTGGACGTTCGGCGGCAGCCTCCCCCAGACCGCCCCCAACAACTCGGGCAGCGTCTCCTTCACCACCCGCATCCGCTAGCGACGAGCCGCCCCCGGCGGTTCGAAGCACGCGCTCTCTCCCGCTTTGAGTTGTATTGTCGCGCGCGCCGGGCGAAGGGGCGGGTAGATGACGAGAGCCGAGGGCAGTTGACGGAAGCAGTGGCGATGGACTTCGACAAGAAGAACGTGCCGCGCGGGTGCGCGCCCGTCCCCCGACGCGCGGGGGCGCCGGGGCGCTTTCTCCTCTGCCTCGTTTCGCTCTTCGTCTGACTCCTCTGCGCGCAGACGGCGCGCGCGCAGCTCACCATCAAGACGGTGACGTGGGACATCATCGGGCTCGACAGCAACAACGTGAGCGCCGGCCCGAACTCCTTCCAGGCCGGCTCGCGCGTCTGCAACCCGGGCCCGGCGACGCTCAACAACGTCGTCGGCAGCTTCGTCTGGGACTCCTCGAACATCTACATCAACCTCGGCGGCTCGGCCACCAACCGCGCGCGCTTCCTCGCCGCGGGCGCGTGCATCGACTTCTCCTACCCCGTGGCGGTCACGCGCACGAGCGCCGCCTACAACACGACGCGCCGCTACCACATGACGGCGAGCGCCGACGGCGTCGCCGCGGTGAGCACGCCGACGCCGCGCGAGCTTTACGTCGAGAAGCTCATCTCGCAGGGGCGCAACACCGTGACGAGCATCACCGGCCCCTCCGCCGTCACGGTCGGCCAGACCTACCAGTACACGCTCGTCGCCAGCACCGCCACGCAAGGCTACGAGCAGCTCGAAGCGTTTCTTGATTTGCCGAACGTCGTCTTCCAGGTCGTCTCGATCCAGACGACCTACTCGGCGCCCTCGGGCGCGACCAACGACAAGTTCTACGCCGACGGGTGCGGCTGAAACAGCGTCCCCGGCACGGCGAACTACCGCGACTGCGTCGGCCCCGCCAACTGGCCCGGCGGCAAGGTCGGCGGCAACCTGACCTCGGTCTACACGGTGAAGATTCTGGCGGGCGGGACGACCACGCCCGGCGCGCTCATCCTCGACTTCTCGGGGAGCAGCTTTCATTACAACAACGACTACGGCACGGGCGGCGGCGTCACCATCACCGCGAGCGACCCGGCGGTCACCATCGCGAAGACGGCGAGCGCGACGACCGTCACGGCGGCGAGCGCGACCGTCACCTACACGCTGCGCGCCACCAACACGGGGACGGGCTCGGTCACGCTCAACGACTTCATCGACACGCCGCCGACCTCGCCGGCCGCGACCTCGTATGTCTCCGGCTCTTCGAAGTTCAACGGCGCGGCAATCGCGAACCCGACCTCCTCGGGCGGCAAGCTCACGTGGAGCGAGAGTTTCGTCGTGCCCGCGGGCACATTCAGGGATTTGACCTACCAGATGACGATCCCGAACAAGCCGGGCACCTACACGAACAGCGCCGTCGCCATGCTGGATTACACGCAGATCGACACGACGCAGACGACGGCCGACAACTCGCCCGCGACCGCCTCGGTCACGCGCACGCCGCTCGACAAGTCCGTCAGCCCGACGGGCACGGTGCTCCCGGGCGCAGCCCTCACCTACACCATCGCCTTCTCGAACGGCGGCGTCCGCGTGCGTTGATTAAAGGCAGTTCACCACGGAGACGCGGAGACACAGCTTGAACGTGATTCCGCTTCAAGCTGTGTCTCCGCGTCTCCGTGGTGAAAACCTTCGTCCGGCATGCACTCAAGTTGCAGATGATGTAATCTGCGAACTGTCGGATGATGGACGGAAATCTTTTTCACATAAGCGAAGAGGTGCGCTCGGCGCTCGGCGAGGGGCGCGCGGTCGTGGCGCTCGAATCGACGGTCATCTCGCACGGGCTGCCGCGGCCGCAGAACCTTGAGACGGCGCGGCGGCTGGAGCAGGCGGTGCGCGAGGGCGGGGCGGTGCCGGCGACCGTGGCCGTGCTCGGCGGGCGCCTCTGCGTGGGGCTCGAAGAGTCGCAGCTCGCGCGGCTGGCCGAGGGCGAGGGCGTGCGCAAGGTGAGCCGGCGCGACCTGGGCCTCGCCGTCGCGCGCGGCGAGGACGGCGCGACGACCGTCGCCGGCACGCTCTGGATCGCGAGCCGCGCCGGCCTCAAGGTCTTCGCCACGGGCGGCGTCGGCGGCGTGCACCGCGGGCAGCTCCCGGACATCTCGGCCGACCTGCCGGAACTCGCGCGCACGCCGATGACCGTCGTCTGCTCGGGCGCGAAGTCCGTGCTCGACCTGCCCGCGACGCGCGAGTGGCTGGAGACGCACGGCGTCTGCGTCCTGGGCTTCGGCTGCGACGAGATGCCCGCCTTCTACACGCGCCGCAGCGGGCTCCCCGTGGACGCGCGCGTGGACACCGCCGAGGAGGTCGCGCGCGTGGCGCGGGCGCGGGACGCGCTCGGGCTCGAAGCCGCGCTCGTCGTCACCGTGCCCGTCCCCGAGGGCTTCGAGGTGGACGAGCAGGTGATGGAGGAGTCTCTCTCCGAGGCGCTCTCGGTCGCGGCGGCGCGCGGCGTGACGGGGCGCGAGCTGACGCCCTTCCTCCTCGCGCACATGAGCTGGCGCTCCCGCGGCGCAACGCTGCGCGCCAACGTCGCCCTCCTTGAGAACAACGCCCGCGTCGCCGCCGACATCGCCGTCGCGTTAAATGATGAATGATGAGTGATGAGTGATGAATGAAAGGCAGCCTGTCTTTATTCATCATTCATCACTCATCACTCATCATTTCTTTTGAACTTCGCCCCGCGCCCCGTCGTTTTCACTGCTGGATTAGTCGGCGGGCGTTGCAAACATCATAAAAAAGTGGCGGCGGGCTGGGGGCACGGCCGCCGGAGGACGTTTAATGAAAGGCAGAATCTTCGTCGTCGTCGTACTCGTGGCCGCCGCGGCCTTCGCCGGGCGTTGGGTGAACAGGGCGGTGCACGTGAGCCCCAGCGGCGTCCGCCGCGAGGAGACGCGGCAGACCTTCAGGCTCGACCCGGGCGCGCGCGTCGAGGTCGGCTTCATCAACGGCTCGGTCGAGGTGAAGACGGCCGACATCGACACGGCCGAAGTCCACGTCGTCCGCACCGCCTCCTCACCCGAAGACCTCGAATACAAGCGCGTGACGGTCGAAGCCTCGCCGTCCTCGCTCGTCGTCCAGGGCGCGCGCGACGGCGTGCCGAGCCTCTGGCACCGCCTGTGGAACGGCGGCGGGGACGTGCGCCAGGAGGTGACGCTCGTGCTGCCGCGCCGCGTCGATCTGGCGGCCGAGCACGTCAACGGCGCGGTGCAGGTCGGCGAGGTCGAAGGCCCCGTCGAGGTCTCGCACGTCAACGGCCGTGTCGAGGTCGCGGAGTCCGCAGGCCGCGCGCACGTCAGCCACGTCAACGGCGGCGTGAAGTTCGGCGTCTCGCAACTCGGCGAAGAGGGGATGGAGGTCGAGCACGTCAACGGCAACGTCGAGATTCGGCTCGCCCAGCTCGTCAACGCCGACGTGGAGGCGAGCCAACACAACGGCGCGCTCTCGCTCGACGTGCCCAACGTCACGATGCAGGAGCGCGTGAACCGCTCCTACGCGCGCGCGCGCTTCGGCTCGGGCGGCGCGCCCGTCCAGATCAGCCACGTCAACGGCAACGTGAGTTTCAAGTCCGACGTCGGCGCGACGACCGCGACGAACGCCGTCCCCGTCGTCATCCCCGCGGAGGAGCTGCCGCCCCCGCCCGCGCCGCCCGCGCCCCCGGCGCCCCCGGCACCGCCCGCTCAGTAAGTCCTCTTCGAACGCAGCCTGACCTGAAAAGCTAGTCCAAGACAACGTCGCGCGTCGAACTTACCGACGCGCGACGTTGTCTTTGCACGCGTTGAAGGATAAAACAGGGAATCAATTAACAGGGATGGACAGCATAAGAATTTGAAATTTCAAATTTGAAATTGCTTTCCCCTGACCATCCTGTCGATCCCTGTTTGAATTCTCGGTCGGAAGGAAGCGGCATGGAAGAGAGCGAGCGTTTGTGGGAGGTGGACGACCAGGGCGGGCGGCTGGAGGAGTTGACGGCGCGCGCGGGGGCACAGAAGGAGGCGCCGCTCCGGCGCGACGTGCGCTCGCTCGGGCGTCTGCTGGGCGCGGTGCTGAAAGAGCAGGCGGGCGCGGCCCTCTTCGACACGGTCGAGGAGCTGCGCAGCTTAACCTCCGCGCGGCGCGAGTCGTCTGACAAGGCCGAGCGCCAGAAGTTGATGTCGGGCGCCGAGTCGGTCGTCGGCCGCGCGTCAATTCAAGAGGCGTACCGCCTGACGAAGGCGTTCGCCATCTACTTCGAGCTGACCAACCTCGCCGAGACGAACCACCGCAAGCGGCGCCGCCGCGCCGCCGAGGTCTCCGGCGCCGAGCCGCAGGCGGGCACCTTCCTCGGCACACTCCGCCGCGTGCGCGACGCGGGGGCGGGCGTGGAAGAGGTCGTAGAGCTTCTCTCCCGCGTCGAGGTCGTGCCGGTCTTCACCGCGCACCCGACCGAGGTCGCGCGCCGCACCGTTCTCTTCAAGCGCGCGCGCATCGCGGCCGAGCTGGAGCGTCTGGACAGCTTGCCGCTCTCGGGCCGGCGCGCGCGCGAGGCGGCCGAGCGCATCACGGCGGAGATCACCGCGCTGTGGCAGACCGACGAGGTACGCCGCCGCCAGCCGACCGTGCGCGACGAGATCAAGATGGGGCTCGACTACTACCCGGCCTCCCTCTTCGAGACCGTGCCCGAGGTCTACGAGGAGATGGCCGACGCCTTCCGCGCGACCTACGGGCGCGAGGTCGAGGCGAGGGAACTGCCGCGGGTCGTGCGCTTCGGCTCGTGGATTGGCGGCGACCGCGACGGCAACCCCTTCGTGACGCCGGGCTGCACGCGCGACGCGCTGCGGATGGCGCGCGAGACGGTGCTCGACCTCTACCTCGCGGCCGTGGACGAATTGCACGAGCGTCTGAGCGGCTCGACCAAGCAGGCGCCCGCGTCGGGCGCTTTGGTCTCGGCGCTCGAAGAGCAGGAGCGACAGCTCCCGCCCGCGGCGCCGCGCCCGTTCGCGCCGCACGCGCCGGAGGAGGTCTACCGGCGCTTCCTCTCGCTCGTCATGCGCAGGCTCTCGGCCACGCGCGAGGCGCCGCGCGCGGGCGGGGACGCGACGGACGCGTACGCGGACGCGGGCGAGTTCACGAAAGATTTGCGCCTGCTGCGCGAGAGCGTGGCGGAGGGCGCGGCGCCTCGGCTCGCGCGGCAGTTGGTTGACCCGCTCGTCCGACAGGTCGAGACGTTCGGCTTCCACCTGCACACGCTCGACGTGCGCCAGCACGCGCGCGTCCACGCGCATGCCGCCGAGGAGCTTGCGCGCGGCGCTCTTATACAAGACGGGGAGAGTGGGGGACGGGGAGACGGGGAGACAGAAGGCACCCTCCCCCCGTCCCCCACTCTCCCCGTCTCCCTGTCACTCCCGGAGCCGCCTTCCGCGGAGACGGCGGCGATGCTCGACGCGTTGCGCGCGGTCGCCGCGCTCAAGCGCGAGTTCCCGCCGGAGTCGATCCGCAGTCACGTCATCAGCGGCGCGCGCGGCGTGGGCGACGTGCTCAGGCTCGTGTGGCTCGCCGAGAGTTGCGGCGTGCGCGTCGCGGCGGACGCGGAGCGCAAAGACCCGGGGCTGATGCCCGTCCCGCTCTTCGAGTCCATCGAAGACCTGCGCAACTGCCCCGGCGTATGCCGCGCGCTGTGGACTTCGAAAGAGTACGCGCCGTACCTCGACTCGTGGGGGCGCCGGCAGGAGGTGATGCTCGGCTACTCAGACTCGAACAAGGACGGCGGGATGTTGACGAGCACGTGGGAGATTTTTAAGGCGCACCGCGCTCTGCACGAGGTCGCGCGCGAGTGCGGCGTGCGCCTCGAACTCTTCCACGGGCGCGGCGGCACCGTCGGGCGCGGCGGCGGGCCGACGCACCACTCCATCGTCGCGCAGCCCGCCGGGGCGTTCGAGGGCTCGCTCAAGATTACGGAGCAGGGCGAGGTGCTCAACTTCAAGTACGCCGAGCCGGTGCTGGCCGAAAGGAATCTGGAGCTGATGGTCGCCGCCTCGCTCGAAGCGCTGGCGCGGCCCGGGGGCGCGGAGTGGCGCGGGGAGTGGGAGGAGGCGTTCGAGTGGATGTCGCAGGCGGCCTTCGAGTTCTACCGCGAGCGCGTCGCGGAGAACCCGGACGTGGTGCCTTACTTCGAGGAGGCGACGCCGGTGCTCGAATTCGACCTCGCCAAGATCGGCTCGCGCCCGGCGCGGCGGTCGTCTCAGACGCGCGGCCTGGCCGACCTGCGCGCCATCCCGTGGGTCTTCGGGTGGATGCAGAGCCGGCACGTGCTGCCCGCGTGGTTCGGCGTCGGGCACGCGCTCGAAAGGTTTGCGGAGGAGCGCGCGGGCGGGGCCGAGCTGTTGCAGGAGATGATGCGCGTGCCGGTCTTCATGACCCTCGTGGGCGACGTGGAGACCGGGATGGCGAAGGCCGACCTCTCCATCGCGCGCAGGTACGCGGGGCTGGTCGGGGACGAGAGTCTGCGCGCGCGCGTCTTCGGGATGATCGCGGAGGAGTTCGAGCGCACGCGCCGCGTCGTCCTGCGCGTGAGCGGGCAGGCGCGTTTGTTGGAGCGCAGGCCCATGCTGGAGGTCTCCATCGCGCTGCGCAACCCTTACGTCGATCCGATGAGCCTCATCCAGATCGAGCTGCTGCGGCGCAAGCGCGCGGGCCAGGAGTCGGAGGAGTTGGACTACGCGCTCGCCGCCACCATCAACGGCATCTCGGCAGGGCTGCGGAACACGGGGTGATTTAAGGGGAGCGCACGCTTGAGCCGCCCGGCGGCTTACCTGTAACCGGCGGCGCGGTTCGCGCGCTCGGCCGCGTTGCAGGCGAGGATCGGGGAGATGATCAGCGCGAGGAGGTAGGTGAGCGGGAGCGTGATGAACCCGATGAGGACGAAGCAGAGCAGGAGGTTGATGAACTGCACGAACCAGTATCCGAACATGAAGAGCAGTCCCACACCGATGTTACCCGCGTACAGATGTCCGATGCCGAAGGTCTGTAAGAAGAGCCCGGGCAGGACTTCCAGCAGCACGGCCACGGCCGTAGTCTTGGGCGGCGACTGGTGGTGGTGTATGACGTGCTGCACTTGCTGCGGCGGGTAGTAAGGGTAAGGCTGCTGTTGCTGCGGCGGCGGCTGGTAGGGGCGCGGCGGCTGGTAAGCGGGGGGCTCGTACCGACTCATCGAAGGGCTCCTTTAGAAGCGTGAACGGTGAACCGTAAACCGTGACAAGCTTAATACGGCTTTTGACTCGCCACGGTTTACGGTTCACCGTTTACGGCTTTATCTTGTCACGGTTCACGGTTCACGGACTTAGAAGTTGAAGGCGCCTTCGCAGGTTATCTCCGAGAGCGGTTTGCGGCCGCTGGGCGCCTCGCGCGCGCGTAAGCCTTCGGGGAGCTGCGCGGGGTCTCCGGGTCGCCCGACCGCGATCATCGCCTCGACGCGGAAGCCTTCGGGGACGTTCAGCTCCGTGCGCGCCCTTTCGTAGTCGAACCCCTGCATGCCGTGCGTGACCAGCCCGAGCATCGTCGCCTGGAGCGCGAGGTTCTCCCACGCCGCGCCCGTGTCGAAGGAGTGCGTCGGGTAGGGCTGCCCGTTGAAGTCGAACGTCTCCTTCGAGACGAAGAGCAGCAGCGCCGCGGCGTCCTTGGCCCAGGCCCGGTTGCCCTCGACGAGCAGGCTGAGGAACGTCTCCCAGTGCCCCGTCTCGCGCCGCGCGTAGAGGATGCGCCAGGGCTGGTTGTTGTAGGAGGAGGGCGCCCAGCGCGCCGCCTCGAAGAGCGTCGTCAACTCCTCTTCCGTCAAAGGGTCGCCCGACATCGCGCGCGGCGACCAGCGGTCGAGGAACAGTTCGTCCACCGGGTGCGGCGCCTGCGGCCCCCGAACCTCACTGCCGTCAATCATCCTTCCCTCCCTGTCTTGTTCGTGAATTTACTGGCCGCGAGCGCGATGGGCAGCCCGACCAGAAGCATGTGCCCCGCCCCGTTGAGGGAGACGGTGTAGGGCGTGAACGTGGGCTTGAAGTAGGCGGCCGAGAGCGGCAGCACGACGAGGTACATGAACGCGTAGACCGCGAAGCCGTAGAGCAGCCCGCAGACGACGGGATGTTGCACCAGGAATCGGAGCTGACGGCTCAAGAGCCAGAAGACCGTCGCCCAGATGAACGCGATCAGGAAGTGGAGCACGCCGCCGAGCGCGGCCGTCGCCCAGCCCCCCTCCTTCGCCGCCGCCCCGAGCAGCCCGCTCGCGACCGACTGCAACACGAGCACCGGCCCCGCCCCGCGCAGGCCGTTCACGACGAACGCGAACGTGATGTCGCCCAGCCCCGCCAACAGCCCGCCCCACACAATCGCCCGCGCCGCCCTCGACCTGTCGGCGGGAAGTTCGGCGGTGGCTACGCTCATAAAGTTCGGTCTCCTTCCGCGAGGCAGTGTTGTTTGAACGTCGGGGCGAGGATGTTTAGTCGAACAGTTCGTCAACGGGCATCGCCCAGCCGTGGACGGCGGGTTCAGCCTCGGCCACGTCGCCGCGCCGGTAGATTTTCGGATTGTCGGGATCGGACGCGCGGTAGACCCTGACCACGTCAACGCTCAGGAGGTCAACATCCCAGACGACGAGCGTGCCCGCGGCGAAGTAGTCCCCGCGCTTCGCGGCGATCTCGGCTTCCGCCTCCCGCCCGTAATCGTTCTCGCTCCTAATCTCGGCGGCGAAGGCCGGCGCGCCTTCGAGGAACTTCATGCCCGTGGGCGGGCCGGTGTAGAAGGCGGCGTCGGGGCTGAAGGACTTGCGGCGCGGCAGGTTGACCTTGAACCCGACGTTGTCCGGGTAGGCGCGCCCGCCCGCCAGGCGCTCGACGCCTCTGAGGCTCACGTAGATCGCGCCGCCCGCGCGCCCCGGCATGTCACCGGTGGGACTCATGAGGACGACCTCCCCGTTAACAATCTCGGCCTTGCCCCGGTCGGGGACGCGGTACAAATCCTCGACGGTCGCCTGCGTCTTAGTGCTCATGGCGGGAGCCCTTTCTCAGCTTTGCCGGGATGATATCAGAGAATACAGGTCTTTTCTCCTTTCAATTCCGCGCGCGCGTGGCGGCCGGGTGGAAACGGGGCGGGATTGGGTGTTTCCGGGGGGTGTAAGAATACCGTTGTCGGCGCGGGGGATTTGGTTTAACCTGTGCCCCTGAACTGCCACCCGGACAAGTAAGGAGTCGGATATGCTCACAGGAAAGCGTACCGCGGCCGTGCTCGGCGTGCTGCTGCTCGCCGTCGCGGCCTTCGTCGCCACCTCTTCGCGCGCGGCGCACAAGGGCAAAGAGCCGCAGAAGTCCGCGACGCCCGCGCCCTCGCCCGAGTACCAGCCGCCGACCATCCGGCTCGACGCCGACACGCAGGTCGTCACGCTCTGCCCCGACGCCGAGTCGATGTCCAACCCGCGCGTCCGCCTCAAGGCCGTCGGCGTCAGCCCCGAGGGCAAACCGCTGCGCTACAAGTGGACGGTCTCGGGCGGGCGGCTCGACAGCTACGACGGCACCGACGTGGTCTGGGATCTCGCGGACGCGCAGCCCGGCGTCTACAACGCCTCGGTGGTGATCGAGAGCGGCCCCGAGGGCAACCCGCTCTGCACGGCCTTCACCTCGACGAAGGTGGTCGTGCGCAGCTGCCCGCCGCCGCGCCCCGTCTGCCCGAACGTCTCCATCTACTGCCCGGACGTGCAGCAGGCCGGCACGCCCATCACCTTCACCGCCTCGGTCTCGGGCGGGACGCCCGGCGTGACGCCCGCCTACAACTGGGTCATCTCGGACGGCAAGATCATCTCGGGGCAGGGGACGCCGACGATTACGGTGGACACGGCGGGGCTCGCCGGCCGTCCCATCTCGGCGACCGTCGAGGTGGCGGGCTACAACCTTGAGTGCCGCGCGCAGTGCCAGGCGTCGATCCCCGCGCCGCCCAACCCGACCAAGTTCGACGAGATCGGCGTGGTGAACCGCGACGACGAGAAGGCGCGGCTCGACACCTTCGCCATCGAGTTGCAGAACAGCCCCGGCTCGCAGGGCTACCTCATCGGCTACGGCGGCAGCGGCAGGCGCGACGTCTCGGGCCAGAAGCGCGCGCAGAACGCGCGCGACTACCTCGTCACCACCCGCGGCATCGACGCCTCGCGCATCGTCGTCCTCGACGGCGGGCAGCGTACGACCGGCTCGCTCCAACTCTGGCTCGTCCCGCCCGGCGCGACCCCGCCCCGGCCGTAGGTAAGGCGAAAGGCAAGAGGCAAAAGGCAAAAGGGAAGGAGGACGGAAGCCACGCTGCTTCTCGTCCTCCTTCCCTTTTGCCTTTTGCCTCTTGCCTTCTACTTACTGCTTCGGGTAGAGCGGGCTCGACGCGGCGAGGCGGCTGACGGAGGCCGGCAGGGCCGACTCCCCTTGCAGGAGCACCTGCTCCTCTTTGAACTGCATCGAGCTGGGCTCGACCATGTTCGTGGCCCAGGCCGACTCGTTGGCGAAGGAGTCGCTCATGAGATGGCCGTCGCTCATCAGGTGGCCGTCGCTCATCAGGTGGCCGCTGCCGAAGGCGTAGCCCTCGCCCAACAGGACGGCGTCGCCCAGGAGGTGTCCCTCGCCGAACAGAATCGCGTCGCCCAACAGGTGGCCGTCGCTCATCAGGTGGCCGGTGCCGAGGATGGAGTTCGGGGCCACCGTGTGCCCGTCGGAGAGGAGGTACGTGCCGTCGGGCAGGAGGCGGCCGCCCGCCATCACCCAGCCGTCCGTGAGCGTGTTGCCGTCCGGCAGGCGGAACCCTTCGGTCAGCGTCAGCCGCTCGTCGAAGGCGACGCCCTCGACCCAGATGACGCCGTTGTTGAGCGGCATCGCCTCTCCGGCTATCGGGGAGGTCAGGCCGAGCGTCGAGTAGGTCGTGTTCCTCGCCGTGATGAGGCTGTCGCCGGGCGAGGCGCTGTCGGCGTCTTTGCGAATCGCCTTAGCCACGGTCACCGCGGCGCTCGCGTTCAGCTCGCCCGCGCCCTCCGTGATGACGCGCTCGAACTGCGACATCTGCCCGTCGGCGACCGCCTGCTCGTAGACGGGCAGGCGCTGCGCCGTCCTCATCAAAAGGGCCTTCACCATCGAGGGCGTCAGGGAAGGGTTGGCCTCGACCATCAGCGCGGCCGCGCCCGCCACGGCCGGCGCGGCGAAGGAGGTGCCGCTCATTACGCGGTACGTGCCGGTGGCGTCCGGCGTGTTCGTGCTCGTGTTGCCGAAGAGCACCGTGCCGAGCACCCCGCCGCCGCCCGTGGTCGAGTAGTTGTTGCTCGCCGTCGGCGAGGTCGAAGCCGTCTCGGCCGCGCCGAGCTTGTTGCCGGGCGCGACGAGGTCGGGCTTCATCAGGCCGTCCACGAGCGTCGGCCCGCGCGAAGAGTAGGTGGCGACCAGATCGTCCGAGCGGGCCGCGGTCTGCTGCGCGTTCGTGGCGCCGACCGTGATGACGCGCGGCGAGTTGGCCGGCGAGAGAATTCCGCCGTAGATCGTCTGCCCCTGCGCGTCCTTGCCCCAGTTGCCCGCGGCCACCACGACGACGATGCCGGCGTCCACGGCGCGCCCGAGCGCCAGGCACAGCGGGTCTGTCTTGTAGCTCTGCGAGGGCGGCGTGCCCAGAGAAAGGTTCATGACGCGGACGTTGTAGGTCTTCCTGTTCTTGACGACCCAGTCCACGGCCTGGACGACGTTCGAGACCTTGCCCGCGCCGTTCGAGTCGAGCACGCGCACGTCCAGGAGGTTGGCGTTGGTGGCGATGCCGCCGTAGGTCTGCGCGCCCGGATTCTTCGCGGCGTAGTCCTCGCTCGCCTGGCCGGAGCCCGCGGCGACGCCGGCCGTGTGCGTGCCGTGGCCGTACACGTCGTCCGTGCGCCCCTCGCCGGTGAAGTCGATGTGCTTGAGGACGCGCGGGTAGGAGGCCAGGTACCTCTGCGCGAGCAGACCCAGCCCCAGCGTGCCCGAAGACAGGCGCCACTCGTAGCCCGCGAACTCGGCCGAGTCCGGGGGGCTGATGCCGCTGTCGAGGATGGCGATGCCGACCTTGCTGCCGCCGCCGCCCTTTGCAAGCTCCCCGTTGCCCACGGGCAGGAGCTTGCTCGCGCCCGTCGCGACCTCCTGGAGGCTCGTGTTGTCGAAGGACGTTGCGGTCGAGCGCACGTCCTGGTCGGAAGAGACCCACGACACGTCGTCGCGCGCCGCAAACTCGGCCAGCTTCTCGACCGGCACGTCGGCGACGACGAGCCCGAGCGAGTCCAGTTGGGCCGAGACGCGCCCGCCCGCGCCGCGGAGCGCTTCGGCCGCCGCCGTGCCCGCCTGCCCCTCGGCCGCGCGCACGATGACGCGCGCCGTCTCGCCCGCGCCCTGCCTCGTGTTGTTAACCCGCGCGAGCAGGTCGTCGGTCATCTTTTTCAAAGCGCGCCGCGGCGCGCCCTGCGCGGGCGACTTGGCGGAGGCGCGGAGTGCGCCGGCCAGCGGGGTCAAGAGAGAGAGCGTGGCGAGCGCCGCGATTAATCTGTTTCTGTTTCTCAAAGTCGGTCGGCTCCTTACAAAGTCCGTCTAGCTCGGCCGCCCCGTCGTGAGAGTTCGTGCGACCGGGAGCACAAGGGCAACGCCCGTGCCGACGCAAAACTCTGAAGAAAGACGTCCCCGCCGCCCGCCTTCGGTCACGCTGACGAAAAAGCCCTGACGCAAAACTCGTCAGGGAGAACGGAGGGCAGTAAGCAGATGGCAGACGCCGCTGACGCGGCGCCCTTAACTGCCTCCTGCCGTCTGCCTACTGAGTTGCCGTTTGCACGGCGGGGAAATAGAATCGCGACAGCGGACAAAGTTTCACTCTCAGCCGGAAAGATGGGCGTTTAAGGTCTTGGCCGAAGGTCAGTCAGAGGGGGCGGGCCGCACGGGCGTGTGCCGCCACTGCGGGGCGCTCGTGGGCGCGGGCGAGGCGCGCTGCATGGTCTGCGGCACGCCGGTCGCGCGCGCCGCGGAGCAGCCGCGGCGCGCGCCGCACGCAGACCCCGAGACGTTGCGCTTCCTGCGCGCGGTCATCTCGCGCCCGGCCACCTTCACCTTCATCTTTCTCATCGCCAACGTCTTCATCTACGTGCTGATGTGGCTCTCGGGCGGCGCGACCGGCACGGTGCTGCGCGCGTACGGCGCCAAGCTCAACTACCTCATCGACCACGAAGGGCAGTGGTGGCGCTTCGTCACGCCGATCTTCCTGCACGTGCAGTTCCCGCCGCAGCTGGTTCAGCCGGGGCCGCTCGGGTTCCTGCTGGCGAACATGCACCTGCTCTCGAACATGTACGGCCTCTTCATGCTCGGGCCGTACGTGGAGAAGCTTTACGGGTCGGCGCGCTTCGTCGTCTTCTGGATTCTGACCGGCATCGCGGGGGTGTTGGCGAGCTACCTCGCGGTGCGGCCCGAGTGGGCGAGCGGCGCGCTGGGGCAGTTCCTCTTCAAGCCGTACGACACGGCGTCGGCCGGGGCTTCGGGCGCGCTCTTCGGGCTGATGGGCGTGCTCTTCGTCTTCGGCATCAAGTACCGCCACGAGCTGCCCGAGGGCTTGAAGCGCGCGTTCGGGACGGGGCTGCTCCCGACGCTCGGCATCAACCTTTTCATCGGCTACGTCGCGCGGCAGTTCATCGACAACGCGGCGCACCTCGGCGGGCTCGTCGCGGGGATGGGCCTCGCGCTCCTGGTCGGCTACAAGCGGCCGGGGGCGCGCGGGCCGGTGGCGCACGCATGGCACGCGGCGCAGGTCGCCTGCCTCCTGCTCGTCGCCGTGAGCTTCGTGATGGTCGCGCGCCACTTCGACGCGCCGCCGCCGCGCCTCTCGAACCTGAAGGAGCGCGCGCTCGGCCGGTCGCCCGTCGGCCCCTACGTCGAGGCGGTCAACGCCGGGCAGAACGCACTCTTGAACTACCTGCGCGGCGACCCGGGGGAACTGGCCGCGGCGGCCGAGAAGCTGGAGCAGGCGCCCGCGCCGAGCCCCGAGTCGGACGCGCTGCGCCAGGAGTTGAGGGCGTACGTCGCGCGCGCCCGCGACACGGCCGAAGACAAGTCGCTCAAGCCGGCCGAGCGCGAAGGGCGCCTGCGCGAACTCGACACGAACCTGCACGGCTGGCAGGAGCGCTTCGCGCAGTGGGCCGAAAACGAGGGCGAAGAGTTCGGCGTCGGCATGCAGAAGCCGGACGAGCCCGACGAGCAGAAGAAGTAACAGAATTTTAGATTTTAGATTTTTGATTTGCGATTTGAAGAAGAGCGCCGAGCTATCTTCAGATCGCAAATCTAAAATCTAAAATCTAAAATTACTTAACTCAAAACAGGAGAAGATGAAGAGATGGAGATTAACAGAGTCGGCGTGCTCGGCTGCGGGCTGATGGGCTCCGGCATCGCCCAGGCCGCGGCGGCCGCCGGTTGTGAAGTCGTCGTGCGCGAGGTGACGCAGGACTTGTGCGACCGCGGCTTCGCCGGGATCGAGAAGTCGCTGGCGAGGTTCGCCGAGAAGGGCAACATCACCGCCGAGCAGCAGACCGAGATTCGCGGCCGCATCCGCGGCACGACCTCGCTCGAAGACCTCAAGGACTGCGACCTCGTCATCGAGGCCATCGTCGAGAACCTCGAAGCCAAGCGCGACACCTACAACCAGCTCGACGCCGTCTGCAAGCCCGAGACCATCTTCGCCTCGAACACCTCGTCGCTCTCGATCACGGAGATGATGACGGCCACGCGGCCCGAGCGGCAGGCGCGCTTCGTCGGCCTGCACTTTTTCAACCCGGTGCCCTTGATGAAGCTCGTCGAGGTCGTCCGCACCATCCTCACCGACGAGGAGGTCTACGAGTCGGCCGTCGAGTTCGGCCGCAAGCTCGGCAAGGTGCCCGTGCGCGCGGGCGACAAGTCGGGCTTCATCGTCAACCGCCTGCTCGTCCCCTACCTGCTCGACTCGATCCGCGCGCTCGAAGAGGGCGTCGGCTCCATCGTGGACATCGACAACGGCATGAAGCTCGGCTGCGGCCACCCGATGGGGCCGCTCACCCTGCTCGACTTCGTCGGCCTGGACACGACCTACTACATCGCCGAGATCATGTTCGAAGAGTTCCGCGAGAAGCGTTTCGCGCCGCCGCCGCTCCTCAAGCGCATGGTCAAGGCGGGCCTCTACGGGCGCAAGACCGGCCGCGGCTTCTACGACTACGCCGACCCGAAGAAGCCCGTCCCGATGAGCCTCGTCTAAAGCCTTGGCCGACGAAGTCACATCCGAGGAGCGCGGCGCACTCCTCTTCGTCCGGCTCGAACGCGCGTCCAAGCGGAACGCCCTGACGGGCGTCATGCTCGAACGCCTCGGGGAAATCTTCGCCGGCGTCGCGGCCCGTCGCGACCTGCGCGCCGTGATCCTGAGCGGCGCCGGCCCGGACTTCTGCGCGGGCACGGACATCGCCGAACTCGAAGCGCTGGACGAGGCGGCCGCTTCGGAGAAGGCGGCGCGCGGCCGGGAGGTCTGCGACCAGATCGAGCTGTGCGACACGCCCGTCATCGCCGCCGTGCAGGGCGCGGCCGCGGGCGGCGGCTGCGAGCTGGCGCTGGCCTGCCACCTGCGCGTCGCCGCCACGGACGCGCGCCTCGGCCCCCCCGAAGCAAAGCTCGGCGTCATCCCCGCCTACGGCGGCACGCAGCGCCTCGCGCGCGCGGTCGGGACGGGGCGCGCCCTCTCCGCGATGCTCGCGGGCGAAGAGATAGGCGCGGAGGAGGCCCGCCAGCTCGGCCTCTTCAACCGCGTCGTCGAGCCCGACCAACTCATCCCTGCATCCGAAGCCCTCGCCCGATCCATCAACGACCACGCCGCCCCGCTCGCCGCGCGCGCCTGCCTCCACGCCGTCACGCGCGGCGCGCGCCTCCCCTTCGACGAAGCCCTCCGCCTCGAAGCCGAACTCTTCGCCCAACTCTTCTCGACAGCAGACGTGCGCGAAGGCACCCGCGCCTTCCTCGAAAAACGCAAGCCCTCTTTCAGAGGGCAGTGATGAGTGACGAGTGACAAGCAAGAAACTTTTGTCAACCCGTCACTCGTCACTTGTCACTTGTCACTGCTTCTACTCTTTCTCTATACTGCCTTCAGTTCTTAACTCCCACGTGATTCGGAGAAGTCGAGGAAGATTTTGCAGCCTGTGACGCATCAGGGTCGTTTGAGCGCCGGGGGCTTTCGCTTCGCGCTGGTCTCCAGCCGTTGGAACGACTTCCTGACGGCGCGCCTCGTCGAGGGCGCGCTGGACGCGCTCGAACGCCTCGGCGCGGACGAGGGCGCGGTCGAGCACTTCCGCGTGCCCGGCTCGTTCGAGATTCCGCTGGCGGCCTTGAAGGCCGCGCAGTCGGGGCGCTTCGACGCCGTCGTCTGCCTCGGCACGGTCATCCGCGGCCAGACGCCGCACTTCGAGTACGTCGCGGGCGAGGTCACGAAGGGCGTCGCGCACGTCGGTTTGCAGACCGGCGTGCCCGTGCTCTACGGCATCGTCACCGCCGACACCCTGGAGCAGGCCATCGACCGCGCGGGAGTGAAGGCCGGGAACAAGGGGTTCGAGGCCGCCATGTCGGCCGTCGAAATGGTCAATCTTTTGAAAGACGTAAATCGTGAGGAAACGTAAACCGTGAAACGTAAACCGTGACAAGAAGAAGGCAGTTCTTTCTTGTCACGGTTCACGGTTTACGTCTTTTGACGGTTCACGCGCATCAGCATTTATACATATGGGTTCAAGGCGTAAGGCGCGCGAGTGCGCCTTGCAGATGCTCTTTGCGGCCGACCTGGGTGGCGCTTCTGTGCGGCCGGACGATCTTGTCCGCTCTTACTGGGAGGAGCTGGGCGAGCCCGAGATGGACGAGGGCGCGCGCGAGTTCGCGACCCGCCTCGCGGTGGGCGCGCTCGCGCACCTCGAAGAGATCGACGAGCGGATTCGCTCGCGCGCCGAGCACTGGCGCATCTCGCGCATGGCCGTCGTGGACAGGAACATCCTGCGGATGGCCGTCTACGAGTTCCTCCACGAGCAGACGCCGCGCACGGTCGCCATCAACGAGTCTCTGGAGATCGCCCGCCGCTTCTCGACCTACGAGGCCACGCAGTTCATCAACGGCATCCTCGACGCCATCAAACGCGACCTCGACCGCGAGCGCCCGCAGGAGGATGCCGTCGCGCACCCGGACGAAGAGCCGGAGCCTGAAAGGGCCGACGGCGAAAGCGGCGAAAGCAAAGTAGCCAGTAGTCAATAAACAGAAGGCAGTAGGCAGAAGGCAGTAGGCAGTAGTAGTCTAGAGGGCGGCGCGTCACACCCGTCGGGCGCGCTGCCCGACGTTTTTAAACTGCCTACTGCCTACTGCCTTCTGCCTACTTCTTTTCATGGACGAACGTCTGCTCAGAGAGTTCTTGGCCGAGGCCGAAGACCTGATCGAGGAGCTATACGGCGACGTGGCCGAGCTGCGCGAGCGGCGGGGCGAGGGGCCTGCGCGGCGCGAGCTGGTGGCGCGCACCTTCCGGCACGTACACACCTTGAAGGGGACGGCCGCGGCCGCCGGGCTCGACGCGGCGGGTCGGGTCGCGCACGAGTTCGAGTCGCTTCTGGACGCGGTGCGTCGCGGCGGCGCGCCGCTCGACGAGGGTGTGCTCGACGCGTGCGAGGTGGCCGTCGGCGCGCTGACCGAAAGCCTTGAGGCGGCCGCGCGCGGCGAGGAGTGGGCGGTGCCCGCGCGCCTCGTCGAGCACTTGCGGCGGCTGGCTGCCCACGAGCCGGCCGCGGCGCCGGCCGCGCGCGCGGCGGAGGAGCTTCTGCCGCCGGAGGTCGCCAGGGCCTTGAGCGCGCCCGAGCGGCAGCGTTTGAGCGAGGCGGTCGCCGAGGGCGCGCGCGCCTACCTCGTCAGCGTGGACTTCGACCTGTCCGACTTCGACGAGCAGTACAGGCGCCTGAGCGAGGCGCTCAAGGAGTCGGGCGAGGTCGTCTCGACACAGCCCTTCGTCAGCGACGTGGGGCCGGGCCGCGTCGGCTTCCGTATCGTGTACGCGAGCGCCGAAGACTTCGCCAAACTATCCGGGCGCGCGGCCGCCTTCGGCGCTCGGCTCGAAGCGGTCGAAGGCGGAGACGCGGCGGGGCCGGGCGCGAAGGCGGTTGAAGAGGCTCGGGACGGAACGTCCGCAGCCCCCGGGCCGGCGGGGGCCGCTTCAGTCCCGACCGCAGCACCTTCGTCGAGCACTACGGCGGGCGTGCGCGTCACGCTCGAAGAGTTGGACGAGCTCATCTCGACGACGCACAGTCTCTTCGCGGACACGCTCGGCGCGCTCGACACGGCGCTCTCGGGCGCCGAAGGGCGCGGGGCGTTGGAGGAGCGCGCGCGCGGCGTCCGGCGGCGCTTCTTCGAGCTTGAGGAGCGGCTGATCGGGCTGCGCATGGTCACCTTGCGCGCGTCGCTGCTGCGCGCGGCGCGTGCGGGCCGCGCGGCGGCGCGCGAGGCCGGCAGGCGCGTCGAGTTCGAGGTCGCGGGCGGCGACGCGCGGCTCGACCGCTCGCTCGCCGAAAGGGTCGCAGACCCCCTGCTCCACCTCGTGCGCAACGCGGTCGATCACGGCGTCGAGACGGAAAAGGAGCGGCTCGCCGCGGGCAAGCCGGCCGCGGGGCAGGTGCGCATCGAGGCCGACTCCGACGGCGGGCTCGTCGTGCTGCGCGTCTCGGACGACGGGCGCGGGGTGGACGTGGGGGCGGTCACGCGCGCGGCCGCGGCGGCGGGCCTCGTCGCGCCCGGCGCGCAGATCACGGAGGCGCACGCGCTGCGGCTCATCTTCCGGCCGGGCTTCTCGACGGCGGCGCGGGCTTCGCTCGTCTCGGGGCGCGGCGTCGGGCTCGACGTGGTCGAGCGCGCGGTCGAGGAGGCGGGCGGCGAAGTCCGCGTGCGGAGCCTGCGGGGGCGCGGCACGACCTTCGAGCTGCGTCTGCCGACGGCGCTCGCGCTCCTGCCCGCGCACGTCGTCAACGCGGCCGGGCGCCGCTACTGCCTCGGCTCGTCGCACGTCGTCGAGGCCGTCCGCGCCGAAGCCTCCGAGGTCTCGGGCGCGGGTGCGCGCCGCACGCTCCGCTGGCGCGGGCGCGAGCTGCCGCTCGTCGAGCTGCGCGAACTGCTCGGCCTGAGTGATGACGAAGTCGAGTCGAACGGCGCGACGCCGCGCGCCTACGTCGTCGCGCGCGCGCGCGGCGCGGAAGACGAGGCGCGCGCGGCCATCGCCGTGGACGAGTTGGAGGGGCAGAGCGAGGTGCTCGTGCGCGGCCTCGGCCGGCACGCCAAGCGCTGGCGCGCCGTCGGCGGCGCGACCGAGCTGCGCGACGGCGCGGTCGCCCTCGTCCTCGACCTGCCAAGGCTGTTGGAAGGCCTGGACTAAGGCAAAGGGCAAGTGGAAAGGTGGAAGGGGGAAGGGAGGCTGCGTGCCAACCCTTCCCCCTTCCCCTTTTCCACTTGCCCCTCGTCTTAGCGGAAGATGAGGCCGATGCCGATGCGGAAGTTGTTCGAGGTCTGGCCGTTGTCGCGGATCGGGTTCCAGTCGAACTGAATCGCGCGGAGGTCGATGCGGTCGTTGAGCTTGAAGTCAACGCCGCCGCCGACGGCCGCCGCGAAGTCATTCGAGGAGTCGTTGAACGAGACCGCCGTGCCGTTCACGTCAGAGGTGCTGTGCGCGACGCCGGCCAGGACGTGGCCGAACGGCTTTACCTTCGTCTCCCTGGAGTTGTCCTTGAACTCGACGCCGCCGAGGAACTGGTGAATGTTGGCGTCCACGTCGAAGGTGGTCGCCGCCGTGCCGCCGTTGAAGGTGAACGACTTGCGGTGGAACGAGTAGTCGCCCTTGAGGCCGACGTAGCGGCTGATGTTGCCCTTGACGAACGCCTCGACGCCGTTAAAGCCCTCGCGCTCGCTGAGGAAGTTCGTGGTCGTCGGGTCGTCGAAGCCGGTGTCCACGCGGTTGTGCGAGTAGAGGACGCCGAAGTCGTACTTGTTGTAGTCGCCGCCGGTCTGCGCGAACGTGAACGGCGCGGTGCAGGCGATGAAAAGTGCCGCCATGAAAAGCTTACGCATGAGTTTGAATTCTCCTCCTGGTTGTGTGTACTGCTTGTCTCGTCGGACACCACTTGATGAACCGACGCCGCGCGCGGGTTGCCACCGGAAAATTTCGGCCCGCGTTGACGAGTCTCGCCGAAAAGTCGTGACGGAGTCGCCGTCCGTGTGACACTTCTGCCACTGACACACGGCGCGGAGGCCGCCCCTCGCGCGTCAAAAATCGACAACAACTCGTATCAGAGTTGCTTATCGAAGTCCGGTTTTTGATAAGGCAAAGGCGATGCCAGAACGGCCCGGCGGGGAAGGCTTGAAGAAGCGCGGCGCGCGCGAGCGGGGCGGCGCAGGAAGAGTCCGACAGTTGCAGCGGGCTCCGAAAGAATGGATGAGGCGTCGGCGTTTTCGGATGAGGAACGTCGGGTTGCCCGATTAAAAAAACTGTCCCGTGGAGATTCCGTCTCGAAACTTCCACGGAGACGAACAGGGCAATTTGAAATTTCAAATCATCAAGGCTCGGGCGGGCGGCGCGTGTGCCAGTCGGTCGCGGACTGGTAGGCGACGGCCAGCTCAAGCAACTCTCTCTCGCCCCAGGCGGGGCCGACCAGTTGAATGCCGGTCGGCAGTCCGTGCTGCCCGAAGCCGTTCGGGACGGAGACCGCGGGCACGCCGACGAGGTTGCTCGCGCCGATGGGCGAGGCGGCGCCGATGCCGGGGTAGGCTTTGTCGAAAGTCTTGTCCACGGGGTACGAGACCGTCGCGCGCGACGGCGCGGCGAGCACGTCCACCTTCTTGAACATCTCGGCCCACGCCCGCCGCATCGGCGCGCGCAGGCGCATCGCGTGCAGGTAGTCCACGGCCGTCACGAGCGACGCGGCGAAGCCGCCGACGCGCCCCTCGGGCGAGGCCAGCTCCGCGACGCGCCCCGACTCGATCAGTTCGCGGAACGCGCTCGCGCCCTCGGCGTCCACGATGGTGCCGACCGAAGGGCCGTAGGGGAACTCGGGCAGCTTCACGTCCAGCTCCACGTCGGCGAAGCGCTTGAGCACTTCGACCGAGGCGAGGAAGTTCTTGTTCACCTCGGGCTGCGCCTTCTCGTACGAGTCCTTCAACACGCCGACGCGGAGTCTCTTCGCGCCGCGCCGGCGGAGCAGCCTGCCGTCGGGCGAGAAGCGCGGCATCGCCGCGTTGTCGCGCGAGGTCGGGTCGAGCGGGTCGCGCCCGGCGATGGCCGCGTAGACGAGCCCCGCGTCCTGCGCCGAGCGGCACATCGGCCCGAGCTTATCCAGCGTCCACGAGAGCGCCATCGCGCCGTGGCGCGAGACGGCGCCGTAGGTCGGGCGCAGACCGGACAGGCCGCAGAAGGCCGCGGGCGTGATGATCGAGCCGGAGGTCTCGGAGCCGATGGCGAAGGCGACGCACGCCGAGGCGGTCGCCGCGCCCGGCCCCGACGAAGAGCCGCCCGACCAGAAGCCCGTGTTCCAGGGCGTGCGGCACGCGCCCGTCCACGACGCGTCGGCCTGGTTGTAGCCCATCCCGCCGGCCAGCTCGATCATCGCGAGTTTACCGATGAGGATGGCTCCGGCTTCGCGCAGCCGCGTGACGACCGTCGCGTCGTAGTCGAACCGCTGCTCCTTGTAAGGCGCCGCGCCCCACGTCGTCGGCGCCTCGCGCGTGGCGCAGAGGTCTTTGGCCCCGTACGGGATGCCGTGCAGAGGCCCGCGGTAACGCCCGCGTTTGATCTCTTCCTCGGCCTGCCGCGCCTCCTTCAAGGCAGTCTCGCGCATGACGTAGGCGACGGCGTTGAGTCGCTTGCCCACGGTCTCAAGCCTTTGCAGGTAAGCCTCGGTCAGCTCGACGGGCGAGAGCTTGCCCGCGCGAATCTGCGCCGCAAGCTCGGAGACAGGTGCGTAGAGTGTCTCGACAGGAATCATGCGCGTTGCTTTCACATTAAGGGCACCTTCGGGCGCGCCGGGTTCGCGTTCAGGCTTCGAAGACGAAGTCGGGCTCGTCGGAGTTCTTGAGCTTGGAGGCGCGCAGGCGTTCGGCCGTGCGCACGTTGCCTTCGAGGTCGCGCTTGACGGCCTCCAACTGCTCGGGCGTCAGTCGCTCGCCGAAGCGCTGGCGCGCGACCTCGAAGTAGGCCAGTGCGAGCGGCGAAGGCGCGGGCGGCCCCTGCGGCTGCTGCGCGGGCGTGGGTTGAGGTTGGGGCGGCGCCTTAGGCTCCGCCGTGGACGGCGGCGTCTGCGCCTTCGCGGCCAGCGCGGGCGCGGCGATGAAGGCGGCCGCGGCCAGGGTCTTCGCGAAGCGGCGCCGCGAGGCGCTCACCTCCGCGTCGCGCGCGGCCTCGTTTCCGACCGCATCACTCTCTTCATTCGTCTTGCGTCGTCGTCTCATTGGCTCACTCCAACACTTGCGGCAGGTGCTCGTGCCCTTCGGCCGTGGAGCACTCGGCGAAGATTTCGGCGGGCGTGCTGTAGTCCTCTGCGAGGAAAGCTTTGACGAGGCCGACCAGCTCTTCGAGCCGGAGGAGCGGGATCAGGTGCCCCGCGCCGGGGAAGGTGCAGACGAGCGCGCGCGGGTAGGTCTCGCGCAGGCGGCGGCGCTCGCCGGGCGGAAGCGAAGGGTCTTCGTCCGACTCGACGATGAGCACGCGCCCCGGCCAGCCGGCCGAGTCTCCGGGCGCGTAACGTTCGTTGCGGTTGAAGTCCACGCCCAACGCCACGCGCGAGAGGAGCGTCCGTTTCGTCAAGGTGTGTTCGAAGTAGTGGTCGAGCCTTTGTCGAAACTCGGCGACGCGCGCGGCCTGCTCTTCCGGGAAGGGCGCGTCGAGGTGGCGCGAGGTTTCGAGCCGCATCATCGCGCGCATGACGGGGAAGGGGAGCAGGCGCATGAGCTTCGTCATCCAGGCGTCGCGCGCGCCGGTCGGGGGGCTCGGCGCGCCGGTCGAGAGCAGGACGAGGTCTTGCACCTGCGCGCGCCTTCTGTGAAAGAAAGCCTGTGCGACCATCCCGCCGAACGAGCCGCCGAAGACGACGGCGCGCCCGACGTGCTCGCGGTCGAGGATGGCGCTCGCGGCGTCGCACACCTCTGCGAGCGTGGACACGTCGGCGACGGTCGGAGTAATGGTGCGGTACTCGTCCTCGAAGGCGGAGGCTACCGAGCGCATCGTCTCGGCCCCGCCCACCGCGCCGTGGAAGAGGAGTAGGGTCTGCGCGCCGCGGCCGCCGGTGACGTAGTGCCACTCGACGCCCCTGATCTTCAGACTCTTCTCTGCCATTCGGATTCCGCAGTCGGTCAGGCTGCGGGCAGATGATAGTGGCTCGCAATCAGCCCCGCAACCTCTTCGGGCGCGAGCGCCGTGTTGTCGATCTCAAGGCTCTCGCGGCCGGGGACGGGCGAGAAGAGGTCATGGCGCGTCAGCAGCTCTCGAAACGTTTCGAGCGAGGCCAGCTTGCCCGCCTCGGCGCGGCCCGGCCGCGGGAGGCGGCGCTCAAGCTCTGCGCGGTCGCAGAAGAGGCGGACGAGCAGCACGCGGCCGCCGCGCGACTCGAAGGAGGCGCACCGCTGCTCGATGCCCGGCAAGTCCTGCGGGTGCGAGTAGACGAAGGTCGTGACGAGTGAGACGCCGCCCGCCGCGGCCTCCTCGAAGACCATGTCGCGGATGGCGCCGACGATGCGCCAGAAGGGCTCCGTGCCGAAGTCGAAGACCGAATCGGCGCAGCGGATGCTGACGTGGTTGTCGAAGAGCTTGTAGCCGGTCAGCCGCGCCAGCGCGCGCGCCACCGACAGCTTGCCGACGCCCGGCGGGCCGTAGATGAAGACGAGGTTCATAAGAGGGGAAGTGATGAATGATGAATATCACCACGTCGTCACATTCATCATTCATCACTCATCATTCATCACTTGTTTTTGCCTTCCAGAAAGTCTAACAGCACGCGGTTGAACTCCTGCGGCGTCTCGACGGGCGGGTGGTGGCTGGCGCCGGGGATGACGACCTTGCGCGCGCCGGGGATGCCGTTCGTGAGCGTGTCGGCGATGTTGCGCAGGTTGATGCTGTCGAGGCTGCCGACGACGACCAGCGTGGGGAAGTTGATCTTGTTAAGCCGCTCGATGGTCGGCGGCTCGGGCGACTGCGGGAGCCCGGAGCGGAGGTACGTCAGCGCCTTGTAGTTGTCGAGCATCATCGTGCGCATCCGCGCGCGCGCCTGCGGCCGTTCGCGCACCCCGGCGAGGAGGTCTGCCTTGAGGAACGTCTCGAAATACTTCTCCGGCCCGTCGCTCGCGAGCGCGCGGTAGGCGGCCATCGACTTCTCGTCGGGCGGCTGCCGGTCGCCGCGCAGGCCCGAGCCGACGAAGACGAGGCGCTCGACGCGCTCGGGGTGCTCGAACGCGAAGTCGGCCGCGACGATGCCGCCGAGCGAGAGGCCGACGACCGTCGCCTTCTCGATCTTTAAATAATCCAGCAGCGCGCGCAGGTCTTCGGTCGGCCAGTACTGCCCCGTCGGCGCGGCCGACTTGCCGAAGCCGCGCTGGTCGTAGCGCACGACGCGGAAGCTCTTCGACAAAGGCCCCATCTGGTCGTCCCACAGTCGGCTGTCAACCAATCCTCCGTGGACGAGGACGACCGCCGGCCCCTTGCCCGACGCCTCGTAATACAGCTTCGTCCCGTTCACCTCCGCGAAGCCCGAGCCGTTCCCGGCCACAGCCTGCGCACCGGCGGCGACCGCACACGCGCAGAGCAGGGCGCACGCGGCGGCGGCCCGCGGCAGCGTTCTCGACGGCAGCACCCTCAACATCCGTTTAAGCCTCCGCTTCAGTCGAACTCCCTGCGCGGCGCGGCCTGCTCGGCGCCGACGCGCCCCGCGACGATCTCGGCCCTGAAGTAGTTCTCGCCGCGGACGGGCGCGCCCGCCATCCGCCGCAGCAGCGCGAGCTGCCCGACGTGCGTCAAAGCGTCCGCCACCGGCCCCTGAAACAGCCCCTCGGCCGGGACGGCGAGCGGCGCGTCCGAAGCGAGGTACGCGTCGAACTCTGCGAGCGCCCTCAAGAACCGCGCGACCTCCTCGTCCCATGCGAGCGGCTTCGAGTCGCTCCAGCGCTGCGCGCCGCGCGCCAACGACAGCGCCCAGTCCAGCAAGTCCCCCAAGTGCGCCAGAATCTCCCCGGCCGCGCGCGTCCCCTCGCCGGCCTTAAAACCCCCGAACCCCTCCGGCGCGCCCCGCACCGCCTTGCCCCCGCGGTACGCCAGCGTCGCCAACGTGTGGCGCAGCATCTCTCTCTTCGTGTCGGGTGTTGAGTCGGTCAAGGGTCTCCGGCCTCCTCCGGGGTGACTTTGAAGCGCATCATAGCCGCGCGTGAGGAGGCGGGCAATCTTTATTTAGTCGCGGGCGGGATGTGTGCAAACGGGTGCGGTTGGTGATAGGCTATAGGGCAAATTTCAGCAGGATGATTTCAGCGTGTGCGGCCGCCGGGGGGTGCCGGCGGCACGGGCGCGTGTCGAGGTGATAAGACTTTGAGCCAAGAGATTAACAGACAGGATTTGTCGGAGGTCATCGCGGAGAGCTTCGGCGCGAACGCGACGTACGTGGAGGGGCTGCTGGGACGTTACCGCAGCAACCCCGCGCTGGTGGACGAGGCGTGGCGCGCTTACTTCGCGGAGCTTTTGGGCGACGGCGCGGACGGCAACGGCGCGACGGCGACGGCCGGTTGGCCGTCGGCGGACGCGGACGGCGGTCAGGCCGCGCTACAACCTCAGGCAGAAGTGCGAGCCGAGGCGCCGGCCGCGCAGACTTCGCCCGCGCAGACTCCTGCGGCCCCGGCCCCCGCGGCGGTGCAGGTGCGCGGCGAGGCGCAGCCCATCCGCGGCGGCGCGCTCAAGATCGTTGAGAACATGGAGACGAGCTTGACGGTGCCGACGGCCACGTCGAACCGGCAGGTGCCCGTCAAGGTGCTCGAAGAGAACCGCGCGCTCGTCAATCAATATTTGAAGGAGCACAAACGCGGCAAGGCTTCTTACACGCACTTCGTCGCCTACGCCATCCTGCGCGCCGTCGAACGCTTCCCGCAGATGAACGACGGCTTCGCCATCGTTGACGGCCAGCCGGCGCGCGTCCGTCGCGCCGAGGTCAACCTCGGCCTCGCCATCGACCTCGAGAAGAAGGACGGCACGCGCACGCTCCTCGTCCCGAACGTGAAGAACGCGGGCGCGCTCAACTTCGCGGAGTTCCTCGCCGCCTACGACGACGTGGTCAAGCGCGCGCGCGGCGGTAAGCTCGGCGTGCCCGACTTCCAGGACACGACCATCTCCTTAACCAACCCCGGCACCATCGGCACGGTCTCTTCCAACCCGCGCCTGATGGCCGGGCAGTCGGCCATCATCGCCACGGGCGCCATCGAGTACCCGGCCGAGTACCACGCGATGACGCCGCAGGCCCTGTCGCTCTTAGGCATCAGCAAGGTCGTCAACGTCTCCTCGACCTATGACCACCGCGTCATACAGGGCGCGGAGTCGGGCGCCTTCCTCGCGCACGTCCACGAGCTTTTGCTCGGCGAGCACGACTTCTACGTCAAAATCTTCCGCGACCTCGGCATCCCTTACCAGCCGATGCGCTGGGCGCGCGACTTCAACCCGGCGCTCCTCGGCGGCGACCGCACGCGCGAACAGGTCGTGAAGCAGGCGCGCGTCCTCGAACTCATCAACGCCTACCGCGTGCGCGGCCACCTCATCGCCGACATCGACCCTTTGAACGCGCTGCCCATCCAGTATCACCCGGAACTCGACATCGAGACCTACGGGCTGACCATCTGGGACTTAGACCGCGAGTTCATCACGGGGGGCCTCGCGGGCCGCGAGAGCGCGACGCTGCGCGAGATACTCGACATCCTGCGCCGCGCATACTGCGGCAAGGTCGGCACGGAGTACCGGCACATCCAGAGCAAGGAGCAGAAGCTCTGGATACGCGACCGCATCCGCCAGGAGTTCGTCAACCCAGAGCCGCTCGACGCGGAGACGAAGAAGGCGCTCCTGAAGCGCCTCATCCGCGCCGAACAGTTCGAGCGCTTCCTCCACACGAAGTACCTCGGGCAGAAACGTTTCTCCCTGGAAGGCTGTGAGACGATCATCCCTCTGCTCGACCGGCTCGTCGAGCGCTCGGCCGAGAAGGGCGTCGAGGACATCACGCTGGGGATGGCGCACCGCGGCCGCCTCAACGTGCTCGCCAACGTCGTCGGCAACTTCTCCGAAAGAATCTTCACGGCCTTCGAGGGCTCCGTCCACCCGGACTTCCCCGCCGACGAGGGCGACGTGAAGTACCACCAGGGCGCGAAGGGCGAGCGCGAGACCGCCTCGGGCAAGAAGGTGCGCATCACCATCTCGCCCAACCCGAGCCACCTTGAGTTCGTTGACCCGGTCGTCGAGGGCATGGCGCGCGCCAAGCAGGACGCGTGGGAGCTTGAGGGCGCGAAGCGCGAGGAGGTCATCGACCGCGCGCTGCCCGTGCTTTTGCACGGCGACGCGGCCTTCGCCGGGCAGGGCATCGTGATGGAGACGTTGCAGCTCGCAGACCTGCAAGGCTACCGCACGGGCGGCACGATCCACGTCATCATCAACAACCAGATCGGCTTCACCACCTCGCCCGAGTCGAGCCGCTCGTCCATCTACTCGACCGACGTGGCGCGGATGACGCAGATTCCGATCTTCCACATCAACGGCGACGACCCCGAGGCCGCCTTCCGCGTCCTGCGCATCGCGCTCGACTACCGGCAGGAGTTCAACAAGGACGTCGTGCTCGACGTCATCGGCTTCCGCCGCCTGGGCCACAACGAGGGCGACGAGCCGAGCTACACGCAGCCGCTCATGTACGCGCGCGTGAAGGCGCACCCGGGCGTCCGCGCCGTCTACGCGCAGCGCCTGGTGGGCGAGGGCGTCGTCACCGAAGAGGAGGTCGAGCAGATGACGCGCGAGGCCGTCGAGCGCTACGAGCGCAGCCACGCGCGCGCCAAGGAGATCGTCGCGCAGAAGGAGCCGCTGAAGGAGCTGCCCCCGCCGCCGGCCGAGGAGGACGGCTCGGACGTCGTCGAGACGGGAGTCTCCGCCGAGGTCGTCCGCGACATCGCGCACCGCATCGCCGTCGTCCCCGAGGGCTTCAACATCAACCCGAAGATGGTGAGCCAGCTCGCGCGCCGCGCGAAGATGGGCGAGGGCGCACTGCCTTTGGACTGGGGCTTCGGCGAGCTGATGGCCTTCGGCTCTCTGGGGCTGGAAGGGACGCGCGTGCGCCTGTCGGGGCAGGACTCGGGGCGCGGCACGTTCAGTCACCGCCACGCCATCATGTACGACACGCAGACCGGCCGGCCCTGGAAGCCGCTCTCCGAGATGACGGCGCGGGGCGACGCGCGCTCGCTCGTCGAGGTCTTCGACAGCTCTCTGTCCGAGCAGGGCGTGCTCGGCTTCGAGTACGGCTACACGGTCGAGGCGAAGGACGCGCTCGTGATGTGGGAGGCGCAGTTCGGCGACTTCTCGAACGGTGCGCAGGTCATCATCGACACTTTCATCGCGCCGGGCGTGGACAAGTGGAAACAGCCCTCGCGGCTCGTCCTCCTGCTCCCGCACGGCTACGAGGGGCAGGGGCCGGAGCACTCGAACGCGCGGCTCGAACGCTACCTGCAACTCTGCGCCGAGAACAACATGCAGGTCTGCTACCCGACGACGCCCGCGCAGTATTTCCACCTGCTCCGGCGCCAGGTGCGGCAGGCGGCCGCGCGGCCGCTCGTCGTGATGACGCCGAAGAGTCTGCTCCGCTTGCCCGCGGCCGTCTCTTCCATCGAAGAGTTGACGACGGGCGGCTTCCGCCCCGTCATCGACGACGCGGAGGTGACCGACAGAGACGCCGTCCGGCGCGTCGTCGTCTGCGGCGGCAAGGTCTTTTACGACCTCGCGGCGGCGCGCAAGAAGGCGGACGACTACCGCGTCGCCCTCGTCCGTTTGGAGCAGTTCTACCCGTTCCCCGAGCGCGCCCTCCGGGAAATCTTCGCGAGCTACCCGCAGGCGACGCAGCTCGTCTGGTGCCAGGAGGAGTCGAAGAACTACGGCGGCTGGCACTTCGTCGAGCCGCGGCTCGCCGGTCTGCTCAAGGGCTGCGAGCGGCCTTACTACGCGGGCCGCGCCGCGTCGGCGAGCCCGGCCACCGGCTCCTACACCATTCACGAACTCGAACAGCGCAAGCTCATCGACGACGCGCTCACCGAGCACGCGCCCTACGTCTCCGGCGCCAGCACCGCCCGCTTCGCCGGGCAGGCCGACTCTTGAGGAAAGAAGACAGTAGTCAGTAGAGAGTAGGAAGACAAAGCGGCGCGCCCGGTTATTAAGCCGGGCGCGCCGCCTCTTTTTCTACTGACTACTGACTACTGACTACTTCTCCTACGCGGCCTTCTCGATGCCCTCGCGCGAGTCGCGCGGGTCGGGGGTCGAGAAGAGGCAGATGGCCTGCGGCCACGGGTCGCCCGGCCTGAAGTGCGCGAAGCGGACGATGGTCTTGTGGAGCGCGACGTACATGCGGCCGACGAACGAGCCGTGCTGCGCCTGGAAGCCCCAGTTCGTGCCGATCACGACGCCGTTGTAGTAGATGGGCTGGGCGTCGAAGACCTGTATGGGCTCGTTCTGAATCTGGCCGAGCGAGGCCGTACCGAGCCGGCCCCCCTTGAAGTCCCCCTGCTGCCACGTGAAAGTGAGCGTGCCGCAGCCGCTCGCGCACTCGTAGCGCGCCAGGGTCGGGTCGGTGGAAGTTGCGGTAGTCGTCGTTGACATTCGTCGATTCTCCTTTTCAGTCTGCGTGAAGTTACGGATTGAAGCTGAGCTTCGACCGCGTGTGAAGGAATCCGCGTGCCGCGCCCGTCGCGTAGTCAGGGCAGCGAGAACCGCCGGTTTTAAACGCCCGGCCCGCGCGACACGCCGCCCCGCGGCGCCGCCCTATCCGTTCGTGTGCGCCGTCTATCTCTTCAGATAGTCGCGGCGGAACTCGGGCCACGCGTCGTAGAGGTAGAGCGAGAAGGGAATCCACCAGATGAGGTCGTTCGTCAGGCAGAGGATGATGGTGGAGGGCGGCCAGGCGCCGCTGTAGATGAGTTGGGCGAGGCCGACGGGGCCGAGTAGCTTGCCTAACAACCCGACAGCGGCCAGCAGCCAGCCGCGCTCGGGCGCGCGCGCGACCTCGAAGTAGATGATGCCGTAGAGGCCGACGACCATGCCGAGGCAGGCGAAGATTTGCGGGTGGTTCTGCAAGGGCAGGCCCGAGAAGCGGAAGAGCCACTGCGGGTCGAGCGCCGAGTAGAGCCCCCACGCGATGTTGTAAGCCCCGGCCGCGCAGAAGACCGCGCGGTGAAACCTCCTGCGCGCGATCAAACGCCCACCCCTTCAGCACGCCAGGGCCACGCCCCGCCGGGCAGCCCCAGCGCCGCGTACGCGTCGCGCAGCCCCGAGAGCGCGACGCCCACGGACATTAACGTCAGGAGCCAGACAAGCCCTTCCGGCACCGCCTGCGTGTGCGGCGCGAGCGTCGTCTCGGCGCGCCGCCAAACGAGCGCCGCCGGGAGCAGGTTCGCGAGCATCGCGCCGTAGATGATCGCCATCAAGGTGTGCGTCACGCGCTCGCCCGCGAAGACGCCGCCGAGCGGCGCGCGCACCGCGTCCTCCACGACGAAGTCGCGGAGCGTGATGAAGATTTCCGACGCGAGCAGCGACGCGAGCACGTAGGCCCACGCGCCGCGCCACTCGACGCGCGGCAGCAGCGCGAAGAGGACTGCGTAGACGAGCGCGCGCGCCGCGTGCAAACGCAGCTCCGCACGCGCCCCGGGCAGCGCCGGCAGCCGCGCGCGCCACTCGTGGTAGTAGACCGTGTCGAAGGCGCCAATCGCCCCCTGAACCGCCAGCAGCCAGAGCGCCGTCGTCAACAACGTTCCTCGTCCTCCGTTCTCAACAGACCCTCGTAACGGATCAGCAGCCCGACGAGCGGCGCCGTCACGCAGACGGATACTTGCACGCCCCCGTCCTTGTCTCCCCGCTCCCAAGCCTCCACGCACGGCGCGAGCAGCCGCGGCAGTCTCACCCGCAAGCCTCCGACGCGCAAGGCCACGCCCTCCTGCCTGTAGAGAAGCGCGCCCCCTTCGGCCTTCAGTCGGAAGAGCAGCTCGAAAGACCCCGTGCGCTCGGCCATCAGACCGGCGGCGTGCTCGCCCTGCACGGTGACGAACTCCCTGCCCGCGAAGTTGCGCCGCCAGCGCTCGCCGCCCCCGTGCGGCTCGACCGAGAGCCGGAGCGGCACGTCCTCGCCGCCTTCAGGCAAACCCATCAGCCGCGCGACGACGCGCGCGACTCGGCCCCCGCCGCGCCGCACCTTGAAGGCGCCCGCGCCGCGCGCCCGCAGGTGGAGACGGCGCACGGGCTCGTCCAGCGCGCCCCAGCCCTCGCCGACCAGACGCTCGTAGAGCCCCGCGCGCGCGCCCTCGGCCGCCTGTGCCTCGCCGGACATGGACGGATGATAACCCGAACGTGAAGCGTCCGCGGGCGAAATCACCTTGACTTCGAGGCGCGTTTGCAATAGAAGGCGCCTGACATTTCGCCGAACCCGCAATCCGCCAGAGGAAATCCCTTCGTAGTTAGACCCGAGCATTAATCTAACTACAACCGCCGCCCGCGCGCGGCCCCGTACGTTCCACTTCCCGAAAGGAGCCCAACCCGCATGAAAAGACTGCTTGCCCCGCTCGTCTCCGCCGCCGCCTGCCTCGCGCTGGCCGCGTGCCAGGCGCAGCCCGCGCCCGTCCAGCCTTCCAAACTCGCCGACGACGTGAAGCCCACCGTCAAGGCTCCGCCGACCGACCTCGAACAGCTCGCCGGGCGCATCGTCAACCAGAGCGCAGGGGTCAAGGAGGGCGAGGTCGTCCTGGTCTCGGGCGGGGCCGAGAACATGGAGCTGCTCGAAGACATCGCCGTCCAGGTGCGCAAGGCGGGCGCCTTCCCGCTCCTCACCGTCGGCTCCGACCGCCTCGCCAAGCGCCTCTACACCGACGTGCCCGAGAAGTACGACTCGCAGGCCGACCAGCGCGACCTGAAGCTGGCCGAGGTCGTCAACGTCACCATCGCGCTCGACCGCAGCACGGACGAGAAGCTCTTCGCCGACGCCGACCCGAAGCGCCTGGCCGCGCGCGCCAAGGCCAACGAGCCGGTCGAGGAGGCGTACGTCATGCACCACGTCCGCGCGGTCGAAGTCGGCAACGGCCTCTACCCGCAGGAGTGGCTCGCGCCGCGCTACGGCATGACGGCCGAGGAGCTGTCGAAGACCTTCTGGGGCGGCGTCAACATCGACTACACAGACCTCCAGGCGCGCGGCGCGCAGGTGAGCGCGGCGCTCGCCGCGGGCAGCGAGATACACGTCACCGACGCGAACGGCACCGACCTCAAGCTCAAGGTGCAGGGCCGCACCTACGGCGTGAGCGACGGCATCATCTCGGCCGAGGACTTGAAGAAGGGGCCGGCCAACATGAGCGTCTACCTGCCGGCGGGCGAGGTCTACACGACGCCCGTGCCGGGGACGGCCGAGGGGAAGATCGTGGCGAAGAAGGACTTCTACCGGGGGCAGGAGATCAACGACCTGACGCTGACGTTCAGTGCGGGCAAGCTCGTCTCGCTGACGGGGTCGGGGCCCGGCTTCGACAAGCTGAAAGCGGACTACGACGCGGCGGGCGAGGGCAAAGACACCTTCGCCTTCGTGGACTTCGGCATCAACCCGAACGTCAAGCTCCCGGCGAACAGCCAGCTCGCGACGTGGGTGCCGGCGGGCACCGTCACGCTCGGCCTCGGCAACAACGTCTGGGCGGGCGGCGACAACAAGACCGCCTACAACTACGGCGTCTCGCTCGCGGGCACGACCGTCACGCTCGACGGCAAGCCGGTGGTCGAGGCGGGGCAGTTGAAGTTGTAAGGATTTAAATCCCCGGAGGGGATGTTTAGGGCTTCTTCTCGGGCGGCTTCACAGCAGGGGGAGGGGGCGGCGGCGCCTCCTTCGGCACGTCCTCGTCGAGGATGTCGTCGTCGAGAATCTTCAGCTCGGTGCCGTACTTCTGGTAGTTGTGGAAGCGTATCTCGTTGCGCGTCTGCACGGTCTCGCCGCGGCCGACGGTCGTCATCAGGACGAGCGAGCGCGAGGGCAGGAGGTAGTCGCCCTGCCCCTGGATCGTCACCCAGTCGTACTCGATGGCGACGACGGCGGACGTGATGGGGAACGTGGCGGGCACGTCGTAGGACTCGAACTCGATGCGGAGGATGCGCGCCTTCTCCCGGTCAACCCAGACCTTGCCGCGCTGCCCGGCGATTGTGGCCTGGCTCTCGGTCTTCAACTCCCAGCGTGAGTTCTCCTTCTTGATGTCGTAGGAGTAGACGATGGTGCGCCGGCCGCGCACCGTGTCCGTGTCGAGCGGTTTGAACTCCGTGCGGCTCGTGTCGGCGAACAGCTCTTTGAGCACGGTGACGAACTCGCCCGTCGAGCTGGCCCCGCCCGCCTGGACGTAATCGCTCTTCTCCTCCGCGTCCGGCCCCTTGATGCCGTTGACCTGGAGCAGGCGGTACTTCTCGCCCTCGCTCGGGCGGTAGCTCACGCCGACCACGAGGTGGTCGTCCGTGTGCCAGTTCTGCGACGTGCCCCGCGCGTAGGCGCGCGAGACGAGCTGCTTGACGACGAAGTCCGGCATCTGGTCGAGCGCTTCGAGCGTGGCGGCGCGCGCCTTCGCGAGCAGCTCCTGGGACTCGGCCTCGGGCGGCAGCGGCTTCGCCTCCGAGGGGTTGAGGAAGCGGCGCTCGGCCTCTTCGAGCGCGCGGCGCAGCTCCACGTCGTTGCCGCTCTTGGTAGCGACGAAGGCGCGCAGCCCCGGCGTCAGCGTGAACCCGATGCCGCGCCTTCGTATCTCCGCGAGGAGCAGATCCTTCATGGCCGGCTTCTGCGGGAGCTGTCGGACAAGCGCAAGAAATTCCGCGTTCGTCAGCGGCGCCTGCTGCTGCCGCGCCGCAGCCCCGACCGCCAGCGCCGACACGCACAGCGACAGCGCCAACAGCCGCGGGAAGACTCTTTGTAAAAGGGAAAGACTCATTGATAAATGCCTCGAAACACAGTAGGCAGTAGGCAGATGACAGTAGGCAGTCGCTCCGCGTTACAGAAGTTGAAGGATTAGCTTAGGATTCCCGACGGCGGGGCTCTGAACTGCCTGCTGCCATCTGCCTACTGCCTACTGTTCACCGTTTTATTGATGCTCTCCGCCGCAAAAGCGTTCGATTGTGCGGCGGAGGATGCGGGCACATTCGCGCAGCTCTTCGACGGGGACGAATTCGCCCGTGCGGTGCGCGACGCGTATGTCGCCGGGGCCGAAGATGACCGCGTCGGCGCCAAGCTCCGTTAACTGCGGCGCCTCCGTGCCGAAGGCGACCGTGCCCGCCGTCCGCGCCGTTAACTCTTCCAGGGCGGAGACGAGCGGCGCGTCCGAAGGCGTCTCGGCCCCGCCGTCGAGCCGCGTGACGAAGACCTCGCAGTCGAAGTCTCCGTCCTGTTGACGAAGCGCCTCGACCTCGCGCCGCACGAGGTCGGCCACAAGCTCGGGCCTCTGGCCGGGCACGGGGCGCCATTCGAGCGTGAAGCGGCACTCGCCCGCGATGACGTTCTTCGCAGTGCCCCCCCGGATGAGCCCGACGTTGAGCGTCGTGTGCGGCGGGTCGAACGCCTCGTGCGGGAGACCTTTTAACTCTTCGGCGACCGCCTCGATTCTGTTGAGCAGGCGGGCGGCGCGCATGATGGCCGAAGCCCCGAGCGCGGGGTAGGCGCTGTGCCCCTCGCGGCCGCGCACCGACACCTCCGCGAGGCAGTAGCCCTTGCCCGCGCGCATGGGGCGCAGGGACGTTGGCTCTCCGACGACAGCCGCGCGCGCGCGGAAGGGCTTCGCGTCGGCCAGACGCTTCGCGCCGAGACACCCGACCTCCTCGTCGGCCGTCAGCACGAGCGCGAGGGGCCGCGCGAGCCCTTCGACGTTCAACCCTTCCAGCGCCGCGAGCGCCGCCGCGATGAACCCCTTCGTGTCGCACGCGCCGCGCCCGTACAGTCTCCCGCCGCGCTCCGTAAGCGTCAGGGCCTCCGCCCACGCCGGGTCGAAAGGCACCGTGTCGGTGTGCCCGACTAAGGCCAGCTCGACCTCGCCGCCCTCTTCAAAATCTTTCGGGCTGACGGCGACGAGTTGCAGCTTCTCGACGCCGCGCTCGTCCGCGTAGGGGTAGAGGCGCGTTGACAGCCCGAGCCCTTCGGCGCGCGCGGCGAGGTGTTTGACGACCTCGACGTTCGAGCGCGCGGAGGTGGAGTCAATCGCCACCAGCCCCGCGAGTATCTCTTCGACGCTCATCCGTTCGACCAAAACACAAGGCCGCCCGGCGCCGCGGCGGTCGGGCCGGGCGTCCGGCGGCCTTCACGAAATGAAAAGGGTTGGAACGTGCGGCGCGCTCACCAGGGCACGGTGAACTCGCACGAGACGATCTGCCAGCGGCCGCCGCGCTTCTCCAGGTGGCGCGTGTAGCCGTAGCGCGGCGTGCTGAACTCGCGGCCGCGGAAACTTCCCGAGAGCCGCGCCGTCCCCGTGATGAGGGCGTGACCGTCGCTCACGACCACCTGCACGTCGTCCGTCTTGAGCGAGGTGACGGCGAAGAGGGGGTTCGAGATGAGCGCCAGCCGGTGCTCCTTCGTGATCCGCCCGCCGAACATCGAGAAGTCGTCGGCCAGCACGCGGTCGAGCGCGTCCACGTCCCGCTCGACGTGCGCGCGGACGTACTCGCGCTCGACGGCGAGCACGGCACGCTCGTCCGAAGAGCCCACCGCGTAACCCAAGAGGTTGGCCGAAGCGACGCCGAGGACGAAAGTGATTAAAGCCGCGGGGATGCGTGTGGCGTAATATCTCATGCCCTTTACTCCTTGGTTGTGCCCCGAGCGTAGCACGCGCCGCGCCGCCGCGACAAGAGGGGGTGATGAATGATGAGTGATGAATGATGAATGAAAGGCAGCAGTTAATTCATCATTCATCACTCATCATTCATCACTTCCCCAGAGCCTCTTCTGGAGCGCTTTGAAGCGCGAGACGATCTCGCCCTGCAAGGGGTGTCGGCCGGACTCGACGACGAGGCGGCCGCCGACGGCCGTCTCGCGGACGGCGGCGCGCGAGGCGGAGAAGACTATCGCGGGCAGCAGGTCGTCCGGCGACGCGCCCGCGATGGTCGGGTCTTCGAGGTCAACGGTGAAGAAGTCGGCCGCGCGCCCCGGCTCGAACGAGCCCGCGTGCGCGCCGATGCTTTCAGCCCCCATGAACGTCGCGCACTCGAAAAGACGCGCGGCGAGCCCCGCGACTTCGGGAGCCCCTTCAAAAACACTCTCATCTTTAACACTCGCGGGCGCGAGGACGTTACGCCGGAGCGTCTTCAGGCGCAGGTGATATTCGAGCCCGCGCGCATCTTCGAGCAAATCAATCTGCGTGTGGCTGTCGGTGCCGAGCGCCACGCGCACGCCCGCTTCAAAGAACAAGTCGGCGGGCACGACGCCGTCGCCGAGGTTGCGCTCGGTCGTCGGGCACGCGCATACGCACGCGCGCGCCTTTGCCAACAGTGCCACCTCTTCCGGCGTGACGTGCACGGCGTGGACGCCCGTGAAGCGCGGCGAAAGCACCCCCTCGTCGGCCAGGAGCTTGACGGGCGTGCGCCCGTGTTCCGCCTCGCACGCCCCGACCTCGGCCGGCTGCTCCGCGACGTGCATGTGCAGCGGCAGGTGGTACGCGTACGCGTAAGACCGCAGCGCGCGCAGGTACTCGACCGGCACCGCGCGCACGCTGTGTGGTGCGACGCCGAGCCACGCGTGCGGGTCGCCTCCGAGGGCGCGCGCGAGCGACTCGGCGTGACGGATGAAGACCGCGGGGTCTGGCTCGATGAAGCGCAGTTGCCGCGGGTCGGGCTCTTTCCGAAAGCCCGCGCGCGCGTAGGCGACCCGCAGCAGCGCGATGCGGAGCCCCACATCGCGCGCGGCGCGCGCGACCTCAAGGGCCAGAAGGTTCGGGTCTTCGTACTCGCCGCCCGCGGGCGTCCGGTGCAGGTAGTGGAACTCGCCGACCGACGTTATCCCTGCGAGCGCCATCTCCATGAAGGCCATGCGCGACGCGTCGTAGATGGCCTCGGGCGTGAGGCGTTGGGCGGCCGCGTACATCATCTCGCGCCAAGTCCAGAAGGAGTCCGACGACGAACCGCGGTACTCCGTGCGCCCGCGGATGACGCGCTGGAAGGCGTGCGAGTGCGCGTTGACGAGCCCCGGCAGCATGGCGCGTTTGCGGAGTCGAACCGCGTTCGTCTCACCCGGCAACTCTTCAACGCGCGTGACGGAGACGACACGTCCCTCCGCGTCGCAGACCAGAGCATACCCGGCGTGGAAGCGCCCGCCGGAGTAGAGCAGGTCGGGGACGAAAGTCGTGGTGTCCGAAATGTCCGGGGCTGCCGTCGTCACTTCTTTCCTGCGCGCGCGGGGGGGCGCTTCGGGTCGTAGATGGTTCTGTTCTCCGCGAGCCAAGCGTCCACGTTGCGCTCCAGCACGTCGAGGGGGACGGCGCCGGAGCCGAGGACGAGGTCGTGGAACTCGCGCACGTCGAAGCGGTCGCCGAGCGCGACCTTCGAGCGGGCGCGCAGCTCTTTGAACTTCAACTCGCCGATCTTATACGCCAGCGCCTGGCCGGGGTCTGTGATGTAGCGGTCGATCTCGTTGGTCACGTCCAGCTCGGTCTTGGCGGCGTTGTCGAGGAAGTAGTCAATCGCCTTCTGCCTGTCCCACTTGTAGTAGTGCATCCCCGTATCGACGACCAGCCGGACGGCGCGCCACATCTCGTAGGTGAGCTGGCCGAACTTGGAGTAGGGGTCGTCGTAGAGCCCCATCTCTTCGCCTAACGATTCGGCGTAGAGGCCCCAGCCCTCGACGAAGGCCGTGTAGCCGCCGTAGCGCCGGAACTTCGGTATCTCGCCCAGCTCCATCGCGCGCGCGATTTGAAGATGATGGCCGGGGACGGACTCGTGCAGGCTGAGGGCCATCATCTCCCACTTCGGGCGCGTCTCGGGCTTGTAGAGGTTGACGTAGTAGTAGCCGGGGCGCGTGCCGTCGGCCGAGCCCTGCTGGTAGTAGGCGGTCGTCGTGTCGGGCGCCAGCGTGTCGGGGATGGGGATGACGCCGTAGGGCTGGCGCGGGAGGGTCTTGAAGACCTTGACGAGGTTCGGGTCGATGCGCTTGGCGACGGCGCGGTAGGCTTCGAGCAGGTCTTCGGGCTTCTTGTAGTAGAACTGCTCGTCGGTGCGGAGCTTCTTGAAGAACTCTTTGAGCGAGCCCTTGAAGCCGACCTGCGTCATGACCTTCTGCATCTCGGCGCGGATGCGCGCGACCTCGCTCAGGCCCTTCTCGTGAATCTGCTCGGGCGTCATGTTCGTCGTCGTGTAGCGGCGCGCGAGGAAGGCGTAAGCCTCGGCGCCGTTCGGCCACTGCCACGCGCCGACCTGTTCGAAGGAGGCGGGCAGGTATTCGCCGACGAAGTAGTCCCGGAACTTTTTGAGCGCGGGCATGACCGACTGCTCGACCGCTTCGCGGCCCGCCCGCGCGAGCCGCTCGCGCTCGGCGTCGGGGATGTCCTTGGGAAAACTGCGGAAGGGCTTGTAGAAGCCGCTCTCCTCCGTGCGGGCGCTCAACTGCCGGTCGAGCTGTGCGGGCACGCGTTGCAAGGTGACTTTCGGCCAGAGCATCTTCGCGCGCACGCCCTCGCGCAGCACTTCGAGCGTCTGATCGACGTAAGTCGGAAACGCGTGCAGGCGCGCGAGCCAGTCGTCGTAGTCCTTGACGGTCTGGAAGCGGAGCAGCTCGGCCAGCTCGTCCGAACTCTGGACGCCGCCGCGCTGCGTGACGGGCATGAGGTGGAGGCGGAGCCTGTACTCCTCCACGTCGTTTTCGAGGTCTTTGCGGAAGAGGTCGTAGTTGAGCTGGTCTGCCGCCGGGAGGCGCGCGCGGTCGATCTTCGAGAGGCGCGCGAGCGTCTGCCGGCGGTGCTCGTCGCGGCGCGCGGCGGCCGCGAGGCTCACGTCGGTGAGGTGGTCGTTGTAGCGCCGGTCGCCGAGGGAGGAGGCGAAGGTCGGGAACTCGCGCAGCGTCCACTCCCACTCCTCTTCGAAGAGCTGTTTGAGCGCGGCGGCCGGCGCGCCCGCGCCCGCGCTGCGTTGCGCGCCGACGGGCGCGGCTTGCAGGACGAGGGCGGCGGCGAGCAGCGGGAGAAAGAGGCACTTCAAGGGGGAGCGCATGGGCTTTCGGTTCCTCCGTGGACGGTTCGCGGAATGGGCAAGACGGGAGACGCGTTGGAGGATACCTGAAGAATTTCAAATTTGAAATTACTTCTTGCCTGAGCGAACCTTTCGGACGGGCTCAAAAATGTGTGTCGAGCGCGTTACCGGCTACCGGGCACTCCTTTCGGGCATCTAAGTCTCACCATGAGTGTTTCAGTCAAGGAGTTGAAGACTTACACCAGCTTCGCGCGGCGGTTCGCGGGCAAGTTCGTGCGCGAACGCATCGAGGAGCGGCGCACGCCCGTGCTGCCCGCGCCGCACCGGCCGGAGCCCTCGACGTGGAGCGACGAACGTCTGACGGTGGCGTGGCTCGGGCACGCCACCGTGTTGATAAATTTCTACGGGACGTGGCTTTTGACAGACCCGGCGCTGCGTTCGCGGGTCGGCGTGCGCGTCGGCGGGCTGACGCTCGGCCCCCGGCGCATGGTGCAGCCGGCGCTGTCTGTGAAAGAGCTGCCCCCGCTCGACGCCGTGCTCGTCTCGCACGCGCACATGGATCACACAGACCTCGGGACGTTGAAACGTCTGCCGAGAGGCACGCGCGCCGTCGTGCAGGAGGGGAACGGCGACCTCGTGCGCCGCTTCGCGCGCGTGGAGGAGTTGAAGTGGGGCGAGGCGACGGAGGTGGACGGCGCGCGGGTCGAGGCGATTGAAGTCAACCACTGGGGCGCGCGGCGCCTGACCGACAAGCACCGCGGCTACGGCGGCTTCCTCGTCGAGAAGCGCGGCCGCGCGCTCGTCTTCGGCGGCGACACGGCCTACACGGACGCCTTCGCGCGGCTCAGGCGGCGTGCGACGCGCGTCACGCTCGCCGTCCTCCCCATCGGCGCCTACGACCCGTACGTCTACGTCCACGCCAACCCCGAGCAGTCCTGGCGCATGGCGCGCGAGATGGGGGCGGAGTACATCCTGCCCATGCACCACTCGACCTTCCGCCTCAGCCGCGAGCCCGCCGACGAGCCCCGCCGCCGCATCCTCGCCGCCGCCGGCCAGGAGAAGTGGCGCGTCGCGCTCACCGAGATCGGGCAGACGTGGGTGTTGCCGGAAGGGGAGTAGGCAAGATCAGTAGGCAGTAGGCAGATGGCAGTTGGCAGTTAAGGACAGGAAGCCTTTAACGGAACAGGTCTACACGACTCGGGGGCGGCGAGATTATTACTCGCCGCCCCCGATTAATTTATGATGATTGTTTTAGGCCGTCTTAACTGCCTACTGCCTACTGCCTACTGACCGCTACCAATCGAACCGGTCGCGGTACTCCGTCGCCTCGATGAAGGCGCGCACCATCTCGGCCTTGTGGAAGTCGCCGCCGTTGTCGTCGAGCTTCTGGCGCCAGAAGTTGAAGCCCGACAAATCCGAGTCCGGCCCCTCGTCCGGGTTGCGGTGGAGGTAGCCGAAGTATTGCATCAGCACGAAGGCCGGGTTCTGCTCGCGGCGTCTGAACTCGGCGTTGTCGGCCACCTTGCGCAGGACGGTGGCGCGCGTCTCGGCGCCGGAGTTGAGGCCCTGGACGAGCGCGGCGCGGTCGTCGGACGCGAAGACGCCCGCGTTCGCAAAGAGCGCGTCCACGAACTGCTCGTTCGTGAGCGAGCCGAAGTGCTGCCGGAAGTCTTCGCGCGCCACCCACGACTCGGCCGCCAACCGCTTGTTATCTTCGAGCTTCTTCTGCCACCCAGCTTGCCCGACGACGACGCCCTGCGCCGCCGCCTGCATCCGCACGAGGAAGTCGTTGCGCCGCGGCATCGTCCCGAACGAAGCCTTGTTGAAGAGGTAGAGCATGTAGCCCGTCTCCTGAAACTCAATCGACAGGAAGAACGCGCCCGACGTGTTGACCCGGCTCGCTTCGACGCAGGCCGCGTCGCCGTTGCACTTCGCGATCTCGTTCGACCAGAAGCCGAGGCCGGAGTCGTCCGCCTCGCGGCCGAGGAAGTCTCGGTACTGCTGCTCGACGAAGAAGGTCGTGCCGTCGATGTCGTTGGCCTGACCCGTGACGAGCCCCGCCGTGTTGAAGACGCCGCTCAGGACGGTCTGGCCCTGCGCGTTCGTGACGACCACGGCCGAGGCCGAAGTGATGTCGGGCACCGCCTGCCCGCGCTCGCTCTCAAGCTCGAACTCGTTTTCGAGCGTCGTCGAGATGGACAGCTCGCCCACCTTCGCGCCGTCCACCAGCACGTTCAGCACGGTGCCCGCGGGCAGGTTCACCTTCTCGACCTCGACCTCGAAGTTGCGTCTGCCGTCGCGCACGCGGAACTTCGCCTCGCCGGTCGGCGTCAGGCCGTTAATCGCCGCGCCGGCCAGGCGCGCCTCGATGCGGACTTCGCCGCCGGGCGCGGGAGTCGGCGTCGGCGTCGGGTTGGGCGTGGTCTGCGGCGGAAGATTTGAGAAGGAACCCGCCACGACGGTCGCGCCGGCCGCGTCGGCGACGACGACGCGCGTGCGCGAGTTGATCTGCGGCACCGTCTGGCCGTTCTCGGTCTTCAAGACCAGCTCGCTCCGCTGGAGGCTCGGCGCGACCGTGAGCGTGCCGACCTTCACGCCGTCAACCAGCACGTCGAGCGCGGTGCCGGCGGGCAGGTTGACGTTCTCGACGCGCGCCTTGAACTCGCGGTTCGTGCCCTCGACCTCGAACTCGGCCTCGCCCTTCGGCACGGTGCCGTTGATGGCGGCGCCGGAGAGCTTCGCCTCGAACTCGTTCATGAAGGGCGTCGGGCTGGGCGTCGCGCCGGGCGTCGGGGTCGGGGAAGGGGTGGCGCCCGGAGTCGGAGTCGGAGAAGGGGTCGCGGTCGGCGTGGCCGTCGGGCTCGCGGTCGGCGTCGGCGTCGCCGTGGCCGAGCCGAAGGTGCCGTTCAGGACGTTCGCGCCCGACTGATTCCTGACGGCGACCGTCGTCCCGTTCGTAACGGCGGGGACGGCCTGCCCGCGCTCGGTCTCAAGCTCAAGCTGGCCGGCGCGCAAAGCGTCAATGGTGAGCGTGCCGACCTGCTGCCCCCCGACCAGGACGTTCAGGACGGTGCCGGCGGCGAGGTTCACGTCCTGCACCTCGACCTCCAGCTTGAGGTCGTTGCCGGGCCGCTGCCGGAAGACGCCGTTGCCCGAAGGCGTCCGACCATTGATGGCGGCGCCCGAGAGGCCGGCGTTGATGATGACCTCGTCGTTTGCCAGGGCCGGCGCGGCGGCCAGCGCCGCCAGCGTCGCCACGAGCGCGACGAAGGCGAGCGCGGCGCGCTTCACTGACGAATGGGATGAGGTTTTGGGACGATCCTGTGGCATGAAAGCTCTGCTGCTCATCGTTTTCACTCCGCAATCTGTAAAGTCTCTTGGAGCCGGGGAGCCTCCACCACGCGAACAGTGCGCGGGCGCGCGGAAAAAATACGAGGCGTCGGAGAAGTTTTTCGCGCGGCGCGTTATCATTGGCGCCGGGCTGCGAACGCGGGCGGGGTTCTCTTCGTAAGTCAGTGGCGAAAGGGCGAACGAGATGAGCAGGGAAGAGTTCGAGGGCGGCGGCTTCCAGACGCGCGCCATCCACGCGGGCAAGCGCGAGAACCACACGCGCGCCGTCACGCCGCCCATCTGGCAGACGACGACCTTCAGCGCCGACTCGTCCGAGCACTTCGCCGAGATTGCATCGGCCGTCCGGCCCGCCGAGTTCTACACGCGCTACGGCAACCCGACGCACAGGGAGGTCGAGGCGACGGTCGCCGCGCTCGAAGGCGGCGAGACGGCGCTCCTCACCTCCTCGGGGATGGGCGCCATCTTCACGGCGCTGATGTCGAGCTTGCGGGCCGGCGACCACGTCGTCGCGCAGACGAACCACTACGCGGGCGCGATGACTCTCTTCGAAGACCTGCCCGCGCACTTCGGCGTCGAAGTCACCATCGTTGACCAGACGAAGACCGAGCGTTTCGAAGAGGCCGTCCGCCCCAACACGCGCGTCATCTACGCCGAGTCGCCGACGAACCCGCTCATGCACATCACAGACCTGCGCGCCGTCGCCGAGCTGGGGAAGAGCCGCGGCATCAAGACCATCGTCGATAACACCTTCGCCACGCCCGTCAACCAGCGCCCCCTGGAGTTCGGCTTCGACTGCGTCGTCCACAGCGCGACCAAGTACCTCGGCGGCCACTCCGACGTGACGGCGGGCGTCATCGTCTCCGACAGCAAATTCATCGACCGCGCGTGGAACTTCTCTCTGCTTGCGGGCTCGATCCTGAGCCCCTTCGACGGCTGGCTGCTGCTGCGCGGGCTGCGCACGCTCGCGCTCCGCGTAGAGCGGCACAACTCGAACGCGCTGGCGCTGGCGCGCTTCCTCGAAGGGCGCGCGGAGGTCGAGCGCGTGCATTACCCCGGGCTCGAATCGCACCCGCAGCACGAGCTGGCGTCCACGCAGATGTCCGGGTTCACGGGGATGCTCTCAATCGAGCTACGCGGCGGCTACGAGGCGGCCGAGCGCTTCATCGCACGCCTGCGGCTCGCGACCAACGCCGCCAGCCTCGGCGGGCACGAGACGCTCATCGTCCACCCCGCCGCCATGTGGCGCGGCTACATGACGGCCGAGCAGCTCCGCGCGCGCGGCCTGAGCGACAGCCTCGTGCGCATCTCGGTCGGCGTCGAGGACGAGAAGGACTTGCTCGAAGACTTCGCACGCTCTCTCGAAGGGATTGGTGACAACTGATGCGACGACTCCACTATCATCTGGTTGACGTGTTCACGGATCGCGCGTTCGGCGGGAACCCTCTGGCCGTCGTGACGAACGGGCGCGGCGTTGACGACGCGACGATGCAGGCCATCGCGAAGGAGTTCAACCTGTCGGAGACGACCTTCGTGCTGCCGCCCGACGACCCACGGCATGACTGGCGCGTGCGCATCTTCACGCCGGGGAACGAGCTGCCGATGGCCGGGCACCCGACCGTCGGCACGGCCTTCGTCCTCGCGCGCGAACACCTCATCCCGAGGGGCGAGAGAGAGAGCAAGATCATCTTCGAAGAGGGCGTCGGCCCCGTCCCCGTCCGCGTCGAGTTCGAGCACGGCGAGCCCTCCTTCGCCGAGATGAGCCAGCCGCTGCCGAAGTTCGGCCTGCGCCTCGACGACCGCGGGGCCGTCGCCCGGATGCTCTCCCTCGAAGAGTCGGACATCGAGCCCGACCTGCCCGTCGAGATCGTCTCGTGCGGCGTGCCCTTCCTCTACGTGCCGCTGCGGAGCCTCGACGCGGCGCGGCGCGCGCGGCCGCGCGTTGACCTGATAGAGCGCGTCGCGCAGGAGCACGACATCTCGCCCGAGGCGTTCGTCTTCACGCGCGAGACCGAAGGGCCGGGCTCGACCGTCCACAGCCGCATGTTCGCGCCCAGCCTCGGCATCGCCGAAGACCCCGCGACCGGCGCGGCCAGCGGCCCGCTCGGCTGCTACCTCGTCCGCTACGGTCTGGTTCAATGCGACGACTCGGCCGAGATCGTCAGCGAGCAGGGCATCGAGATGGGCCGCCCCAGCTACGTCCGCATCACCATCGAGCGCCGCGGCGACGACATCACGGCCGTCCGCGTCGGCGGCCAGTGCCATTTCATGGGCGAGGGATTCATCGAGGTTTAGAAGAAGAGGAGTCGAGCGAATGGTCGCAACGGCTATACCGTCCGGCCCGCGCGGCGGGCGCGTGTTGGGCAACATGCGCGAGTTCAACAGCGACTCGCTCGGGTTCATCGAGCGGTGCGCGCGCGAGTTCGGCGACGTGGTGCCGACGCGCTTCCTCTACGTCCCCGCGCTCTTCCTCTTCCACCCCGACCACGTCGAGTACGTGCTCGCGACGGGGAGCAAGAACTTCATCAAGGCGGCCTCCTTGCGCTCGCCCTTCTTCCAGCGCCTCGTCGGCCGCGGGCTGGTGACGAGCGAGGGCGACTTCTGGCGCCGCCAGCGCCGCCTCGCGCAGCCCGCCTTCCACCGCGGCCGCGTCGAAGCCTACGCGCGCACGATGGTCGCCTACGCCGAGCGGATGCTCGAACGTTGGACTGACGGGCGGGCGCTCGACGCGCACGAGGAGATGATGACGCTGACGCGGGGCGTCGTCGCGCAGACGCTCTTCAGCACCGACGTGTCGGACGACTCGCGCGAGATAGACGACGCGCTCTCGCGCATCGTCCGCCCCTTCGCGGAGCAGGCGACGCTCAAGTGGATTCTGGACAACCGCCTGCCGACGCCCGCGCACCTGCGCTTCAACCGCGACGTGCGCAAGATCGACCGCTTCGTCTACCGCCTCATCGAGGAGCGGCGCGCGAGCCGGGAGGACACGGGCGACCTGCTCTCGATGCTCCTCGCCGCGCAGGACGAGGACGGGAGCGGGATGACGGACAAGCAGCTCCGCGACGAGCTGATGACCATCTTCCTCGCCGGCCACGAGACGACGGCGCTCGCGCTGACGTGGGCCTGGTATCTGCTCGCGCAGAACCCGGAGGCCGAGGCGAAGCTCGCGGCTGAGCTGGACGAGGTGTTGGAAGGGCGCGCGCCGACGGTCGAAGATTTGCCGCGGCTGCGCTACGCCGACTGGGTCGTGAAGGAGTCAATGCGGCTCTACCCGCCGGCGTGGGCCGTGGGGCGCGAGTGCGTGCGCGAGTGCGAGGTGGGCGGCTACCGCGTCCCCACGGGGATGCAGGTCTTCGGCTTCCAGTGGGTCGTCCAGCGCGACCCGCGCTGGTTCACAGACCCGCTCGCCTTCCGCCCCGAGCGTTGGGGCGAAGAGTCGATCTCTCGTTTGCCCAAGTACGCCTACTTCCCCTTCGGCGGCGGCCCGCGCCTCTGCATCGGCAACTACTTCGCCACGATGGAGGCTGTGCTCATCCTCTCGACCATCGCCCGGCGCTTCCGCCTCCGCCCCATCCCCGGCAAAGAGGTCGAAGTCCTGCCCGCCCTCTCCCTCCGCCCGAAGCACGGCCTGAAGATGACGTTGGAGAAACGTTAACAGGAAGTCGGCCATCGCTCCGCCCCGCGGCCGTCTCGCCGCCGCCCGAACAGAACCATTTTGCGGGCGCGCAGAACGGTTCTGCGCGGCTACAAAACCATTCCGCGCGCCCGCAAAACCATTCCGCGCGGGCGGAACGACTCTGCGGGGCCGCAAGACCATTCTGCGCGCCCGCAAAACGATTCTGCGCGCCCGCAAAACGATTCTGCGGGCGCGCGGAACGATTCTGCACGCGCAGAGCGGTTCTGCGGCCCCGCAGAACGACTCGGCCGACGTGGAGCGGGTTGCCGCGCGGCTGCAAGACGGCTCCGCGACCCTGCAAAACGATTCCGCGGGGCCGCAAATTGATTCCGCGCGGCTGCAAGACGGTTCCTCCGGGCCGCAGAGGCGTCCCGCGGACGCGCAGAACCATTCTGCGCGCCCGCAAAACCATTCTGCGAGGTTGCAGAGGGGTTCTGCGCGGCCCTCCGGCACGCGGAAAACGGGGCAGAGGGGGGCGCGAAGGCCGCGGGAGCGCCGGACGTAAACCTCAAAACGTGAACGGTTTACCCGTCAGGTCGCCGACCCGTCCCGAGCCTCAAGAATTCCTCAAGTCCGACCCGGTACATTTCCCCCGGTTTTAGTATCGGGGGCTCGCCCGTCCCCGCCCGTCGGAAATTTTGGCCCCGGAGTGGAACGTTGAACGCCTCACTGAGAAAGCTCAGAGGGACTCACATGGCGCAGGTCATTCCCGAAAAGATTACGCCGCCGGCCGAACTCCCGCGCGTCTCGCGCGAGCGTTTGCTCCGGACGCTCGGGGAGAGCGTGGAGGGCTGCAACTCGACCATCGTCGCCGGGCGCGCCGGCACCGGCAAGACGATGCTCGCCACCGACTTCGCGCGCCGCTCGGGCCGCCGCGTCGCCTGGTACAAGCTCGACGCGCCCGACTCCGAGCTGTCCGTCTTCCTGCGTCACCTCTGCGCGAGCCTGGGGAAGACGCGGCCCGGCTTCGGCGAGAAGACGCTCGAACGCCTGGGCGCCGAGACGGCCCTGGACGACGTGCCGCTGGCGGTCGAATATCTGGTCTACGAGCTGCTTGAGTCGAACGAGCCGGCGCTCGTCGTCATCGACGACCTGCACCTCGTCTACGACGCCGAGTGGATGGTGCCCTTCTTCCGGCGCTGGCTGCCGCTCCTGCCGCCCGAGGTGCACGTCATGCTGCTGGGGCGGAGCCTGCCGCCGACGCCGCTCTGGCGGATGCGCTCGAAGCAGACGCTCTGCGTGCTCGAAGAGGAGACGCTCGCCTTCACGCTCGAAGAGGCGCGTGCCCTCTACGCCAGCTACGGCCTGCCCGCTTCGGGCGCCGACGCGGCCCTGCGCGAGACCCGCGGCCGTGCCGCCACGCTCGACGCACGCGCCCGCCGCGACGGCGTCGCGGAAGAGAAGGAACGCGCCGCCTCCGCGCGCGGCGCACGGCAGTCGGGCCGCCTCTCGCTCCGGCTCCTGAAGTCTCCTCGCAAGACGTTGGGCACGGCCTGAAGTCAACACACCGACCTCGCAGACGGCCGAACTTAAGTTATACTTTCGACCACACACGCTCAGTAATGAACACAACCCTTGCGCCGGGAGCGCGGGCATCCTGCCCGCCATGAGCGCGACAGCGCGAAGGCGCAGAGACTGTACACCTCAAGGTTGAAGGAAAGGGTAGGGTTGGAAGCCTGCTAAAGCAGGCTTTGGCGGGCAGGGATGCCCGCGCTCCCAGGGAAGATGTCCAACTTGCCGCACCGACACGAAGGGAGCATCCACGACCCGCAGCCGCCCGCGGCCGCGGCGCCGCAGCTCCCCACCTTCTTCCTGCGCACGAAGCTTTTGCCGCCGCGGCCCGCGCCGTCGCTTCTGCCGCGCCCGCGCCTCTTCGAGCGCCTGGAGCAGAACCTCGCGCACGCCGTCACGCTCGTCACCGCGCCGGCCGGCTCGGGCAAGACCACGCTCGTCGCCGACTTCATACGCACCGGCGCGCACCCCTTCGTCTGGTATCAGCTCGACCGCGCCGACTCCGACCCGCTCGTCTTCCTCGGCTACGTCACGCACGGCATCCGGCAGGTCGTCCCGGGCTTCGGCGACGCCACGATGTCCTACATGCAGGAGGCTTCGAAGGAGCTGGCGCAGGCGCCCGAGCGCGCCGTGGACGTGCTCCTCAACGAAGTCCTCGACCGCGTCGAGCAGCAGTTCATCCTCGTCCTCGACGACTACCACCACCTCGGCACGGAGACGCCCGTCCACCGCGTCGTTGACCGCCTGCTCGCCTACCTGCCCGACCTCATCCACGTCGTCATCATCTCGCGCGACATGCCGCCGCTCGCGCTCGCGCGCATGAGGACGCAGGCCAGCCTCGCCGTCATCGACCGCCAGGAGCTGCTCTTCACGGACGACGAGACGCAGGAGCTTTTCCGCAAGGTCTTCGACCTTGAGCTGACGCCCGCGCAACTGGCCGAGTACCGCGAGCGCACGCACGGCTGGATCACCGCGCTGCAACTCGTCCGCCAGGTCGCGCAGCGGCAGGCGCTCGCGCGCAGCGGCGAGTCGGCCGCCGCCCCGCCCGACCTCGTCGAAGTCCTGCGCCAGAGCGAGCGCGACATCTTCGACTACTTCGCCGAAGAGGTCTTCGCCGACGAGACGGAAGAGGTGCAGCAGCTTCTTCTTCGTGTGAGCCTGCTCGAACGCGTCGAGCCCGACGCCTGCAACCGGCTCTACCCGCAGTCGGCCGCCGTGCTCAACACGCTCGTGCGCCGCAACGTCTTCATCTCGCTCGCCTCGGACGGGCGCGGCGAGGAGTACCGCCTGCACCCGCTCTTCCGCGGCTTCCTCCAACGCCGCTTCCGCGCCGAGCAGGGCCGGGCGGCCGTCGCCGCCGAGCACGCGCGCCTCGCGGACTTCTTCCTTGAACGCGAGCAGTGGGAGCAGGCGATGCACCACCTCGTCGCCGCCGAGGACTTCGAGCGCGCCGCGCAGACCGTCGCCGAGCGCGGCGGCGCGTGGGTCACGGCCGGCGCGCTCTCCTCGCTCGCCTCCTTCGCCGACGCGCTGCCCGCGCAGGCGCTCGAAGCACACCCCCGCGCGCTCGCGCACCGCGCAGAGGTCGCGCGCCTCCGCGACGAGCACGACCTCGCGCAGTCGCTCTTCCACCGCGCCGCGACGCTCCTGCACGAGCAGGGCGACGCCGAGGGCGAGGCCGAGGCGCTGCACTCGCTCGCCACCATCGCGCGGCGGCGCGGCGACTGCGACACGGCCTTCAACTACCTCGACCGCGCCGTCGAGCTGACGGACGAGCGCTCGGTCGTGCGGACGAAGTGCGGGAACACCCGCGGCCTCTGCCTCGTCGGCCTGGGCCAGTGGACGGAGGCCGAGCGCGAGTTCCGCCTCGCCTTGCAGTCGGCCGAGGAGCGCGGCGACCGCTACCACGCGCAGCTCATCGCGCACAACCTCGGCATCCCGCCGGGCTTGCGCGGCGACTTCGGCGAGTCGATCAGGTGGATGCGGCGGATGCTGCGCGAGGAGGGGTCGCCGGCGCCGCCCGTCCCGCGCGAGGCCGTCGCGCACCTCAACGTCGGGCGCTGCCAGTGGCACCTCGGCGACTTCGAGGGCTGCGAGCGCAACCTCGACCGCGCGCTCGAAATCTGCCAGCTCTTCAACCTCTCGGGGCTGCGCGGCGAAATCTTCGAGTTCTACGGCAACCTCTACCGCGAGCGCGGCGAGCTTCAGCGCGCGCACGAGTTCTACGAGCGCGCCGCGCGCGCCTACGACGAGGCCGGCGTGGACATCACGCGCCAGGAGTTCCTCGAAGAGCGCGCCCTGCTCGCGCTCCAACTCGGCGACCTCGCCGAGGCGCGCGCACTGCTCGACCGCCTCGTCGAAGGGCGCGCGGGCGACGAGCTGCTCCTGCACCGCGCCGTCCTCGCGCGGAGCCGCGTGGACGTGGCCGGCGGGCGCTACGCGGAGGCGGCGGCCGACCTCCACGGGCTGCTCCCGTACATCCGCTCGACCAAGCTCTACTACAGCGAGGCGCAGGCGGCGATGCTCCTGGCCGTCTGCGCGCATGCCCTCGGCCACGAGACGGAAGTGCTCCCGCACCTGCGTCGCGCGCTCGACCTCGCCGCGCGTTACGACTACGAGTACTGGTTGCAGCGCGCGGTCGCGCAGTTCCCGCAGGTCTTCTCGACGCCGGAGGCGGCCGAGCTTCTGCCGACCGACCTGCGCGAACAGCTTCCTCAGCGTGCGGCCGAGGCGCGCGCCGCGGCGACGGCCGGGCGCCCCGCCCCCTTCGTCGTGCAGCAAGGCCCGGCGGCCGACCTGACCGTCAACATGCTCGGCGCGGTCGAAATCTTCCGCGAGCCCGCGCGCCCGCTCGCCGCCGACGCGTGGGTCACGCGCCGCGCGCGCGACATCCTCTGCTTCATCGCCTCGCGCCGCCACCGCCGCGTCTCGAAGGACACGATCATCGACACCTTCTGGGGCGAGTCCGACTTCGGCTCGGTCGAGAAGAACTTCCACCCGACCATCTCGCACATACGCAAGGCGCTCAACAGCAACCAGCCGTTGAAGCAGAACTTCCTGCTCTACCGCGACGGCGACTACCAGCTCAACCCCGAGTTCTCTTACCGGATAGACACGGAGGAGTTCGACCGCCTCGTCGCCGAGGGCGACGCCGCCCGCCGCGCCCGCGACACCGAAGGGTTCGTCAAGGCTTACGAGGAGGCGGCCTCGCTCTACCGCGGCGAGTTCATGCAAGGCTCATACGACGAGTGGGTCGAGGAGCAGCGCTCTTACTACCGCGAGCAGTACCTCCGTGTTTTGGAAATCCTCGCGCAGACCGCGCAGAAGTCCGAGGACTGGGCGCGCTCGCTCACCCTCGCACAGCGCATCCTGCGCGAAGACCCCTTCCGCGAGGACGTGCACTGCCACCTCATGCGCGCGCACGCCGCGCAGGGGAACCGCGTCGCCGTCCGCGAGCAGTACGAGACGCTGCGCAAGCTCCTGCGCAAAGAGCTGGGCGTCGAGCCCGCGGCCGAGACGCAGAGGGTTTACCGGGAGCTGCTCAAATAACGTGGGATTTGCCAAAAAAGGCGCGGTAACGAATGAAAGAGTAAATCACAAGAAAACCGTAACAATTGAATTAAGAGGACGATGTACAAAATTAAGGTCGGTTTTTGGCACGCACACCTCGCTGGAAGAACCTGCCCCCGACGCGGGCTTCGCCTGAAGTCGCGGGCCGGAAACGTTCAAAGCCCCAAAGCCCCAAGGATGTTCGCAGTCACAGCCCCGAAGAGTCTCCGCCGCGCCGTCGCCCTGGCGCTGGTCGTCGCCCTCTGCTCACTTAACGTGAGCGCCGGCATCGTCATCAACGGCACGCAGGGGCTCTCCTTGACGGGCGCCGACGGCATCTACTACGACAACGTCTCCGGCCTCTCCCTGACCGGCGCCGACGCGCTCACCTACAAAGTCAACGGCATCTACATCAACTCGACGACCGACGGCCTCAGCCTGACCGGCGCCGACGCCGCCCCCGTCGCCACCATCGACGGCGTCAGCTACACGGGCTCGAACAGCTACTTTGCGACGCACGCCGACGGCCTCTCTTTGACCGGCGCCGACGGGTTGTCGCTGACCGGCGCGGACGGGCTCTCTTTGACCGGCGCGGACGGCACGACGTGGCAGGTCGCTTCCGTCCTCTTCCGACAACCGCAGGGCTTGAGCCTGACGGGCGCGGACGGGCTGTCGCTCACGGGCGCGGACGGGCTTTCGCAGACGGGTGCGGACGGGCTCTCTTTGACCGGCGCCGACGGCATTTTGACGGGGGCCGTGCAGGCGGCGCACGTCGATTCCGCGGCGCAGGTCGTCGCCACGCGCCTGGACGGGACGTTCTTCTACGCGCCCGTCAACGGCCTCTCTTTGACCGGAGCGGACGGCCTCTCTTTGACCGGAGCGGACAACGTCCGCGCGTGGGGCGTGTCGGGCTTTTCGCAGACCGGCGCGGACGCGCTCGCCGCGCTCGGCGTGCAGAGCCCTGTGGGCGACTCGGGGCTGATGAGCTTCGACCCGGCGCTGGCCGATAAGCTCGAACGGATGACGGACGACAGCAACGTCAACGCGGCCGTCGTCTACCACCACCCGGTCACCGACTCCGACATCGCCACGCTCAAGGCGCTCGGCGTCCGCGGCGGCACGCGCTTCGTCTCACTGCCGGTCGTCGTCATCACCGCGTCGAAGTCTCAAATCTTCGAGATCAGCAAGCTCTCCGGCGTGCGCCACGTCACCGACGACCGCACGCTCCAGTGGAACGTTGACAACAGCCGCACGCAGACGGGCCTCGTGCGCATGCGGCAGGACTCAGACCTCCAGCGCTTCCGCGGCACGGGCTCGCTGCAAGGCAGCGGCGTCGTCGTCGCCGTGCTCGACACGGGGCTCGACTCGACGCACCCGGACATCTCGAAGAACGTCCTGCGCAACGTCAAGCTCGCGGACTTTCAGGGCGCGAATCTTGTGGATTTCCTGCCGCCGGTCAACGTCGAGAAGCTGCCCGACACCGACCAGCTTCTCGGCCACGGCACCTTCGTCGGCGGCATCATCGCCGGCACGGGCGCCGGCTCCGCCGGCAAGTACGCCGGCTACGCGCCGAAGGCGAAGCTCGTCGGCCTTTCGGCCGGCGACTACACGCTCTTCAATGTGCTCGCGGGCTTCGACTACATCCTCTCGCACCCGGAACTGAACGTCCGCGTCGTCAACTGTAGCTTCTCGGCCAACACGACCTACGACGAGAACGACCCCGTCAACGTCGCCACGCGGATGCTCTACGAACGCGGCGTCAACGTCGTCTTCTCGGCCGGGAACGCGGGGCCGGGGATGCACACGCTCAACCCTTACGCGGCGGCGCCGTGGGTCATCTCGGTCGGCGCCCTGGACGAGCGGGGGCGCCTGGCGAACTACTCTGCGCGTGGCGACTTCGGCAGCCGCACCTTCCGCCCGACTCTGTCGGCGCCGGGGTCGAGCGTCGTCTCTCTGCGCGCCGCGGGGACGAACCTGACGGGGACGACCGGCCTGCCCGCCGACGCGCAGGGGCTCTCGGCCGCGGAGCTGCCGTACTACACGACGGCCTCGGGCACTTCGTTCAGCGCGCCGGCCGTGGCGGGCACCATCGCCCTGATGCTCGACGCCGACCCGACGCTCAGCCCCGCGCGCATCCGCGACATACTCCAGCGCACGGCGACGCCGATGCCGCCCTACTACCAGCACGAGGTCGGCGCGGGCGCTTTGAACACGCACGCCGCGGCCTTGCAGTCGGCCTTCCCCGGCCGGCAGATCGGCATGTTCCGCGCCGTCATGAACCGCGGGCAGGTGCGCTTCGTCAAAGACCCCGTGCAGGCATTCTCGGGCACGGTCATCCCGGGCGGCGCCGTCGAGGTTTCCTTGAGCGTGCCGGCCGATGCCGTCTACGCCGCGACCGACGTGGCGTGGGGGCCGATGATTTCGACGAACGACCTCGGGCTCATCACGCTCGACCCCTCGGGGCAGGTCGCTGGGCAGTCGAACTTTCTGAACGTGCCCGGGCTGACGGGGAAGCACGAGCGGACGCTCATCTCTGTGCCCGCGCAGGGCAACTGGCGCGCGCGCGTGACGCACACGCTGGCGGCCGTGGCGACGCCGCAGCAGTTCGACGGCGTCTTCGAGACGGCGCACGCCGAGTACGCGCCTTTGGCCGACCTCGCGGGGCTCGACGCCTCCACGGTCGATAACATCCGGCGGGCGTTGGCGTCGCTGGCGATGTGGCCGTATCCGGACGGGCGCTTCCGCCCCGCGGCGGCCGTCTCGCGCGCAGAGCTGGCCGGGGCGATGATCGCGGGCGCGCGCGTCCCGCAGTACGTCCCGAACACGCCCTCCTTCGTGGACGTGCAGGACACGACGACGATGAACTTCGCCGAGGGCGCGCAGTCGCTCTTCCCCGACGCCGTGCGCGGCGGCTCGTTCCGGCCGGACGACCGCGCGACGCGGCTCGTGGCGGCCGTCGTGCTCGTGCGCGCCGCGGGGCTGAGGGCCGAGGCCGAGTCGAAGGCGGGCATGTTCCTCTCTTACACGGACGCGGCGTCGATCCCCTACGACCTGCGCGGCTACGTGCAGGTGGCGGTACAGTACGGGCTGATGAGTCCGGCGACGCAGGCGCAGTTCAACCCCACGGGCGCCCTCACCCGGGCCGAGCTGGCGCGCGGCGTCTCAACCATCCTCCAGATGAACATGGTGCCGTAAGCCGAAGGGCGAGCTTCAAACGCGCGGCGCGGCGGACTCGGTTGAAGTCCGCCGCGCTTTCGTTTTGTCGCACGGGCGGTACTGACCGTTCTACAATCGGTGCAAATTCAGATCGAGGAGAGGGAAATCATGGACTGGCGAGTTTTTATGACGACGTTCGCGACGATCTTCCTGGCCGAGATGGGCGACAAGACGCAACTGGCGGCGATGACGATGGCCGCCGAGACGAAGAAGCCCCTGACGGTCTTCGTCTCGGCGGCGCTGGCGCTCGCCTGCGTCTCTGCGCTCGGCGTCGCCGTCGGTGGCCTGCTCGGCCACTACCTGCCGCTCGAATGGATCAAGCGCGTCGCCGCCCTCGGCTTCATCGCCATCGGCATCCTGATCCTGCTCGACAAGTTCTAGACAGTAAGCAGTGGGCAGTAGGCAGTAGGCAGTTGAAGACACTGCCGTCGGAAATCGTGGGCTAAAGCTTCAACGTCCGAAGCGCGGAGCGTACTGCCTACTGCCTACTGCCATCTGCCTACTGCCTGCTCCCCTCTGTTGCCCTCGGCGCGGGATTGGGGTAGGCTTGCCGCCACACAATTGCTCCCCGGACGGCCGTCACGCACGTGCCGACCGCCCGCCGTAAGCTGACTCCTGCCGAAGACCGAGGAAGGACTAATTCTGTGTCACAGAATCAAGCGCACAAGTGGGTGTACCTCTTCGAAGAGGGCGACGGCGGCGCGCGCGCGCTGCTCGGCGGCAAGGGCGCGGGGCTCGCCGACATGACGCGGGCGGGGCTGCCCGTCCCGCCCGGCTTCATCGTCACGACCGAGGCGTGCAACGCCTATTACACGGACGGCAAGAACTTCCCCGAAGGGATGTGGGAGCAGGTCATCGACGGCCTGCGCGCCGTCGAGGCGAAGACGGGGAAGAAGTTCGGCGACCCCGAGAACCCCCTGCTCGTCTCCGTCCGCTCGGGCGCGCCCTTCTCGATGCCGGGCATGATGGACACCGTTCTCAATTTAGGATTGAACGAGCAGACCGTGCAGGGGCTCGCCACGCAGACCGGCGACCTGCGCTTCTCCTTAGACGCCTACCGCCGCTTCGCCACCCTCTTCGCCGAGATCGTGATGGGCGTCGCGCACGAGAAGTTCGAGCGCGTGATGGAGCGCTACAAGGCGCAGACCGAGGGCGGCCGCGACACAGACCTCTCCCCCGACCAGCTCCGCAACATCATCGCCGCGCAGAAGCAGATCATCTTCTCCGACCAGTCGGGCCTCGCCATCCCCGAAGACCCTTACGAGCAACTGAGAGTTGCCATCGCCGCCGTCTTCAACTCGTGGATGGGTCGGCGCGCGTGCGACTACCGCAGGGTCAACCGCATCCCCGACGACCTCGGCACCGCCGTCAACGTCCAGGCGATGGTCTTCGGCAACATGGGCGCCGAGTCGGGGACGGGCGTGGCGTTCACGCGCAACCCCTCGACCGGCGAGAAGAAGTTGTACGGCGAGTACCTTTTGAACGCGCAGGGCGAGGACGTGGTCGCCGGCATCCGCACGCCGAACCCGATCAGCCAGTTGGAGGAGGAGCTGCCCGCCGTCTACCAGCAGTTCGAGGAGATCACGGGCCTGTTAGAGAAGCACTACCGCGACATGCAGGACGTGGAGTTCACCATCGAGCGCGGCCGGCTCTTCATGCTGCAGACGCGCACGGGCAAGCGCACCGGCGCGGCCTCCGTCCGCGTCGCCGTCGAGATGGTGCACGAAGGTCTCATCGACAAGGCGACGGCCGTCCGCCGCGTCACGCCGGAGCAGTTAGACCAGTTGTTGCACCCGGCCGTTGACCCGAACACCGACGCCAAGGTCGTCGCCAAGGGTCTCCCGGCGAGCCCCGGCGCCGCGCAGGGTAAGGTCGTCTTCGACCCCGACGAGGCCGAAGAACTCGCCCGCGAGGGCGAGAAGGTCGTGCTGGTCAGACAGGAGACGAGCCCCGACGACTTCCACGGCATGGTCGCCGCGCAGGCGATTGTGACGGCGCGAGGGGGGATGACATCGCACGCGGCAGTCGTGGCGCGCGGCATGGGCAAGTCGTGCGTGTGCGGCGCGAGCGTGCTGAACATCGACTACGGGCAGCAGCAGTTCAACGTCAACGGGACGGTGGTGCCGAAGGGCGAGTGGATCACGGTTGACGGCTCGACGGGGCGCGTCTTTTTAGGCAAGGTGCCGACCGTGCAGCCGACGCTCGGCGACGACTTCCGCGAGCTGATGAGTTGGGCCGACGAGTTCCGCAAGCTCAGGGTGAGGGCCAACGCCGACACGCCGCACGACGCGCAGGTCGCGCGCGACTTCGGCGCCGAAGGCATCGGGCTCTGCCGCACCGAGCACATGTTCTTCGGCGACGAGCGGCTGGCCGCGATGCGCGAGATGATTCTGGCCGACGGCGTGGGCGCGCGCGAGAAGGCGCTCGAACGCCTCCTGCCTTTGCAGAAGAACGACTTCGTCGGCATCTTCCGCGCGATGCAGGGGCTGCCCGTCACCATCCGCCTGCTCGACCCGCCGCTCCACGAGTTCCTGCCGAACATGGACGAGCTGTTGGGCGAGTTGTCGGAACTCAAACTCTCCTTGCAACGCGCGGGCTCCATCCGCGAGATGGACAGGACGCTCGACTCCATCGACAGCAAGCGCAAGCTCCTCCAACAGGTCGAGCGGCTGCGCGAGGCCAACCCGATGCTCGGCCACCGCGGCTGCCGCCTCGGCCTCATCTACCCCGAGGTGACGCGCATGCAGGCGCGCGCCGTCTTCGAGGCCGCCTGCCACGTGGCCGGCGAAGGCATCGAGGTCAAGCCCGAGATCATGGTGCCGCTCGTCTCGATTGCCGAGGAGCTGCGCGACCAGGCGAGCCTCATCAACGAGGTCGCGCGCGAGGTCTTAGGCGCGCACGGCATGAGCATCGACTACACGGTCGGCACGATGATCGAGCTGCCGCGCGCGGCGCTGCTCGCGGACAAGATCGCCGAGCACGCCGACTTCTTCTCCTTCGGCACGAACGACCTGACGCAGACCACCTTCGGGCTCTCGCGCGACGACTCGGGCCGCTTCCTCTCGAAGTACGTCGAGATCAAGATTCTGCCGGACGACCCGTTCCAGGTCTTAGACCGCGAGGGCGTCGGGCAGTTGGTCAAGATGGGGACGGAGCGCGGGCGCTCGGTCAAGCCGGGGCTCAAGGTCGGCATCTGCGGCGAGCACGGCGGCGAGCCGCGCTCCATCGCCTTCTGCCACCTGACGGGGCTCGACTACGTCTCCTGCTCGCCCTTCCGCGTCCCCGTCGCACGCCTCGCCTCGGCGCAGGCCGCGCTGGAGACGCAGGACGGCGCCACCGCCGCCGACAAGTAAGGGTTTGGGTTGTGGGTGCCGGTGTTAGGTTTTGGGGAGAGCAGTCATCTTCCCCAAAACCTAACACCCGGCACCCACAACCTTTTCTAGCTGAACCTTCCTCAACATCTTCTCCACAATTCGGGGACGAAAGCGGGTGATATAGTAGGCGGCACACGCTTACTTCTTATGACCCTGCTTCTGTTCCCGAAGCTCACGACCATTCTCTTCATCGCCGCCATCGGGACGGCGTCGGGCGTCATCGTCGTCTACCTCTTCTGGTGGGCCGTCTCGCGCTACAAGGTCTGGACGGCGAGGGAGCGCCCCTTGCGCGCGCGCAGGCTCTCGCTCTGGCGCGACCCGGGCGACGTGGGGCGCCTCGACTTCCGCGGCGGCTGCGGCGGCCGGGGCCGCGAGCCCGCGCCGCCCTTCCGCTTCGTCGAGGAGCACGCCACGGGGTCGAACCCCTGCCTGTCGGTGCACGACGCGCGCGACCTGCGCTGGCGCGTGAAGTGGGGCGACGAGGTGAAGAGCGAGACGTTCGCGACGCGCCTCGCCTGGGCCGCGGGCTACCACGTCGAGGCCGCCTACTACGTCGCCTCGGGCCGCATCGACGGGGCGGAGAATCTGGGACGCGCGCGAGCGTGCGTCGCCGAGGACTTCAGTTTTAAAGACGCGCGGTTTGAACTGGACGAGGAGGGCGTGCGCAAGCTCTTCGACGAGCACGGCTGGTCTTGGGACGACAACCCCTTCGTCGGCACGCGCGAGCTGGCGGGGTTGAAGGTGCTTTTGATGCTCGTGTCGAACTGGGACAACAAGGACGTGCGGGACGTGGCGCGCGGCTCGAACACGGCCATCTTCGAGCACACGCTGCCCGACGGCACGGTCGAGGCGCGCTACCTCGTCATCGACTGGGGCGCCTCGATGGGGAAGTCCGGGAGCCCCCTGACGCGCACCAAGTGGGACTGCGAGGGCTTCGCCTCGCAGAACGCGGACTTCGTGCGCGGGGTCAGGGACGGCTTCGTCGAGTGGGGCTACACGGGGCAGCGGACGGACGAGGCGACCGAGGGCATCAAGGTCTCCGACGTGCGCTGGCTCCACTCCTACCTGGGGCGCGTCAACGACGGGCAGCTCCGCGAGGGGCTCTTAGCCAGCGGCGCCACGCGCGAGGAGGCCGACTGCTTCACGCGCGCCCTGCGCGAGCGCGTCGCGCAGCTCGGCCGCGTCGCGCAGCTCGGCGACGCGTACCGCCCGCCGGCCGCCTGAGTCGCGGACGTTGACAAAGGGCCGCCCGTGAGCTTATATGCTGCGCTGTCGAACACGCGCCCCCGAAGCGACGGCTCCGCGGGGCGCGTCTCTTAAACGAGCCTCATTTTCCGGCAGGCCAGACGAAGGAAATGTGAGGTCACTTCGGCCCGCTTCGTGCCGTCGAACCCCTTCGGCCCGGGCCGCCCCCATTTGACGCCGCGACACGAAAGGAGATCGGCCATGCCCGACGATAAGAATGCTAAGATCGACCCCAACAAGGCGACGCTAGAGATTCACACCGGCGGCGCGATGATGCCCGACGATAAGAATGCTAAGATCAACCCCAACGACGCCGCCAGGATGATCTTCCCGATTGACGTGGAGGGCATCCGCCAGGAGATTGTGAAGATTCTGGCTAAAGAGAAGGCGGCCGCCTTCATCAAAGCACTGGTCGCGGAGGTCGCCAAGCACGCGGCGCCCGGCAACACGCTGGTCGAGGAGGGCGACGTGCTGAGGATTTTCGACCTGGTTCGGAAGCAGAAAGGGTTTGTGCGCGCGGGCGACACGGCGGGGGGCGCGATCCCCGGCGCCAACTTCGCGCTCGGCAGCGTCGCCACCGGGGACGCGCAGATTCAGATCGGCAACTTCCGCCCCGGCGCGCCCCTCACGTTCCAGGAGTTGAAGGACGCTTACCTGCAAAGCGACGCGCCCATCGCGCTGCACGAGACGCTCCACCACGCGGGCCGCCTCGTCTACTCGGATCAGGAGTACGCCGTCGTGGTCAGCACGCTGCCCGGCAACCGGCCGCCGCTGCCGACCTCCGGGAACAGGTTCGATTTCAGCCACTACTGGGACACCGAGTTGAGGAAGGCTTGCAAGTAGGATGAGGAAGACGAGGGCCGCAGGGTTGATTCTCGCGTGCGTCTGCGCGGTGCTGTCCGTGGCCGCGCAGACGCAGACGCGGCGCGCCGCAGGGTGGCGGCGCATCGTGCCGGCGCAGTCGAGGCGCGCCGACGTGCTGCGGCGGCTGGGCAAGCCCGCCTCGGGCAACGCGTCCTATTCGAGCTACGAGTTCGAGGACGACGAATACGCGCGCATCTTCTACGCGGACGGCAAGCGCTGCGCGGCGGGGGGCGGCTGGAACGTCCCCGCCGGCACGGTGCTGAGCATCGTCGTCACGCCCCGGACGGAGCTGCGCGTCGCCGACCTCGGCCTCGACCTCGGCAAGCTGGAGAAGGAGGCGGCGGGCGACACGCCCTCCCACGCCAACTACAAGGACGCGGCGGCCGGCGTCACCTACGAGGTCTTCGACAAGCCGGGCGCCGACTACGGGCGCGTCCTCAGCATCACCCACACCCCCGCGGCGAGGTACAAGCGCCTCCGCTGCCCCGGCGCCAACTGAAGGCCGCGGCGCCGCCACGCCGGGACTGATGCCGACCCAAAAGGGAGGGCCACATCGCAGCAACGATGTGGCCCTCCCTTTTGCAAGAACGTTCAGTCGCCTTCGAGCGTCCAGTTCTTGCCGGCGTGGCAGTCGGTGCATTTGAACCGGGAGAGGTCGCCGAGGTTGACGGGGTGGCGGAACGTGCCGTTCGGGGATAGAGAAGAGGGCGTCCGCGCCCGTCGAGACCTCGGCGGTGAAGGCCGAGAAGTAAGACAGAGAAGCCCCGAAGGGGCTAATCTCAACTCCTCGCCGGCAGGACGTACAGCAACACCGCGACGTAGTGGCAGATGCTGCCGCCGAGGACGAAGAGGTGCCAGATGGCGTGGTGGTGCGGGATGCGCTTGGCGGCGAAGAAGAAGACGCCCGTCGTGTAGGCCAAGCCGCCGGCCGCGATCCACGCGAGCGCGCCCAGAGGGACGAGTGCGAGGATCGGCTTGACGGCGACGACGCAGAGCCAGCCCATCAACACGTAGGACGCGACGGCCAGCGGCCGGTGGCGCTCGCCGAAGATGACGCGGAAGAGGATGCCCGCCAGCGCCAGTCCCCACACCAGCCCGAACAGCGTCCACCCCCACGGCCCGCGCAGCGTGACGAGCGTGAAAGGCGTGTACGTCCCCGCGATGAGCAGGTAGATGCCGCAGTGGTCGAGCGCCTGAAAGAACTGTTTCGCGCGCGGCTGGCGCGCGCCGTGGTAGAGCGTCGAGGCGAGGTAGAGCGCGACGAGCGACGCGCCGTAGACGCCGCAGCTCGCGAGGTGCCACGCGTCGCCGTGCGCCAGGGCGAGCGCGACCAGCGCGACGAACCCAGCCAAGCTCAAGGCCAGCCCCACCCCGTGCGTCGCGCAGTTCGCGACCTCCTCCAGGGGGAGTCTCTCCTTCGCCTGCGTTGACATGATGGGCTCACTCCTGCTGCTCTCGACCAAAGGAAGGGGGCGGGGAGGAGTCATTCTAACTCCTCTCCGCCCCCTTCGAAAAGGATAAGTTCAAAGTTGCAAGTTCAAGGTTCAAAGTCAAAGGTGGAATTAACTTCGAACCTAGAACTTGCAACTTTGAACTTAGAGCTTACAGCCTGACGATCTTGGCGCAGCTCGCCTTGCGCTGGTCGCGCGAGAGCGCGTTGCGCGTGTCCACGATGACTTTGGAGAGCCGGCAGACGCGGTCGTAGTCGAGCCCCGAATGGTCGGTGACGATGACGGCGCAGTCGGCGGCCGACAGCTCCTCGTCGGTCAACTCGGTGGAGTGCAAAGGCTCGCCGCTCCCCTGCGTGTGCGCGTCGTCGAAACGCACCTCCGCGACGAACGGGTCGTGGTAGACGACCTCGGCCCCCTTCGCGCGCAGGCGGTCGATGATGGAGAGCGCGGGGCTCTCGCGCACGTCGTCGATGTCCTTCTTGTAGGCGACGCCGAGGATGAGCACGCGCGAGCCCTTCAGAGACTTCTGCTCGTCGTTGAGGGCGTCGGTGACGAGCGTGGCGACGTGCTCGGGCATCCGCGAGTTGACCTCCTCCGCGAGCCCGATGAAGCGCGAGTCGAAGCCGTGCTGGCGCGCCTTCCAGGAGAGGTAGTGCGGGTCGAGCGGGATGCAGTGGCCGCCGATGCCGGGGCCGGGGTAGAAGGCCATGAAGCCGAACGGCTTGGTCGCCGCCGCGCGGATGACCTCCCACGTGTCGATGCCGAGGTGGTAGCAGAGCCGCGCCATCTCGTTCGCCATGCCGATGTTCACGGCGCGGAAGGTGTTCTCCAAAAGCTTCGCCGCCTCGGCCACGCGCGCCGAAGAGACCGCGTGGACTTCCTTAACTATTAAACCGTAGAGCGCGGCGGCGACCTCGGTCGAGTCGTCCGTGCAGCCGCCGACGACCTTCGGGATGTTGTCGGTGTGGAACTGCGGGTTGCCGGGGTCAACGCGCTCGGGGCTGAAGGCGAGCAGGAAGTCTTCGTCCAACTTCAAGCCTCCCTCCTCGAACATCGGCAGCAGCACCTCGTCGGTCGTGCCGGGGTAGGTCGTGGATTCGAGGATGACGAGCTGCCCGCGCCGCAGGCGCTTCTGAATCTGCTCGGCGGCGGCGAGGATGTAGGAGATGTCGGGCTCCTTCGTCTTCCTGAGCGGCGTCGGGACGCAGATGATGATGGCGTCGCACGAAGACAGCTCGTCGAAGTCGGTCGTCGCGTGCAGGCGCTCGGCCTTGACGACCTCGGCGAGGGCCGCCGAGTGCACGTCGCCGATGTAAGACTCGCCCTGGTTAATCAGCTCGGCCTTGCGCGCGTCCACCTCGAAGCCGACGGCGCGCAAGCCCTTGCGCGCGAACTCGACCGCCAGCGGCAGGCCGACGTACCCGAGCCCGATGACGCCCACCCGGGCGCCCTTCGCCTCGACGAGGCGCTTGATCTCTTCTTTGACCATGATTTTTCCGTTTTGCTTTCCGAAATGCCTTCGACGGGATTAAAGCGTCGGACTTCCAAGTGTGCGGCGGGAGTGCGCTCAGGGACTCGCCACTTCAAAGACTAGGGAAGGCGCGGCGCGGCTGTCAAGCGTCCGAGCCCGCGCGGGCGGGCCGTTTTGGCTTGACAGCGCTGCTCCGCGCGTAGCAACATGCGCGCCCCTCGTGCCGCGTCCGCACCGTGCCGCGCGGCGACCGCCCTGACCGCAGACGGCCCTCCGTCAACCGCACCTGACTCGAAAGGAGAAGAGATGCCAGTCTTTCTAGGTCTCGACACGGCGACTTACCCCGGCGACAACGTGATGAAGCTAGCGCGCGCGCAGGCCAACATCGCCTTCACGGGTTTCTACCTCGGCCCCGCGCCGTCACACCCCGACGCCGGTTTCATGAAGAAGCGCGCGCTCCTGAGCGGCCTCGGCTACGGCTTCGCGCCCGTCTACGTCGGGCAGCAGCAGTCGGGGCCGGGCTCGCACGTCCTGACGACCAAGCAGGGCACCGCCGACGGCAAGAACGCCGCCGCGCTGATGCAGCAAGCGGGCTTCCCGGCGTCCGCGGTCGTCTACCTCGACATCGAGACGGGGCCGCCCGTCGTCCCGGCCTTCTTCGATTACTACGTGGCCTGGGTGCAGGCGGTCGTCGGCGCGGGGTGCACGCCCGGCGTCTACTGCTCGCACCTGCTCGCCGCGCAGTTCCTCGCGCATGACAGCCGCGCCATCCCCTGGGTCTTCCAGTTGAAATTCTCGAACGGCCACGTCTTCAGCCCGCCGGTGCCCGCGCCCGACCCCTCGCAGTCGAGCTTCTCCGGCGCGAAGGTCTTGCAGTTCGCGCAGAACTGCACGCTCCTCCTCGGCGGCACCCAACTCAAACCCGTAGACCTCGACACGGCGCTCGTCCCGGATCCTTCGGTCGTGCCCCTCATCGAGCCGCCGAACCCGGCCTGAGCCGGGAGCGCGAACCCGGGGCCGGCCCGCGTCGGCCCCGGGTTTCTCCGCCCCGCGCGCGCCCGCGCGGCCGTTGACAAACGTCGGCGGCGCGGAGGAACATACGCCCCCGTAATCACACTTCCGCGACGGCCGACACCCTTGACATGAGCGAAACCACGGAGCGTTCGCCGCAGCACCTTGAGCGCGGACTCGGCGCCCTGGACGCGGCGACCATCGTCGTCGGCTCGATGATCGGGTCGGGGATTTTCATCACGTCGGCCGAGTCCACGCGGCTCGTCGGGGCGCCGGGGTGGCTTCTGGCGGCGTGGGCGCTGGCGGGGCTGCTGACCGTCACGGGGGCGCTCTGCTGCGCGGAGCTGGCGGCGATGATGCCGCGCGCGGGCGGGCAGTACGTCTTCCTGCGCGAGGCGTACGGGCCGGCGCCCGGCTTCCTCTTCGGCTGGTCGCTCTTCCTCGTCATCCAGACGGGGACAATCGCGGCCGTGGCCGTCGCCTTCGCGCGCTTCACGGGCGTGCTCGTGCCCTGGGTCTCTTCGGGTAACTACGTCGTCGAGCCCCTCCGCCTGACCGAAGGGTACGCCCTCTCGCTCTCGACCGAGCAGCTCGTGGCCGTCTGCCTCATCCTCCTGCTCACGTTCACCAACACGCTCGGGCTCAAGCTGGGGAAGCTCATCCAGAACACCTTCACCTTCACGAAGACGGCGGCGCTCGCGGGGCTCATCGTGGTCGGGCTGGGGTTGGGTTGGAGCCGGGCGAGCGCGGCCTACACGTCCGACTGGTGGAACCCCTGGGCGAACGGCTGGACGCCGCAGGCGGCGCAGCCGGGGTTGGAGGCGGCGGGCGCGCTGGCTTTGGTGATGTTGCTCGGGCGTGCGATGACGGGGCCGCTCTTCGCGCAGTCGGCGTGGAACAACGTGACGTTCACGGGGAGCGAGGTGCGCGACCCCGCGCGGAGCCTGCCGCGTGCGCTGCTCGCGGGCTGCGCCGTCGTGGTCGGGCTCTACCTGCTGGCGAACTTGGCGTACGTGTTGACGCTGCCGCTCGACGTCATGCAGAAGCCGCCGAACAGCATCGCGACGGCGACCGTGAGCGCGGGGCTGGGGGCTCCGGGCGTGGCGCTGATGGCCGCGGCCATCATGGTCTCGACCTTCGGCTGCAACAACGGGCTGCTCCTCGCGGGCGCGCGCGTCACCTACGCGATGGCCTGCGACCGCCTCTTCTTCCGCCCCGCGGCGCGGCTCAACTCACGCCGCGTGCCCGCCTTCGCACTCGCCGTGCAAGGGCTGTGGGCGGCGCTCCTGACGCTGCCGCGCACGGTGACGGCGGCGGCCGACCCCGCGACCGGCGCCGTCAAACTCGCCTACGGCAACGTCTACACGCAGCTCCTCGAATACATCATCCCGGCCGACGTCACGTTCTACATGCTGATGGTCGGCGCGGTGGTCGTCCTGAGGCGC
>JAFAVK010000014.1 GCA_019242475.1 Acidobacteriota bacterium | reverse complement strand
TCGCACACCTCGCTTTGCTCAATGTTTTCGTCGGCTTCAGACTTTTTCAGGGACGACTAGTTACGCTGAAAAGCAGGTTCGACCAATCTATCGGTCTGAACGAGGTCTCCGACCGGCTGAACGCTATGCCGGATGTAACCTTGGAGTTAATTGGTAACGGGTCACTGACGGCGTTGCGCGGCCCTTTCGCCGACGGCTTTCGGGAGTGGCGATTCGCCCCCGACGCCCCGGAGCGGCTACTCGAAGAGATTAGGCATAGGCTACGCACCGGCACGCAAGCAACGGCCTGTTCATGCCCCACGACTTCTACGACGCACACCATCTTCTCCGTGGTCGAAAGCGTGCGCGGCGAGGCGGGGCTGAGCGTCGGGAGGTTGGTGAGGGCCGTGTTAGATGGTTTCGTCCGCCCTTGTGAGGAGACTCAAACCGACAAGGGGCTGAGCCGCTTTCGGCTCGACGAGACGGCTTTTTGCATGTTCAAGGCTTCTGAAGGAATTTTAAGGGAGGAACCGCCGCTACATTTCACGGGCGTTGGCGGGTTAACGGATGAGCAGTGGGCACTCGTCGGTCGCCTGCTCCGTAAGCCTCGTTATAGAGGTGAGGAACAGGATGATGACGCCTGCTGGGGCAGCCGGGAGGTTATAGCGGGCATCTGGTGGGTGCTTAGTAATCGCGCTGAGTGGCATGCCCTTCCGAGAAGATTCCCCCCGGCACAGACTTGCTATGAATGGATGAAAGCATGGATATGCCCTAAACGCGTGTTCAAGAAGGCGCTTGACATTCTCGCCCGTGATCTACACGAGCGGGGGCGCGTCGATCACACACAGTTCATTTGCGACGGCTACGGCTTAGAGCTTAAAGGCGGACAGTCATGCCGCCGAATGCCGCAAGAGTTGCGCGCGCACGATTCGTGGCAGAGGCAGACTCTACTGGCGCTACTCTCCTACTACAAATACAGCCTTTTCAATCTTCAGAACATGCCACCTATCAGACGTTAACCGGACTCCGCGTTTACTGAAACCACCCCCGACTCATATCTAATACCGATAGGAGGGATTAGGCTGTTACGTAGCAACATTCCTCACAGAAAGTAGTAGTTTAGACCAAGAGTTCCATCGATATATACTTCTCAGTATAGACGATGCCTTTAGGGAGGAGAATGCACAGCCCGTCCTCGTAGTGAATGAGCGCATCGGCATCTAACTGCTTTAGAATTTCTTTCTTATACTTCGAGGCATTTGAATATTTCGTCCACTTAATCAGGTCCAAATCCCGAACCTTCGAGGGGTTCTTGTAATACAGGATCGCGAGAGTCTTGCTTGAGTAATCCAGCTTCGTGTTCTGGACGCGGACGAAGCCGTTGACATCCGCGATGACAGGGACATTAATTTCGTTGAGGCTTTCGGCGATTTTCTTCGCCGTATCTACGGAGCAACTGTAGAATATGCGAAGTATCTCCGTCAGAATCCAGTCCGCGCTGTGAGACACGAATAGAGAATCCGACAGGTTGGGGCTCACGTCCCCGCCGACGTGCGCTACGTCCCTCCTGTTCCTCACGTCGAGAAGTATGCGGGCGAGGCGCGGGATGAAAAAGCGCAAAGAGTCATGCAGCCCCGAATTGTTCTCCACACGCCGAACGATGTTGTCGGTGTTACCGAGCGGCGTCCCGAACGGCGTGTACGGCGGGTTATCTAGGTGCTGGATCAAACGCAAGACGCTCTCCGCAAATCGTCCGGCGTTAAGTTCGCTAGGCCGGAATTTGCGGAAGGCGAAATGCTGCTTGATGTCTAAATAATCATCAAGCAGGTGTTCAACGATCTCGGTCGGCAGGGGCGGCGACAGGGCTGCCAGGACTTGGTTTCTCGCGACGCCCATTACTCGTCCTCGTCACCTTCGTCGGCCGTTTTTTCAATCGGTTTTCCGGCGATCCACCCTTCGACCTGCTTACGCCCGTCTGAAGTCAGGTAGAATTCCTCCCCGCTTTTCTTGAAATACTTCTCGTTGATCTTCCTCCCGAGCGATTTTCGGAAGGCGTTGGGCGTCGCCGAGATGGCTTTGTACTTCTCCTTGTAATAGTAGTAGGCGTGGTTCCAGCGAACCGCCTCGGCTTTCTTCAGGTGGACGGTAATAATCCAGAGGGCGACGAGCGCGTAGTCACGCGGGGAGCTGATGTCGCGAACATCCAATTTTCCCAGGTGGACTTTATCCTTCGCCCACTCCTTTATCGTGTCCCTCTCACCCTTACTCAATCTCGAATTTTTTGCAGGGCCGGCCGAACTACGATCCCAATAAGGGTATCCGGCTTTTGCCTTCTCATCCTCAATGAGAGCAATGATTTTCTTGATCTCCTTCTCGCCATCGTCAGTAACGGCGAAACCGTTGCTCACCTCGGTAAGTTCTCTGCGAACTGTCTGGTTGAGGTAGTTCGCAAAATTGTTAGTGTCGTACACATGCGACTTTTGCGCGGCGGTCTTTAAGTGCTCCTTCGAGGGTACGGGCTTCTCGAAGAACTGCGGGTAGGCGGAGGCGTACAGCAGAATGAAATGCTTCTGCTGAAACTTCCAGGACTTCCCTTTGAAATCTTTTTGCTTAGCTACGAGGTAGTCCCCATCGCGTATGAAGTAACGCAACGCCCCCTCCCTCGGCTGCTCCTTTACCTCTTTCTTCCCTTCGTCCGTTACCCCTTCGTGATCCTGCTCTGACTGCGGAGCCTCATCCGCTTTCGCGGGCAGTTGCGGGGCTTCATGGCCTTGAAGTGCGCCGCCGTCTTGCGAGCCGTGAGAAGCGCCGGGCGAACCGTTACCCCTGGTCTGGTAAACGACCCTTTGAGGCGGCCGTGAATTCATCTGTCCCACGATGAACGGCGCTAGTTCGCGCACCGCGTCGTCGGACACGCTAAATTCGGTGTACTCGTGATAGTCCCTGCCTTTCTGATCTATTTTACGCACGTACCTGTTGGCCTGCGTGTCTAAAGACTTTGAAGGCAGGGGCTGCCCGCAGCCGAAGCAAAATGTCTTGCCCGCGATGAGCAGTTTGTTACAGCCTGGGTTGAGGCATTTTATCTGGCCGTCACAGTTCAGGCAGAAGTTGTACTCCGATGATGTTTCGGCGTTGCAAGAGGGGCAAGTGATAGGGGTCATCGCTGTGAATTCCTTACGTACAGAACCGAATTCACTGCTAACGGCGCATTGGGAGTGGGGCACCGATTAGCAAATCGTGCGGCGAGAAAGCACAACTTCTGCCGCTCATAGGTTATGCTGACAACAAAATGTAGTGGAAAACCGCAGAGGAAGCAAGTTGACAAAATACGTACTTTAGAACAGCAGACGTTATACGGCAGCTTTTAGTTTGAAGGAGAGAAGTTAGGATACAGGCATATAGAAATTCATCTTCTTCAATTTAGAAGCAGCCGACAAATTACACGTTAGATCTTCTCCGAAGAATTTTCTGCATCAGGAAATTTCATTCAATGACCGAAACCTTCAGGTTTTATGCAGGCTATACGCAAGAGCCTTTTCAAGGGATGCGCTAAGATCGACTGTAAATTACTGATTCTAGAGGGCACCCTTCGCAAGGACTACGCGACCTTACATCTAAACCGTTCGATATTTGTGACTTAGAAACACACAGTCCGGCCAAATTGTCCGGGCCGAACCACTCGGAACCACAAACTTTCCCCTCCCCGCCGCAACATTCCGTCTCGGAGAGACAGAATTGGGTCTCGCAGAAGGAAGTTTGACTCTCAAAGACGGAAATTTCACTCTCGGAGAGCCAATTTTCCTTCTCCGAGACCCAACGTTGGGTCTCGGAGAAGGAAAATTGGCTCTCCGAGACCCAACGCTGACTCTCCGAGAGTGAACTTTGGCTCTCCGAGAGTCAACGTTGGCTCTCCGAGAGTCAAAGTTCACTCTCGGAGACTGAAATTTGGGTCTTTGAGACGGAAATTTGGGTTTTTGAGATGGAAAGGTGACGCGCTCACCTGCGCCATTCGTCAATGAGGGAGGCGACGAGGCCCGACCAGCCGGTCTGGTGCGAGGCGCCGAGGCCCATGCCGGTGTCGCCGTTGTAGTATTCGTAGAAGAGCAGGTAGTCACGCCAGTGCGGGTCGGTCTGGAATTTCTCGTACCAGCCGTGGGCGGGGCGGCGGTTGGCCGGGCCGCGCGTGAAGAGGCTCATCAGGCGTTCGGCGAAGCCGCGCGCCATCTCGTCGAGCTTGACGGGCGGCTCGCCGGGGACGGGGCTCTCGATGGCGAGGTGGTGGCCGTAGGCTTTGCCGAGCTTGCGCAAGGATTCGATCATCATGAAGGTCGTCGGGAACCAGACGGGGCCGCGCCAGTTGGAGTTGCCGCCCTTGAGCATCTCCTGACTCTCGGCCGGCTCGTAGCCGACCTGCGCGCCGCCGAGGCGGAAGGGGTGCTGCTCGTGCCACTTCGAGAGGCTGCGCAGGCCGTAGTCGGAGCGGAACTCCGCGGGGTCCCAGACGCGCTCCAGCAGGCCGCGCATCTGCTCCCGGTTGACGATGGTGAGGACGTGCACGATCTTGCCGTCGTGCACGACCGTGCTCACGCAGTTCTGCACGATGTCCTGCCGGTTCCGGAGGAACCAGTGGAGGTTCTCGCGGAAGCTCTGGAAGGGCTCGATCCAGTCCTCTTCGAGCCGCTCGACGGCGTAGAGCGGGATGAGGCCGACCAGCGAGCGGACGCGGAACTTCTGGTGGCTGCCGTCGGTGTGCGTGAGCACGTCGTAGAAGAACTTGTCCTGCTCGTCCCAGACCTCGACGCCGTCGGCGCCCATCGTCTTCATCGCCGCGCCGATGTAGGCGTAGTGCTGGAAGAACTTCGTCGCCAGCGCCTCGTAGACGCGGTTCTCCTTCGCCAGCTCAAGCGCGATGCGCATGAGGTTGAGGCAGAACATCCCCATCCAGCCCGTCGCGTCCGACTGTTCGAGCGTCGAGCCCTCGGGGAGCGCGTGGCTGCGGTCTAAGACCGTGATGTTGTCGAGCCCGAGGAAGCCGCCCTCGAAGACGTTGTTGCCCTGCGCGTCCACCTTGTTGACCCACCACGCGAAATTGATGAGGAGCTTGTGGAAGCACTTCTCAAGAAAGTCGCGGTCGGCCTTCCCCGACCTGAGCCTGTCCATGTTGTAGACGCGCCAGACGGCCCACGCGTGGACGGGCGGGTTCAAGTCCGAGAACTCCCACTCGTAGGCGGGGAGCTGCCCGTTCGGGTGCTGGAACTGCTCGAAGAGCAGCATCCAGAGCTGCTCCTTCGCGTACTCCGCATCCACGAGCGCGAGCGGCACGGTGTGGAAGGCCAAGTCCCACGCCGCGAACCACGGATACTCCCACTTGTCCGGCATCGCGATGACGCGCATCGAGTTGAGGTGCTTCCAGTGGACGTTGCGGGTCGTCTGGTGCGACTCGGGCGGCGGCCACGCCGGGTTGTCGCCTTCGAGCCAGACGCTCACGTCGTAGAGGTAAATCTGCTTCGACCAGAGCATCCCCGACAGCGCCTGCCGCTGTATCCGCCGCTCGTCCTCGCTCGCCTGCGGCGGGTGTACCTCTTCGTAGAATTCATCCGCCTCCCGACGACGTTGGATGACAATCTCGTCAACGTCGCGCAGGGGCTCGTCCAGCACCTCGTCCGTCAGGCGCAGGCGCACGACGACCGAGCCGCCCGCCGGGACGTTCAGGTTCGCGTAGTGCAGGCAAGCCTTCGTCCCCGCGGGCTCGGGGTTGACGGCCACGCGCTCGCCGCCCACGACGTAGCGGTGGAAGGCGTCCTTGACGTATGGGCGGCGGCTCGCGACGCCCCAGATGCGCGGGCCGTTCGTCTCGTTGAAGGTGAAGAGCGGCAGGCCGCCCGCCTCGGCGTAGAGGTGGCGCGCGCCGAGCTTGTATTCGATGGCGAGCCCGGGCACGGTCTCGGCGTCGGCCGCCCGGAGGCTGATGAAGTCGGGGCCCGACGGGCCGAGCGTGATGGAGGGCTCGGGCCGCGGCTCGGGGTACCAGGCCCATGTGTTGCGGAACCAGAGCTGCGGGAGCAGGTGGAGCGTCGCGTCCTCCGGCCCGCGGTTGAAGGCTTCGATTCGGACGACGAGGTCTTCGGGCGCGGCCTTCGCGTACTCGACGAACACGTCGAAGTAGCGGTCGTCTTCGAAGACGCCCGTGTCGAGCAGCTCGAACTCGGGCTCGTGCGCGCCGCGCGTGCGGTTCTCCTGAAGCAGCCTCTCGTAAGGGTAGGCGGCCTGCGGGTACTTGTAGAGGAACTTCAGGTAGGAGTAGGTCGGCGTCGCGTCGAGGTAGAAGTAATATTCCTTCACGTCCTCGCCGTGGTTCGCCTCCTGGTTCGTGAGGCCGAACATGCGCTCTTTCAAAATCGGGTCGCGGCCGTTCCACAGCGCGAGCGCGAAGCAGAGCACCTGGTACCTGTCGCAGATGCCGGCGATGCCGTCCTCGCCCCAGCGGTAGGCGCGCGCGCGCGCGTGGTCGTGCGGGAAGTAGGCCCACGCGTTGCCGTCCGCGCTGTAGTCCTCGCGCACCGTGCCCCACGCGCGCTCCGACACGTACGGCCCCCACTTCCGCCAGGGCCGCACGGGCGCGTCGCTCTTTTCGTAGAGTCTTTCCCTTTCCCTGCTGGGCATCGGGGCTATGGAATCGAAGCGCGCGGGTGACGTTAAGAACCCGCTTCCAGTCCTGCCGCGGCGGCGCGGTCAACGAACCATTCGAGGGTGCCGTCGTGCGGGCGGATGAGCTGCGAAGGCAGCCGCGAAGGGTCGCGCGCCCCCTTCAACACTTCGCGCAGGCGCGCGGCCTTGCCCGCGCCGGTGACGAGGAAGGTGACGTGGCGCGCGGCGTTGACGGCCGGCGCGGTGAGCGTGACGCGCCACGCGCCGAGTTTTTCGACCCAGTTCGGCGCGACCCACAGGCGCGTCTCGTGCAAAACGTTCGTGCCGGGGAAGAGCGAGGCCGTGTGGCCGTCGTCGCCCATGCCCAGCAGAACCTGGTCGAGCCGCGGCCACTCCCCGCCCTTGAAGAGGCCGCGCAGCTCCGACTCGTACCTGCTCGCGTTGGCGGCCGCGTCGCCGACGCCTTCGATGCGGTGGACGTTCTCGGGCGGGATCGGGACGTGCGAGAGCAGCGCCTCGCTCGCCATGCGGTAGTTGCTCTCCGCGCTGTCGGGCGGCACCATCCGCTCGTCGCCGAAGAAGACGTGGACGTTCGGCCAGTCGATGCCCTCCCCGAACTCTCCGCCCGCGAGCAACTGGTAGACCCTGCGCGGGGTCGAGCCGCCCGAGAGCGCGACGGTGAAGAGTCCGCGCGCGTCGATTGATTCGCGCGCGAGTTCGGCGACGCGCGCGGCGGCCGCGCGGGCGAGCGACTCCGCGTCGTCGAAGATGAGCACGTTCGGTTCCGTCTCGGCTGAGCTCAAAGCGCCTACCCCCCGCCCATCAGCGCGGCGCGCGCGGCGCCGTAGAGTGCGGTCTTGTCGTCGAGGATGACGCGGACGGGGATCGAACGGACGAGCCCCGACATGCGCCCCTTGTCCACGTAGTTCCGCATGAAGGTGCCGTCGGTCAGCTTCGGCATGATCTTCGGCGCGATGCCGCCGCCGACGTAGAGCCCGCCGACCGACTTCAGGAGCAGCGCGAGGTTGCCGGCCATCGCCCCGTAGACCTCGACGAAGATTTCGAGTGCGGTCGCGGCCAGCTCGCTCCCGCCGCCGAGCGCGGCGTGGGAGATGGCCGCGCTGGCGTCCCCCGTCCGAATCTCCTCGGCCAGCCACGCCGGCTCCTCGCCGTAACCGCGGTCGCGCAGGAAAGAGTAGATGTTGTGAATGCCGATGCCCGACAGCACGCGCTCGTAGGAGACGCGGCCGCCGATCTGCTCGCGCAGGTATGTGAGCAGCTCGAACTCGCGCGCGTTGCGCGGGGCGAAATCGACGTGCCCGCCCTCGGAGGGCATCGGGTGGAAGCCCGCGCCGTCGTAATAGATCGCCGCCATCCCCAGCCCCGTGCCCGCCGCGATGAGCGCGCGGTGGCCCGTGCGTTCGCCCTCGCCCTCGTTGAGCGTGTAGAGCTGTTCCGGCCCCAGCTCGCCGATGCCGAAGGCGGTCGCTTCGAGGTCGTTGATGAGGCGGACGGAAGGGACGCCGACGGCCTCCGCGAGTTTCACGTCGTGCACCTTCCAGGCGAGGTTCGTCGCGTCGATGTGGCCGCGCACGACGGGGCCGGCGACGCCGAAGCAGGCGTGCGTGATGTTCGCCTGCGGGTGTTGACTTACGAAGTCCCTGAGAATCTCTTCGAGCGAGCCGTAGCGCGCGCTCGGGTAGCTCTGCTGCGCCAGCGGCGCCCCGACCCTGCCCGCCACCTCTTCGAAGAGCGCGACGTTCGTCTTCGTCCCGCCGATGTCACCCGCGATAATCATCTGTGTCCGAGAAGTCCCCCACTTGAATTTCTGTTTGAAGGCTCACGACCCGAGCGCCGCCAGCAGGCGCGCCGCCGACGCGACCGCGCCCTCGTATACCTCATCCCTCGAAAGGATGTCGAGTTCGCCGCTCAGGCGCTCGCCCTCTGTGCGCGCCTCGTAGCCGAGCACGCGCTCGCACGCGTGCCCCGCGCCGCGCAGGCGCGCGCCCGTCCGCAGGCGCCGCTCTTCGAGCAAAAGCTCGACGAAGAACTCGTCGCCGGCGGCCGTCGAGATGGTCAGCGAGGTGAGCCAGCCGTCGCGCCCCGCCACGTCGTCCGTGGCCGCGAGCACGGCTTCCACGCTTCTGCCGCCGTCTTTCAAGTTGAAGCGGGCGAGTTTGCCGTCGAAGGTCGAGCCCTCGTCCGAAACCTCCCACCCGAGGCACGAGGCGAGCCAGCCGAGCGCGAGCAGCGCCTTCGGCGCGATCTCTTCGTGCGAGAGGTCGGGCGGGTCGTACTCGATGAAGACTCTCTCGATCTGCGCGAGCGAGTCGCGGTAGTCGGCCACGTCCCAGAAGCCCGCGACGAGCGCGCGCCAGGAGGTCAGGCGCCCCCAGTTCAAATCGCTCAGGCGCATCCGCCCGCCCGCGAGCAGCTCGGCGAGACGCCGCAGGTCTTCGTGCGGCCGGTCGAAAGAGGCCGAGTCGATGACGAGGCGGTCGGCCATCCCCGCGAGGCGCGTGAAGAGCCTGTCTTCGTAATGCGGGATGTCCTTCCACCAGAGGAAGACCGGCACGTCCGGCACGAGCAGCGGCGCGACCGCCGAAGAGGCCGTGGCGACGGCCGAGCCCGCCGCCTCAATCGTGATCTGCTCGCCGCAGATGCGCTTCGACCCGCGCGAGGAGAGCTGGCAGCGCGTCGAGACGAACGCTTCGAGCCTCGCCTCCCGCGCCCCGCGCTCCGCCGCGAGCACGATGGCGCGGCACGGGTGGCGCTCGACGACCTCGCTCAAAAGGTCGTCTACCTCTGAGCGCTCCTCCGCGCCCTCGGCGTAGACCACGAGGTTCAGGACGCACGCGCGCACGACGCCCGCGGCGCCGCTCTCGCCTTCCGGCGCGGACATCTCCGCCCACATCGCGCCCAGCTCGCGTTCGAGCTTCGCCGCGTCGATGCCCCTCGCCAGAGATACCTGTGTCGTGCTGGCCTGTGTTTCCATCTGAGCTTACGGACGACGCCAGTGTCGCCCCTGCTGTTCGAGCAATTTAAAAGACGCCTCCGGCCCCCAGGAGCCGGCCTCGTAGTTCGGGAAGTCCGCGTCCTCTCGGTGCGCCCCCCACTCTTCGAGGATGGGCGAGACGAGTTCCCAGCCGCGCTCGGTCATGTCCTTGCGCGCGTAGAGCGTCGAGTCGCCGAGGATGCAGTCGAGGATCAGGCGCTCGTAGGCTTCGGCCAGTTGGACGCCGAACGACGCGCCGTAGCGGAAGTCCATGTTCACGTCGCGGATGTGCGTGACCTGACCCGGCACCTTGGCCGCGACGCGCAGCGTGATGCCTTCGTCGGGCTGGATGCGTATGACGAGCTGGTTGGGCGCCACTTCCTCCATCGCGCGGCCGAAGAGCGCGTGCGGCGCGGCGCGGAACTGGATGGCGATCTCGGTGACGCGCTTGGCGAGCCGCTTGCCCGAGCGGATGTAGAAGGGCACGCCCGACCAGCGCCAGTTGTCGAACCACATCGTCACCATCGCGTAGGTCTCGGTCGTCGAATCCCTTGCGACGCCCTTCTCCTCGCGGTAGCCGGGCACGGCCGCGCCGCCGATGGCCCCGGCGCCGTACTGCCCGCGCACGCACTCCTCGCGCACGCGCTCGGGCGTGAACGCGCGCGCCGAGTGCATGGCTTTTATCTTCTCGTCGCGCACGTCCTCGGCCGAGAGCGAGGCGGGCGGCTCCATCGCCACGAGCGAGAGCACCTGGAAGACGTGGTTCTGGATCATGTCGCGCACCACGCCCGACTTCTCGTAGTAGCCGCCGCGCCCCTCGACGCCCACCGTCTCGGCGTTCGTAATCTGGACGTGGTCAACGTACTGCCGGTTCCAGAGCGGCTCGAAGATGCCGTTGGCGAAGCGGAAGACGAGGAGGTTCTGGACGGTCTCCTTGCCGAGGTAATGGTCGATGCGGTAGACCTGCGACTCTTCGAGGTGGCGGAGAATCTGCTCGTTCAGCTCGCGCGCGCTCTCCAGGCTCGTCCCGAAGGGCTTTTCGATGATGACGCGCGCCCAGCCGTTATCCTGTTTTAAGAGTCCCGCCTCGCCGAGCTGTTTGACGGCCTCGGCGTAGAATTCGGGCGCGACCGAGAGGTAGAAGAGGCGGTTGCCGCCGGTGCCGCGCGCGCCCGCGACCTCTTCGAGTCGCTGTGCAAGCTCGCGGTAGCTCTCCGCGTTGTCGATGTTCGACGGGAGGTAGTGGAGGCCGGCGGCGAACGAGCGCCAGACCTCCTCGTCAACCTTCTTCGACTCGGAGAACTCGGCGACGGCCTCCTTCATCTTGTCGCGGTACTCCTCGTCCGACATCGGCGTGCGGCCCAGGCCGACGACGGCGAACTCGGCCGGCAGGAGCCTCTCCTGCACGAGCCGGTAGAGCGCCGGAATCAACTTCCGCTTGGCGAGGTCGCCGGACGCGCCGAAGATGACGACCGCGCACGGCTCGGCCGCGCGCCCCAGCCGCATCCCGACGCGCAGGGGGTTTTCGACGACGGTGGCTGTGCTCATCAGTAGGCACCAATGATGAATGATGAGTGGTGAACGATGGATGCGGCTGCGCGGCCAGATTTCGTCATTCATCACTCATCATTCATCGTTCATCATTTCTGATTTTCCAAAAGCTCCTCCCACTCCGTGTGGACGAAGCCGGCGTCGGGGCGGTCGGATCGCTGGTAGGTGTGCGAGCCGAAGAAGTCGCGCTGCGCCTGCGTGAGGTTGAGCGGGAGGTCTGCGGTGCGGTAGGCGTCGAAGTAGCCGAGCGAGGCCGAGAAGGCGGGGATGGGGATGCCCGCCTGCGCGGCCGTGGCGACCACGCGCCGCCAGTTGGCCTGCGCGCCCTGGATGTAGGCGTCGAAGTCCGGGTCGAGCAGGAGGTTCGGCAGGTCGTGGCGCCGGTCGTAGGCTTCTTTAATCTTGCCGAGGAAGCGCGCGCGGATGATGCAGCCGCCCTTCCAGATGCGCGCCGTCTCGCCGAGGTTGATGTCCCACTTCCAGTTCTCGGAGCCGGCGCGGATGAGATTCATCCCCTGCGCGTAGGAGCAAATCTTCGAGGCGTAGAGAGCGTCGCGAATCGCCGCGACCATCTCTTTTTTGTCGCCCGTGTACTTGCCGTCCGAGGGGCCTTTGATCTCCTTGCTCGCCTCGACGCGCTCGTCCTTGCGCGCCGAGAGGTTGCGCGAGTCCACGGCCGCGTTGATGGTCGGGATGGGGATGCCGAGGTCGAGCGCGACCGAGCTCGTCCACTTGCCAGTCCCCTTCTGCCCCGCCTTGTCGAGCACGAGGTCGACCAAAGGCTTCCC
>JAFAVK010000074.1 GCA_019242475.1 Acidobacteriota bacterium | reverse complement strand
AGTGTTTGCAGGCTTCAATGGAGCCACGTCCTCACGAACGTGGAAACGGCCGCCCGCGCCGTCCAGGCGGCAACGCGCCCCGCCGCTTCAATGGAGCCACGTCCTCACGAACGTGGAAACCTGATAGGCCGTGGCTTGATCGTCTTGGACGTGGCGGCTTCAATGGAGCCACGTCCTCACGAACGTGGAAACACGCCGAAACGCCCAGAACTCAGTTTTGACCTAATCAGCTTCAATGGAGCCACGTCCTCACGAACGTGGAAACACGTCACCATCTTGAACCTCACGCGCGCCGGGCATCTGCTTCAATGGAGCCACGTCCTCACGAACGTGGAAACCAGCGGCGCGACTATGCGCATAACGTCGGGGTTATTGCTTCAATGGAGCCACGTCCTCACGAACGTGGAAACGCTTACAGCCCGCACGCCGCGCCGCCGCGCCGGTTGGCTTCAATGGAGCCACGTCCTCACGAACGTGGAAACTCGGTCATGCCCGCGCCTTATACCACGCCCGATACTCGGCTTCAATGGAGCCACGTCCTCACGAACGTGGAAACTTAGCCGAATGATGCTCGAAATCGTCCCCATGACTATGCTTCAATGGAGCCACGTCCTCACGAACGTGGAAACACTTATTCATTAAGTCGGAGAAGAAAATAAGAGTGGTGCTTCAATGGAGCCACGTCCTCACGAACGTGGAAACCCGCACAACACGCGCTCACGTCCCTTTCGCAATACCTCGCTTCAATGGAGCCACGTCCTCACGAACGTGGAAACCGCCCGCTAGGTTGAGGTAGCTCGGCCCGGCCTGCTTGCTTCAATGGAGCCACGTCCTCACGAACGTGGAAACAGAGCGACGCCGTCCCTATGGCTGCCACTTACACCAAGCTTCAATGGAGCCACGTCCTCACGAACGTGGAAACGGGGGCTCACGTTGACCTGCCCGAACTGCCACGTCGCGCTTCAATGGAGCCACGTCCTCACGAACGTGGAAACCGGGTTGACCATCGCGTACGTATGGATGCGCGACTTGCTTCAATGGAGCCACGTCCTCACGAACGTGGAAACCGGGCCGCCCGCCGTCACAGTGAATCCTCAGCGCCCTGCTTCAATGGAGCCACGTCCTCACGAACGTGGAAACCACTCTCATCAGCCGAGACTGGTGACGTGGCAATCAGCTTCAATGGAGCCACGTCCTCACGAACGTGGAAACGCGGGTAGCCCTGCTGCGAGATGACGCGCCGCAGGTCATGGCTTCAATGGAGCCACGTCCTCACGAACGTGGAAACGTGCTGGTGCTCGACTACGCGGGCACGGGCCTGACGCTTCAATGGAGCCACGTCCTCACGAACGTGGAAACCGGAAGCGCCGGACAGGGAGCTGTCAGCCCCTGCTTGCTTCAATGGAGCCACGTCCTCACGAACGTGGAAACGCTCGAATTGTAAATAGCAGCGGACAGGTTACTTAGCAAGCGATGTGCGAGTGGTCGCATCTGTTGCCGGCTAGATTTCATCGGGCGCTTTCGATGCACGAGCTATCTTTCCTTAACAAAGGGGTTACCGAGTGCGAGTGGGGTGTGGGGTGGAAGACATCGGTGGAGCGCTCGCATGTGCTTCAGACTATGACGGCGACGCGCTCGTCGTCTCTGTCGAGCGCGCGCCCAAGCGTCTCGATGCTCTCTTGCACGTGCCCGTCGCGCGGGCCGAGGTTTATGAGTATGACCTGATCCTCGCGGTGGTTAATAATCTTCGTCAGGGCTTCGACCAGCAGAACGCGCTCGGCGGGTGAGAGGTCGCAGCGGAAGACGGAGTATTGTAGGGCGTCGCCGAATCCGCGCATCGTGCGGTGGACACGGCGGAGGCGCCTAGCGTCGGAGATGTCGTAGCTGACGATGTACCGGTTGCGCATCTCGACCTCATCTCGTGCAGAAGGCCGGGTAGTCGGAGATTTCTCCCGATAGGAAACGAGCCAGCAGCCGTGCCTGGACCTCGAAGACGCGGCGGTAGCTAATCTGATAGCCGAAGCGTGGGTGCGTCACCAGCGTGTCGAGCCTGCGCTCGAAGGCTTCGAGCACGCGGCGCCTCCCACCGTCTGTCAGAGCCACAGAGCCAGCGCGCTCGATGAAGTCAGACTGGCGCACCTCGCCGTTATTGACCAGCCCGATCACGACCGAGTCGGCGACGAGCGGGCGGAACTCTTCCATCAGGTCGAGTGCGAGAGCGGGACGCCCGTAGCGCGGCTGGTGGTAGAAGCCCTGGTACGGGTCGAATCCGACACCGATGAGTGCGACCAGCATCTCCTTCGCCAGCATCGAGTAGAGGAAAGAGAGCAGCGCGTTGACCGGGTCGCGCGGCGGGCGGCGGTTGCGTGTGCTGAAGTCGAACGCGGTGGGGCGAGCGCCTTCGCCGTTCTTGAACATCAGTGCGAAGTGAGAAAAGTAGTCCCGCGCCGCCGTCCCCTCGACGCCGAGCAGACTCTCCAGAGAGTTCTCCCGTTCGGCGCGCTTGCGCCAGAAAGCAAGACGGTAGAGTAGCCCGTCAGGGAGCCGGCGCGCGTTGCGTCGGAGCAGCGTGCGCGCGTTGCGTATCTTGCCGGAGACGAACGAGCGCGCGAGCCGCAGGCATACTGCCGGGTCGGCGGCGGCCGCGAACTGCCGGCGGCGCAGCTCTATGTTCTTGTGCGGCGGCGATGTGGTGACCGCCGTCAGCCAGCCGCCGTAAGAGAGGTGCAGGATGGGTATCTCGCGCGCGGCCAGTTCGCGCAGGGCCTGCGCGCTCAACTGGACGTTGCCGAAGAGGTTCAGTTGTGAAGTGTCGAGCAGCCGCGCCTCGTTGACCGCCTTGCCGCAGTCGCGTATCTCCAGCGTCTCGCCCTTAAGCCCGACGCTGAAGCCCTGCCCCTGCACGTAGACCGCCAACTGGTCATCCCGCGCAGGAATTAAACGTCTGGCCGCGACCGCGGCTCGTTCGCCCGACTCGACGTGCGCGGGCTGCCCTGTGGCGCCTGGCGGCTTGGCCGACGCGCGCAGGATATTCGTCTCGTCCGGCAGGCAGATACCGACCAGGGAGCAGCGCGGGCACTTCGGCGAATTAACGAGCGGCGGCGGGATCTCGCCCGACTGCGCCACACGCTTCGCCTCAGTCAGCAGCGCGAGCGTTCGGCCGACCAACTCTTCGTTGAATGGCACACGCACGCGCTCCTGCGCCTCCGCGAAGTAGAGCGCCCCCTCTTCGCACTCGTAGCCGTTCTCGCGCAGCAGCAGCCCCTGCAAACAGAGTTGCACGCGCTCCGGCTCCCAAGCCCCCTCGCGCACGTCCGGCGGCTTCCCGCGCTTGTAGTCCACAGGGATGACGCGCCCCTCATCGGTCTCGATCAGGTCGATCCGCGCCGTCGCGCCCAGGGCGTCCGAACCGACCAGTACCGAGCGCGAGTGCAAACGCACCTGCCCGCTCAAGTCTTCCGCCGCGGGCACGCGCCCCTCCTCGCGGTCTACGCGCCTGTGGACGAAACGCCCGTCGAGCGTGTCTACGCTATGCGCCCACTCCCGCTGCACGTACTCCAGGTAGAACAGACGCGGGCAGTACGTGAATTCGTTAAGCATCCGCGCCGGAAGTTGGTCAGGAACGTCCGGAGTCATGTTGGACATAACGTTTCTCCTTTTGGTGCATCAGTGAGGGCACGTCTGAAGTGACGGGTGGGCAGAAAATTATTCGACGGGCACAAATAACCCCAGCCCAAAGTGGCATGCGAACCCGAGCGCAATCGGCCCCCGCTCTTCTTTCGGGAACTCTATCTCAAATCCTGCCAACCCGTACCCCGTCTCACCCTTAAAGCGCCGCGCCTGAAACTCCAACCAGCGTACGGGCGGGCGTTCACCCGGAACGTATTCATCGACGGACGTGACCGAGACCGGCTCAGGTAGCCCGCGCAAACGCAGCTCGCGCTTGAGTTGCTCCTCCGGCCTGTCGCGCGGCCGAGCGGGTTTCCCCGCCCCGCGACTTGCAAACCGCGGCAGCGAAAATGGCGTTACCGAACGCCAACGCCTCGCCTTGTGAAATAATGATACGTCCTTTACGAAGTTGTCCGGCGTGCCCAAGCCGGTTAAGACGAAATGCACTTCCGGCCCGTTGTTGTAACGTCTGAGCCACCGTAAATTGCCGAGCGCGGCAACATCTTCAGGCTCAAACCCTCGCGGGGCGTAGATGGTGACGTGATCCAGCCGTCCATCCTTACGCTCGTACTCACTCGTTGACATGTAATGCGCGTGCGTGTGGCCCTCAAGCGGCACGCCCTCTGCCGTCTTACCGGTGATAACCTCTGAATGCTCTTTGCTGACCTGCTTACGGATGTGTATGAGCTTACGGCGCACCTGCTCCACGAACGGCAGCGCGTCCTGCACGAGCGGCAGCACGGTCGAGTCAAGGGCGAACCGCGCGACCGTCGGCTTTACGGCAGGGGCAGCGGGTCGCGGCGGCGTGGCCTGGCGCGCGCGGAGCGCATCGGCCGGGCGCGTGTACGTGACCCAGCGCGACCCCTCCGGGTCTAGTTGCCTGCCCTTTCGCATCGTTGTCGTCTCGATCAGCAGACTGTCCAGCACTGCCTCGCCTTTCCCCTCCGGCAGTAACACACGCACCGGCTCAATCCCGGGAAGCGACTGTCCCTCCTCGAACGGCACGCTGTTCGGCGGCGGCATATCATCCCCTCCTGACAACTCCGCCTCGCACCACGACTCCGCACGTCCGAACGTGCCGAGGTCGCGCAACAGTGCCGCGAGGGCGTTCCTATCTTCGTTCCCGAGCTCAACTTCCGGCCACAGCCACCAGACCTCGTCCTGCGGGTCGAGCGCGGCGAACGTGTCGAAGAACTTGATGCCGCCGTTGGCCTGGTCATAGTGGCGTGTGTGCGAGGTGAGCGCGGGCGGCAGATGAAATGACGGCGGCGAGGCGAGCGCCGCAACGATGCGCCGCAGATGGTCTTGCGTCACCCCGGCCGGGCGCGCCCGGTAGAACGTCGCCGTCAGCGAACGAAGGAGGCGCCAGGGCGATGGCGGCCACTCCATCACGCCTTCGTTGACGTGGTGGCCCCAGGGGGTTGCGTGAAAACGCCCGGCGAGGAAGCGCAGCTTGACCGCGATCATGCCTCCGCCCCCGCTTCCGCCGGTGTCTCTGCGCCCTTGCCGTCCTTCGTAGGCTTGCCCTTCTTCCTAGCCGGTATCCGGCCGCTGATGCGCGTCACCGACGAAGCGCCGAAGCCGCACGCCGCGATCAGTCCCGGCAGTGCCGCCTCCGCGTCCGACAGCGACAGCCCTTCGAGCGCCAGACCGGCGGGCCGCGTGACGTTCATCGCCTCGGCCTCCAGGTCACACGCCGTCCGCAGGCGCAAGCCACTATGGAGAATCTTGAGCAGCTTGAAGAGAGCGAGCGCGACGAGCAGCCGATTCGCCTCCTCGCCGAGTCCGTAACCACGCATCGTCGCCAAATCTAGGTTGAAGTAGGCGACGATCCTTCGGGCGGTGAACTCCGTGCGGCTGAAGGGAACGTTGCCGTATCCTTCGGCCGCGTTTCCTGTGGGATCGACGCGGTCGAGCTTCACCCCGCCGGAGGTGACGGTGGAGACGCCCTCCGCCTCCACAAAGCTTGAGAGCAGCCTTTGTAGACGCAGTCGGCCCGCGACCTTCTCCAGAAAGACCCCATGCAGCACCGCGCCCGCATCGCGACTGAAGACTGCCCGCGCCAGCTTGCGTATATCGAGCACGCCGCTCTCGGCATCGCCCACCTCGGCTTTGATGGCCCCGCCCAGCCCCTCGTTGTTGATGATGTAAGGCGAGTTGAGCCGGTGCGCCTCTTGAACGGAGCTGGTCGTCATGCCACCGCCGAGGTCTACGACGACGTGCGGCAGGTTCGCCAGCGGCGCGGCTATCCTGTCCTCGGCCTCGTCCCAACAGACGGCCTCCATCCGGTTCGCCATCGACTGCGCTGATTCGACGAGGAGCATCGGCGTCCCGTCAGGGCGCTTGTAGGTCGCCGCGCCGAGGTCCGGGAAGCCGGTCGGTTGAAAGCGGTCTCCCTGCACGGGCTTCAGCTCGGCCTCGATTAGCAGGCGCGGCTGGCCGGCGAGCGCCTCGAAGATTGGTGTGAGTTTATCTGCCATCTTTTTTCTCCAGATTCAGTTTCAAGAACAGACTCGGCCTGGGCAACGCGGTCAGTCATTCAGCACTAGCGGGCGGACGCAAGACCATGTTTGCTAGTTCCCTTACGTCTCCCTCGCTGATAGGTATCAATAGCGCCGCGGCGAGCCGGACGCCTTCGTCGTTCGGGTAGAGGAACTCGCTCGTGAAAGGTGTCAGCCCGGACGAGCGCAGCCGGCGGGTGGCGACCTTCAGAGCCTCAGGCACATGCCCGGCGCGTAGCAGGGGCACAATTGAGGGTTCATGCTTAATCAGCACTGGCTTGCCTCCCGGTTCGCGCACCAACTCACCGCGCGGCAGAAAGAGTAGCTTTAGCAGCGCGTAAGCGCGCGGCAATTCGGGTGGAGGTGCGGCGCCAGCTCCCGCAGTGCGTGGAGCGGCGTTGTGCCAGTCAATCAGCGCCAAGCCGCGCAGCAAAGCCTCCGTCCGCTCGTCGTCGAACCCACCCCTCGGGGAGGTGCTGTTCAGGAAACGCCCGACGGCATGTAGCGACGCGACCCGCCGACCGTCCATTACGGGGTGCGACAGTCCAGCCCTTCTCGCGTCTACTGAGCGGCGGTGCAACACCGCCGCCACGTTCTCAGCGGGCGTGCCCGCGCCCCACACCGCGCCCGCGTCGTCCGACGTCCAATTGACGGCAGGCCCACTGACTTCGACCGGCTCAAGACTCGTGCGGAAGGCCCAGCGCCCCCTCTCCCCGCCGATCGAGGCGAGCGCGGCGGCGACCTCAAACTCCGGTGTCACGTCGTCGCACTCACGCTCCCAATCCGCCGAAAGGCCGGAGAGCGGTTGCAACCTGTACTCCTCACGGAAGCGCAGGGCGCGTGCGAGTTCCGCCTCTGCTTCGCCGAGCGCGAGCAGCGTTGCGCGTAGGTGCTCGGCTTCGCCGCTCGCGCACAGGTCGAAGATTGCTTCCTCAATTTGCTCTCGAACTCGGATGAGGCGCGGCGGCGTGCGTTTCGTGTCGCTCGTCGCGCGGCTTAGGCGGTCGAGCCAATGGTCGAGTTCATGAATCAAGGCGGCGCGTGTTCGCTCGCCTTTCGGTATATCGAAGCGCCCGAGCGGGGCGGCGAGGTTGGCCTGGCCGTTGCGCTCGATAAAGCCGTAACGTTGAAAGGCATCTATGCCGCGGTCGATACCCAATTCAGCCACGGCGCGCGCGAAGTCGAATCCCGTGCGGACGGCACGGTCGCGCCTACGGCTGAATTGAACGCGCCCTTCGCGGAAGACGTGTGATACCTCGGCATAGCCGGTGAAGCGCGACCAAAGCGGCAGCCAGATTTCCGCGCGCATCTTCTCGCCCGGCGAGGCCGTGCCGTACCCTACGGTCGAGTTGCGCGCCGTGAATGGGAACGAAGCCTTCGACCTCGCCCCGGCCGCCAGTTGCCGGACGGTGGCACTCGCGAACACAAGCGTCCCTTCGATGGCGAGAATGAAGTCCCAGGGGTTGACGTACGAGTCGCCGGCCAAGCCCTGCGTCGCGTTCGCCCCGCCCGCGCCCGCCGGGTAGAACTGGCCGACCGCAGCCCGCTCCAACCGCGCCACGCCGTCTTGGAAGAGGGCGGCGCGTAGCTGGTTGCGGCTCTGCGCCATCTGTCCGTCGCGCTGCTGTTCCAGCTTCTTCCTCAGCTTGTCCTGCTTCGCGGGGTCGAGCCGGCCATCTTCACGCAGCGGCGCAAAGGTCTGAAGCTCGATTGCCTCCGGCAGCACCGACAGCAGACGCGCGATGAAATTGATCGTGAAATCAAGCCGCCCGTCATTTCCGCCGGAGCCGAGCAGCGGTGGATAATCGGCCTTCTCCTCGCCCAGCACGAACGCCGCATCCAGCCAAGCCAGCGCGCTGTCGGGGAATTCACATCTGGCGCGCCTCAACAGGGCAGCCTTCTCCTCGTCTTTCGGCTGCTCCTTCCGGCCAGCGACGACGCGACGCGCGGCCGCAATCGTCGTCCGGTAGTCGTCGAGGCGGGCAGCCTCCGCCCTCTCCAAGACTTCAATCAGAGCGCGCTGGTTCTTGTCCTGCGGGTAGAAACCACTGCCGCCGTTCCAGGGCGCGACGACCGGCGTCGGACAGTAACGTGTCAGGAAGAAGTCGAGCAGCTCATCCTCCGTCTTGCCTGTATCGAGGACGAACGCGTCGCCGCTCCATGCGCCGCGCGCTTCGGGGTCTAGTTGTTCGGCGACGAGGCGTAGCACGCCGAGGGCTTTGAGGTAGTGAATCAGCGGCTCGGGCGCGCAGCCGCGCAACGTGATTCGATTAGTCATCACTGGCCCTCCACACGCAGGTAGTCTTGCGGGTCGGCGCTCGCGCGCACGTCGGCGGCGCGGATTAGACTTTCGAGGAAGGCGAGGCGGAAGACGCCCAGCCGGTCGCGCAGCGCAATCATGCGTTCGAGCCAAGAGCGCGCCCCGTCTTCGCCTGCGCCCAGCAGCATCGGGTCAAGGTTCAGTTCGACCTCTTCTTTAGCTACGCCTTCGCCCAACTCGACGGCCGGCAGCGTCTCGCCGTCCCAGATGCCGCGCGCGAACCTCCGCCCCGGCTCGTCCGGGTTCTTCTCGCCGGGCAGGGCGCGGATGCTCAACCGGACTTTGCCGTGATGACACGCCGCGAGATAGACCGCGAGGTCGCTGGCGCTGACGTGCAACAGCGCGAGCGCGCTCGCCAGCTCGTGCCGGAAGTAGGGGCGTTCGTGCCTGTCATCTCCGGTTGACTTCGCCAGCACGATGGTCGGCTCGATATCGTCAAGGCCCTTGTGGAGCGTCTGCTGGAAAATTCGGTGACACTTGCCCCAGTCGTGATGCTGCGTGGCGAAGAGTAGCTCACTGCGCCAGTCGTCAAGCTCAAGGTCACTGAGTGCGTTAACAATCACCTCGGCCGCGTCCCTTGCCTCTTTGGAATGTGCGGCTAGAGTTTGCACGTATCTCTTGCGATCCAAAGTGGGTGGGTCGAAGGTGAGCGGGTCGTCGGCGTACGCTTCATTCTTCTCCGCCCCCGCCTGCGAGACATCTTCAACCGGGGCTTTACTGGCTGAGTCCCACCCGCGCCTTTCGTCATAGCCACCTGCGCGTGTATCAAGCAGCAATGTCATGCCCGGCCTCAGCTCGCTCACGTTCACTTTCTGCCAATCGCGGTCGAGTGTGTTCCAAGACCAAGCTTGCCGGGGACGCCCGGCCACATCCTTGCCACTGAGAAACTGCCTGAGTTCGTCCCCGATGGGGACGGCGCAGAGTTCGTCGTGCGACAGCTTCGGCGCGTTGTGCTGCGGCTTCTCGCCTTTCAGGCCGCGCCAAGCGACCGATACGTCACGTTCATCGCCGCCTCGCACGAAGCGCGAGATGTCGAGGTCGTAGCCGGACAGGTCAGGTGTGGTGTCGAACAGGTCAACCAGATCGCGGCGGCGTATAACTTGCGCCGGGGCGTACGAGTCGCTGTGTCGCGGCAAATCCGCGGGCGCGGCCGAACTCATCGTCGCGAGCAGTTCGAGCGCGGCATCCACGTCAGCCCACCCGTAAGGCTTGGAAACCTTCTCAAGCTCTTTCTCGTCCAGCCGATCCTTCTCTGCCAGCGCTGCATCCTTCTCCGTAAGCGGGCGGTCAACCCAGAAGATTTGCGCCTCCGCGAACTCGCCGGCGCGGTTGCAGCGCCCGAAACGCTGCACGAGGCTCGCGTAGGGCGCGGCATCCGTGACGAGCAGCTTTGACGAGATGTCCACCCCGGCTTCGACGACCTGCGTGGCGACGATGATCCTGCCGTTGCCGGCCGCCTCCGGCTTTTCGTTGAGCAGCGCAACCCGTTGCTTGCGCTCGCGCGGGCGGAACCGCGAGTGAATCAGAAGCAGCTCCGGCGCGTGCGCGTCTGGCGTCGGGGCCGGCACATTCTTCTTCGCCTTCTGAGGCGATAGACCGTAGCAGTCTTCGAGCGCGGCGAAGATTTCGCGCGCGCGCGCTACACGGTTGACGATGACGAAAGTTTGCGTGCCCAGCTCATGCCGCTCTTTGACGAAAGCCGCCAATCCACGCGGGGTGCGACATCCCACCGGGGCCGGCGCGAGGCGTTTCACGGCGGTGAGCCGGGCCGACAACGCGGGCGCGGTGCGGTCACTTTCCCCTAGTTCAAGTGATTTCAAGCCCCTTACCCGCGAGTCGAAGTCGATTGTCCGCAGCCATTCGCGGTCGAGTGTCGCCGACATCCAGAGTGAATGACACCTCCCGAATGTCTCGAAGATTTCGCGGAATGCGGCGAGTTGTGTCGTTGTCGCGAGCCCGTCGCCCATCAACTGAATCTCGTCGAAAACCCAAAGGCAGTCGTTATTCAGCAGGCCGAAGTGCACCGGCCAACGGAAGCGACTCATCGCGTAGCCGCGGTTGAGCGCGCGCGAAAGCAGCATGTCCTGCGTGCCTATCAGGATGCACTCGCGTTCAGGCTGCATGTCCCACCCGTCGCTTAAGTCACCGCCCATCAGCGTATGAACGGTGAAGCGCTCTTCCAAGCCGAGGGCTTCTATCGCCTGCTCCGCGACCCCGCGCGTCTGTTCGACCAGGGTTCGCATCGGGAGGCAGTAGACCAACCGCCGCCCGACACCCGACGGGTTATGAAGCCTGCGCCACAGCCAAGCGCCGATGATGGCCCCCGTCTTCCCCGCGCCCGTGGGGACTTCGAGGAGCGATGGCAACGGCTCGGCGGGCTCGGCAAGATGACGTTGATAAGAGAACGGCTCGTAATTCTTATCAAACGGATTGCTCGCAAAGGCCCTGCGAAAAAACTCGGCGTAGTCACGCGTTAGTTCACTCATCGTCAGTCTCGTCTATAGTTTCGTCATAAAGAGAGGCGGCGCGCCTCAGGTGCTCACGCATCAACTCGCGGAGCGCCGGGGGACGCAAAGCGCGTGCTTGTTCGCCGTATTGAAGGAGCCAGCGGGCAACCTGTTTGAGGGCCGCTTCGGTCGTCTCGAAGGTGACGCGAAGACGACCGTCGTTCATCTCCCGGCGGCGCTGCGTTGGGTGGAACACGCGCTCGCGGGCGTAGCGCGCCTGGTTTCGGTCGAACTCCACCTTGACCAGAACGTCACTGCCTCCGCGGAACATGCCGAAGCCGCGGCGAAGGTACTCTTCGGCGTCAAAGCCCTCCGGCTGAGTGAAAGCGCGGCGCGTGTTTGTAATGTCAGTGATGCGACCGGCGTGGAAGTCGCGGACTTCGCCGGTCTCGTGATCGTAACCGACGGCGTACCATTCACCCAGATGGTTATGCAGAAGGAGCACGTCAACGTCCCGCTCGGTGTGCGCGGCGCGGTGCTGTGAGTAGTAATGGACGTGAAGCGTCTGGCGGTGTGTGGCGGCCGAAGCGAGTTGATGAAGGACGGCAGGCGAGGCGTCGAGGACGGGCTCGGGGGCGAAGGTAATGGCGTCTTCGAGTGCTCCAATGTCTATCACCACTTCGGCGGGCAGGAGCGCCGACAGACGGCGCAGGGCGCTACGCGCGAGTCGCACTTCTGAAGTCGCGCCCAAACGCCGCAGGACTCGCTCGGCGGCGAAGAAGTTAATCAACTCACCCTCCGTGAGGGCAACGGCCGGGAGCCGCCACGTCGGGTCTGTGAAATAGAACCCTTTCCTTTGCTGGTCGAACTCAAGGGGCGCGTCGAAGTCGTTGACCAGTGCGGCGATGATGCGCTGAACTGTGCGCGGGTGGCGTTCCACCACTCGGCCCAAGTCGGTTTTCGTCGGGTAGCGCCCACGTTGAATCTCCGCGCAGACGCGGCTCAACTGTTCGTAGGCGTAGAGGTGAACGCGCCGCGGTGGAGACTTGTGAGATCCCGTCTTGGCCATGGGGTAAGAGTAAGTCCGTCTAGGAGACATGCATCGTCTCGGGAGACAAACGGCGAATGATATTTCAACCTGATTGGCTGAGGAATCACTAAAGCCGGTGAAGAAGATTCAAGCGAGGTCGCTGCGCTTACAGTCTTACCAAGATTTGACTTCAAGCTTAAGTATTTTAAGAACCGTAAGGAGAAGTAGAATGAAGCTTGCCACTCGCAAAACGTATATCTCGATGTCGCTGAGGCTGAGTTTACGGTTCTCTTTGGGCATAGCTCCCCTTCAGTCAACGCATGAAGAAATAAGTTAAAAAGGGATGATTCAAACCTACACGCCTTTGACTGAAAGAAGATGTGGCCGCGTGGAAATTGCTCAGGTTAATCCCAAGCCGCCGTCCATGTTCCTGCTTCAAGTGGGCCACGCGACCACGTGCGAGAACTTACGCTAGAAGGTCAAATCTGTCAACCCCCTTGAACCCCCGTCCATGTTCCTGAACTCAACGCGTAGAGAAATAGCATACGCCCCTCAGAGGAGTCAATTCTTTTTTTTCTGAGCGGGACAAGGCTCATCCTCTTCCTGCGTCCTGATATACAGGAAAGGCGACGGGATGAGCGCCTAAAAACCTTTCCACTGGACGTTCAGTAGGATTTCGCCGTCCTCGGCGGAATTCCATGGAATCTGGGCGCTGCCATCGCAACAGTAATGGCGGAACTCTTTAAGCATCATCGACTCTAGGAGCACGCAGCGGTCTGTCGGCACCACGTCGAGGACTGTGTCGGAGCAGAAGACGATGAGTTTGCGCTCGGCGCGCGTGGCGGCGACGTTGAAGCGGTTGCGACTCAGGAGGGACTCGGACTCGGCCTCAACATACTCTTCGTCCGCGACGCCGTAGGAGACGAGAATGACCTGGCGCTCCTTGCCCTGAAGCTTCTCGACCGTGTCTACGAGTGGGAGCGGCTTGGCCGCGGTGTCGAAACCGCGCTCGCGGAGCGCCTGTCGGATCGCGCTGTTCTGCGCGCGGTGCGGCGACAGCACGGCTAGAGCGCAGCGGGCAAACTCTCTCGGCGTGAATGCTTCCTCTGTTTTCTCGTCAATCAGGACGCGGCGAGCTTCTTCGCCAGCGCGGCGACGAGTTCCGCCTCAACGGGGTTGCGCGCGGTGAAGCTGCGCGGAGCGGCGTAACGACAGAGCACTACGGGGCGCTCGGGGTGGAGTAGGAGATCGAGGATGTCGTCGGAGTCGAACTCTACCGGCTCCGTAGTGGCGATGCGTATTTGCGGTTTGGTGGACGGAAGCGCCCTTCGTAGAGTACGTCGCGCGGGTAGGCCGTCAGCGGCTCGTTCATGCGGAAGTTCTCTTCGAGCTGGAAGAGCATGCGCCTCTTGACGGCCGGGTCTCCAGCCTCGGCCTCACCTATGCGGTGGCGCACGAAGGCGAAGACCGAGTTGAGCATGTGCCCGTGCTCTTCGGGGTAACTGCCGTGGATGATCGGCGGGAGTTGCCGGTCGTCGCCCGCGAGGACGATGTTCGAGTTCGCTTTGCTCGCGCTGAAGGCGACGAGCGCGTCGGGCAGCTTCATCTGCGAAGCCTCGTCCACAAGCACCACGTCGAACCACTGCTGGATGAAGCCGCCCGCCTCCTTCATCCCCTTGTAGACGCTCCAGACCGTTCCGCCCACGACAACGCACGGTGACTCCGTTTGCAGGAGCGACGCCAAGCCGTCGTTTCCAACACGCTCGACGGAAGCCGGCAACTCCGCGTCCGCCGCGTTGCCGCTTCCTTGCAGCTTGTACACGTTCAAGCTCTCCGCCCCTAAGCTGTACTCCCCGGCCAACTCGGCGGCCTTTCTAAGAACGTTGGCGATGGCGTGGTGTGTCGAAGCGGTGACGAGTATGCGGAGAGGTCGCTTCGCTTCGCACGCGGCGAGGGCGTAGCCGACGAGGATGTGCGCGACCGTGTGCGTCTTGCCCGTGCCGGGCGGCCCCCAGACGCGCGTGAGCGGCTCGCGGAAGACGCCGCGCCAGGCGGCCCACTGCCCCTCGTTGAGCAGCCCGTCCGGGTCATGGCCGCTCGCCTCGATGAGTTCACGGAGCCGGCGTTCCGCCGCGCCGGACTCGGTGACCGGAGGCTGCCAGTCTTCGACCACCCCGCCCTTCAGCAACTCGTGGAGGTGCCCCGCGGCCTCCGCGTTCTCGTGGAGCCCGCGGAGCACGCGCATGACGCGGCCGGAATTGTAATCGACGTAGAGTTGATCGAGCACGCACGGCTGCGTGAGGTCGAGCTTCTCCTTGAACTTTTCAGGGTTGTCAGGCAGGAGGCGCAGGCACGGCGGGTCGCCGCGCAGGTCGTACTCGACAAGCGTTACTTTCAAATCCCCGGCGCGGAAGCTCCTATCGAAGAGCCTGCCGTCGATGTCGCCGAGCAGGATTTCCGGCTGCCGCTCCGGCGTGACGACGAGGTTGTACTCGCCCGCGTCGAACTTCACGTCGCGCGACGCTGCGTCGAAGGTGAACCACATCGAGCCGTCCGGCTGCTCGCTGCCCTCGACGAAACGGAGGCCGCTCACGCAGACGAACTTGCCGACGCGGTCTTCCACCGGGAGCGTGTGGACGTGCTTGACTTCGAGCTCTTCGAAGGAGGGTTCGAGCAGCGAGAATGTCCTGAGTGCTTCGAGCAGGCGGAAGTTGATCGGGTCGAGCTCGCCGTAGAGCAGGAACGGCTCCTTTCTCAATAGGAGCGCGTCGCCGAACTCCTGCTTCAGCCGCCGTATGACCGAGTCGGTGGCGTGCAGCTTGTTCCTCACCGTCTCCTCGATTCGCTCGTAGACCTCTTCAGCCGTCAGTTGCCTCTCCGGGTTCCTCGGGTCGGGGTTGTAGCCCTTGCCGCTCCAGGCGTCGTGGATTCTCTCGAACGCGACCTGATTCGTGAACTCGCAGCCAAAGCCGTAACGCGGGCGGAATGTGTAGCCCTTCTCCTCGCCCTCTGCGCCCGTCGGCTGGTACGCCTTCGAGACGGTCGCGAGGTCGTACGTGCACGGTGCCGGGGGCGCCACTATCGAACGCAGGACTTGCGTGACGACCGTACCCGGCACGCTGCGAAATGTCTCCGCGTCCTGAAGTATGGAAGAGGGCGGGAAGAGGCGGACAAGATGCGAGACCTGCTCGACCATCTCGGCTGGCTCTTCGTCTAAGACGTGTCGCTCGATGACACTCCGCAGCACGTGAAGGTCTATGGGGTCGTAGACGTGGAAGTGCAGACGACGCTGCTGCTTCCTGAGTTCCCAGGCCGCCTCGCGCTGCGCCTGCTTGAGCCCCGCCTTCGACTGCTTCACATGCTCCTGAAGCGCGGTGCGCTCGGCGAGCAGAGATTCGTAGGCGGGATTCGTTTTCGTGAGCCTCGGACATCTCGCCTTGAAGTCGTTTAGCGCGGCCTCCGCGCCGTCGCACTCTGCCGTCGCGGCCGCGACGGCAGGGTAATCGTCTACGGGTTGCGCGGCGACCTCGCGATTCTCCGCGTCCACGCGCCGCAGCAGCTCGTTCAAGGCGCGGAGGAAGTCGAGGAGGATTTGCGCCTCGCCGCTCTTCTCGCGCGCGACGAACACCTGCTCAGTCCCGAGAGGCTTACCGCTCTCCTGGTCCCAGCCCTCATAAACTTTAAGGCCGAGCGCGAAGCACGTCTGCGTGACGGCGTCGTGCTCGGCGCACAGTACGACCCGCACGTCCTCGTAGCGCGGCATCAGCAGCGTCGTCGCGCCCAAGCTCCGCGGCAAGCCGTCTTCGAGCGCCTGCGCCGCCGAGACGTAGCGTGGTAGGTTGACGAAGAGGTCGTGGCTTGATGCCTGAAGCCGCCCGACTCGCTCCTCGTCCGCGAGCGCGGCGAGCTCGCGGTGTGTCCTGACGCCTTCGGCGCGCAGCCTCCGCTTCGACTCCGAGCTGATGTAGGCGACGCGCGAGAGGTCGTAGTGCGCGTCGGCCGAAGGCGTGTCGAAGAGCGATGGCGCGCGATTGCGTAGGAAGTCGTCCACGGCTAGGCGGTAAGGGCGCAACTCGAACGGCGGCGTGCCTTCGCGCGAGCAGATGACCGCGAAGTCTAGGTCGACTTCGACGGAAGCCAGTCCGGCCTCTCTGACAACATGGTCGAGCAGGAAGGAGTAGTAGGCGACCTGTATGTAATGGTCGTGCCGAGCCTTCTGGCTCGCCTTGAAGTCCCAGATGCGCAGACGCGCCTTGCCGCCTTCGGCCGCGGGCGGAAGGACTCCGATCAGGTCGGGCCGCGCCGGCCCGACCTTCACGCGCCGCGGGTCGAGGCCAAACTGCCCCAGCAGCCGCGCCTCCGGCTCCGGAAGTCCCCACACAAGAGGAACGGCCGCCGTGGGTGGCGGCCGTAAAGCGTTGAAAATGTTGGTAGCGGGGGGGAGACTTGAACTCCCGACCTTGGGGTTATGAAACTCAATCCCCGCTCGGAACCAAGTAACTGATTTTGCTACGACTTGCAGCCGCGGGCAAAATCGAGCCATTTTCTACCTCTTACTACCTCTTACCCCGCGCTGCCCTGAGTTTCTCTAAATTCCTGCCACAGTCCTGCCACAGCCACCTCATCACAGGCTAAGTTTTTATAATGCGAATATACCGTGGTCTAACGACGAGTTAAGAATTGTTTCGCAGTTTTATTATTCGGATCGATCAGTAATGCCTTTAAAAGTTCCTCTCTTTCTTCTTCGTGCTTTCCCTGATAATGTAAGCTACCTGCAAGGTCAACGTGATAGCCAGAATTATTGGAATCCAATGCGATTGCCTTTCGATACTCCCCCTCTGCGTCTCCATACTTACCTTGATGGATTAAGGCTAGCCCGAGCTTGTTGTGGTAATCTGCGTTACTAGGATCCAGTTCAACTGCCTCCCGATACTCAACCTCCGCACTTTCATAATTACCCTGCCGGATTAGTGCGACCCCGAAGCTATCGTGGCGTTTGGCATTCTTAGGATCCAACTCTATCGCCTTTAGATACTCACCTCCCGCCTCTCCATATTTTTCCTGCTCGTTTAAGACAAATCCGAGGTGAATGTGGTAATCGGCGTTATTAGAATCCAAACTAACTGCTTTTCGTTGCTCGACCTCCGCGTCTCCATACTTGCCCTGCCGTAATAAGACAAGTCCGAGGTTGTCGTGATACATGGCAACGCTGGGATCCAAGCCTATAGCCTTTCGATGTTCAGCTTCTGCCTCTGCATGCTTATCCTGCTGCAATAAGGTAACGCCGAGCTTATTGTGGTAATCAGCATTAATAGGATCCAGTTCTACTGCCTTTCGATACTCGATCTCCGCGTCTCCATACTTGCCCTGCCGTAATAAGACAAGTCCGAGGTTGTCGTGATGCTTAGTAGTATCTGGCTCGATTTCGACAGCCTTTCGATACTCCGCCTCAGCTTCGGCGTATTTCTTCTGCCCGTTTAAAGTGTCACCCTTACTATCGTGATAAGATGCTCGAATTCCGCGCGTGATAAAAATAGATACCACCACGAGAAAAAATAGAGCGACCGTTGCTGCCAGAAGTTTTAAGTCCCTGAACAATTTTTCCTTCAGGGTCAGGCTGGCTGTTCGCATGCCATGTTGGCCTTCTGCTGGCGCTTGGTCTTGGACTGGTTGTGATTGCCCTCCGGCCTCCTCTCTTCCCTCTCTCTCCTGTGCACCTTTCTTCCCGTGCTGCTCCTCTTCTTCTGCCAGTAGGGCGTCCACGTCGGCTATCAGTTCACCTGTATCTTTATAGCCCCTATCAATAGCCCGCGCCCGCCGGAACATCTTGAGAGCTTCACCCCACCGCTTCCCTTCCAGATGCTCTCGCCCCGCCTCATACAGTTCCGCCAATTCCTTCTGCCGAATCGACACACTGAGCCCGGCCTGCGCCCCGGCGTGCAACGGGGTAATATTCAGCACAGCTTGGAACAGTTCAACGGCCGAGGCCCAATCCACTCGCTCCGCTGCCTCTGTCGCCCTACGGTAGAGCTGTTCAGCCTCCGCCTTATCCAGCTCGGCACGCGCAAAAGCTATTAGCCCTTCGACATCCTTATAATCGGCGCTCGCCTCACGCAGGCGCCCCAGCTTGAACAGAGCGTCGCTCCAGCGTTTCTCCCGAACGGCCCTACTCCCCTCCTCATATAGGGAGGCTACATATTCCTGCCGCCTAACATGGTCGAGATCCGTTAGAGACTGTGAGTGCGTCGGGTCGAGCTGCAACACTGCTTCCAACGTCTCCGCGGCTGAAGTCCAATCCTCTTTCGCCATCGCCTCCTGCGCGGCTTGGTATAGCCTCCTTACCTGCGTCCCCTTATCCAAGCCCCACACGGCAAGGAGTCGCTCCAGCGCCCGCCCGCCTCCGCCGCGGAAGTCGATGTACTGGATCGGCAGGAGCCCGAGGTGCAGGTCCTCCGGCTCACAGGTCTCCAGCATCACCGGCACGACCTTATCCTTCCGCCTCATGACGGCCCAGTGAACCTCGCGCCTGACCCACTCGGATTCGACCGCCCGCGGCGAGAGGGCGACGAGGAACCAGTCGCACGCCGTGAGCCCCTTATGGATCTGTCGCTCCCACTCGGAGGCCGTCTGGATGTCGTCAGTCGAGTACCAGGTATCAACGCCGTGCACTCGGAGTGGCGTGATGATCTCGCGCTCCACGACCTCTCGGTCCAGAGAGGAGTGGCTTATGAATACGCACGGCATAGGGAGGTGATGTCACATATAAGCTGAGGGTTAACCGGCTTTGTTATAAGCAGGCCCTGTCGGGTCCTTACAGCGTACTAGATTCTGAGGTGAACGCCCCACACTCAACCTGCCTCTCGGCGTAGAAGTTTTATGAATTTCATCATCAACGAGGCTAGACCAGGGGATAAGGCGCAAGATATTACAGGGAGGATAGCGATACGTCACGAATCCAAATAATTCGAATCTATAATTCTCTTGAATCGCTCATCTGTCTGCAAATCAAGCCAAGCAACATCCCTACCGGCAAACTCTAAAATGTTTTTATCGGAATGGACCGCCTCTTGTAGCTTATTCAGTGCCTCTTCATAGTTGCCCAATAGTGCTTCCAATCCGCCTAATCCATACAAAGCCAAGGGGCGGGCGCTAGATTCAAGAAGGCTTTCCAAAACTTCGCGGGCTCTTACCAAATATGGTTCTGCCGAGGCATTTCCTTCCAGACGCGCGACAGCTACAGCCAAATTATAGAGGAGAGCAAAGCTGTCGGGCTCTTTCCTTAGTGCTCTTCTATATGTTTCGACCGCTTCTGCATAACGCCCTAGATAAGTTAGGACCAGCCCACGTTCACTAAGTATTCCAGAGGCATCCTCACCACTTGACTTTATTACTTCATCTAGGCTTGCAAGTGCCTCCTCATATATCCCTTGCTGATTGTATACAGCGGTCTTGAGATGGGAAATCTTGGGATCGTTAGGGTAAACCTGACTAGCATTATCGAGGATAAATAATGCATCTTCGTATCGCTTCAAGGCGCACCGGGCCATAACAAGATACGGCACTGCCGTATAGATAACAGGGAAAATATGTGTGAGCATGTTTATAGAAGACATCAATGCCTCACGTTCATTGACTAGCGACTCAAGCCTTTCAGAAATTACCCCCCTTTCCTCCTCATCCTGAACTGCGTTCATAAAAGGTGCCGACTTCATAATGATGTTTAATGCTCCATGAATCATGGTAGGCGACGCGACAGAGATAAAATTACTCGCTTCTTGTATGAAGTCTGATAGTGAGACTTCACCTCTCACGGAGCTTTGAATTAATTGCTTCGCGCGAGATGTTCTTTCACTCAATTCTTGTGTTGCCCTGATACTAGCGTGAATTTCCTTTGAAAAATCCTGAGCGCCCACTAGCCGTTTTAGCAAAGATCCACCTGAGAACATGAGTTCTATCGCTAAAGCAATTATAGAAACTATTTGAGGACTCAGAATCGAAGCCTGATTTAGCGTTTCAATGGCTTCTCGCTTTTGGCCGTTATAATAATAAATACAGGCAAGCAGAACCGGAGGCTTTTTTGACTCTGGATCTAATTGCCTGGCGCGAAGTAAATCGTCTTTCGATTGATCAAAATGCCCCCTGGTAAAGTTACAGAGCCCGCGGGCTAGCCAGCAATAGAAGTCGCTAGGCATCACCACCAGCGCACGATCAAAATCTTCAATTGCATCCTCGAAGTTCCCCAAAATTAAGGAAACATCCCCCCTCCTATAATAGAGTTCGCCTCTTAATGTGTCTTCTATCCTGTCTGAGCCGATTAATGATGTGTAAGTCTCAAAGGCTTTGTTAGGGTCGAACTCGGAATGGGTCTTGATTGACTGTACCAAGCGGGCGCCCCACTCTAGTAATTCTGAAGCTTCAGAGTCTTGGCCTGCGCCAAGAACTGTTTCAGCCCACTCAGATGCGAACTCCTTGCTAACGCTATATGCTTTAATAAATCCGTTGAGAGCTGTACTTAATTCTTTTTCAGGGCTACGACAAAGTGAGTGGTAAAGGTCTTCAAGAGCGTATTGCCTCCACTTTAGATTAAGGTGCGCCTTGTCTTCCGCAATAGCCAGATCATTCTTAAGTTGATTGTAATAACCGGCCAGCCGGCCATGAATGTCAAACCACCCTTGTGGTGATTCCGAGCGTTTGTGTCTCAACATTTGAGAACGTACAACATCGTGATATATCCAACCGTTATAACGCTCTTGTACGAAAGGCATCTCTTTTAGCCAACTGAAGTTTGACTCTGAGGTGTCACTACCGCCTATTATTTGAAGTACGTCTCTGTTTAGCTTCCGAGGTATTGCGGCATCTAAAGCAAGCTGTCTCTGCTGATCAGTATCCACCCATTTCAGAAATCTAATAATCGCTAGGCCCGTCGGATTCCCTACTTGGCCCGGGTCTTTTGGGCTTTCAGCAGCCAGGGTCGCCACAAGTAATGGAAGCCTTCCTGAAATGGCGAGAATCGTTTCAACTACTTTCTCATCCACGATTCCTTGCCGGCTGATATAATCACGGGCCTCCGCTTCCGTGAAAGGTTCTAAGGCAATACGGTGGATTAGCCCTTCGTAAGCAGCCCATTTATTTCTATCTAACTCATGCTGTCCTGCAATAACGAAAATAACATCCACCGGCAAATCCCCGTACCGACCCATCATCAAATCGTTTAGCCAAGGGCTTAATAGTGCGTCTGTCCGCTCATAAGTGTCGAAGAACAGCACAATGAGCGACTCCTCGGACATATCCCTGAAGGCTTCAATAACTAAAGGGGTGAGAACAGCAACTGGGTCTCGCAACAGAAGCACTTCCTCCTTATCCTTTAATTTACGAGCTACATACATTCCCCATTCACTGAGCTGCGTGGCCAGTGAATCTTCATCTATAAGTTCGGCAATCACACTGCCGAGTGGGGCTGAGCGGACAAAGCTGAACCCGGTCTTTACCACGGCACGTCCGGCGATTGCCGAGAGCCCTTTTGGCATATCGGGCTCAGCCTCTAATTCCTGCCGGCGTTGCCTATAAACTTTATATCTATCTTTAAATTTCTTGAGCGTATGACCTCGCTGCTCAAACTCTCTGGCGACGTGCTCCAACACTGATGGTATGTCTTTGTGCGACTCATCGACCAATGCAGTGATAGCCTTAGTGTTGTCAGCTAATCGCCGGAAGCGTTCTATAAGGCTAGTCTTGCCAACCCCTGCTTGGCCATAGATATTAAAAATAGATTGGCGGCGCTCATCGTCTACTGATAACACCAGATTCTTTTCAAAAAAGGTCAAGTAATCCTGACGGCCAACGAAAAGTTTCTGCCGCTTTCTTTTAAGTAAATCCTGGAAAGTAGTGGGTTGATCGCTTGTCATTATCGTGTTCTCCCTTCCGGATAGACTTGATCCTTGAGGCCCAGCATAAGAGGAGAGTTTCAGCTATTCACATTACTATGAGTCCGGGCTGTCGGGAGTAACCGTTGCGGTTAATGGCTGCCGCTCAACTCGGGAGGGGAGAGCGCCTGAGTTAAGTCAAATCTGAACAGCTCGTAACTCTCTTTCCTGAACCACAGCGACCCTCTCGGGCCGCCTCCCCGGCGCTGCAAAAGTTGCAGCCGCCGCTAAGTCTCGGATTTCCAATCTCGCCTTTTACGCCCCGGAAGAAAATTTTTGACTCTCGGGCGGCCCCGTCGTCGTCTTAGTATCCACGCAGTAACCTCCCCTAATTTCACAATGAGAGGCTGAAGTATGCCCGCCGCCGAGGGTAAGACGGCCGACGTGCGCCCGATCTACAGGAAAGGTGACCGCGTACTGGTGGAGTTAGAGTCGGGCTTTTATGACGTAGTGATACACGTATCAGAATTCATCGCCGGCGAACTGTGGCTCTACGGAATAGGGCCGGGGTTCATCAAGACGTTCCCGGCCGGGTGCATCGTCCGCCGCCTCGCGCCTGGTGAAGCTCTCACCTGGCCGGGGTCGGAGTGAGTTACCTCACGCGGGTTTCTGCTCCCGCCCCTTCGAGGCGCTCGCGCCTTTGGTGACGGTGGGCAGTCGCCTTCCGCCAGGAGGGATTAAGGAGCCACGCTGGCGGCCGGTGCCGCCGTGACGTTTCCAGGCCAGCTCCAGGTGCGCGAGCACGTCCTCCTTCCGCTCCGGCGGCAGCTCCCGGTAGAACTGAAGCACCCGCACCTCGTCGAGCGGCATCTCGCCGACGGTCTTAGCCCCGCGCGCGACGGCGAAGATCTCCTCCTCAGAGACGGCCAAGCCTTTAGCTAAAGCCTGTAGCTTCTCTGGAGAGACATTCTTCACATACCCATTTTCAATCTGCGAAACATATCCATCAGTAATTCTCTTACCGCTATTTCTCTCTACATCAAGCGTAGAGAGTCCTTTCTCGCCGCGGATGCGCCTTACAAAATCAGAAAGATTTTCCGTGCTCTTAGTATCCACGGAACGCACCCTACCATCGTAGACGCCTAGAATGCTGTTAGTGTCTCTCAGAATTCTAGTTGACTCTCCTAAATTCGCCATGCTACCGTCCTCGCATTCTGAGTGAAACGCTCAGGATGATAGGAGGAGCGACAATGTACCGAAGCGACAAAATCAGAGGTAAACAGGCCGAACTCGGCTGGTCGGTCGGTCAACTGGCAAGGCGTGCCGAGGTTAACCCCAACACCGTTAGCGCCATCCGCAACGGCAGAAGCGTTACGACCGTCAGCCTGGAGAAGGTTATCAACGCGCTGGGGCTTCAGCCGGCCGAGGTCTTCGAGCCGAAGCCCGAGGTTCAATCCGCGGCAGCATAGGCGAGCGCCGCGGCGCCCGTGAACGATTCTTTTCTCTCTGTTCAATCAACCCCTGATGCCATCGAACGCACAGCTCCCTCCGGCGCACGAGATCATGGCGCGCGTCTTCGACACGCCGGACAAGGTGCGCCAGCTCGCGCGCTGCTGCTCGGTCTCCGATAACCACGCCTACAAGTGGCTCAGAGGTGGGGAGTCCGGCGCGTCCTCTGACTTAGATCGTCTCTGCAAAGTCATCTTCCTGGCTTCGACCTTCGGCGCCGACGGGATGAAGGGTGCCGGCCTCCTCGTCGATTACGTCCGCGAGTTCTACGTCTCGCTCGTCGAGCTGGGGGCCGAGCCCTACCACTGCGAGCACGAGAGAGTCGTCGATAGCACGGAGATCCTGCGTGAGGCGGCCGAGGCCGTCGAAGCCCTCTCTCTAAGCAAGCCCACGCCCGAGGCCGTGAAGGAACTGGTCGAGCTGAGAGACGCGGCCGAGGCAGCCATCACGCGCCTGTGCGCGGGCGGGGCGGTCAACGCGGCGCCGGCCGCGCCGTGAGGCTGTAGGTTCGCGGCCGCGTGACGGGCACCACGCGGCCGCGCCGGAGGGGCTGGGGCGGCATCTGCTCCGCCGCCCCGCCCCGGAGGTTCTGATGATGGTCAACGACACGATGACGTGCCGGGAGCCGGGCTGCACGGGCCGCATGGTCTTCGTCGAGACCAAGCCGGCCGGCCCGCTCGTCGCCGGCGACGCGACCTCTGAGGTCGATCACTACGCCTGCGACACCTGCGGCGCGGAGGACTGGCTATGAGCAACGTCTACGAGCTGAGATCACCCGCCTCCGCGGCGGTCGAGCAGGCCGAGCCGGTCGAGGCGGCCGTCAGAGAGCTGTCGGCGCGCATCAAGGATAACAACGAGCAGCGCCGGCGCCTCTTCTCCCGCGTGGACGAGCTGCGCGGGCTCACGCCTTCCTTACGCCGACGACGTGGACGCCCGGCGCCTCCCGCGATGTTAGCCCCCGTCACCTTCTTCTCCATCGAGGAGGCCGAGGCGGAAGCCCCGGCCACTCGTCAGGCCGCGCGAGGAGGCAGATGAGCGCCCACGTCCAGAAGCCTTCGGACAACGTCTCAGACCTCGGCGATGAGCAGGCATTCCGCCGGCGCCGCAACCACGCGCAGATCGAGGCCATGACCGGCCTCATCCTCCAGGCAGTCGGCTACCCGACCAGGAGGCACCGGGACTTCATCTGCGCGCTCCAGAGCACCAACAGCGGCAACGACGCGAGAGTCCCTTACACGCCCTTCCGCCGTGCTCACCTCACGCTGGCCGACCTCATGATGTGCGACGGCGCGCCCGACGCCAGGCGCAAAGCTGTGTACAGGGAGATCGTCACGCTCCGCACGTTCCAGCGGCGCAAAGGGCTCATCCTCTTCAACGTCACCTCAGGGAGTGAAGAAGAAGCTACCGAGTACATCGACTACCTCACGCCCGCAGCCGACGCCGCCGTACAGCGGATGCTCTCCTCACCCCTTTGGAAGACGGACAAGCAGGCGGCCAAGCGCGAGGCCGTCGCCTGCGCCGTCGAGCAGCTCCCGCGCTGTGACGTCGAGGAGGGGGCCGGCGCCGAAGACCAGGATCCTCCCCTGGCGGAGTACCAGGAGCAGGTCAGGCGCAGGATCCTCGCCGAGGTGGAGCGGGCCGCGCTCAAGATCGAGGAGCGCGGGGGCGACGCCGAGCTGTGGGCGCGCCAGCTCGTCAAAGACGCCCTGAAGAACCTGGAGTCGCTGAAGAAGACCGCGCCGGCACGCCTTGACCACTCGGCGCTGCGCGCCGTGCTCGATGACGAGCGGGGAGGGGGGGACACGTCTGTCGCGGGTGGTAATACGACGGGGGACAGTTCTGTCCGCCCCCCCTCCGCCGACGTGCTCGAGGTCGAGCACCGGGAGCCGGCCCACGATCATGAGGAGGGGGCGGACAGTTTTGTCCGCCCCCCTCTCGGCGGCGCCGACGCTTCCGAGCCCTTCGCGCTCGACGAGCCGACTCTTTTCTCTGAAGGGCGCCCCGCGGTCGCTTCGAAGCCTAAGACGCCGCTGGAGGCCGCCCTCGCCTACGCCAGGCGGGGCTGGCCGGTCTTCCCGCTCCATCACCCCGACCCGCACCGCGGCTGCTCCTGCATGGAGGCGCTGAAGTGCCGCAGCCCCGGCAAGCACCCCCGTACGCGCAAAGGGCTGAAGGACGCCTCGACCGACCCGGCGCAGATCCGCCGCTGGTGGGAACTCTACCCGCTCGCGGGCGTCGGGCTGGCGATGGGCCGCAAGTCCGGACTCGTGGCTCTCGACGTAGACCCGCGCTCCGGCGGAGACGCCTCCCTGTGTGAGCTGATAGAGGCCCACGGCGAGCTGCCCAACACGCTGGAGGCCCTGACGGGAGGCGGCGGCTCTCACATCTTCTTTGCTCACCCGGGCGTGAGCTTCAAGAACTCCTCTTCGGTCTTAGGCGAAGGGCTCGACGTGAAGACCGATGGGGGCTACGTCGTGGCCGCGCCGTCGCTCCACGCCTCGGGCAAGCGCTACCAGTGGCGCACCAGGCGCAGCCCCGCGTCGATGCCGGGATGGCTCCTGAAGCTCCTCACTCAGGAGAAGCCTCCGGCACCAGCTAAGCCTTCCGCCCCTCGTCGAGCGGCGGGCTCTCCCATCGTCGGCGCGATCATCCCCTACCGCGCGCGCAACACCCAGCTCTTCAAACTCGCCTGCTCGCTGCGCGGCGACGGCGCCGGCTACGAGGAGATCGAGCGGGGAGTCTTCGACGCCTACGAGCAGAGGTGTGTGAAGGAGCCCGAGCCCATGACAGAGGCCGAGCTTCGGAAGATCGCCAGGAGCGCGATGCGCTACCAGCCCGGCAAGTAGTCAACCAGTGAAAGGAGTCAGTGATGAGTGAACAGAGCGAAGACCTGAAGGAGCTGGCCGAAGAAGGCCGGCTCACGCTGAGGACTCGCGGCGGGGAGGTCGCCGCGCGCGTCTCGGGGACGCCGGCCCTCGCCTTGATGGCTTCAAACGGCCACCCGGCCGAGGGCCTGCTGTGGGGCGCCCGCTTCTTCCGCCTCAGTGAGGAGGGGCGCTACGTCGAGGGCTTCCTCTACCCGCTGCCCACGCCCGCGGGGGCGGGCGTCGCCTTCCCTTACGCCGCGGCCGGCGCGGCCCTGACGGCCTGGCTCACGGAGCTGCTGCGCCGATGCCCTCAGCTCACGCTCATGCTCGGGACGAGGCTCGCGCGCGTCGTGGCGCTGCACCCGGACGGCCGGCTCGAATGCGAGGTCGAGACCGAGGCCCTGGAGCCCGAAAGACAGTTCGTCGCCCTGGAGCCCCGGCACCTGGAGCAGCTCGTGCGCCAGCTCCCGGCGCGGGCGAAGGGGGAGTGATGGCGCACGCACCATCCTCAGACCCGCTGCGGCTGGCCGCCGAGTCGCTGGAGCGATTCCTCGGCCGGCGCCGCGGCCGCCTCCTCTACGCGCTCGCCCTGCGCGCGGACGGCTCGGCGACGCTGACGATCTTCGACGGCGAGCGCGTCGCCTCGGCCGACCTGTCAGAGCCGATGGTCGAGCAGTTGATCGGGCAGCTCGGGAGTCGCCCCCGCGGCGCACGAGCGGACGAGGGCACCGGGAGCAAGTTCGGCGCCCACGGGTCATCTCTGGCGGAAGGCGGGGGCGCCGCGCCGAGACAGGAGGTGCTATGACTTACGAACCGGCGGACACCAACAGCAGTCTGCGGAGCGGCTGTGAAGGCTGCCTCCTGCTCGTGCTCGCGGCCGTGCTCCTGCTCGCGTGCGGTGTGGCCGCCGCGGCGTACCGCGGCCTGCGAGCGCCGGCCGCGGCCGCCCCTCAGAGCGCGCCGCGGCCGTAGGTTCTTCCCGAGGGGGAAGAATGAGGGTGACGCGCGAACGCGCACTCTGCCTCTCGGCGCAGAATTTTTATGAAAATCATCATCAACGGATTTATCCCGGCCGGTGTTTACGCGGGTTTCGCGTCAATTCCAGTGCTGATGAGCTATCAGCAGCAGCTCTCGAATTTCATCACCAGGGAAAGCGAGGTTTGCACCACCAGTTTATGACTCTCACCGATACCTCTGAGGCCGTGAAGGCGTGCACGGGGCCGTGCCGGCGCACGCTGCCCCACTCCGCCTTCAGCGTCCGCAGGGCGAGCAAGGACGGTCGCTTCCCCCTCTGCAAAGAGTGCCACCGTGAGGTGCGCGGCCCCCGCGGCCGTGAGGGGCAGGCGGCGCTGCTCCTGGAGCAGGAGCTGCTGGAACTGCTCGACGCCTATCCGGAGCCCTCACTCGCCGACGTGCTCGGCCGCGCTCTGGAGGAGGTGCGCCAGATCGGCGCCACCGGCGATAAGCTCACCGCGCAGGTCGCGGCCGTGCGCCGGGCCGTGCTCATTCACGGCTGCCGCCGGGTGGATGAGGTCGTCGAGGAGACGCGGCTGTCGCGCTGGGCGGTAGAGAGCGCGCTCAGGCTCCTGATCGAGCAGGGAGAGCTGGAGACGCGCGACGCCTTCCGCCTCGGCGAGGAGGCGGAGGCGGCCGGACTCCCGCCCACGGAGTATCACCCTACCGCCTACCCCCGCGGCGAGGGCTTCTCTCGGCTCTTCCGCCGGCACGACGCGGGCGCCGAGCTGGAGGTCGAGCCGTGAGGGCCGCGTGGCTCGGCTCCGCCGGCCTGACGGCGCTCATCCGCTGCCTGTGCGGCGCGCGCCTCTACCTCTCTGTGCCTCACTGGTCAAGCAGAAATTTCGCGGTCTGTGATGATTGCAAGGGCGCGATCCACTACGCTTCGCTCCAGGTCATAGCACCCGAAGCGGTGGAGGATTTCGTCGAAATGATCATCAACAGGCAGGCCGAGCGCGAGGCGCTGCGGGGGGAGCTGGAGCGGGAGCTGCGCCGGTTCGTCCGCCTCTTCGACCGGCAGCCCGAGTGGCTGTGGTCTCCGGCCACGGTCACTTTCGTCAAGGCCGTGCGGCCGAAGCTGGAGCAGCTCGGCGGGGAGATCTGGCCGGGCCGGCGCACCGACGCCGCGACGCCCGAGCAGGCCCCCGGCGCCGAGCAGTGAGATGGCCGCGCGCGAGCGCGGCGGTGGTCAATCGTTTTCACAGGAGGCAGCAGAGGGCATGAGCACAACCACGACGGAGAACCGGGGCGGGGCGCGGGCGCCGCTCGTCGAGCTGAACGAGGCGGAGCGCAGGCGCTACAGCTTCAGGCGCGCGCTCGCGGTCGCCGCGGGCCTTGAGGCGCGGCAGTCCTTCGAGAGTGAGGTCTCCGAGGAGATCGCGCGCCAGCTCCCTTCGAGCTACCAGAAGCGCGGCGGCGTCTTCATCCCCACGGTCATGAGCCGGGCCGCGCTCGACGCACACACGCCCGGCAGGGGCGCCGAGCTGGTCTCTGAAGTGGCCGGCCCCTTCATCACGGCGCTCAGGAAGCGCGCCCTGGTGCTCTCGCTCGGCGCGCGCCTGCTCACCGGCCTGGCCGGCAACCTCGCGCTCCCGCGCCAGGACACCTCGGGCGGGGCGCAGTGGGCGGCGGACAACCCCGTCGCCGACTACGCGCAAACGAACCTCACGCTTAGCCAGGTGCCGCTGAAGCCGCGCCTCCTGGTCAGCTCTACCACCTTCACCAGGCAGCTCCTCGTCCAATCGACCCCCTCGGTCGATGAGGTCGTGGCCGAGGACATGGCGCAGGCCAGCGCCGTCGCCTTAGACCAGGCCGCCGTCCACGGCTCCGGGGCGGGCAGCGAGCCGCTCGGGCTCTACAACGTCAGCTCGGGCGTGGCGGAGGTGAACTTCGCCGGCCCGCCGACGCTCCCTAAAGTCGTCGAGATGGAGCGGCGGGTGGCCGCCGCCGACGGCGAGACCGACCCCGCGGCGGCCGGCTACCTGACGACCCCGGAGGTGCGGGAGCGGGCGAAGCTGACCGAGGAGTTCTCGGGCACCGGCATCAGGCTGTGGCGGGACGGCCGGATGAACGACCGCCGCGCAGAGGCCACCAACCAGCTCGCCAAGAACTTAGGCGCGGGCCACGACGAGCACGCCTGCGTCTACGGCATCTGGTCGGAGCTGGTGGTGGGCGAGTGGGGGGCGATAGAGGTCTTAGCCAACCCGTACACGCTGGCGGCGAAGGGGCTGGTGCAGGTGACGGGCTTCTATCTCGCAGACCTAGCGCCGAGACACCCGGAGAGCTTCTGCAAGTCGAAGGGGCTCGTGCCGTAGTTAGTTCAACTGGAGGTGAACTGTGAGCAGAGGTAGCAACACAGAGCAGGGGGCCGTGACGGGGCGCACGCTCGACGAGGTGGAGGCGGAGCTGTCGGAGGCGGCCGCGGCGCTGCAAACGCTGAAGGCCGAGCGCGACGCCTTGCCGGGGCAGGCCGAGGAGGCGCGGGCGGCGCTCGACTCGTGGCGGCTGGGGGAGCTGGAGGCGCGGGGGCGCGAGCTGGGCGGGCAGATCGACGAGGGGCAGGCCCGGCTCTGGCTGCTCCAGGCGGAGCGGGCGCGGCTGCTCTTGCCCGAGGCCGAAGCCCGAGCCGCGGCGGCGAAAGTGGAGTACGACCGGGCGCACGCCGAGTACCTGGAGGCGCACGCGCGCACGAACCGGCTCGGGGTCGAGTACGACAACGCGCAGGCGCAGGCCCTCAGGCTGCGGGAGTCGGCCGAGGAGAACGAGCGGCGGGCGCGTGAGCTGGCGTCCGGGCTGGCGAGGCAGTCATGAGCGCGAGAAGTAAGAAGGCGCCGGCCGCGGCTTCGAAGCCTCAGCTCACGCTGGTACAGGGGGCGCCGGCTCCTCTCCCCGCTGGCGTGCCTCAGTACCTCACCGTCTCTGAGGTTGCAGCCATGCTCCGGCTTACTCCTAAAGGGATTTACAAAATGGTTAATGAGAAGCGAATCCCTTTCCGCAAAGCCGGAGCACAACTCCTCTTTGACCCGAGAGAGATCGACGAGTGGACAAAGCCCGGGGCTGAAAAAGGATGACTGGCGCGCGCCAGTGAGATAGGATGCGCCGGCCCGTGGCTGCAACTCGGGAAAGGATAGAGTGATGTCAGTTTTCACGCGCCCATGCGGGAGCGAAGGCTGTAGAAAGAAACACTGGCACTACGCCTTCTGCATCCGCAACGTGCGTTATCGGGGATCACTCCCTGAGGCGCGCACTAAACACGAGGCCGAGCAGGCCGAGACGAAGCTCCGGAGCGAAGTCTTCGAAGGACGTTTCGGTAGGCCGACCGGCTCACAACCTTTCGTCGATTTCGTCGAGGAGGTCTACCTCCCTTGGGCTCGCCAGAATAAGCGCTCCTGGAAGCACGATGAATTCCGCGCCGCTACGATCTGCGCGAGCCGCCAGTTCAAGGGGAAGACTTTCGCGCAGATAACTCCCGTGCAGGTCGAGAAGTTCAAACAGGAGCGCCGCGCCACGAAGAGCAGGCGCGGAACGGACAGGAGCGCGGCCTCGGTCAACCGTGAGCTGGAGCTGCTCTCTAAGATCTTCACGCTGGCGCGTAAGTACAAGGTCACGGAACAGTCCAACCCTTGTGCGGACGTTCAGCATCTACCGGAGCCGAGCAAGCGCGTGCGCTATCTGCTCGACGAAGAGGAGCCGCGGCTGCTCGCGCAACTGGTAGGGAAGCGGGCACATCTCCGGCCGCTCGTCGTCGTCGCGCTGGGCACAGGGATGCGCCTCGGCGACCAGCTCAACCTGCGCTGGGCCCAAGTCGATTTTCAACACAACCTGGTTCACGTACCGAATTCTAAGACCGGGCAGGAATACGACGTACCGATGAATCAGGACGTGCGGCGAGAGCTTCAGGCCCTCAAGCGTGCGAGCGCCAGCGCTGAATACGTCTTCCTGAGCGTGAGGACTGGCACGCGCATTAAGGAGGTGAAGAAGGGCTTTAAGACCGCGTGCCGCCTGGCTGGTATCTCAGATTTCCGCTGGCACGACTTGCGGCATACGTTCGGCACGCGCATGGGCGCGCCGGCTACGGCGCCTACGAGATCGCGGAGCTGATGGGGCACGCCGACATTAAGACCAGCCGGCGCTACGCGCACCCGGTTAGCGAGCGGAAGCAGGCGGCCGTGGAGGCCACGCGCCGAGGCGCGGCGCAGACCTGCCACAGTCCTGCCACAGAAGCAGAACAGCCACCAAAGCTGGTGGCTGTAAACTCCTGAAAATGTTGGTAGCGGGGGGGAGACTTGAACTCCCGACCTTGGGGTTATGAATCCCACGCTCTGACCAGCTGAGCTACCCCGCCGTGTTGGAGGTGTTCAATTATAAGAGGCGGCGTGGAAAGGTCAAGCGCGGGCTGGTTTGCGCGCCGGTGGGTGGGGACGTATCATTCGGGCGGTGGCCGCGGGATTCAGGACTCCGGGGTTTTCCGATCCTTGGTTGAAGAGAGAGGCAGTTCATGAGTGAGCTTGTTCATCGCCCGCGGCGGCTGAGGCGGCGCGAGGGCGTGCGGGCGCTGGTGCGCGAGGCGCGCCTCGCCCCGGAGAATCTGATCCTGCCGCTGTTCGCGTGCCCGGGCGAGGGCGTGCGGAAAGAGGTCTCGTCGATGCCGGGCGTCTTCAACCTCTCGACCGACCAGGTCGCGCGCGAGGCGTCGGCCGCCTTCGACGCGGGCGTGCCGGCCGTCATCCTCTTCGGCCTGCCCGAGTCGAAGGACGAGACCGCCACGGGCGCCTACGCCGACCGCGGCGTCGTGCAGGAGGCCGTCCGCGCCGTGCGCCGCGCCGCCCCCGAGATGGTCGTCATCGCCGACACGTGCCTCTGCGAGTACACCTCGCACGGCCACTGCGGCGTGGTGCGCGAGGGCGAGGTCTTGAACGACGAGTCACTCGAACTGCTCGCGCGCACGGCCGTCAGCCAGGCCGCGGCGGGCGCCGACATCGTCGCGCCGTCGGCGATGATGGACGGGCAGGTCGGGGCGATCCGCGCGGGCCTCGACGAGTCAGGCTTCGAGCACGTCGCCGTCATGTCGTACGCGGTGAAGTACGCGTCGGCCTTCTACGGGCCTTTCCGCGAGGCGGCCGACAGCGCGCCCGCGTTCGGCGACCGCCGCGCGTACCAGATGGACGCGGCCAACGCGCGCGAGGCGATGCGCGAGGCCGAGCTGGACGTGATGGAGGGCGCGGACTTCCTGATGGTCAAGCCGGCCGGCCCCTACCTCGACATCCTGCGGCAGGTGCGCGACCGGTTCGACCTGCCGCTCGCCGCCTACCACGTCTCGGGCGAGTACGCGATGCTCAAGGCCGCGGCGCAGCGCGGCTGGATCGACGAGAAGCGCGCGATGCTTGAGACCCTGACGGGCATCCGCCGCGCGGGCGCCGACGTGATTCTCACCTACTACGCCGTCGAGGCCGCGCGCGCGCTGAACCGGCGCTGAGTCAGTCACACAACAAAGCGAAGCCCCTTCGACTGACGGCCGGAGGGGCTTCGCTTTCTCTGTGCCGAGACGCGCGGGTCAGTCCAGCTTCTCCCCGCCGGCCTCCCGCGCGCGCGGGTCGCTCATGCGCATGAAGCCGATGATGGAGCAGACGGCGCCGAGCGCAACGAAGAGGTTGAAGAAGGCGGCCATGCCGACGACGTTCTCGGAGTTGGTCTCGTTGATGCCGTAGACGGCGAAGATGAGCCACTGGACGTGGTAGAGCAGCAGGCAGACGGCCGAGATGGCGAACCAGCGCGGCGACTCGCCGAAGGCGCGGGCGCGGGCGAACCCGAGGGCCGCCGCGATGAGCCACCCCAGGGCGCCCACGCAGAGCAGGCCCAGCACGACCCAGGGGAAGTAGGAGGGCAGCCGCATCTGCGCGAAGGCCGCGAAGTAGGAGGAGAGCATCAGGCTAGTCCTTTCCGGTCTCTCGGACGGCGGTTTTCAAATGCGAGGCGCCGCGGGCGCCGCCGGCTGTCAGGTCGCGACGGCGCCCGCGGCGCCCTCAGAGCGTGACGCGGTTGCGGGGGCAGACTCCCGTGCGCCGGGGCGCGGACGCGCGGCCGCCGGCCACAGCGAAGGGGAGCGACGGCCGCCCGTCACTGCGTGATGTGAATCTCCTCCTCCGCGCCCGAGTGGCGGATGAAGATGGCGAGGACACAGACGCAGAGGACGACCGCCGCGCCTATGGCCCACCAGAGATGCGGTTTGTTACCCTCGGGGCCAGTTCCGGCCGCGAACTGGTAGAAGTGGTACAGCGCAAACGCCAGCGCGCCGACTCCCACGACCCCAAGCAGAACGTCAATCAGGCTCTTCATTGTGAACCTCCTGAGTTCGGTCAGTCAGACTCTCGTCGGCTTGAAAAGGTTAAGCCGGAAAAGTTCTGGAGAATTTGCCGGGTTTTACTTCCAACGGTATTGCTCTGGATTCGCCGCTATGTTAGCGCCGCGCCCCGCCGGACGCAAGGGATTTTGAAGGCAGTAGGCAGTAGGCAGTAGGCAGTAGGCAGTTGAAAGCAATCCTGTCGGGACTTCCTGACTGATGCTTCGACCGCCGACACGCGGGGCGGCTGCCTACTGCCATCTGCCATCTGCCTACTAAAGGATCAGCCTCTTATCCCCGGCGCGTCTCGTGACGCGCTCGCGGTCGAAGTATTCGAGGAGCGGGATGGCGTACTTGCGCGAGACGCCGGAGAGTTCCTTGAAGGCCGCCACGTCGATGAGCCGTTCGGGGGTGCGCGCCGCGTAGTCGCGCAGCGCCGACGCGAGGCGTTCGAGCGCGTCGCGGTGGAAGAGCAGGTCTTCCTTGACGCGGACGAGCGCGCCCGCGTCGAGGAGGAGTTGGAGCAGCTTGCGCAGGTGCTCGCGCCGCGCGCCCGCCTGGCCCGCGCGCGCGAAGGCGTCTTCGAGCGTGGGCGCTTCGAGCGCCGCGTCGCGGTAGATTGCTTCGAGCCGTTCGCGCAGCGCCGCGTCCGCGGGCGAGAGGTCGAGGCTGTGGCCGGCCGCGCGCACCAGCTCGCGCTCGGCGACGAGCGCGCCGCCCTCTTCGCCGCGCCTGAGCGCCGCGCGGAAGACCTCGGGCGCGGCGTGCTTGAAGACGCGCTCGCGCAGGGTCTCGCGCGCGAGCCCGCGCGCCAGCGGCTCGCGCCGGTGGTGCGCCTCGACCTCCTCGACGGCCGCGCCTTGCAGGCGTCGCAAAACTTCATTTGCAACTAACACGCCCTCGGCTTCGAAGACCGAGCCGCGCCGCCCCGCCTCCGCGAGCGCCGCGGCCAGCACGTCGTCGCGCCAGCCCGTGCGCGCCGCCGCGTCCTCGCGCCGGAGGCCGCGCTCGCCCGCCGACTCGACGAAGAAGGCGAGGCGCGCGCCGGGGTCGGCACCTTCGAGCGCCGCGAGTTTTTCTCTCGCCGACGCGCGCTCGCGCCCGCGGTGCTTCGGGGCGTGCGCGTCGAGGACGACGCCGCCCGCGAAGGTCTGCTGCGGCGAGTAGGTGCGGAGGATGAAGCGGTCGCCGGGGAGCGCGACGACCGCCGATTCGAGTCTCAACTGGACGAGCCCCGTCGAGCCCGGCGCGACTTCGCCCGACTCTTCGAGCACGGCGACGCGCGCGAGGGCCTCGGCCGTGCCGTGGTGGACGCGGACGCGCTGGCGCGTGCGCAGGGGGCGCGGCGCGTCGGCGAGCAGCTGGACGCGCGCGTCGAGAATCTGCGTCGGCCGCAGGCGCCCGACCGGCGCGAGCCACATCCCGCGCTCGACGCCCGCGGTCTCGACGCCGCCGAGGTTCACCGCCGTCCGCTGCCCCGCGCGCGCCTCGCGCACGCTGGCGCCGTGCACCTGCAAGCCGCGCACGCGCACGCGCGTCCCCGCGGGCAGCAGCTCAAGCTCCTCGCCTTCTTTAATCTCTCCGGCGACGAGCGTGCCCGTCGCCACCGCCCCGAAGCCGCGCATCGTGAACGAGCGGTCAACCGGCAGACGCGCCACGGCGTCGCCCGAACGCTCGGGCGCGGCGAGCGCCGACGCGCGCAAAGCCCCCTTCAACTCCTCCAACCCCTGCCCCGTGCGCGCGCTCGCGGCGACGACCGGCGCGGCTTCAAGGAAGGAGCCCGCGACCAGCTCCGACGCTTCGAGCCTGACGAGTTCGAGCAGCTCCTCGTCCACGGCGTCCGACTTCGTCAGGACGACGAGGCCGGCGCGGACGCCGAGCAGGCGGCAGATGTCGAAGTGCTCGCGCGTCTGCGGCATGACGCCCTCGTCGGCCGCGATGACGAGCGCGACGAGGTCTAGCCCGTGCGCGCCCGCAAGCATGTTCTTGACGAAGCGCTCGTGGCCGGGCACGTCCACGAAGCCGACGCGCACGTCGCCGAGGTCAAGCTCGGCGAACCCGAGGTCGATGGTGATGCCGCGCCGCTTCTCCTCCGGCAGGCGGTCGGCGTCCACGCCGGTGAGCGCGCGCACGAGCGTCGTCTTCCCGTGGTCGATGTGGCCGGCCGTGCCGACGATGATTGATCTCATATGCCCTGGTCTTACGTTACCACCTGAAGACGCTGAGGATGTCGGAGAAGTCGTCGCGCCAGACTTCGAGCTTGTACACGGCGGGGTCGAACTCGGGCCAGTTGGTGTCGGAGGCGAGCGGGCCGAAGTCCGCGTCGGTGCGCGCGACGGCGACCCAGGTCGAGGCGTCGAGGCCGAGGTCGGAGCCCTGCCGGCCGTCGTCGAAGATGCGCGAGGCGACCCCCGCGTCCCGCGCGATGCCGCCCGCGACGCGTTCGAGCTTGAGGCTGCGGTTCGAGACGTGGAAGGCGATGACGCCGCCGGGCTTGAGCTTCGAGAGGTAGAGCGCGAGCGCCTCGCGCGTCATGAGGTGCGCGGGCACGGCGTCCGAGCTGAAGGCGTCGAGCACGATGAGGTCGTAGGAGGCGGGCGGCGCCTCGCGCAGCCGCAGCCGCGCGTCGCCGAGGACGATGTTCGGCCGCGCGCCCGCGCACTCGGAGAGGTATGTGAAGAGGCGCGGGTCGCGCGCGAGCGCGACGACCGACGGGTCGATCTCGTAGAACGTCCAGTTCTCGCCCGCGCGCGAGTAGGCGGCGGTGGTGCCCGCGCCCAGTCCGACGACGGCGACCGAGAGCGGGGAGCCGGTCGCGTCGTGCTTCTCGTGGAGGTGCTGGAAGACGGAGCCGAGCGGCCCCCCGCGGTGGTAGTAGGAGACGGGCTCGCAGCGGTGCGCGGCGTCCGTGTACTGCTTGCCGTGGAGCGTGCTGCCGTGGTGCAGCCAGTGGAGCGTGTCGTCCGCGTCGGCCTCGACGCGGTGCGTGCCGTAGAAGTTGCGCGAGGCTTGCAGCGTCCGGGTGCCCGGCTCTGCGAAGAGCAGCACGGCCAGCATGACCGCGCCGAGCCCGAGCGTGAACCTGATGGGGCGCGGCCCGAGGAAGTGGTTGAGCAGGAAGAGCGGGGCGCCCAGCGTGATGGCCGCGCGCTCGACCGGCTCCAACTGGTACTGCCGCGTGACGAGCATGAGCGCGGCCGCCAGCAGCCCGAACGCCAGGGGGAGCAGCACGTCGAGCACGTCCCAACGCCTCCCCTCCCCTCCGTCAACTTCGTCCGCCTCGCCCGTCGAGTCGTTTCCGACCGCGGCACCCTCGTCCTTCTTCTTCGCGCCGAGGCGCAGGCCCAACAGCGTGCCGCCGGTGTTGCGGTAGGCGGGGCGCAGGTAGGTCGCAAGCAGGATGACGAGCGGGTACTCGGTGACCGAGTTGAAGACGAGCGGCGCGACGACCGCGTTGAAGAGTCCGCCGAGCACGCCGCCGAGGGCCAGGCAGAGGTAGAACTCCGCGAGGTGCGCGGCCGAGGGGCGGTCTGCGGCGAGCCGGCCGTGGCAGACGAGCGCCGCCGCGAAGAGGAAGGCGAGATGGAAGAGGATGAGGAACCACGCCGGCCGCGCCGCGCCCGACAGGTAGACCATCGACACCAGCACGGCCGTCACCGGCACCACACGCGCCGCGAAACCGCGCGGGAGGCGGAAGCCGCGCGCGAAGACGATGACGAAGCTCAGAAGGTAGAGCGCGAGCGGGATGACCCACAGCAGCGGGACGGCGACGAGGTCGGTCGTGACGTGCGTCGTCACCCCGAGCACGAGGCTCGAAGGCACGAACGCCAGCAGCACCCAGCGCAAACGCCGCCCGGCGCTCAGATTCTCCGCGGGCGCGTCACTCGCTTCGAACGTCCCGGCCGGCGTGCGCGCGTGCCGGACGGTGAGGACGGCGCAGGCGGCGAAGAGGAGGAGGAGCGCGCCGTAGGCTGCGGCCCACCAGCGGCTCTGCTGCCCGAGCGTGAGCGTGGGCTCAAGCAGCGCGGGGAAGCCGAGGAGCGCGAAGAGGCTCCCGGCGTTGCTCGCCGCGTAGAGGTAGTAGGGGTCTTTGGCCGACTCGGCGCGCGTGCGCGAGAACCAGCCTTGCAGCAAAGGCGCGCTGGCCGAGAGCACGAAGAAGGGCGGCCCGACCGTGACGAGCAGCGTCTTCAAAAGCCACCACTCGGGGCTCGCGCCCTCGGGCACGCCGCCCGCGGCCGCCGCGTGCAGGGCGACGGGGAGCGCCAGCGCCCCCAGCGCCAGCAGCGCGAGGTGCACCGCGGCCTGCGCCCGCGCCGACAGCCAGCGCGCGAGCGCCAAAACGTAGGCGTAGCCCGCCAGCAGCAACGCCTGGAAGAAGAGCATGCAGGTGTTCCAGACGGCCGGCGTCCCGCCCAGCAGCGGCAGGAGCATCTTGCCCGCGAGCGGCTGCACCCAGAAGAGCAGGAACGCGCTGACGAAGAGCGCGACGGCGAAGACGAGCGCCATAGGGCTCGAAGTGTAAAGGCTCAAAGCCCGAAGTTGAAAGCCCGACGGCCCCCGACCCCGAACTTCGAGCCCCGGAGTCCCGCCGCGTCAGCGGTGTTCTCCGCGAGGCCGCAGATGGAAAGTGCGGCGCTGCGGACGGGAAGTGCGGGGCCGCACTTGTCAGAAACCAGGCCGCACTTGTCAGAAACCAGGCCGCACTTCCTAGAAACGGGGCCGCACCTGTCATCCGCGGCCCCGCACTTCCCAGGAACGGGGCTGCACTTGTCAGGAACGGCCCCGTTCCTGACAGGTGCGGCCCCGCACTTCCCAGGAACGGGGCCGTTCCTGACAGGTGCGGGCGCGCGGGCGGGGGCGGCGGGGCTGCAAATCCCCTGTGGATTCCTGGGGTTAGAGGTGAAAGCCGGGAGCGCGGGCATCCTGCCCGCCATGAGCGCGAAAGCGCGAAGGCCGTCAGACTGTACACCTCAACGTCGAGGGGTAAAGGCTCACGGCTAAGCGTGCCGGGGCACGCTTTGGCGGGCAGGGATGCCCGCGCTCCCGGCTCAAGCGTTACTTGACGATCTCGAAGTCGAGCCACTGGGTGGCGGTGGCGCGGCTGCCTTTGGCAAGCTCGTCGGTGACGATGACCTGGAGGACGTAGTCGCCGGGCGCGAGGTTCAGGCCGAGGCGGAGGCGGCTGCCCATCTTGAGGCGCGCCATCTCCTTCTGCGGGCCGGGGTCGAAGGGCACGAGCGGGCCTGTGAAGACGGGCTGGCCGTCGCGCAGGAGGCGCGCCTGCGTCACGAGCCGCGGGCGCCCGGTCGCGGGGTCAAGCTTCGCGTTGTAGATGTGGTAGAAGAAGTCCACCTGCGAGCCGCCGCGGAAGCGGCGCACGGTCGCGTCGCGCAGCGGGTCGCGGTCGGCCGCGGCCTGCGGCGCGGCGCCGGGGGCGGGCTCGTCCCGCGCCGTGGTGAGGACGACGCCCGAGAGCGCGAGGCCGCCTTTGGAGAGGTCGGGCACCTCTATGAACTGGCTGGCCGAGCCGACCTTCTCCGTCTGCGCGTCGCGGACGGCGACGCGGAGCTGGTAGGCGCCGGGCTTCTTGATCGGCACCTTCATCATGTAGACGAGCCCTTCGGAGAGCATCAACTGGAGCGCCTCGCCGCGCGCGCGGACGGTCTCGGTGCGGTTGATCTCGTCTACGGGCCGCCCGTCCTCACCGAAGGTGACGGCGGCCACGTCGATGACCGCCTTCTTCCAGCCGTCGGCCTCGTCGGTTAGTTTGAGCTGGCTCGCCTCGATGTGCATGAGCGAATCGACGGCGGCCGCCTTCTCCGCGGGGCTGTTGAAGAGCGAGGTCAGGCGCAGCGTCAGCTCGCCCGAGCTGAGCGGCGAGCCGAGCGCCGCCATCAACTGCTCGTTGCGCGTGCGCGGCGCCGCGGGCTTAGTCGTGCCCTCCGCGAAGCCGTAGAAGCCCGCGCGCGTGCGGACGCTGAGGCCCGCGCGCCTGAGATTCACCTCGAACTTGTTGAAGCGCGTCTTGCCCTGCGAGGGCTGGAAGACCTCCTCCGGGGGGCGGAAGGCGATGAGGTAGTAGCCCCTCTGGTCGTCGAGCACGCGCTGCATGCCGCCGGAGAGGTCGTTGGTGTTCTTGATGAAGATGCCGCCGGTCTGCTCGGCGAGGTAGGCGAGCCCCTCCTGGTTGCCGAGCAGCTCTTCGTTGCGGTCGTTGACGGCCGAGAAGTCGGGCTGCCCGCCGGCCAAGGGGCTGTAGTTGTCGGCCGCCGTCAGGCCCGTCCACACCAGCCCGCGCACGTCCATCGTGTAGATGACGACCGAGGCGCGGTTGGCCTGGTCGGTCAGACGCCGCACGTTCTCCATGATGCGGTCGGTGTTGCGGTAGTCGTTCCTGTCCTTCGGGTTTCTGAAAATCTTGAAGCCGCCCGAGAAGACGACGACCGACTTGCGGCCGGGCAGCTCCTTCATCCCGCGCACGATGAAGTTGAGCGTGCCGAGCACGCCGACGGTGACGACGCCCTCGCGGAACTCATCGACGGAGGCGCCGCCCTTCTCCTTGTCCTCGTCCGCGTCGTCGCCGCCGCCGCCCTTGCTGTCGCCGGCCGGCTTGCCCCCGGCCGTCGAGCGCGAGTCGGCGAGCGGGTCGGGTTCGAGCGGCGCGAAGGTGCTGACGCCCGCGCGCCCCTGCGCGCTCCAGCGCACGCGCTCGATGGCGCGGTAGAGGAGCTGCTTGTCGGTCGTGAACTGTTGGAGCGCCCCGATGCCTGCGCTCGTCCGCATGATGGCGACCAAGTCGCCCGGCTGCATCTGCTCGTCCACGAACTTCTTCAGCGCGCGCCGCACGCCCGCGATGTCCTGGAAGGAGGTGCCGAGGTCGTCGGCGACGAGCGCGATGGTGCGCCGCACCTGCGACGCGCGCAGGGGCACGGGCGGGACGGGCCCGGACGGCCCGGACTTCTCGACGCGCGCGGCCGGGGCGTTCGCGCGACCCGCCCCGGCCGCGTCCGAGACGAAGCTGAAGTTGGTGATCTCCTGCCGCTTGCCGTCCACGTAGACCTCGAACTCCTCGGGCCGCAGGTCTGCGACGCGGCGGCCCTGCTTGTCCGTCACCACGGCGTCGAACTGCACGAGGTTCGAGGTGATGCGCACCACGTCCTCTTCGGACTCCTGCCCGGGCGTGGGCGTCGGCTGTGGCTGTTGTTGCTGCTGCTGCGCGGGCTGTCGGGGCGCGGGCGTCTGCGCGGGCGCCTGCGCGAAGGCCAGGAGGAGTGCGAATGCAAGCGCGAGGTCTCTTCTCATCTGTCGCCCTCTCGTCGGTGAAGCGCCGCCGCGGGGGCGGGCGGCTGGCCTTTGGGAGACGTTTATGCGATGCTTCCGGTCAAACTTTACAGAGCGGACGGAGGGCGATTATGACAGAGCCGGCGAAAAACGGCGACCGGGTGCGCGTGCACTACACGGGGCGGCTCGAAGACGGGCAGGTCTTCGACTCGTCGCGCGACGGCGAGCCGCTGGAGTTCACCGTCGGCGCCGGCGAGGTCATCCCGGGCTTCGACGAGGCCGTGCGCGGACTCAACGTCGGCGACTCGAAGACCGTCGAGATCGAGCCCGAGGACGCCTACGGCCCGCGCCGCGACGGACTCGTCACCCAAGTCTCGCGCGAGGCGGCGCACTTCCCCGTCGAGCCGCAGGTCGGCATGCGCTTCGGCCTCCCGCTCCAGGACGGCAGCCAGATCGAGGTGGTCATCACCGAAGTCAACGACACGCACGTCACCATCGACGGCAACCACCCCCTCGCCGGCCAGAAGCTCATCTTCGACGTGGAATTGGTCGAAAAGCAGTAGGCAGTAGGCAGACGGCAGTAGGCAGTTAAAGACTTCTTGCCTTTAACTGCCTACTGCCGTCTGCCTACTGCTTACTTCTCTTCTTCGTCTGCGGGGTCGGCGCCGAAGTAGCACATCCACTCGCCCAGTTCGAACTCTTGCACGCCCGACCGCGCGTCGTCCCGCGTCGCTTCGTTATCGGGGAGCGCGTCGAGGCGGCGGCGGAAGTCGCCCGAGCGTATGACCTCGGCGCCGCAGCGGCGGACGTAGTCGGCCAGCGCGCGGTCGGAGGTGACGACCTTCAGCGTCCGGCGCTCGCGCGACTCCTCGACCAGCCGCTTGATGCGCGCGTCGGCGTCCGCGCCGCGCTCGGCGTAGAAGACGCGCACGCCCATGAAGGACGACCCGTCGGGGAAGAACTCGTCCGGCGCCCCGTCGAAGACCGCCTCCACCGTCATGCCCGCCGCGCGCGCGAAACGCGCCAGCTCACACAGCAGACGCCTTCGCGCGCCCGCCTTGTCCCTGTGCCAGCCGACGCGCTGCCCCATCACGTTGTTGCCGTCAACCAGGTATGACATCACCGGCACTTGACGAGCAGGGGCTCGCGGTCGCGCGCGAGGTCGAAGGTGCCGACCACCTTGCGCGTGTCGGCGCGGGTGACGGTGAGCTTCATCAGGCTCCCGCCGACCCGTCCGCTCAGACGGACGCGGTAGCCGGCCGCCTCCTCGCCGCGGCGCACGGGGCCGCCGTGCTCCGCGTAGTGCAGGCCGTAGACGTTGAAGCGCCCGCGGCCGTCCAGGACGATCCTCCCCTCGACCGTCTCGTGCGCGCAGTCGTACTCGACGCTGGCGCCGCCCTCCGTGACCTCGAAGCGTATGTGCTCGCCGCCCCACACGCCCGGCGTGAGCGCCTCGGGCGCACGCCTGCGGGCACGACGCGTTCCGCCTTGAGTCGTCGTCGGCCTCCGCCCTGCCGCAGTTAAGCCGTGTGCCGCCGGGAGCGCCGCGAAGAGTTGGAGCGCGGCGAGTGCGAGTGTGAGCTTCAGACTTCGTTTCAAAGTGACCTCCCTTCTTCATCCGCGACGAGTATAAAACAAAAGTTGAGGGGCTGACGCTTGAACGCGTCAGCCCCTCAACTTTTGCGCCTTAAGCCGAACTTACTGGCAAGAGCTCAACTTGAACGAGTAGATGTGGGTCGTCCAGTTGTAGTTGCCGGTCGCCGGCAGGTACTCGGTCGTGAAGACCATCGTGCAGCCGTCCACGGGGTCAACGCTGATGGTGCTGTAGTTGCCCCAGCGCGCCAGGCTGTTGCCGGACTGCGAGCCGCCGCCCACGAGGATGTTCGTCTCGTTGCCGAGCACGCCCGCGGGGTCTGCCGCCGCGCGGTAGGCGTAGCGGATGGAGGGGACGACGGTCGTGCTCGACACGTTGTAGCCGATGGCGAGGCCGCCCGCCTTGTCCATCGCGGCCGAGCCCATCCAGCGGTAGGTCGCGTCGGGCGAGTACGTCCCCTGCTGGAAGACGACCGGCGCGGCGCTCCCGAGGGTCTGGCCCGCGGCGTTACGCAGCTCGTACCAGCGGATGCCGCTCGTGCCGCCCGTCGCGACCGGGTGGTTGATGACCATCGCCTCGTGGTCGCCGAAGTTGCGGTAGCTGAGGCGGTAGTTCAGGCGGTCGCCTAAGCTATCGAGCTGCTGCGTCGTGCCGGGCTGCGGGACGCAGGTGCCGCCGCCGCAGGCGCGGCTGAAGGCGGTGATGCCCGCGACCGTGGTCGGCCCCGTCAGAGTCGAAGTCCCGGCCGTCCAGTTCACCGAGTAGCGCCACGCCTGGAGCGAAGTGCTGCTGATGCTCAAGAGCGGGTTGGCGCTCCCCGCGGGCGGCAGCGTCGAGCCCTCGATGTCGGCCGGCTCGATGCTCGCGGCCGCGGTCGTCAGCTTGCAAATCTGGCGGGCGGCGGCGCCGACGAGCATCTTGTCGCGCTCAAGCGCGCAGACGTTGGCGCCCGAGAAGGTGCGGCCGCGCTTGAACATGTTGTAGGTGATGTAGTAGCCGTCGCGCCAGACGCTCAGCTTCGGGAAGTCGTTGAAGTCGGTCGAGAAGGAGTAGGAGTAGCGGTAGTAGGTGCCGGTCGGGTCAGGGCTCGTCGAGACCGCGACGCACTGCGTGTAGGGCGTGGCGGAGACGGCGAACTGGGTCAGAATCCAGCGGTCGGCGAACTGGTCGTACTGGACGATGGGGTCGCCGTCGTTGTCCGACTCGCAGCGCCCGCCGAAGCCCTGGAAGAGGGTGTTGCCGTTCTTCGGGAAGCCGGGGACGAGGTTGAAGCCGGTGATCTGGTTCGTCGTGGTGTCGCGCGACAGCGTGTAGACGGCGTAGCGCAGGTTGACCCACTGGACGTAGTGATTGGGGCCGAGGTCTCCCGTCGTGTCGGGCGGCGCGACGCGGAAGCTCGGGTCAACGGGGACGCCGGTGGTCGCGGCCTTCGGCTGCGCGTAGGCCGTGATGGTGCCGTTCTGCCCGGCGAGCGGGTCAACGCCGCCCGGGTTCGAGTTGCCGACGGGAGGGAAGGTCGGAGTGGGGCGCAAACGCCGGCCAAAGATAGATACCCGAACTGTCTGAATGATTGCCTTCGAGAGATTTACCAGTCGGACGCCGAAGGGAGGACTTCCTTTGAGTCTCGGCGAGGTATTTCTCAGAGTCGGCCGAGAGATATTAAGCGGAAACTTTTGAGAGGTTAACCGCCGCCAGAAAATTTGCTGCGGCACGGAGGCGTACGTTCGCCAAAGTTTTCGCGGGAGGGAGGGGTCTGAAGTCGCCCCCCTCCCTCCCGCGCGCCGCACGGGGAAACGGTACGGTTGGCGCGTAGCCGAACATGTGTGGCGCGGGCCTGGGGCGTGAGGTGGTGCCGCGCGCGCCTTTGTGGGGGGCGCGCGCGGGGGCTGGGGCGGGACTGGGGCGGGGGCGCGGGCCGCGCGGCCTTCGGGCTCGGGGCTTTCGGGCGGCGCGGCGGTCGCGTTCGGGCTGGGGCGGAGAAATGATTGCAAATCCGGCGCGTGTCGCTATATAAACTACGCGCACGCCGGGGCCAGAAGCTGCCCGAGCCCCGCGACAGTGCCGCCGCGGCCCTCGGAGCCGTCTTTCTCTTTCACCGGTTAACGCACCGAATCAGCACGAAAACTATCCGCCGGCCTCTTATTTTTTTTCCGCCGGGGTGACAGCTTTAGCGCCGCGCCAGCCCGTTAACAGTGGGGTGGCCGGCGGCCGAGGACAACACTTCTTGCCCGCACCCTCAGAGATCACTGGGCTGCTCATCGCCTGGAGCGATGGCGACCAGGCAGCACTCGAACGCCTCCTGCCGCTCGTCGAGCGCGAACTGCACCGGCTCGCGCGCCGCTACATGCGGCGGGAGAACCCCGGCCACACGCTCCAGACGACGGCGCTCGTCAACGAAGCTTATCTGAAACTCTGTGACCAGACGCGCGTGCGCTGGCAGAACCGCGCGCACTTCTTCGCCATCGCCGCGCGGATCATGCGCCGCTTCCTGACCAACTACGCGCGCGACCGGCGGCGCGACAAGCGCGGCGGCGGCGCCGTGCAGGTGTCGCTCTCGGAGGTGACCGTCATGAGTGAGGAGCGTTCGGCGGAGCTGCTCGCGCTTGACGAGGCGCTCGAACGGCTGGCGGAGTTCGACCCGCGCAAGGCGAGCGTCGTCGAGCTGCGCCACTTCGGCGGGCTGACGGCCGCGGAGACGGCCGAGGTGTTGGGCGTCTCGGTCGTCACCGTCGAGCGCGACTGGAAGGCGGCGAAGGCCTGGCTGAGGAGGGAGGTCGAGGGGTGAGGACTGAGGACTGGCCGCTCGTCGAGCGGATGTTCCACGACGCGTCGCAGCTCGGGGTGGCGGAGCGGGACGAGTACCTCGCGCGCGAGTGCGCGGGCGACGAGGGTTTGCGCCGCGAGGTCGAGTCGCTCGTCGCGGCCTTCGAGTCGAACCGCAGTTTTCTGGAGGAGCCGCTGCTCAGCACGGGGCTGCGCGCGCTCTACGGCGGTCAGTCGGAGTCGCTGGAAGGCAGGTCGCTCGGCCACTACAAAATCCTGCGGATGCTCGACGGCGGCGGGATGGGCGGCGAAGTCTATCTCGCCGAAGACTGCCGGCTCGAACGCCCCGTCGCGCTCAAGTTCATCTCCAACCACTACGCCGGCGACGAGTGGGCGCGCGAGCAGATGATGAAGGAGGCGCGCGCGGTCGCGCGGCTCGAACACCCGCACATCTGCCCCGTCTACGCCGTCGAGGAGATCGACGGCCACCACTTCATCGTCATGCAGTACGTCGAGGGCGAGACGCTCGCGTCGCTCATGCGGCGCGAGTGGATTGCTCTGCCGCGCGTCGCGGAGGTGGCCGAGCAGATAGCGGGCGCGCTCGCCTACGCGCACGCGCGGGGCGTCATCCACCGCGACGTGAAGCCGCAGAACATTATGGTCACGCCGGGCGGGCAGGCCAAGGTGCTCGACTTCGGCCTCGCCAAGTTCGTCCGGCCGAACCGCGATGAGGGGCGCGCGGGAGAAGACCCCGAGCAGACTCTGAACCTCGGCGGAGTCGTCGGCACGCCGGCCTACATGTCCCCCGAGCAGACGCGGGGCGAGGAGCTGGACTCCCGCACCGACATCTTCAGCTTCGGCGTCGTCCTCTACGAGATGCTCTCCGGCCGCAACCCCTTCCTGCGCGATACCATCGACGAGACCCTCTCGGCCGTCCGCTCGGAGAACCCGCCGCCGCTCCCCATCTCCCCGGCGGGCGCCCCCGGTGCGCTCGGCGAGATCGCCATCGAGTGTCTCTGGAAGGAGCGCGCGCGCCGCCCCGATTCGGCCGACGCGCTGGCGAAGCGGCTCCGCGCTCTACAGCGGGTGGTCATGGGCAGGGCGGGCGCGGGGCTCTCGCCGGAGACGGTAGAGGCCCCGCGCTTCCCCGCCCTGCGCCGCCAAGCGCGGGCGCTCGTCGCCTCCGCGCTCGCGCTCCTGCTGCTGCTCTCAGCCATCTCCGGCTACCTCTACCTGAGGCGGCCGGAGGTGCGCACGCTGAAGGTGTCGGGGGTGCCCACGCTGGCCGTCCTGCCCATCACCGACGCGAGCGGAGACGTGGAAGGCGCTACCATGAGCGTAGGTCTGACGCGCGTCCTCTACGACAAGTTCTCCTACCTCCCACAGCTCAAGCTCAGGCGGCCGAGCGCCGCGCCGCCCGGCGCGAACGCGACCGATGTCCTGCTGCGCGCCGGGCGGGAGTTGAAGGCCGACGCCGTCTTCTCCGGCGAAATAATCGCGGGGCGCGACCTGCTCAGCCTGCTCGGCCTGCGCGCCTCGCCCCGCCTGCGCCTCTCGCTGCTCGACACGGCGAACGCCTCGCTGCTGTGGGACGCCACCTTCGACCTCAGTTCGGCCGACATCTTCGCGCTCCAGGACGACATCACGCGCGAGGTGGCCGCGCGGCTCGGGCTGCGGCTCGTCGGCGCCGACCAGGCGCTCCTGACCAAGCACGAGACCGACAGCAAGGAGGCGCTCAAGTTCTACATGCTCGGGCGCAACGTCTGGAGCCTGAAGAGGAACGGGGAGAACACACAGGAGGCCATCAGGCTCTTCGAGCAGGCGGTGGCGGCGGACCCGACTTTCGCCAGGGCGTACTCGGGGCTGGCCGACTGCTACGCGATGTCGGACAACATCCTCTACGGCCCGATTCGAACCAGCGAGGCGATGAACAAGGCGCGCTACAACGCGCGCATGGCGCTCGAGCTGGACGACTCGCTCGCGGAGGCGCACACCTCGATGGGGCTCGTCAGGCTGAGGTACGACTGGGACTGGGCCGAGGCGGAGCGTGAGTTCAAGCGGGCCATCGAACTCAACCCGGAGTACGCGCAGGCGCACTTCTGGTACACGTCGGTGCTGGCCGCCCGGGGCCGCTTCGACGAGGCCATCAGGGAGAGCGAGGCCGCGCGCGCGCTCGACCCCTACTCGGCGTTCGCCGACCAGAACTACGCCCGCGCCCTCTACTACGCGCGCCGCCCCGGCGAGGCCGAAGCCTACCTCCGTCAGAAGATCGAAGAGAAGCCGGGAGTCCCGCAGTTACAGCACATGCTGGGCTATGTGCTGTTGCAGCAGGGGCGGATCGACGAGGCCATCGCGATCTTCGAGAAACTGCCCCCGGAGCGGCGGCTCTACTCCGCCGCCGCGCTCGGCTACTCCTACGGGCGGGCGGGCCGCGAGGAGGACGCCCTCCGCATGATCGGCGAGTTGGACGAGTTCTCGCGGCAGGGCGTGTTCGTCCCGCCCTTCGAGAAGGCGCTCATCTACATCGGCATGAATCGGAGGGACGAAGCCTTCGCGCTGCTGAACGAGTCTTACGACCTGCGGACGCCCAACCTCACTGTCCTCGCGGTCGAGCCGGCCTTCGACGTCATCCGCGACGACCCGCGGTTCGCAGACCTCACGCGCCGCCTCAACCTCACGCCCTGAGCGCGCGCCGAAGTCAGAGACTTGAGCGCCGCCTCAAGCTCGCGCGCGACCGACGCCGCGTCGGGGCGCAGGGCGGGGTCGCGGCTGAGCAGTTCCTCGACCACCCTTGACGCGGCCGCGGGGACGTTCCTCCGTACTTTTGAGGGCGGCGGGGAAGCGGCCTCGGGGGTCAGTCCCGCCAGCAGCAGGTAGACGACCGCGCCGAGCGCGTAGAGGTCTTCGGGCTGGCGCGACTGCCCGCGGAAGACTGTTTCGCACTCGGGCGCTAAGAAGGCCGGCGTGCCCCACGGCTGCGGGTCGGGACGGCCGACGGGGCACGCGCCCTCGAAGTCGAGCGGTCGCAGCCCGCCCGACTTCGTGACGACGACGTTGGCAGGTTTGCAGTCGCGCCAGACCCACCCGGCGGCGTGGACGCTCGCGACGAGCCGCGCCAGCTCCGCCCCGAGCCTCAGCGCGGCGGCCACGGGCAGACGCCTCCGCCTCCGCGCCAGCCTGGCGTCCAGGCTCTCGCCCTCGATGAACTCGACCGCGATGTAGCGGTTCCCCTCCGCCCTGAACGAAGAGTAGAGGCGGGGCACGCCGACGCCCGCCTTGCTCAAGGCGGCGAGGACGCGCCCCTCGTGCCTGACCCTCCACGCGCCGTCGCGCCCGTCCCAGCTCGTCTCCCCGTCGCGCCGCCCCTCCTTCAGGACGCAGAGGCGTGGGGGCGTCGCGCCCAGGTCGAGAGCCTGGTAGACGCCGCCGCGCCCCCTCTGGCTCAGCGCCCCGAAAGCCTTGAAGGTGGTCTGGAGCGGGGTGGGTCTGGCGGGGGCCGGCGCGGGCCGCGCCGACCCGTCGAGGAACGGGTCGGCGACCCAGTCGGGCTTGAACGCGGCGCCGCGCACGTCGGGGACGAGGTTGCCCTCGGGGTCGCGGATGGCGTGGGCTGTCTCGCCGTCCTCCCCCTCGACCTCCATCAACCTGAACGCGCCGTAGCGGTAGTAGACGCAGCCGCCGGGCCTGTACCTCTCGTCGAAGGGGACGGCCGGCGCCCTCATCCCGAGCGTCAGCTCGTGGAGGCGTTCGGCGAGCTGCACGGCCTCCTCGCTCGTCCGCGGGTAGACGGTGATGAACTTGCCGACCTGGCTGTAGCCGTAGTGGAAGCCGCTGTTGAGCCTCATCAACTCGCCCAGCGAGGCGGTCGCCTTGAACAAGACCCCGCGGTCGCGCAGCAGCGGCCCGACCCGGCGCAGCACCTTACCGGCCGTGAGCACGGTCGCGGGGACGTGTAGTTTCCATCCCTGCTCGGGGTCGTCCGGCGACATCTCGCGGCTGTATCTCCAGACCGAGCCCGCGACCGTCACCGGCAGGAGGCGGCGGCAGAGTTCAGTCCAGCGCGTATGCGGTGACCGGGACGGCGGCCGGCGGTTTTTCGGGAGGCGTTCTTGTTCCATGCTCCTGGTGGAAGGCGCGCAGGGCGGAGGGCCGCCCCAAGACGCGGCGGCCCTCACGAGGCACGTCCGGGGTTCGCGTTCTTATCCCTGCTGCAACTTCTGAAAGAGCGCGACGTCCCTGATGGTGGATGGTTCCTTCATATCCGCCGGCACCTCCTCGTCCGCGACCGGCTCCAGCACTATGTCCGGACTCAGAATCCTGGCCGCGAACCCGGCGCCCGTTTCGGGTATGCAGATGGCGTCCGCCGCGGTGTAGGCCCTCACCCGCGGCATGTAGTTCGCGTCGCTGTCGCTCGCGACCGTCAGTCGCGCCAGCTCGTTCTTGGTGTCGCAGAAGAGCGCCATGTACTTCCTCCCCAGCTCGGACTCTATGCCGCCGTGCGTGATGACCTCGATAGCCGCCTCGCGGAGTTCTTTGGCTACTCCGATTGCCGTGGGATCATTGTTTATCGCCTTCCGGGCCTTCTGTAGGTTATCTTTCATGCTCATCGGTTGTGCCTCCTCGGCGTGCTCGCGCGGAGCGTTTTGCGAAGGCCGTGACGCGTCCGCGGGGCGGCGTCGCGGTCGGGTTGGCCGCGGGTTCCGACTCCGCGGCGGAACATATCAGGGCCGGGGATGGACGGTCTGATAGTTGAACTTGCCCATCGGATCGACCACGTCGGCGGCGCGGAGCAGGTCTACCATCTCGAACTTCACCCCCTCCGGCACGTCCCGGACGCGGCCGTACGCCGGGCGCCAGTCGGAAAGCTCCCACTCGGACTCCTCCCCCTCGACCCGCTGGAGGATCGAGTAGGTGCTGTGGCGGATGAGCCCGATGAGCGTCTCGGCGACGATGCGCCCGCCGACCGGCCCGAGCCGGCCGTGGTTCTCCGGCACCTTGGCCTCCTGCGCCGCGGCCTCCCTCAAGACGTAGAACCAGAGCGGCGTCTTCTTATCGAATGCCTCGGCGTCGAGCAGCTTCGCGTGCGGCCCGTCCCTTAACTCCGCAGGCGTCAGGCGCTCCTCCTCCGTAAGCAGCTCCTTCTTTTGCAACTCATCCGCCACGTCCTCGGCCCACGGGAGGCCGAGCGCGAGGCCGCGCAGGAGGTTGCGGGCGGGGAGCGCCTTCTCCCCGTTGAACAGAGTGTCCGCGGCCTTCTTTTCGTCGGGCTTCTCTCCGGCGCCGTTCGCCGCTCCGGGCTGCGGGAGGTTTTGGAAGCCCGTTATCTTTTCGAGATGGAGGTCGAAGACCGTGTCGATCTTCGCGGCCCTGTTGAAAACCTGCGGCGGGTCGTACGGGGGCGGGTACTCGCTGGCGAACGGCGTGAAGTCGTAGAAACGCTTCCAGTCGATGACCCACGTGCTGTTCAGGCGGTCGAAGCCGCCGAGGTTGCCGCTCCGTTTCGTTTGGGTGAAGAGTTGAAACACCTTCACCTTACCTTGCTCCTGGTTCCACAGATACTCCCGGCGCACCATGCTGTGCCCGATGCGGAAGGCGGCGGCGGAGAATTCGAGCGGGATGAAGAGGTCGTTTTTATCCTTAAAGGTGAACTTGTCGGAGGAGGGCTCCCGGGTCAGGGACTTGAGCAGGTCTTTGTTCACGATTCTCGGGAGGTAGTCCTTCAGGACTATCCACTGAAAGTGCTTGACGACCTCCTCCCTCGCCCTCTTGAACAGCTCCTCCTCGGAGGCCGGGGGTGGGCAGTCTTTATAGCGCCCGCCTTTGAGGTCTTCGACGACGCGGTTGTGGAACTTGAGGAAGGCGACGTGGGTCTGCGCCAGCGGCAGGTTCTCGTCGTTGCGCTCGTCGCCGATGAGGGCCACGCCCCTCTCCTTTTCGTCGCCGTCTCCGGCGCGCGTCACCTTGCGCGGCAGGTCGTTCTGGAACTCGGGGAACGTGCTGCGCTTGGACGAATCGGTCGGGGCGGTCGGGGGCGGGGGCTGCGTCCAGCCGACCTTCAGCCGCACGGGGTACGGCCCCTGCTCGTAAAGTTCTTTCGGGGGCTCGTCGTCCGCCCCCGCCCCGTAAAGGCTGTCGAGGTCGAGGCTCGGCGAGCGAATGTTCTCGGGCTCCTCGACGAGCGGCAGGCTCTTCGCGCCCACGCCGTCGAAAGTAACCTCGTGCGCGATGAACTGGCCGAGGTAGGTGTAGCCCGCCGGGATGTCGGACTCCTGCTGCGGGGGGTTGGCGACGACGCCGGCCGGCGCATCCGGCTTGTTCTCGGGGACGTTGAAGTACGCCGCCGGGTTGTCCATACATTTGCCCAACTTGATGAGGCACCCGGCAATCTTCATCAACTGCTCTTCGCTCAGGCCCTCCATCCGCCTCGGGGGGAACATCCTCCCGAACCAGACCGGCGGGTACATAACCTTCTCGGTCGAGGCCCGCGCCCCGGTGATGGGGCACCCGCCCACGGCACCGGGCAAGAACTGGGACTCCTTGATGGGCTTCTCGTCTCTGACGAGGTAAACGATTCTTACGTCGTGCATCTGCGCTTCTCCTTTCGCGCTGCGGCGGGGCCACCTCAAACGCGGACGCGGGGCGCCCGTGAAGAGACAGCCCCGCCCCAATTCGTCAACGCCCTGACTCGCTCTCGTCAGTTAACGCTCTGAATGATTTCTAAAACTATCAGTCGTGAGTGCGGCGCCGCGGGACGGGGCATGCGACGCTCTCGACAGCGGGCGGGAGATTGCACAGGCGTCGGGCCCGTTCCTCAAATATTTTTCTGCCCGTAGTCGCAGTACTCGACGACGGGGCAGCGCTCGCAGACGGGGTCGCGCGGCCGGCAGAGCCGGCGGCCGTGGCGGATGAGGTTGACGTGGAAGGAGTAGAACTTGCCCGCGGGCACGAGGCGGTTCATCACGCGGTGCGCGAACTCGTCCGTGCACTTCAAGGGGATGAGGCCGACGCGGCGCAGCACGCGGAAGATGTGCGTGTCGAGCGGGAAGACTTCCGTGGCGCAGGCGAAGAGGAGCGTGCAGGCCGCCGTCTTCGGGCCGACGCCGCGGAACGAGGCGAGGTAGGCGACGGCCTCCGCGGCCGGCAGCCCGCGCAGGAAAGAGAGGTCGAAGGAGCCGTGCCGCTCTTTGATTTGACGGAGCAGTTCGCGGATGACCGCGGCCTTCTGGTTGGCGAGCCCGCCGAGGCGGATGGTCTCGACGAGCGTCTGTTCGCGCGCGCGCAGGACGGCGTCCCAGGTCGGGAACCTTTTCTTGAGGGCGTCGTAGGTGCGGTCGCTGTTGGCGTCGCTCGTCGCCTGCGAGAGGATGACGGCGACGAGCATGTCGAGCACGTCCCAGTCCGTCCACCTGTTCTCGGGCACGCCGTAGGCGCGCTCAAGGTTCTGGACGATGTAGCCGACCGGCTTCTCCTCGGCGACCGACCCGACCCACTCTTCGACCGCCGGCGAAGGGCGCGCGGCCTCACTTCGTGGGGTTCTCTTTCGACGCGGCGATGACGCGCTCATAGAATTCGATGTACTGCGGGATGACCAGGTCTGTGCTGTAGCGGCCGACGGCCGACGCGCGCGCGCGCCGCCCCATCTCCCGGCGCGTGTCTTCATTCGAGAGCAGGCGCGCCGCGTCCTCGCTCATCTTCTCCACGTCGCCGACCTCCGCGAGGCAGCCCGTCACGCCGTCGTCCACGACTTCGGGGACGCCGCCGACGCGCGAGGCGACGACCGGCACCTCGCACGCCAGCGCTTCGAGCGCGGCGAGCCCGAACGACTCCTGCTCCGAAGGCAGGAGCAGCACGTCCGCGACCGAGAGGTAATCCGTGATGCGCGGCTGCTTGCCGACGAACGAGCAGTAGCGCTCCACCTTCAGACAGCGCGCGCGGTGCTCGGCCCGCGCGCGCTCGCTCCCGTCGCCCACCATCACGAGCCGCGCCTTAACGCCCTTCCCGCGCACGCGCGCCAGAATCTCCACGCAGTCAACGGGCCGCTTCACGGGCCGGAAGTTCGAGACGTGGCAGAGCAGGGGCTCGCCGTCAGGAGACAACTCGCGGCGCAGCTCTTCTTTAGGCTTGCGGCTGTAGTCGGTCGCGCAGATGAAGTTGGGGATGACGGCGATGTGCTCGAACTGGAACGTCTCGGCCGTGGCCTGCTTGAGGTAGTGCGAGACGGCGGTGACGCCGTCCGACTGCGCGATGCCGTAGCGCGTGATGGGCAAATACGAACGGTCGGCGCCGACGAGCGTGATGTCCGTCCCGTGCAGCGTCGTCACGACGGGCAGCGTCCGCCGCGGCTTCAAAGACTCGCGCGCGAGGATGGCGCTGATCGAGTGCGGGATGGCGTAGTGGACGTGGAGCAGGTCGAGGTCTTCCGACTCGGCCACGTCGGCCATCTTCGTCGCGAGCGCGAGCGTGTAGGGCTGGTGCTCGAAGAGCGGGTACGACATCATCTCGACCTCGTGGAAGCGCACGCGCTCGCCGAGCTGCGTGAGCCGGGTCGGCAGCGCCGACGAGATGAAGTGCACGGTGTGCCCGCGCTCGGCCAGCTCCTTCCCCAGCTCCGAGCCGACGATGCCGCTCCCGCCGTAGGTCGGGTAGACTGTGATTCCGATGTTCATAAGAAGCTGTTAGCTTTTAGCTGTTGGCTGTTAGCTTAGCAAAACCCCACGAACAAATGAAAAGCTGTTGGCCGGAAGCGTCGGGCTAACAGCCAACAGCTAACGGCCAACAGCTCTAAAAATACCGAGAGGCAGCCGGCCCTCGCTACCGTCTGCCTCTCGTCTCAACTTGTCTCACCTGCGAAGGGGGGACAAGCGAGAGCCAGAACTATACGCCTACTTTCCCCTTTTGACAAATTAAATTTTGTCCGGCAGCAGACACGGATTGGCACCATGAATGACGCCCGCGGAAGTCGAGCCGGAGCGCGATTTAGCCCGGGCGCGGGCCGCGCGGCCGGCGACTGCGCGCGGCGGCGAATCGGGTTATAATGGGCGCAGACGAAAATCAGACAACAAGCCTTCGCCCGCGGCGCGTTTTGATTTGAGTGACCTTTTTATCATTACGGAGAGTTAACGGATGCCGAAGATAGACAACATCGAAGAGACGCCGAACCCGAACGCCGTCAAGTTCATCCTGAAGGAGCCGGTGACGGCCGGCACGACCCGCTCGTTCCACAGCGCGGCGGAGGCCGCCGGCGACCCCCTGGCCGGCCCGCTCTTCGCCGTGGGCGAGGTCTCGTCGGTCTTCTACATGGACAGGATGATCACGGTCGAGAAGACGGACGAGGCCGACTGGGACGACCTCCTGCCGCGCCTCGCCGTGCCCATCCGCGCGGCCGAGTCGGTCGCGTCGAACGGCGGCGCGGCGGTGCAGCCGCCGGGCGTCGGCGGCCCGCTCGGCGCCATCATGAGCGACGACCCGCGTCTCGCCCGCATCAACGAGATTCTGGACGAGAAGGTGCGCCCCTACCTCGCCTCGGACGGCGGCTGGCTCGAAATACTTTCGCTCAACGACAAGACGCTCACCATCCGTTACCAGGGCGCCTGCGGTAGTTGCCCCAGCTCGCTCTCGGGCACGCTCCTCGGCATCGAAGGGCTCATCCGCCAGGAGATCGACCCCGACATCGAAGTCGTCGCCGTCTAAACGCTCTAACAGTTTTTTGGAACTGGCCCCGAAGCAGGGGCGTTTACCCCTCCAACTCAGCCCGCGCGCAGGCCGCCGTCTATCCGGGGGCCTGCGCGCGTCCCAGACCTTTCAGCTAACGCCCGGCGTGAACCGCGACCCCGACCGAGGGTTCACGCCCCCGGACTAAGGACGAAAAAAATGGACAGACACCCGCGCCTCCTGGCCTTCGCGCTCTGCGTCTCGGCGCTGGCCCCGGCGGCAGCCTCCGCACAGGCGCCGCCCCCGGCCGCCGCGCAGAAGAAGCCCGCAGCCAAGAGTCCCGGGAAGGAGGCCGACCCGATGGCCGAGGTGCGCCGCGCTTCGGCCGTCTCGCTCGTCTCGGCGCTCGCCGACGAGGCGCGCACCTTCTCGGAGCCGGCCCTGCGCGCGCGCGTGCAGGCGCGTGCGGCAGACGCCTTGTGGGAGACGGACAAGGAGAAGGCGCGCGGGCTCTTCCGCCGCGCCTGGGAGGCGGCCGAGGCGGCCGACCGCGACACCGCGAGCCTCTCCGACGAAGAGCGCAAGCGCCGGGAGATCGCGCAGGGCGCGGCCGGCGCGCGCGGCCTGCTCAACATGCGCCGCGAGGTCGTCATCCTCGCCTCGCGCCGCGACCACGACCTCGGCGAAGAGTTCCTCGCCAAGCTGGACGAGGCGCGCAAGGACGAGGCGAACGCCACGACCTCCCCGCAGGTGCCCGCGCAGACCGAAGGGCAGCGCATCAACCCCGACAACCCGCCCGGCCCGATGATGCAGCGGCTCAACCTCGCGCAGCAACTCCTCGAAGACGGCGACGCCGAGCGCGCCACGCAGTTCGCCGACCCGGTGCTCTACCCGGTCAACACCTTCGGGATGCACTTCCTCAACACGCTGCACAAGAAGAACCGGGAGGCGGCCGACCAGCGCTACCTGGCGCTCGTCACGCGCGCGGCCGGCGACCCGCTCTCCGACGCCAACACCGTCTCGCTGCTCTCCTCCTACGTCTTCACGCCGCTCCTCTACGTCACCGTGCGCCCCGACGGCAACAGCCACACGCGGCAGTTCGGCCCCTTCACGCCGTTCGACGACCTCGACCCGCGCCTGCGCGAGGCGTTCATCGGGGCGGCCTCGCAGATTCTGCTCCGGCCCGTGCCGCCCGTCGAAGAGGATCGCACCTCTTCGGGGCGTGCCGGCGCGTACGTCGTCGTCACGCGCATGCTCCCGCTCTTCGACCGCTACGCGCCCGACCGCGCCGCGGCCCTGCGCGCGCGCCAGGCGCAGCTCGCGCAGGACACGCCCGAGCGCGCGCGCCAGCCCGACAACGAGCTGCTCACGCGCGGCGTCGTCCCCGAAGACCCGAACCACGACCGCGTGCAGGACGCGCTCGACCGGCTCGACCGCGCCAAGAATTCCAACGAGCGCGACCTGGTCTACTTCCGCGCCGCGATGGCGGCGCTCGAAGCAGACCCCGCGCGTGCGCGCGAGCTGGCGAACAAGATCGAAGACCCGGACACGCGCAAGCAGCTCTTCTCGTTCATGGCCTTCCGGCAGGTGCAGGAGGCCGTGCGCGCGAAGAAGCCGGACGACGTGCTCCGCTTCTCGCACGGCGACGAGCTGACGCGCGTGCAGCGCGTGTGGGGCCTGACCGAGGCCGCGCGCCTCTTCGCCAGGGAGCAGCCCGGCCGCGCCGCCGAAGCGCTCGACGAGGCGGCGGCCGAGGCGCGTAAGCTCGACGACCGCACGCCCGAGCGCGTGCGCGCGCTCCTCGCCGTCGCCACGCGGCTGACGGAACTCGACCGGCCGCGCGCGTGGGAGACGATGCAGGAGGTCGTCAAGGCCGCCAACGACCTTTCGGACTTCAGCGGCGAGGGCGGCGACATCACCGTCCGCGTCGAGTTCAAGGACGGCGGCGCGATGACGCAGAACAACAACGTCGAGGCGTTCGACCTGACGGGCGTCTTCGCCGCGCTCGCCCGCGACGACTTCGACCGCGCCGCCGCGCTCGCTCGCTCGCTCAAGGCCGAGGCGCCACGCTCGGTGGCGACGCTCGCCGTCGCCCGCTCCGTCCTCGTCAAGAAAGAGGCGCGCATCGCGTCGAACTGATTTTGGAACTTACGACCTTGGAATGATGAATGCTGAGTGATGAGTGATGAATAAGAAGCGGCTTGCCCTTTATTCATCACTCATCACTCAGCATTCATCATTCCCCGACGGTCGCCCCGGAGGTCATCGATGTCGAAAAGAGTCTCGCTGCTGGCGCTCGCCCTTTGCACCGTCGTCTCGCCCTTGCAAGCCGGCGCGCAGGAGCCGGCGGCCGCCAGGCCGAAGCCCGCGAAGGCTTCCGCGAAGAAGCCGGGCGCCGAGCCGGCCGACCCGATGGCCGAGATCAGGCGCACGACCGCCATCTCGCTCGTCTCCACGCTCGCCGACGACGCGCGCATGTTCCGCGACCCCGCGCTGCGCGCGCGCGTGCAGGCGCGCTCGGCCGACGCCCTCTGGGAGACCGAGCGCGAGAAGGCGGTCACGCTCTTCCGCCGCGCGTGGGACGAGGCCGAGGCGGCCGACGCCGAGGCCGACCGCCGCGTCGCCGAAGACCGCGCGCGCCAGCAGCGCGAGCGCGGCTACGCCTCCGTCCAGCTCCCGCCGAGCCTGCGCACGGAAGTCCTCCGCCTCGCCGCCAAGCGCGACCGCGCGCTCGGCGAAGAGTTTTTGACGAAGCTCGACGAGGCGCGCAAGCGCGAGATGGAGTCGGCCGCCACCTCCAACGAGCGGCCGGCCGACGCGGGCGGCGACCAGCAGTCCGAGCAGCAGCGCCCCGACCCGATGGAGACGCCGCCCGCCGTCGCCAAGCGCCTGCGCCTCGCCATCCAGCTTCTACAGGACGGCGACGTGGAGCGCGCGACGCAGTTCGCAGACCCCGCGCTCGGCGGGGTCACGCCGCCCGGGCTTGAGTTCCTGACGCGGCTGCGCGCGCAGAACGCGAAGGCGGCCGATGAGCGCTACGCGGCGATGGCCGGCCGCGCCGCGTCGAACCCCGCGGCGGACGCCAACACCGCCTCGCTGCTCGCCTCTTACCTCTTCTCGCCGACGCTCTACATGACCTTCTCGGCCGACGCCGGCTCGAACGCGAACTCGTGGGGGAACGGGCAGGGTCAGTTCCAGCCGCCGGCCGACGTCCCGCCGCAGCTCCGCGCCGTCTACTTCAACGCGGCGGCCGCGATCCTCATGCGCCCGACGCCGGCGCCCGAACAGGATCGAACGTCTGCGGGCCGCGCCGGCTGGTACATGGTCATCACGCGGCTGCTGCCGCTCTTCGACCAGTACGCGCCGGACAAGTCGGCGGCGCTGCGCGCCAAGCAGGCTTCGCTCTCGCCCGACACGCCCGACGGCCTGCGCCAGCCCGGCGCCAACAACGCGCTCACGCGCGGGCTCGTCCCCGAAGACCCGAACCGCGACCGCGTCGGCGACACGCTCGCGCGCCTCGACCGCGCCAAGACGGCCGACGAGCGCGACGCCGTCTACGTGGACGCCGCCTTCGACGCCCTGCGGCAGAAGGACTCGCGCCTCGAAGAGTTCCTGAACAAGATCGAGGACACGGACACGCGCCAGCGCCTGCGCGCCTACATCGACATGGAGGCGGCGCGCGCGGCCGTCAACGAGAAGAACACGGACGAGGCGCTCAGGATCGCGCGCGGGAACACTTTGACGAGCATCCAGCGCGCGTGGGTTTTGACCGAGGCCGCGCGGCTGCTCTCGAAGAAGGAGCCGGGCCGCGCCGTCGAACTCCTCGACGAGGCACTGCACGAGGCGAAGGAGCGCATCGACGCGGCTTCGAAGGAGCGCGTGAGCGCGCTCGTCGCCATCGCGACGCAGCTCTACGACCTCGACCGCCCGCGCGCGTGGGAGGTGATGCTCGACGTGGTCAAGGCGGCGAACGCCGCCAAGGAGTATACGGGCGAGGACGGCCGCATCAGCACGCGCTTCCAGTCGAAGAACATGACGATGGTGTCGAGCAGCACGGTGCAGTCGTTCGACCTCACAGACATCTTCACGAAGCTGGCGCGCGAGGAGCTGCAACGCGCGGCCGACCTCGCGCGCGGCTTCGACGGCGAGGCGCCGCGGGCCTTCGCCACGCTGGCCGTCGCGCGCTCCGTGCTCGACAGCAAGGGCGAGAAGGGGCAGGAGCGCGCCGCGAACTGAGGGGGAAGGCCCGGCCGCTAGCCTTTTCCGGCGCGCTGCTTTAATCTGATTTAAGAGCGCGCCGGCCCCCGCAGGGGCACGCCGCGCAGGCGACACTTTGAAGCATTAACCCCTCGCGGGGAGCCGCAGAAGTCCGCGGCTCCTCTTTCTCTGACCCGACCCGAACATTTCACCTACACAGCACCCCGGAGGATTTAGACTTTGAACACAAGGAAACTCTTACTCGGCGCAGCCCTGTCCTTCTCGCTGGCCGCCGCCGTCGTCCCCGCCGCAAGCAACGCCCGCGCCGCCCAGAAAGCCGGCGCCGCCGAACAGTCCGAGCCCAAGACCTTCACGCACGAGGCCGGCGGGATCACCTTCACCGTGCCTGCCGGCTGGAAGGCCGAGCCCGACGGCGAGCAGATCACCGTCTCGCCGGAGGAGGGCGGCATCAGCATCGTCCTGTGGGTCACGAAGGAGGACGACTTCGAGGACGCGGCCAAGGCGCTGGGCGAGGAACTCGGCAAGCAGGTCAAGAACCTGAAGTTCGACGGCGAGCCCAAGGAGGGCACGCACAACGGCATGTCCTACGAGTCCGTCAAGGGCTCCGGCCAGATCGAGGGGCAGGACATCATCTTCAGCGCCGACCTGCTCGCGGCGAAGAAGCCCGTCATCATCCTCTCCTTCGGCACGGCCGAAGGGCTGCAAAAGCACTCGGGCGAGTACACGGAGCTGGTCAAGAGCATCAAGAAGATCGGCTAAGGGCAGTAGGCAGTTGGCAGTTGGCAGTTGAACTCCGGCGGCGTGTGGCTCGTTTATTCTCACATGCCGCCGGAGTTTTTGCTTTAACTGCCTACTGCCTACTTCTTTATGAGGAGGTGCGCCGTGTTTAAGAGGATGCGCTGGGTCGAGAGGGAGTTCGAGTTCAACCTGCCGGTCGGGGTCTTCCCGTGCGTCGTCGAGCGGCTGCGGGGCACGCCCGCGCGGCTCGAAGAGTTGACGCGCGGCCTCACGCGCGGGGAGCTGACGGCGAAGCCCGGCGGGCTCTGGTCGGTGCAGGAGCAGGCGGGCCACCTCTCCGACCTGGACGAATTGCACGAGGGGCGTCTCGAAGACTACGCGCGGGGTCTCGAAGTGCTGCGCGCGGCCGACATGAAGAACCGCAAGACCGAGGAGGCCGGCCACAACGACGCGCGCCTCGAAGAGATTCTGGCCGCCTTCCGCGCCGCGCGCCTCGGTTTCGTCCGGCGGCTCGAAGCGCTGTCCGAGGAGGAGGCCGCGGCCTCCGCGCTCCACCCGCGCCTGCGCAAGCAGATGCGCGTCATCGACATGGCCTACTTCACCGCCGAGCACGACGACCACCACCTCGCCGCCGTCTCGGAGCTGCGCCGGCTCAAATAGAAATTGGATAAAAAAACGCCCGGCGTTTCGTCCGACGCCGGGCGTAAAACCACAGGAGAACCGTCCAAATTACCTCCGGCCGCGTTCCCCCCGCGGCCTTTGTGGGTAATTGCTATGCTACTCATTCGGATGCCCACCCCGCGCCCCCGCGTTGCTCAAAACTTTCTCGGATGAATGCGGCGCGGCTCGCCGTCTAATAAACGAGGATGCGCCGGGACAAACTCAGTCGAGGGTGCTTGAAAGTCGTCGGGCCGCTCGTCCCGCTCGCCTGCCTCTTGCTCGTCTGCCTTCACCTGTTTCGCGGTGCCGCGGCCGAAGGAGACTTCGGCGCGGTGCAAAAAGGCTCGCGCTGCGCGCAGGGCTCTGAAGCGTGGCGCGTGTACGACGACGACGCGGGGCACTTGTGGAACCGTCTGTATCGAAGCCTCTACCTGCGCGCGGCGCGCGACGGGCGGGAGTTCGGGCGGGATGAGGTTGACCCGCTCTTATGGTCGGGCACGAGTGAACACCTGCTCGGCGGCGAGTCCTACGCGCAGGCGTCCGCGTGCCTGGACGAGTTCCTCGACACGCGCGCCGAGCGGCTCGTCGCAGACCCGCTCAAGCGCGCGATGTTGCAGCGCGACCTGTGGGCCGTCTTCGACTGGACGGCGCAGAGGTCAGAGCGCCCGACGCCCGAGCTGCAAGAACTCCGACGCAGGCTGGCCGCAGTCATCCGCCGCCTCGCGCTCTCGCCCGCGCAGATAGATTCGCTGCCGGACACATACCGCGCGGCCGCCGCCTCCGGCGCGTTCGCGCCCGACTTCGACCCGCGCGCGCCCGACAAGCCCTTCCTCCCGCCAGACCTTTTTCAGACGAACGGCCCCTGGGTACTGCTCGGCGTCGAACGCGGCGAGCCCGTGCCGACCGGCATCGTCGAGAGCGTGCAGCTCAGAATCCACCGCGCGCTCCCCGCGGAAATCCCCGCGGCCTTCGACAGCGTCGGGGCCGCGGCCCGCGCCTCCCTCTCGCTCTACGAGTTCAGGCTGAGCCGCGCGCGCCTCTTCGCGGGCGAGTCGGGCGGCCTGCGCGCGGTCGCCCGTGACGAGCAGGAGTTCCCCCTCTTCCAATCACACGGCATCGACCCCTTCGAGTCTCAGGGCGGACGCGACCGAATCGAAAATCACCTCAGCCCCGTCCGCGGCTCCTGCGTCGCCTGCCACTTCCGCCCCGGCATCCACTCCGTGCTCAGCCGCACGCCCGACATCACGCAGCTCCGCCTCCGCGACGTGCGCCGTGACCTCCTCCCCGCCCAGAGTTACGGGCGAGAGGCGGACATCACAAAGGCTTGGAAGATGAGGCAGGAGAGTTGGAGGCTGCTGCGCGAGTTGTGGGAGCAGGCAGAACGATGATGAGAACGATGAACTAAAGACTTCTGTCTTGCATTTCATCGTTCATCTTTCTCATCATCGTTCGTAGCGCAGCACGAGGCCGTCGCCGCCGACGGCCCAGCCGGCCTTCTTGTCGAAGAAGAGGGCGTAGAGGTGCTGGCGCGTGTTGCTCTCCTGCTGCTTCCAGGTCAGGCCGCCGTCGTCGGTGCGGAGGATGACGCCGTTGCGGCCGACCGCCCAGCCCTCATCCTTGTTGACGAACTTCACGCTCAAAAGCGTCGTGGGCACTCGCGGCGGCACCGCGCGCCAGGTGTGGCCGCCGTCTTCGGTGCGCAGGATAGTGCCGCGCGCGCCGACCGCCCAGCCGCGCTCGTCGCCCTCGAAGTCCACGTGGTAGAGCGCGGCCGCCGTGCCCGACTCCTGCACCTCCCACGTCTCGCCGCCGTCGCGCGTGTGGAGCACGCGGCCGCCGCTGCCGACGATCCAGCCCCGCTTGTCGCCGTCGAAGTCGAGATGGATCAGCTCGTCTTTGACGGGCAGGCGCTGGCGCTGCCAGGAGGCGCCGCCGTTGTCGGTCGAGAGCACGAGGCTGTCGATGACGCTCTCGCCGCGGCTCAAGCTCCCGACGATCCAGCCGCGCTTCTTGCTCGTGAACCGCACGCTGTACAGCTCGGGGTCGGCGCCGAAGGTCTGCGCGTAGAAGCGCGCCGACGGCGTCCAGGTCTCGCCGCCGTCCTCGGTGGTGAAGATTTGCGAGGCGGCGAGCAGGTAGCCGTCCTCGTCGTTGCGGAAGTAGACGTCGTTGATGGCTTCCCTGGTCTCGACCGTCTGGCGCGCCCACGTGCGCCCGCCGTCGCGCGTGCGCAGGACGACGCCGCCGTCGCCCGCCACCCAGCCGCGCTTCGAGTCCAGGAAGTAGACGGCGTTCAAGTCCTTCCCCGGCAGCCCCTGCCGCCCGCCCGACCAGCCCTGCGCCTCCTGCGCCCGCGCCGCGCCCGCCGCCAAAAGAACGGCCGCGCACGACGCGAGCGCGGCCCAACGACTCAGACTTTTTAAACTCATCACCGACTCGACTCTCTCCTCAAAGGAGTTCGATAAGACTGACTTTCCCCCTCGACGCCTCCCCTTTGTACATTAATGAACAGCCGGGACACAAGGCGGAAGCCCGACCGTCGGGGAGGGCGTATGTCTTTCACAACAGCGCGAGCTGAGTAAGACACACGCCCTCCCCGACGGTCGGGCTTCCGCCTCAAACCGGCCTACGGCTTGGCCGTCACACGGTAGACGCGGCCGTTGTAGACGACCACGACGCGCTCGCCGAGCGAGAAGAAGCGTGCGAGCTGCGGGTCGCGCTTGACGAGCGCGAAATACTCTTCGCCGCCGAACTCGACCGCCGTCTCGGGCAGCTTCGCCTCGGCCTTGAACTCGGAGTCCGTCCACACGTCGTCGCGCAGGTAGAAGGTCTTGTCGCCGACCTTGCGCACGGACGAGGTGGCCGCGCCCTCCTCTTCGCGCACCGCCTCCTGCTGCGCGCGGTCGCGCTTGCTCTGGCGGACGGCCAGCTCGCCGGTCGTCGCCTTCGCGGCCTCCTTCGGCATCGGCGGCGGCGCGTTGTAGACGGTCATGGGCGCCGAACCGACGCCCCCGCCGGTCGCGGGGCGGCGCTCGGAGCGCTCGCGGCGGACGCCCGAGAGGCCGGGCGTGGGGCGCGCGACATCGTCCGCGTCAACGTCCTTCCGGTCGAGGCCCAGGCGGCTTGACTCGGCGCCTTCGACGGCGAGGTAGGAGGTGTAGGGGGTGACGATGCCGTAGCGCGTGCCGAGGTCTACGATCTCGTCGGTCAGCTCCTTCTGCTCGCCGTTCGTGCGGATCTGCTCCATCAGCCAGCCGACGCGGCGCGTCGCCCAGAGCCGCGGCAGGAACTCGTTGCGCTCGGTGTCGAGCGGGAAGCTCACGTTGTTGTAGGTGAACGAACGCGTGGCCTCGCCCGCGCGCCCCGTCAGGCGGAGCACGACGTTGTCGAGGTCGCGCTGGTTGCGGTAGCGGCCGATGAGCGTGAGCTGCGTGCCGCGGAAGATGTCGGGCATCTCGCGCGGGTAGACGAGGTCGGACTCGACCCCGCCCATGTCGAGCGCGAGGTTCGTCAGCACCGGGTGATTGATCTTCGTGAAGAAGTTCGAGACTTTGACTTCGAGGTCTTCCTTCGGCTCGACGTACTCGGCCGCGCCGCCGTTGTCGGCCGCGAGCTTGTCGAGCAGGGCCGTGTTCACGTCGTAGCCGACGCCGAAGGTGAACAGGCGCACGCCGGGGACGCGCGCCGCGCGCGCGTTGTCGAGGATGCGCTCGACCTTCGTCTCGCCGACGGTGGGCAGGCCGTCGGTGAGGAAGACGAGCAGGCGCGGGCGCTCCGAGCGGTCGAACTGCTGCATGGCCGCGAGCAGCGCGCCGTTGATGTTCGTGCCGCCGACCGGCCTGAGCTGCGCGATGAACTCCTCGCCCTTCGCGCGCCCCGCCGCGTCGGCCTGCACGAGCCCGGTCGTCATCAGATGCTCCTCGCCGGCGAAGTTGATGACGTTGAAGCGGTCGGCCGGTCGCAGGCTCCGCACGCCGAAGAGGAGCGCCGCCCGCGCCTTCTCCATCTTCCCCGCCTCGGCCATCGAGCCCGACGTGTCGAGGACGAAGACCACGTCCTTCGCCACGTACTCGGCTTCGGACAGCTCGTCCTTCGGCGAGATGGTCAGAAGGAAGAAGCCCTGCTTGCCCGGCTCGCGGTGCGTGAGGAGCGTCATGCCGAAGTCGGCGTCCGAGAGCGTGTAGAAGAGCTGGAAGTCCTGCGGCTCGCGCCCCGGGCCGGACTCGAAAGAGACGCGCGCGTTGCGCTCGCCCTTGCGCGCCACCTCGATCTCGTGGCTCGGCGAGTAGATGTTCCGGACGGCCTCGCGCCCCTCGATCTCGACGCGCCCCGAGACGGTGCCCTCGATCTGCGCGACGTTGCGCCCCGTGCCGAGCGGGTAGCGGTAGTTGACGGTGCCGCCCTCGGCCTTCAGAACCTGCGTGTAGGTCAGCTCGAGCTTCTTGTCCGAGTGGGGCGGGATGGGGAAGATGCTCGCCTGGAAGAGGTCGCGGCCGGCGTATTCGAGCAGACCGGGGTCGCGCTGATGGCGGACGATCTCGTCGTAGATGCGGCGCGCCTCCTCGCGCGAGCGCACCTCGCCGACGAGGCGGTTGTCGCCGTCCCAGATGGCGAACTCGACGATGGAGGCTGACTCGGGGATGGGGAAGAAGTATGTGCCTTCGAGCACGGCGTCGGTGTCGTTGCGGAAGACCTGCTCGACGTGCGTGGTGGCGACCTGCGCGGCGATCTTCGAGTCGATCTTGATGGACTTGACGGGCAGCGCGCGCGGCATCGTGACGGGCCGCGGCGGCACGGGGCAGCGCCGGCAGGGGCCGGGGACGATGACGCCCTGCGCGTCGGCGGTGGCGGTGACGAGCGCCACCAGCAGCAGTCCGAAGAAGAGGCACAACAGGTCTCTGAAGGTTCGCATCCCTTTTCTCCTCAAAAACATCCTCCGCGAATTCGGGCGGCTCTCAGGTTTCCAGAACGGCCGCTCCGTCGGTAGAACGCCTCCCCCCGGCTTTCTTGCGCGGGAACAAGGTTGAAAGTCGCGGTGTCTAAATTCACGCCGCGAAGTCTGTCAACTCTTTTAAGCCGTGCGTTCGAACGGGAGGAAGTGATGCAGAACCCTTTCCAACCCAACCTGCGGAAGCCCTGGCTGCTGCTCTGCACCACGCTGCTCGTCCTCTACTCGATCATGCCGGGCGAGCACCGGACGCTCTTCTTCGACGCGGCGCCCAGCTCCCTGCTTGAGGCCGTGATGGCGCTGCTCTCGTTCCCTTTGGGGACGGCCGTCGCCTTCGTCTTCCACTCGCCGGCCTTCGGCGTCACCGGCCGCTTCGCCTTCTGGGCGGCGGCGATGGGGCTCGGCTACGCCCAGTGGTTCCACCTCCTCCCGGCCCTCAAGCGCCGGGAGCAAAGCCGTCGCTTAAACACTCTGAATCTCTCCGCCGACCCGGGCGTTGCCCCGGCCTCCCCGCTCGGCCTCAACGTGACGCCGACGCGCCCCGCGCTCGACGCCGCGCGCCCGCCCGTCCAGCAGTTCGACGACCGCGGCCAGACGCCGCTCGAAAGAATCCTGCGCAACGACTCGGAGCGCTGACGCCCCGCCGACAAAAGCACGCGCCCGTGGCCGCCCGGACGGACTCGCCCTCGCCATGTTCGTAGCACGTGAAGATGTCCGCATTTAGTAGCACATTAGATGTCCGGTTTGCAGTTTAAGCCGCGCGTCTCTTCACGGCCTTCTTCGTCTCAGCTTTCGCCGCCGGTGCCCTCGGCGGTACGCCCTCGGAGTTATAGCGCCCGACCTCGTGGGCGCCGTAGCCGAGCGAGAGCGTCCCGTCCAAGTGCTCGTAGACCGTCACCCGGCAGCCGGCCAGCGTCGCGCGCCACCGCTGCCGCTCGATCTGCAAGGTGAGCCGG
>JAFAVK010000050.1 GCA_019242475.1 Acidobacteriota bacterium | reverse complement strand
GCCCCTGACGGGGCTCGGGGTCTGATTAAACTGCGGGGGCTATAAACATCCCGCCCCTCCGGGGCTCAAACCAAACTGCCTACTGCCGTCTGCCTACTGCCTACTCAAAAAATTGTAACCAAACCACAGCCCCGCGCGTCTTAGCACAGGAATGGCCGGACAAGTGGGTTCAGTCTCCCCTGCGTCCCCGTGCGGCCCGCCGTAATTAATTCATTCACAGCACGGAGAAAGAAAGACAAATGAGACTCAAGGGTAAAGGGAAGTTCGTGGGCGGCCTCGCTCTGGCCGCGGGGTTCGCTCTGTCAGGCGTTGCCGGCGTCGCGGCGCAGGATCAGGGTCAGCAGGGCGGCGGTCAGGGCCGCGCCGAGCGCCCCTGGGGCGGTCAGAGGGAGGGCGGCGGCGAGCGCCGCGACGGCTTCGGCCGCTTCGGCGCGGAGCTGAACCTGACCGACGCGCAGCAGGAGCAGTTGCGCCAGATCGAGGAGCGCTACCGCGCGACCTTCAAGACGGAGCGCGCGGGGCGCGGCCGGCGTGACGAGCGTTCGGCCTACGACCCGTTCTCGGGCGGGACGTTCGACGAGGCGGCCGTCCGCGCCGCGGCGCAGGCGCGCGCCACCGAGCAGGTCGAGCGCGAGGTCGCGCACGCGCGCATGATGCACGAGATGTACAACGTGCTCACCCCGGAGCAGAAGGCGCAGTTGGCCTCCGCCCGCCAGCAGCGCGAGCAGCGCCGCCAGGAGTTCCGCACGCGTCGCGGCGCGGGGCAGGGGCAGAACCAGCTCCAGTAGCCCGCACGCCTCGAAGACTCGAAGCCCTCCGAGCGGCGGCCCTTGACGATTCAAGGGCCGCCGCTTTCTTTTCCGCGCCGCCGGTGTGATATTTGTTAACCCTTGATGGACGAGACGGCGGACATCTCCGCGCGCGCGTCCGCCCAGCCCGTGCTGGAGCGGGCCGACGCCGAACTCGCCGCACGCGCCCGGGAGGGCGACGAGGCGGCCTTCGAGGAACTGTTCCTCCGCCACCGCCGTCGGGTCGCGCTCATCGCCGCGCGCTTCTTCCGGCGGCGCGAGCAGGTCGAAGAGGTCGTCCAGGAGAGCTTCACCAAAGCCTTCTTCGCGCTGGGCGAGTTCGCCAACGGCCGCGACGCCTCGTTCGCCGCGTGGCTCGCGCGCATCGCCTTCAACGTGAGCTACGACGAGCTGCGAAGGCAGAAGCGGCGGCCCGAGGGCGCGCTCGAAGAGTTGACCGAGGAGGAGGCCGCGACTCTGTCCGAGCGCCTGCGCGTCGAGGGCTCGGACGCCGAGGGGCAGGCCGTCTCGCGCGACCTCGCCGCCAAACTGCTCGCGCGCCTCAGCCCGGAGGACAGGCTCGTGCTCGTCCTGCTCGACGTGGAGGGGCTGTCGGTCGCGGAGATCGCGGGTTTGTTGAACTGGACGGGGTCGAAGGTGAAGGTGCGCGCCCACCGCGCGCGGGCGCACCTGCGCCGCGTGCTGGAGAGGTTTCTGTAACTGCGGAGCCCCGGCGCGCGTCCTTATATTTGAGCCCGCTGGGATTTAAAGAGGCAGGTGAAAGAGATGGCAGGCGAAAAATTCTCGGACGGCCGCGAGGGGAGTCTTGAGCGCGTCGCGCGCGAGGTTATTCGCGCGTCGGCGGCGGGGGAGGGCGAGGCCCAGGCGGCCGCCGGCTCGCCCTTCCTCTACGCGCGCGTCCGCGCACGCATCGAGGAGGAGCGGCGGCGGCGCGAGGAGGGCGAGGGCTGGCTGGCGCTCCTCGGCGTGGCCTGGCGCGCGGTGCCGGCGATGGCGGTCGTGGCGGTGCTGGCGCTGGCGCTCTTCCTCTCGTCGGGCACGGGCGAGCTGACCCCGGGCTACGGCCTCGGGGCGGAGGCGCTACTCGGCGAGCGCGACGGGGACTTCGAGCAGGTCGTCCTCGCCGACACGCGCACGCCCTCGAACGAGGACGAGGTGCTCTCGACCATCATCGGCGAGGGGGAGAATTCGAAATGAGGGGCACGGCCACGCTCAAGCTCTGGCTCGCGGTCGCGGTCGTCTTCGCGCTCGGGTGCGCGACCGGGGCGTTCTTAGACAGCGCCTACCGCCTGCGCGCGGGCGGCGCGCGCAGCGAGGCGCGGGGCGCCCGCCGCGACCCCGAGCACATGTTCGAGAAGATGCGGAGCGAACTCAACCTCGACGACCGACAGGCGGCCGAGGTGCACAAGATTCTCGACGAGACGCGCAACGAGTACCGCAACCTGCGCAGCGAGGCGCGCCCGCGCTTCGACACCATCCGCCAGTCCGCCCGCACGCGCATCCGCGCCCTGCTCACCCCCGAACAGCAGCAGCGCTTCGACGCCCGCACCGCCGAGCTGGACAAGCGGCGGGAGGCGGAGGAGAACGACGGCAGGCAGTAAGTAGACGGCTGTAGGCTGTTTTCCGGGCACCCTTCCCTAAACCCCTGTAGACACAGCCCTTATTCGCGCCGACGCCGCGGCGGGATGAACTGACACAGCTCCTATGTCAACTGACATAGGAGCTGTGACGATTGACATTGTGGCTGTGTCAGTTGACATAGAGGCTATGTGAGTTGACATAGGAGCCATGTCGATTGACACAGCCGCTATGTCAATCCTCATAGGGGCTGTGACGATTGACATAGCGGCTGTGTCAATCGACATCGTCACAATGTCGATTGACATTGCCGCGATGTGAATTCGTCTTGCGGCGGGGCGAATTTGAATGGCAGCGGTTGCGACGCGCTCACGGCCGGCCGCCGTTCTCCGCGAGGAGGTGCGTGACGACGGGCGGGGCGTCGCCGACGTGGAAGGAGCGGGCGCGTTCCTGGACGGCGCGGTCTTCGTTGGTGACGCGCGCGTGCTGGCGCATGTGCTCGGCCCAGGACTCGACGAGGAAGGTTTCGAGGTAGCGGCCGGGTTGCGCCGTGTCTTCGAAGAGCCCCCAGGCGCTCGCGCCGTCGCGCCGCACGATGCGCTTCATCTCCTTCATCGCGCGCGCGAACTCTTCCGAGCGCGCCGGGTCGATGACGTACTCGACCGTCACCAGCACCGGCCCGTGTTCCGGGTTCGGCTCCTGCACGAAGGTCGGGTCAGTCCAGTGGAGCGAGGGGTTGAGGTCTAAACCCTCGCCGCCGCGCAGCGGGAAGAAGGGCGTCGCCGCGAGCCCGACCAACATCGCCACCGCCGCCGTGAAGAGCGTCCAGCCCAGCCCCACGCGCTCGGCCACCGCGCCCCACGTCGCCGCCCCCACCGCGAGCGAGCCGAAGAAGGCGAGCAGGTAGAGCGCCAGCGCGCGCGCACGCACCCACTCGGGCACGACCGTCTGCACGCTCACGTTGAAGCTCGACATCGTCGTCATCCACGCCACGCCGCCCGCGAGCAGCGCGACGCAGAGCAGCGCGTAGTTCATCAGATACCCGAGCGCCGCCGTCGCCCCCGCGAAGACGACCGTCCCGAGCACGACCAGCAGGTTCGTCGAGATGCTCCGCCGCGCCCACGGGATGACGAACACGCCCGCCACGGCCCCCGCGCCCAGACAGCCCAGCAGCAGGCCGTACTGCAACGCGTTGAGCTTCAGCTCCGTCCGCGCCACGAGCGGCATCATCGCCCACAAGGCGCTCGCGCAGAGCGCGAAGACGGCCGTCCGCACGAGCACGCTCTTCAGCTCCGGCGCGTGCCGCGCGTAGCGCAGCCCCGCCCGCATCGCGCCCAGCACGCGCTCGGTCGGCGAGATGCTCTCCACCTTCTCGCGCCGCCATCGGTAGAGCACGAAGATGACGCCGACGAACGAACACGAGTTGAGCAGGAAGACGGCCCAGGAGCCAGCCGCCGCGACGATCACGCCGCCGAGCGCGGGGCCGACGGCGCGCGCGATGTTGAAGGCGACGCTGTTGAGCGAGACGGCCGAGGTCAGCTCCCCGCGCGGGACAAGCTCGGGCACGATGGCCTGCCACGCGGGCGCGTTCATCGCCGCGCCGAGGCCGAGCGCGAAGGTGAGCACGAGCAGCACGGACGGCGTCGTCACGCCCGCCAGCGTCGCGGCCGCGAGCCCGACCGCCGCGACCAGCATCCACGCCTGCGAGAAGATGAGCAGGCGCCTGCGGTCAACGATGTCGGCGAGCGCACCCGCGGGGAGCGCGAGCAGGAAGGTGGGCGCCGTCTCGGCCGTCTGCATCAGCGCGACGAGCAGCGGCGTCGGCGCGAGCGTCGTCATCAGCCACTCGGCGCCGACGTTGTGCATCCACGTCCCGACGTTCGACGCCACGGCCGCCAGCCACAGCGCGCGGAAGAGCGGGAGCCGCAGCGGACTCCATGTCGTAGACTTACTTTCTGACATTATGCTTTGACCGCAAGGGTCGCACCCGCGCCCGCGGCCGGTCAAGCGGGGGCGGTGGGCAACTCAGACAGGAAAGCAGCCTATCGTCATTTGCAGATGCGCATGGCGGAGAGGCATTGGACACAGAGACACAGCTTGAAGAGGGATAACTCAACAAGCTGTGCCTCTGTGTTAAGTAGCTCCCGCCACCCGCTCGACTGCTACCGATAACAACTGCCGTTTCCCTCTTGCCGCGCGCGCCCCTTTTGTATCAAACTGTGCCCACCGCCTCTTTGATTCGGCAGACAGTTCTCATCCGGAGGAACGATGGCAGACGAGCACGACCCGAAGTCTTCCACGAAGCGGGAGTCGCCGCCCGACCCGAGCCGGCGGCGCTTCCTCAAAGGCGTCGGCATCGCCGGCGCGGGCGCCGCCCTCGCCGACCACCTCGCGCAGACCGCCGAGGCCGAGGCCAAAGCCGCGCAGGCAGAGGCCGCGAAGGTGCCGACCTCCGCGGCGCTCAACCTGACGCTCGACGTGAACGGACGGCGGCGCCCCGTCTCGGTCGAGCCGCGCACGACGCTCCTGAACGCGCTGCGCAACCACCTCGAACCGGCCGTCACCGGCCCCAAGCTCGTCTGCGACCAGGGCACCTGCGGCGCGTGCACCGTGCTGCTCGACGGCAAGCCGGTTTACTCGTGCCTGGTCTTAGCCGCCGACGCCGCGGGGAAGAAGGTGACGACCGTCGAAGGCTTGGGCACGCCCGAGGCGCCCAGCGCCGTGCAGGCGGCCTTCGTCGAGCAGGACGCGCTGATGTGCGGCTTCTGCACGCCCGGCTTCGTCACGACCGTCTCGGCGTATCTGAAGAAGAACCCGAACCCGACGCTCGCCGAGGTGCGCGAGGCGTGCAAGGGCAACTTCTGCCGCTGCGGCACCTACCCGCGCGTCTTCGAGGCGGCGCTTGCCGCGGCAAAGAAGGGAGTGATGAGTGATGAGTGATGAATGATGAATATGACCGCGATGCGATATTCATCATTCATCACTCATCACTCATCATTTAGTGCGAACGGAGTGAGCACATGCAGCAACAGGCGCCGGCTAAAAAGAAGAAGAAGATTAAAGTCCCGCGGGTCGTCAACGGCGTGGACACGCTCGTCGAGATCGAGGTTGACGACGACGGCGGCGTCGCGTGGGGGGCGAACGACAGGCACTCCATTCTCAACAAACGCCTGACGCGCGTGGACGGCCACGTCAAGGTGAGCGGCGCGGCCGAGTACACGCACGACAAGCGCCTGCCCGGGATGCTCTACGGCCGCGTGCTGCGCTCGCCGCACGCGCACGCGCGCGTACTCAGCATCGACGCCTCGGCCGCGCGCCGCATCCCCGGCGTGCGCGCGGTCGTCGGCGCGACCGATGAGGAGGTCGTCGAGGGCGGCAACCGCGCCGCGCAAGAGGCCGAGAAGAAGAACCGCACCGACGTGGGCGAGGCGAAGCCCGCGAAGCGCGAGACGGTCGTGCTCTTCGCCGGCCAGCCCGTCGCCGCCGTCGCCGCCACGACGCCCGAGGTCGCCGAGGACGCCCTGCGCGCCATCCGCGTCGAGTACGAAGTCCTCCCGCACGTCGTCCGCGCGGAGGACTCGATGAAGGAGGGCGCGCCGAAGGTGACGGCCGCCGCGGACGAGCCGAACGTCTAGCTGCGCGACAAGCGCGGCGACCCCGAGAAGGTGGCCGCGGCGTTCAAGGAGTGCGACGCCGTGGTCGAGGCCGAGTACCGCTCGCCCATCCTCCATCATTCGAGCCTTGAGACGCACGGCAACGTCGTCGATTACCGCGGCGGCGAGGAGGCGACTGTCTACGCCTCGACGCAGGGGACGTTCACCATCCCGGGCGACGCGGCGCACGAGCTGGGCCTGAAGGAGAGCGCCGTCCGCGCGGTCGTCGAGCACATGGGCGGCGGCTTCGGCTCGAAGTTCGGCATCGGCGTCGAGGGGATGCTCGCGTGCCAGCTCTCGAAGCAGGCGAAGGCGCCCGTCCACCTGATGCTGACGCGCAAGGACGAGTTCCTGCTCGCGGGCAACCGCTCGGGCTCGTGGCAGAAGTTCAAGGCGGGCGTCAGGCGCGACGGGACGCTCGTCGCGCTGCACGCGACGCAGTACCAGCTCGGGGGCTTAGGCGACGGCTCGCAGGCGGGGCAGCCCTACATCTACGCGGCCGCGAACGCGTACCGCGAGCGCATCAGCGTCCACACGCACGAGGACGCCTCGCGCGCGATGCGCGCGCCGGGCCACCCGCAGGCGAGCTTCGCCATCGAGTCCCTGATGGACGAGCTGGCATACAAGATCGGCATCGACCCGGTCGAGTTCCGCAAGAAGAACTTGAAGGACGCCGTCTACCACCGTCAGCTCGACCGCGGCGCGCGCGAGATCGGTTGGGAGCGCAGGAACAAAACGCCCGGCGGCGGCACGGGGCCGCTCAGGCGCGGGATGGGCTGCGGCATCGGCACGTGGGGCGGCGGCGGCAACGACGAGTGCAAGGTGGACGTGACGGTCGCGCGCGACGGGTCGGTCGTGGTCGCGGTCGGCACGCAGGACTTGGGCACGGGGACGCGCACATACACGCGGGCCATCGTCGCCGAAGAGTTGGGTTTGGGCATGAAGGACGTGGCGGAGCGCATCGGCGACTCTCGGCTCGGCCAGGCCAACTCCTCGGGCGGCTCGACCACCGCGGCCTCGCTCGCGCCTTCGGTGAAGGACGCGGCCGTCAAGGCGCGGCTCGCCGTGGCCGAGAGGCTCTCGCCGCTGCTCGGCGGCGCGAAGCCCGAGGAGATAACGTTCACCAACGCTGCCGTAAGCGGCGGCGGGAAGACTCTCTCCTGGAAGCAGGCGTGCGCGGCTTTGCCGGCGGCGGGCGTGACGGGGCACGGCGTGTGGGTGTCGAGTCTGGCCGACAGGGGCGTGCACGGCGTCTGCTTCGCGGAGGTCGAGGTGGACGTGGAGACCGGCCACGTGAAGCCGATTAAGATGGTTCACGTGCAGGACATCGGGCTGCCGCTCAACCGGCTCGCGGACGAGAGCCAGATGAACGGCGGGATGATTCAGTCGCTCGGCATGGCCCTGTGGGAGGGGCGCGTGATGGACGCGAAGCTCGGGCTTCAGCTCAACGCGGGCTTCGGCGACTACAAGCTGCCCGGCGCGCTTGAGATGCCGGAGTTCGTCCCCCTCATCGACGACGAGGACAAGCGCGAGGCCGTCATCGGCGTCGGCGAGCCCTCGATCATCCCGGCGGTGGGCGCCGTCGTCAACGCCGTCTACAACGCCTGCGGCGTGCGCGTGCGCGAACTGCCCATCACGCCGGACAAGATTCTGATGGGGCTCATGTCAGAGAGGAGGGGCGCGTGAAAGCTTTCGAGTGGGTGAGTCCCGCGAGCGTCGAGGAGGCGGTCGGTCTGCTGAAGTCGGCGCCGACTTCGAGAGAGATGGACGAGGCCGCGCGCCCGCTCGCGGGGGGCCAAGACCTCCTGACGACGATGAAGGACTACCTGACGCGGCCCGTGCGCGTCGTCAATCTCAAATCCATCCGCGGGCTCGATAAGATCGAAGGCGATGGCAGGAAGGGCTTGCGCGTCGGCGCGCTCGTCACGCTCGCACAGGTTGAAGAGCATGCTGTCATTCGTCGAGACTTCCCCGGGCTCGCCGAGGCGGCACACTCGGTCGCCACGCAGCAGATACGCAACCTCGGCACCGTCGGCGGGAACCTCTGCCAGCGCCCGCGCTGCTGGTACTACCGGCTCGAAGAGGCGGTCTGCATCAAGAAGGGCGGCTCGGAGTGCTTCGCCGCGACGGGCGAGAACAAGTACAACGCCATCCTCGGCGGCGGGCCTTCGTGGATCGTTCACCCGTCCGACCTCGCGCCGATGCTCGTCGCGCTCGGCGCGAGCGTGAACGTCGCGGGCGCGGACGGCCGCCGCACGATTCTTCTGGAGAAGTTCTTCACGCTGCCCAACGAGGGGAGCGTCCGCCGCGAGAACGTCTTGCAGAACGACGAGATCATCACGGAGGTCTCCGTCCCCGCTTCGCCCTTCGCCGCGCGCTCGACCTACTTGAAGTTCAAGGAGCGCGAGTCGCTCGACTTCGCGCTCTCGTCCGTGGCCGCGGCCGTCGAGCTGGGCGCGGACAAGCGCGTCCGGCAGGCGCGCCTCGTGCTCGGCGGCGTGGCGCCCGTGCCCTGGCGCGTGCCGAAGGCGGAGGAGTTTTTAAAAGGGAAGACTTTGGACGCCGAAGCACTCGCGGGCGCGGCGCGGCTCGCGCTCGAAGGCGCGGAGCCCCTTTCGAAGAACGCGTACAAGGTTCCCCTGACGCAGACGCTCGTCCGCCGCGCGCTGGCGAAGGCGGGCGGCGTGTCGGCATAATAGTCGGAAGGAGATTGGAGATGTCGGAAGAGGTGAGGGAAGAGACGACGGTGGCCGCCACGCAGAGCCCGTTCTGCGGCTCTCTGCGCTCGAAGAAGTTCTTCATGCGCGACGGGCTGGCGACCGAGGCCGCGCACTACCTCGACGCCAGCAACCACTGCTGGTGCCGGCACACGCACCTCGCCGTCGGCCCCGACGGCGGCCGCGCCACCCCCGCGCGCTGCGTCCCCGGCCGCTCCTGCTACGTCTCTGCGTTAGGGGAATAACGAAGCCGCGCGGCGTGTGGCACTGATTTGGGTTTTCTCGGAGGTGTAATGATGAAGAGATTTTTCATTCCGTCGGTCGTCGGGCTGGCGCTCGTGTTGACGTGCGGGGCGGCGTTCGTGTCGTCGCGGGCCGCAGGCGACGGCGTGCGGGGCGTCTACGTCGAGGCGCGGACGGCGAGCGTGTTCGCGGGCGCGTGCCATTACAACGGCGAGCTGACGACCGCGGGGCGCGAAGCCGTGATGGCCTGGAGCGTGAAGGAGGGGAGTTGGGGCGGCGTCCAGTTGGCGGGCGTGCGCGCCGTGGCGGTCGTGGGGTCGGAGGCGAACCTGACCGACTCGGCGGCGGCCCGCAAAGCGGAGCTGATCGTGGACGGCAACGCGAGCGCGGCGCAGGCCAACGCTTTTGCGAGGGCCGTCGAGAGCACGTACGGCGCGGTGCTCGGCCGCGTCGTCGAGGTGCGGCGCGCGCCCGTCAGCTTCGTCGCGGGGGGGAAGAGTTTTAAGGTCTCGGCGCCGGGCGCGGCCGTGCTCGACGTGGAGGCGTTGCCGGACGACCTCTGCTGCCGCATGCCGCAGTTGGTCTGGTACGCGCCGCTCGTGCCCGTCGAAGGGCGCAAAGTCGGCTACACGCGCACGGCCTCCTACGCCGGCGGCGCGGCCGGCGAGCCCTGGCAGCGCACGGGCGAGAACGGCGCCTTCTACGGCACCTTCTCCTTCTGAGCCCGCCCGGCCGGAACCGAAAATTTAAAGACACGGGGACGCGGCTTTGAAGTCACAAGTCTTCAAAGCCGCGTCCCCGTGTCTTCGCGTTTCAAGCTTCGGCGGGCTCGTCGAAGCGCACGTTGCGGTAGATGTCTGCGAGCGCGAGCGTGAGGCCGACGGAGTCGAAGGCGCAGCGTTCGACGGGTTCGGTGAGAAGTTCGGTCTGCCACCCGTCGCCGACGCGCCGGTGCAGCTCGACCAGCATCCTGTCCTGCGAGACGAGCGCGTACTCAAGCACGCTCGGGCAGTTCTTGTACGCGGCGAGTTTTTCGTGGCGGTCGGCGCGCTCGGTCGAAGGGCTCAGCACCTCGACGACGAGGCGCGGCTCGGTGCGCACGTAAGGGTCGGCGCCGGGCGGGTCGCAGGTGACGACCACGTCGGGGTAGTAGTAGAGGTCGGGCGCGACGCTGACCTTCATGTCAGAGATGAACGGCTCGCACTCGGCGCCGTCGAGCAGGTTGTTCAGGCGCGCGAAGATGTTTCCGGCGATGCGGTTGTGGCGCGCGCTCGCGCCGGCCATCGCGTACGCCTGCCCGGCCACGTACTCGTGGCGCACCGCGGCGTCCTTCTCACCCTCAAGGTACTCCGCCACACTGAGGCTGAATCTCTCTTTAGGCAAGCTCACGGTTCGAACCTCCCCGCAGACCCGCGCAGGATTATAAGTGCCCGACTGCCGGCGCGGAAGGGAAGATTCACTGCGCGGCGGCGCGCGCCGCCGTGCGGCCGCAGTCGGGGCAGGTGTGGGCCTCGATGACGAGCCCGCCCTCGTCCGTGTCGGAAGCCGCGTCCGCCGCGGCGCTTTGGTCGAGCTTGTCGGCGTGGTGGTTCATCTCCGCGCCGCAGTCGGGGCAGTTCATCCTGTCGGTTTCAGGCACGGCCGTTCTCCTCCGCCTCCCGTAGCTTAAAGTCTCCGCCCGCGCAAATATACACGGCGGCGATTTATAGGGGGATAAACATTTTCAATTTCACAACCGCGCGCGGGATGTTTAGAGTGTCCGTGAAAACTGTTAGAGCACTTCCCCCGAGACTCAGGAGTTGAATTGAAGATGATCGAGAGCAACAACAACACGACAGACCTGACGGGCGTCATCGCCCAGCGTGCCTACGAGCTGTACCAGCTCCGCGGCGCCCACCCCGGGCGCGAGTTCGAGGACTGGCTGGAGGCCGAGAGGGAAGTCCTCTCCGCCCACGCCCCCGCGGCCGAAGAGGCGCCCGCCCGCAAGCCCGCCCGCAAGCGCGCGGCGAAAACACCCGCGGCCACGACCGCCCCGCGCAAGAGAACCGCTAAGAAGAAAGAGGAGTAACGACCGCGAGCACCTGACTCTCCCTCTCCACCGACACACGCCGCCGGCGCCGCCCCACTCCCACAAAGTCAGGGCGACCCGGCGGCGTCTCTCTCTAGCCGTCGTCCGCAGGTTGAAAATTCGGCCCTGTCGTAATCCCGCGGGCTTGCCTCTCCAAATTGGGGTTCCGGGGGCCGCCGTGTTAAATTGCCCCCGTTGAAATTTACGCCCGGTGAGGGGCGGCCTTTCCCGTCGCCGCATACAATCGCTTAAGTCAGACTGGCCTCCCCGCATCACCCGAAAAGTCAGAAGTCTGTCTCACCGCGAGCCCCGAAGCCCCGTTCCCTCGGAGTAGGTATGCAGACACCCTCAGCCCTCGCCACCCCTTTCATTTCGTCCACGCGTCTTCGCCTCCTGGCAATCGTCCCCCTGCTCCTGGCGGCGGCCGCCTTCGGAATGCTTCTCTCGCCGCCCGCGGAGTCCGCGCGCCCCTCCTCCTCCGCCGACGGCGAAAGACGCGACGCGGCTTCTCGGCTCACGTCGCGCGCCGACGCGGTCGCCGCGTACGGCAAGCTCCCACTCCTCTTCGAAGCAAACGCCGGGCAGACGGACGAGAGCGTGCGCTACGTCGCCAGGGGCGTCGGCTACAACCTCTTCCTGACGAAGACCGAGGCCGTGCTCGCGCTGCGGGAGCGTTCGCCGAGGGCCGTAGAGGATAAAGGGCAGGCCGCGGGCGGCCCGGAGCAGAAAAGCCCCCCGGCATCTTTCAGGGTTCTGCGGATGCGGCTCGACGGCGCCGCAGACGTGTCGGGGGTGACGGGGCTCGACGAACAGCCCTCGAAGTACAACTACTTCCTCGGCGCCGACCCCGCGCGCTGGCGCACCAACGTCCCCGTCTACGGGAAGGTACGGCTGGCGGGCGTCTACAAAGGCATCGACCTCGTCTACTACGGGAACCAACGGCAGCTCGAATACGACTTCAACGTCGCGCCGGGCGCAGACCCGCGGGCCATCAGGCTCCGCTTCGAAGGCGCGGAACGGGCACAGGTGAACGGCGACGGCGACCTCCTGCTGGAACTGGCGGGCGGCGAGGTTCGCATGCGCCGGCCCTTCGTCTACCAGACGGCGGAGGACGGAGGCCGGCAGGAGGTCGAGGGGCGCTACGTCGTCAGGGGTCGGAACGCCGCCGCCTTCGAGGTCGGCACGTACGACAGGCGGCGCGCGCTCGTCATCGACCCCGTCCTCTCCTACTCCACCTACCTGGGCGGCTCAAGCAACGACATCGGCAACGGCATCGCGGTGGGCTCCGACGGGAGCGCTTACGTGACCGGCTATACGGGCTCCTTGAACTTCCCGACCAAAGGGCGGACGTTCATCCCGCCCGACTTCTCCGCGGCACAGGTCTTCGTCACCAGGCTCAACCCGGCGGGCAGCGGGCTAGTCTACTCCACGCTTGTCGGCGGAACCTCCAGCGACATCGGCGCGGCCATCGCCGTGGACGCGGCGGGCAGCGCCTACGTCACGGGCGCCACCTCTTCGACAGACTTCCCGACGGTCAACGCCCTGCGCGGCAGTGGCGGGGCGGGCGTCTACAGGAGCACCAACGGCGAAGCCTTCGTCTTCAAGCTCGGCCCGGCGGGCGACGCGCTCGCCTACTCGACCTACCTCGGCGGGAGCGGCATCGACGACGGCGAGGGCATCGCCGTCGATGCGGCGGGCCAGGCGCACGTCGCGGGCACGACCACCTCGGCGGACTTCCCACTCGTCAACCCGCGGCAGGCGACGCACGGCGGCGGGTTCGAGGACGCCTTCGCCGTCAAGCTCGACGCGGCCGGCGGGGCGCTCCTCTACTCCACCTACATCGGCGGCAGCGGGGCCGACAAAGGGCAGGGCGCCGCGCTCGACCCGGCCGGCAACTTCTACGTCACGGGGCGGACGCTCTCCCCCGACTTCCCCGTCACGCCGGGCGCGTTCCAGACGACCATCGGCAACGCCATCACGAGCGGCGGGTACGACGACGCCTTCGTCACCAAGCTCGACGCGACCGGCTCGTCCTACGTCTACTCGACCTACCTCGGCGGCAACCACAGAGACATCGGCTACGCCGTGGCGGCCGACCCCGCCGGCAACGCCTACGTCGCGGGCTCGACCGAGTCTTCGAACTTCCCGCTCGTCAACCCCGCGCAGTCCTCCTACGGGGGCGGCAGCAGTCTCCTCGGCGACGCTTTCGTCACGAAGCTCAACGCGTCGGGCACGGCGCTCGCCTACTCGACCTACCTCGGCGGCGCGGGCTTCGACTACGCGCGCGGCATCGCGGCGGGCGCCGACGGGAGCGCCGTCGTCGTCGGCGCCACAGCGTCCTACGACTTCCCCGTCACGGCCGACTCGCTCCGCCTCTCCGGCTTGATCTGGCGGAGCACGGACGGCGGGGCCGCCTGGGACAACCGCAGCCAGGGAATACTCGGCCGCCTCAACCAGATCGTCTTCGACCCGCAGACGCCGACGCGGGCCTACGCGGTCGGCGAGAGAGGCATCTTCAGGAGCACGGACGAGGGGCAGACGTGGGAGCGCTGGGGCACGCCGCCGCCGAACGCCTCCCTTCAGCGAATCGCCATCGACCCCCAGAACCCCTCCGTCCTCTACCTGACCGCCCTCGACGACGCCGCGACGGGCATCTACAAGAGTACCGACGGCGGGGTGAGCTGGGTGCCCGCGAAAGGCAACATGAACTTTTACTCGGCGGAGGACGTCGTGGTCGATCCGGCCTCCCCGAACAACCTCTACCTGATTAGCAGCCAGACCATCTTCAAGAGCGCGAACGGCGGCGCGAGTTGGAGCGCTTTCAATGATGCGGGCCTCCCGCAACCCGTCAACGTCAGGTCTTTCACCCTCGACCCGACGAACACGTCGAACCTCTACGTCACCACCCGCAACTCTCCGTCGAGACTCTACAAATTCACGAACGGCGTCAGTTGGTCTCCGGCCGATGCGGCGCTGCCACCCGGCACGCAGCCGTTCGGGGTCAGAGTCGTGCCTTCGAGCCCGGCCGCGGTCTTCGCCCTGACCACGTCCGGGGTCTACAAGTCTGTTGACGGCGGGACGAGCTGGGCTTTGAGCTTCGACAAGTCGGCCTTCGACCTGGCCTCCGCCCCCGGCAACGTCGGCACGCTCTACCTCGCCGCCGACGAGGCGAAGGCCGGCGGCGCCTTCGTCTACAAGAGCACCGACGGCGGCGCCACCTGGCGGCCGACCGGCGGGCCGCCCAACCTGACCCTCCAGCTCGCCCTCAACTCCGCGGGGACGATTCTCGGCCTCGGCGGCAACTCCGGCGGCGGCGGCCTCGACGCCTTCGTCACCAAGCTCGACGCGGCCGGCTCCTCCTTCGTCTATTCGACCTGCTTCGGCGGGCCAGGCCCGACGACGGGCGCCGCCGTGGACGACACGGCCTACGGCGTCGCCCTCGACGCGGCCGGCGCCGTCTACGTGACCGGCTCGACCCGCGCGAGCGACTTTCCCGTGACGGCCGGCGCCTTCCAGGTCGCCAACCGCGGCGGCGACGACGCCTTCGTGGCGAAGCTCGTCGCCTCCTTCTCCGTCGGCGGCACGGTGACGAACGGCGGGGCGCCGCAGGCCGGCGTCCGCGTGACGCTGACCGGCGACGAGCTGCGCGCCGCGACGACGGGCGCCGACGGCTCCTACTCCTTCGTCAACCTCCGGCCCGGCGGCAACTACACGGTCAGCGCTTCGAAGTCCGGCTTCACCTACGCGCCGCCGGGCCAGACCTTCAACAACCTGAGCGCGAGCCAGACCGTCAACTTCTCGGGCTCGGCCGCCGCGCAGTTCCACATCATCTCGGGCCGCGTTACAGAAGCGGGCGGGGCGGCCGTCCCCGGCGCCGCCGTCAGTCTCTCGGGCTCGCAGACAGACTTCACGGTCACGGGCGCGGACGGCGCCTACTCCTTCAGCGTGCCCGCGGGCGGGAACTACACTGTGACGGCCTCGGCCCTCGGCTTCAGCTTCACCCCGCCCGCGCGCAGCTTCAACGCACTCGGCGGGGACGTGACCGGCGACTTCACGGCCGCGCGGCAGGACATCGTCGTCACCAACACCGGCGACCACGGGGCGGGCTCGCTCCGCCAGGCGCTCCTCGACGCCGAAGCGATCCCGGGCGCCGACCGCATCGTCTTCAACATCCCCGGCGGCGGCGTGAAGACCATCACTCCGCTCGTCGCGCTGCCCGAACAGAACGGCCCCGTCGTCATCGACGCGAGCACGCAGCCCGGCTACGCGGGCGCGCCGCTCGTCGAGCTCGACGGCGCGAACACGGTCGGCGCCAACGGGCTCCGCCTGAACGGCGGCGCCAGCGTCGTGCGCGGGCTCTCGGTCTTCCGCTTCTCCTTCAACCTGCTGCTCGTCGGCGACGGCAACGTCGTCGAGGGCTGTTACCTCGGCCTCAACGCCGCGGGCGCGGCCCCGGCCTCCCAGCCGAACGCGACCGGCGTCTCGGTCAGGGGCTCGAACAACCGCATCGGCGGCACGCAGCCCGGCGAGGGCAACGTCATCTCCGGCAACGGGTGGGGCGTGCGGCTCTTCAGCGGGCAGAACGTCGTGCAGGGCAACCGCATCGGCACAGACGCCGCGGGCAGCGCGCCCGTCGCGAACACGGTGGCCGGCGTCACCTCCGACGGCCACGACAACCAGCTCGGCGGCGACGCGCCGGGCGCCGGCAACCTCGTCGCCTTCAACCAGGCGGGCGTCCTCTTGCAGAACCCTTCGGCGTTCAATAACGACATCCGCGGCAACTCGATCTTCTCGAACGCGGGGCTCGGCATCGACCTCGGCACCGACCTCGGGGCGACGCCGGACGACCCGCTCGACGCCGACTCCGGCCCGAACCTGTTGCAGAACTTCCCCGTGCTCGCGGGCGTCACCTCCGCGGGCGGGACGACGCACGTCGAGGGCACGCTCAACAGCACGCCGGGCACGCAGTTCCGCATAGACTTCTACTCGAACCTCGCCTGCGACGCCGCGGGCTACGGCGAGGGCGCGCGTCCCTTCGGCTCGATGACGTTGACGACCAACTCGGCGGGCGACGCGCACATCAGCGCCGACCTCCCGTCCGCGCTCGCGGCGGGGCGCGTGCTGACCGCGACGGCGACCGACCCAACGGGCAACACCTCCGAGTTCTCCCCCTGCGACCCGACATCGGCGCAGGGCGCCGTCGCGTTCGCCGGGCGCGATTACAACGTGCTCGAAGACGTGGGGCAGGCGACCATCCGCGTCGTGCGCACGGGCGGGAGCCGCGGCACGCTCACGGTCAACTACGCGACCGGCGGGGGCACGGCGACGGCGGGCGCGGACTACACGCCCGCGTCGGGGCAGCTCACCTTCGCCGAGGGCGAGACCGAGAAGAGCTTCAACATCCCCGTCGCGGACGACGGCGTGGCGGAGCCGGAGGAGACTTTAACGCTGACGCTCGGCGGCACGGCCGAGGTCGAATCGCTCGGCAGCTACCCCCGGGCGACGCTCCACATCTTCGACAGCAGCACGCCGCTCACGCTCGCGCCGGAGAACCCGCCGGCCGGAGGCTACTCGTTCACGGAGGGCGACGGCGGCCGGAGGAACGCCGTCATCCCCGTCCGCCTGAGCGCGGCCGCGGGCCGCACGGTGACCGTGGACTACGCCACGGTCGCCGGCACGGCCTCGGCCAACAGCGACTTCGTGCCCGTCTCCGGCACGCTCACGTTCGCGCCCGGCACCGAGCGGAAGGAGGTGGCCGTCCCCATCGTCGGCGACACCTCCGACGAGTTCGACGAGTCCTTCGACTTCACGCTGTCGAACCCTTCGGCGGGGGTCTCCGTCCTCCTCCCGGAGGTCTTCGTCAACATCCTCGACGACGACGCGCCGCCCGCGCTCTCCGTCACGGACGTGGCGGTCAGAGAGGGCGGCGGGGCGAAGGCGGCCTTCGCCGTGCGCCTGTCGCAGGCGTCTGGCAAGGACGTGGCGGTGACCTACTCGACCGCCGACGGCACGGCCGCGGCCGGGAGCGATTACACCGCGACCAACGGGAGCTTCACCTTCGCGCCGGGGCAGAGCGTCAAGCTCGTCGAGGTGCCGATCCTGACCGACGCCGCGGCGGAAGGGGACGAGACCTTCTTCCTCAACGTCAACTCGACGAGCCAGGCGCGCGCGACCGTGGCCGACGGGCAGGGGCAGGCGACGATTCAGGACGCGGCCTCGTCATCCTCGCTCGTGCAGTTCGGCGCCCCTGCCTTCGGCGTCGGCGAGGGCGAAGGTCAGGCGCTCATCGTCGTGACGCGCACCGGCGACACGTCGCAGCCGGCCTCGGTTGACTACAGGACGGCGGGGCAGACCGCCTCCGAGCGCTCCGACTTCACGGCCGCGGCCGGCACCCTGCGGTTCGCCGCGGGCGAGGCGCAGAAGACCTTCGCCGTGCTCGTCACCGACGACCGCTTTAAGGAGCCGTCCGAATCGCTCGACCTCTTGCTCTCGAACCCGTCGGGGGCGGCCCTCGGCGGCCCGAGCGTCGTGCCGCTCACCATCACCTCGGACGACTCCGCCGACCGCCCGAGCCCCGTGCGGGAGTCGAGCTTCGACACGCAGTTCTTCGTCCGGCAGCACTACCACGACTTCCTCAACCGCGAGCCCGACCCCGACGGCTTGCAGTTCTGGACGGGCGAGATAGACAACTGCACGGACGCGCCGTGCCGCGAGGTAAAGCGTATTAACGTCTCGGCCGCGTTCTTCCTCTCGATTGAATTTCAGGAGACCGGCTACCTCGCTTACCGCACGTACAAGGCGGCGTACGGCGACGCGACCTCGCCGAACGTGGCGGGCACGGTGCCCGTCATCCGCCTGCAAGAGTTCCTGCCGGACTCGCAGCGCATCGGGCAGGGCGTGCGGGTCGGCATCGGCAACTGGGAGCAGCAGCTCGAAGCGAACAAGCAGGCGTACATGCTTGAGTTCGTCCGGCGGCAGCGCTTCGCCGACGCGTTCCCCGCGTCGTTGACGGCGGCGCAGTTCGTGGAGAGGCTCAATCAGAACGCGGGCGGGGTGCTCTCGCAAGGGGAGCGCGACCAGCTCGTCGCGGAGCTGGCCGCCGCGCCCGACCAGACGCAGGGCCGCGCCGCCGCGCTGCGCCGCGTGGCCGACGACGCCGACATGCGCGAGGGCGAGAAGAAGCGCGCCTTCGTGCTGATGCAGTTCTACGGCTACCTGCGGCGCGACCCCGACGCCGCGCCCGACGCGGACTTCCGCGGCTGGAAGTTCTGGCTCGACAAGCTCAACCAGTTCAACGGCAACTACGTCAACGCCGAGATGGTCAAGGCGTTCCTCTCCTCCGACGAGTACAGGCAGAGGTTCGGACAGTAAACGACGAGCGGCCACGAAAGAGCGCGGCCGCCCGTCGATGAATAAGTGGCCGGACAGGAGAAGTCGCCGCCGGCCGTTTCTGTCGCGGGAAACGCCTGTGGGTTATAATCCGACCCTCACGTTTTTCCTGCAACGGAGGTGTGAATCTTGAAGCTCCTGCTAATCCTCTTGACGGCCTCTCTGTGCCAACAGGCGTCCTTATCTGTTTCCGCCCGGACTCGTCCGAACGCCTTCGGCCGGCAAACGCCCGCCGCTCAGGCGCAGGGCTTAGAGGGCATCTGGCAGGGCACGCTCGACGCCGGCGGGGCCAAGCTGCGGCTGGTTCTGAAGGTCTCGAAGAAGTCGGACGGCACCTTCTCGGCTACCCTCGACAGCCCCGACCAGGGCGCGACGGGCATACCCCTTGACGTAATCACGCTGACGGGCGCGGCGGTGCGCTTCGAGCTGAAGTCGGCCGGCGGCGTCTACGAGGGCACGCTCAACAAGGAGGGGACGGCGATCACGGGCCAGTGGAAGCAAGGCCCGACGACGCTGCCCCTCACGCTTGAGCGGGGCGGGAAAGCCCCGCCGCCGCCGAACCGCCCGCAGGAGCCGAAGCGGCCCTTCCCATACGCCGAGGAGGAGGTCACCTTCGAGAACAGGCAGGCCGGGGTGCGGCTCGCCGGCACCCTGACGCTGCCGCGCACGAAGGGGCCACACCCGGCGGTGCTGCTCATCACCGGCTCCGGCCAGCAGGACAGAGACGAGACAATCATCGGGCACAAGCCCTTCCTGTTGCTTGCGGACTACCTGACGCGGCGCGGCGTGGCCGTCCTGCGCGTGGACGACAGGGGCGTCGGTGGGTCGGCCGCCGGGCCGGACTTAAACAAGGCCACAAGCGAGGACTTCGCGGGCGACACGCTGGCGGGCGTCGAGTACCTCAAGTCGAGGAAGGAGATCGACCCGAAGAAGATTGGACTCGTCGGGCACAGCGAGGGCGGTATGATCGCGCCGATGGTCGCGTCGAGGTCTTCGGACGTGGCCTTCATCGTCCTTCTGGCCGGGCCGGGGCTGAACGCCGAAGAGGGGTTCGCCGCGCAGGTCGCGGCCATCGCCAAGGCGAACGGGGAGAGCGACGCGGCCGTCGCGTGGAGGCGCAGGCTCGTGGGGCGCGTCTTCTCCGTCATAAGGGAGGAGAAGGACGACGCCGCGGCCTTGAGGCGGGCTCACGAGGAGAGGGCGAAGCTGCTGGGCGAGTTGTCGTCCGAGGAGAGGAAGCAGTACGGCCTGGCGGACGACGAGATGGAGGGCATCATCAGGATCATGCTGACGCCCTGGTTCCGCTTCTTCACCGCCTACGACCCGGCGGCGACGTTGAAGAAGGTTCACGTCCCCGTGCTCGCACTCGCCGGCGAGAGGGACTTGCAGGTGGTGCCCGCGGGGGCGAACCTCAAAGCCATCGCGGACGCTTTGAAAGCCGGCGGTAACAAGGACTTCACCGTCAAGGAGCTGCCGAAGCTCAACCACCTGTTCCAGACGAGTGAGACCGGCTCGCCGGCCGAGTACGGGAGAATTGAGGAGACGATCTCCCCCGCCGCCCTTGAGATAATCGGGGACTGGATTCTCAAGCACGCCGCGCCGCCGTCCGGCAATTGACCGTTCCCGCTTATCAAAGTCTCAACGGGTCGGAGGTGACGCGTGCGACTTTATCACCTCCGAGAGGATGTCGGGCTTGGACGCGTCGCGCTCCAGGTGCGGGTAGCGTTCCCCGCCGTGGTAGTCCAGCCTGTACGTCTGTTCGAAGCTGCCGTTTTCCACGAGCAGTTCGAGCGGCGACGAGCCGCCTTTTGACGCCGCGACGGCGTCGTGCAGCGCCTCCGCAGACCAGCCTCGCCCGTTGACCGTGACGATCTTCATGCCCGGGGCGAGTCCCGCCGCCCCCGCCGCCATCTCGGGGTTCACGTCGAGCACGCTGCCGTCCTCTTTGAGGATGAGGCCGAGCGAGTACGAGAGGTCGATGAGCTTCTTCAACTGCTCCGCCATCTTGATCTGCCCGTTCGGCGTCTCGTTGTAGACCAGCCGCCAGCCGCCGTTGGTAATCCCGCCGAGCGGGGCGTGGGGCGCGAGCACGTTGACGCGCTCGTTCAGGAACCCGCGCCAGTCGGAAGGCTCGACTTCGTTGAGGGCGGCGACGACATCGTCGAAGGTGTAAGGTCTGACGGCGGGGGGCGTGTCCTGCCCGCCGTGGAATCTGTGGCAGAAGTCGTCGAGCGAAAGTTTCCCGCCGCTCTGCCTCCGGATCGACACGTCCGCGTCCAGCCAGATGAGCAGCCCCTCGTCGTAGTAATCGACGCGGCGGCGGTAGTTCCGCCAGGCCCTCGGCGAAGAGTAGGTCAGTTGCACGGCGACCGCCGTGTCAACCAGGGGCCGCCACCCGCGGCCCGTCTGGTTCTCCATCTCGGCGGCGACCGACGCCACCGCCTCGCGGAAGTTCTCGGGAGTCCACAGCCCGCTCCGCGTCGGCAGCACTTTGCCGAGGTACTCCGTCAGCCCCTCGTAGACCCAGAGCAAATTGCCCTTCATCGGCCGCTCGAAGTCCGGCGTCGCGAGCCCGGCGGGGCGGCGGTACTTCCCGTTCCAGGAGTGCGTGTACTCGTGGCCGAGCAGGTCTCCGAGGTCGAGCAGCGCGTTCTGGTCGCTGAACGCCTTCTCGCCCACGCCGTCCTCGCTCGACTCGTGGTGCTCAAGCCCTTCGGCCCCGCCGTAGTCGCTCAGCGTCAGGAGAAACCTGTAGCCGTTGTAGTGTCGCGCGCCGAAGAGGGCGTAGGCTTCGCCGACCAGATTCCTGACGCCGTTCAAAGTCTCCGGCTTCATCTCCAGGGCGGCGGGCGAGTCCGCGGCGACGTCCAGCTCGTGCAAAGGCCCGCCCGAACTCAGCGAGACCTTCCGGAAGTTGGCCCCGATGATCGCGGGGGAATCGACCAACGTCTCCAGCGAGACTTCCTTGAACTCGACCCCGCCCGCCCGCTCGCCCGCCTGCGGCAGCGCCGTCGCGTATTGCCAACCGGCGGGCAGCTTCAGCGAGGCCGTGACGCGCACCTCGTCCGCGTTCAAGCCCTGCGGGTAGAGGACGAGTCGGTTCCACTTGATTCGGGCCAGCCGCGCCGACGCGGTCGTCCCGGGCTCTGAAACGTCGTCGAAAGTGACTTCGAGGGCGCTGACCCCGGGCGGGACTTCGCAGTGGAAGGCGAACATCTCCACGTCGTCGCGCGTCCACGGGACGGGCTTGCCGCCCGCGCTCAGCTTCAAACCCATCACGTCGTCAATCGTCCCGGTCGGCGTGTGCTCGCCGGGAATCCACTTCGGGTAGAAGAGCGTGAGCGGCCCCGGCTTGACGGGGATCGTGAGCCGCGCGCGGAGCACGTTGCGCGCGGCCCCCGTGGCGTCCACGTCCAGCCCGATGCCCACGGCGCCCTGCGCGAGAGCCGTCAGGCCCCACGACTGAAGCAGCAGCAACAAGAAGACCAACGCAGGTCTTCTGACGAATCGGTTCTTGAGCTTAAACGTCTCGTGCTTCATGTTCACCCCGGTCAATGGAAAGGCAATCTCGCCCGGCGTCACCCGCCGCCTCGCATGGGCTCAAGATACTTACCCGCCGGGTGCTGGTCAAACACGCCCGCGCCACACCCGCGGTGAGCGCCGCGTGTGTACGTCGTGATACACTTTTCTCTGCAACAAATTCCCCCGATAGATGCGACCGTAGCAATGGCTGTGAGTCTGACCGGATTATTGCGGGGTCTCACGCGCGCGCCCGAGGCGCGCGACGAGGAGCCGATCCGTGACGAGCTGTACAGCGTCGAACGCCTGGAGCAGTACGCGGCGACGCTGGCGGCCGAGCACCGTGTCTACGCCGGGCGGCGGCGCGGCCGGAGGCTCCTGCCGGCGCTGGAGAAGAACGGGCGGCTGCTCGTCTCGGCCTACCGCACGCTCGCCGAGGCGGTGAGCGGCGGGCGCGCGATCTCGCCCGCCGCCGAATGGCTGGTCGATAACTTTCACATCGTCGAAGAGCAGCTGCGCGAAATCCGCGAAGACCTGCCCAAGGGCTATTACTACGAACTGCCCAAGCTCTCCGCGGGCGAACTCACGGACTACCCGCGCATCTACGCCGTCGCCCTCTCGCTCATCGCGCACACCGACAGCCGGCTCGACACCGAGACCTTGAAGAGGTTCGTCCGCGCCTACCAGCAGACGACGCCGCTCACCATCGGCGAGTTGTGGGCCATCGCCATCACGCTGCGCCTGGCGCTGGTGGAGAACCTGCGCCGCCTCACCACGCGCATCGTCGCCTCGCGCGAGGCGCGCGAGGCGGCCGACGCGCTCGCCGACATTCTGCTGGAGGCGGTCGATCGCCAGCCCGAGTCCCTGACCGAGCTGCTCGCCGCGCGCCTGGGCAAGCGCGAAGACCTCGACCTCGACCGTGCCTTCGTCGTCCAGCTCACGCAGCGCCTGCGCGACCAAGACCCGGCGCTCATGCCCGTCTTCGAGTGGCTGGAACGCCGGCTCAACAAGCGCGGGCTCACCACCGAGCAGGCCGTCCACCTCGAACACCAGCGGCAGGCCGCGGCGCAGGTCACCGTCGGCAACATCATCACCTCGATGCGCCTCATCTCGACGCTCGACTGGCGCGACTTCTTCGAGTCGGTGAGCCTCGTCGATCCGCTGCTCGGCGAAGACCCGGCGGGCGTCTACGCGCGCATGAGCTTTCAGACGCGCGACCGCTACCGCCACGCCGTCGAACGCATCGCGAAGCGCACCGGCGCGGACGAACTCGAAGTGGCGCGCGGCGCCCTGCGCCTGGCCGCCGCGGCGCGCGCCCGTCAGCCGCAGGACGCGGCGCGCGCGCACGTCGGCAACTACCTCGTCGGCGACGACGTGGTCAGCCTCGAACGGGAGTTTCGTTACCGCCCGAAGCCGCGCGAGCGCGCCGTGCGCGCGGTCTTGCGTCACCCGACCCTCTTCTACCTGGGCACGCTGGCGCTCCTCGCGGCGCTCGTCGTCGCGGCGCTCTGCCTGTTTGCTTACGGGGGCGGCGCGAGTCCGGCCGTGCTCGTCGTCCTCGCGCTGCTCTCGCTCGTGCCGGCCGGCGACCTGGCGCTGAGCGTGCTCAACTGGGACGTGACCCACCTCTTCCACCCGCGCCTGCTGCCGAGCATGGAGTCCAGGCAGGGCGTGCCCGAAGAGGCGCGCACGATGGTCGTCGTGCCGACGCTCTTCACCGGCGAGGCGGCGGTCAAAGAGCTTTTAGAGAAACTGGAAGTCCACTACCTCGCCAACCAGGACGAGCACCTCTTCTTCGCGCTGCTCGGCGACTTCGCGGACGCGGACGCGGCCGAGACGCCGTCGGACGCAGCGCTGCTCGACCAGGCGGCGGCCGGCATCGAGGAGTTGAACGCGCGCTACGGCGCGGACTCGTCCGGGCTTCAACGCTTCCACCTCTTTCACCGCAAGCGTCTGTGGAACGCGGGCGAGGGGAAGTGGATGGGCTGGGAGCGCAAGCGCGGCAAGCTGGAGGAGTTCAACCGCCTCCTGCGCGGCGCGCGCGACACGAGCTTCGTCATCGCGACGGCCGGCGCCGACCTGCTCGCGCAGGTTCGTTACGTCATCACGCTCGACTCCGACACGCAGCTGCCCCGCGACGCGGCCCGCCGCCTCGTCGGCATCGCGCGCCACCCTTTGAACCGCCCGCAGCTCGACGAGCGCACGGGGCGCGTCACGCGCGGCTACGCGATCCTCCAGCCGCGCGTCAGCGTCTCTCTGGAGAGCGCCGCGCTCTCGACCTTCGCGCGCGTCTTCTCGGGCAACACGGGGGTAGACCCTTACACGACCGCCGCGTCCGACGTGTATCAAGACCTCTTCGGCGAAGGCACGTTCACGGGCAAGGGGCTGTACGACGTGGACGCCTTCGCGCGCGCGCTCGCCGGCCGCGTGCCGGAGAACGCGCTGCTCAGTCACGACCTGTTCGAGTCCCTCTACGCGCGGGCCGCGCTCGTGACGGACGTCGAATTTCTGGACGACCACCCGGCGCGCTACGTGACTTACGCGATGCGGCAGCACCGCTGGACGCGCGGCGACTGGCAGATCGCGCACTGGCTCTTCCCGTACGTGCCCTCCGCGCGCGGGCGCGGCGTGCGTAACCGGCTGCCGCTCATCGCGCGCTGGAAGATTTTCGACAACCTGCGGCGCAGCCTCGTCGCGCCTTCGGTCGTGCTCTGGCTCGTCTTCGCGTGGACGATGCTGCCGGGCTCGCCCCTTCTGTGGTCGCTCTTCGTCCTGCTCGCGCTGGCCTTCCCCGTCTACGCGCACGTGACGACGAGCCTGATGCTGCACCCGCGCGGCATCCCCTGGACGAGCCACTTCTGGAGCGTCTGGGGCGACACGCGGACGAACACCGCGCAGGTGGCGCTGACGCTCGTCTTCCTCGCGCACCAGGCGTACATGATGTGCGACGCCGTCGTGCGCATACTCTACCGCCGGCTCGTCTCGAAACGCCGCCTGCTCGAATGGACGACGGCCGCGCAGGCCGAGGCGGGCAGCGCGCCCACGCTCGCCGCCGCCTTCCGCTTCATGTGGCCGGTCGGGTTGATTCTGGTTGGGGTGGTCGCGCTCCTCGTCGCCTTGCGGCCCGGCGCGCTGCCCGCCGCCGCGCCGTTCCTGCTGGCGTGGGCGGCCTCGCCGTTCGTCGCTTACCGGGTCAGCCGCCGCGGCGAAGTCGGGCGGGAAGAGTTGACGGGGGCGGACGAGCGCGAGGCGCGACTCATCGCGCGGCGCACCTGGCGGTTTTTCGAAACGTTCGTCACGCAGGAAGACCAGTGGCTGCCGCCCGATAATTTTCAGGAAGACCCGCGGCCCGTGGTGGCGCACCGCACCTCGCCGACCAACGTCGGCCTGCTCCTGATCTCCACGGTCGCCGCGCACGACTTCGGCTACGCGGGCACGCTCGAACTGATCGAGAGGCTTGAGCTGACGTTCGACGCCGTCGGCAAGATGCCGAAGTTCCGCGGCCACCTCTTCAACTGGCACGACACGCGCACGCTCGAGCCGCTGAATCCTCAGTACGTCTCGACCGTGGACAGCGGCAACCTCGCCGGCCACCTGCTCGCGCTCAAGCAGGCGTGCGTCGAGCTGTCCGAGCGCCCCCTCTTCGGCGCGCACACGCTCGCGGGGCTCGGCGACACGATTGCGCTGCTGCGCCTGGAGGCGGAGCGCGTGGGCGCGTCGCGCAAGCGCACCGAAGTCGTCACCATCAATCAACTGCGCGAAGAGATCACGGCCTGCGCCCAGCTCGTCGCGGGCGAGGTGCCCGAGTCCCTGGGCGTCTGGGAGACGCTCTTCAACGCTCTGCGCCGGCACGCCTCGAACGTGGACGACATGCTCGCCGCCCTCGCGCAGGAGTACGGGTCGGGCGATTTCACGGAGGCCGGCTTCTGGGCGAGCGCGCTGCTCCGGCAGGTGAAAGAGTTCGCGCGCGACCTGCGCGCCTTCGCCCCGACCGTTGACCCGCGGGACAGGCACCACGGTCACGTACTCACCTCCGCGCTCGCCGCCCCGCTCCGGCCCGAACTCGCGCAAGCGCTCGAACGGGTGGAAGGCTTCGCACGCGCGTCGGAGCTGTTCGACGCCGCGCTCACCGACCTGAGCGCCCAGCTTGTCCCCGGCGACACCCCCTCGCTCACGGCGGCAATCGAAGAGGCGGCGTCGGCCGTCACGTCCGTGCTGTCGCGTCTGAGCAGGCTGGCGCGGCGGTGCGGCGAGCTGGTCGAGGGGATGGACTTCCGCTTCCTCTTCAACGAAGAGCGCAAGGTCTTCCACATCGGCTACAACGTCGCGGCCGGGCAGCCCGACAACTCCTACTACGACCTGCTGGCCTCGGAGTCGCGGCTGGCGAGCTTCGTCGCCATCGCCAAGGGCGACGCGCCGCAGGAGCACTGGTTCCACCTCGGCCGCAAGCTCACGCCCGTGGACGGGAGCCGCGCGCTCATCTCGTGGACGGGGACGATGTTCGAATACCTTATGCCGCTCCTCGTCATGCGCAGCTACGACCGGACGCTGCTCGACCAGACGCACCGGGCGGCCGTGCGGCGGCAGATCGAATACGGCGAGGAGCGCGGCGTCCCGTGGGGCATCTCCGAGGCCGCCTACAACGCGCGCGACCTCTACCTCAACTACCAGTACGGCCCCTTCGGCGTGCCCGGCCTCGGGTTCAAGCGCGGCCTCTCGGAAGACCTCGTGGTCGCGCCTTACGCGACGGCGCTCGCCTCTCTGGTCGCGCCGCGCAGGGCGCTGGCGAACCTGCGCCGCCTCGAGCGCGAGGGCGCGCTCGCCCGCTACGGGCTCTACGAGTCAATCGACTACACGCCGGAGCGCCTGCCGCAGAACGAGAACCACGCTCTGATTCGCGCCTTCATGGCGCACCACCAGGGAATGAGTCTCGTCGCGCTCGACAACCTCCTCAACCGCGACGTGATGCAGCGGCGCTTCCACGCCGAGCCGCTCGTGCAGGCGACCGAGCTGCTCTTGCAGGAGCGCGTCCCGCGCGGCGTGGCGGCGGCGCACCCGCGCGCCGAAGAGGTTCTGTCGGGGCGGCTCGTGCACACGCTGACGGGGCTCGTCTCGCGCAGCTACGACACGGCCGACCTCCCGACCCCGCGCACGCAGCTGCTCTCGAACGGCACCTACTCGGTGATGCTGACCTCGGCGGGCGGCGGCTACTCGCGCTGCGGCGGGCTGGCCGTCACGCGCTGGCGCGAGGACGCCGTGCGCGACGGGTACGGCTCGTTCATCTACCTGCGCGACGTGCGGAGCGGGGCCGTCTGGTCTACGTCCTACCAGCCGACGAGGGTCAGGCCGCGCTCGTACGAAGTCTCCTTCTCGGAAGACAAGGTTGACTTCCGGCGCACGGACGCGGGGCTGCAAACGCACACCGAGATCATCGTCTCGCCCGAAGACAATGCCGAAATCCGGCAGGTCTCGGTGACGAACCAATCGACGCGCGTGCGCGAGGTCGAGCTGACGAGCTACGCCGAGGTCGTGCTCGCGCCCCACGCGGCGGACGTGGCTCACCCGGCCTTCAGCAACCTCTTCATCGAGACGGAATTCGTCGCCGCCGAGAACGCGCTGCTCGCGCGCCGCCGCCCGCGTTCGAGCAAGGACGAGCCCGCCTACGCCGTCCACGTCGTCGTCACGGAGGGCGAGCGCGTCGGCGCCGTGCAGTACGAGACCGACCGCAGCCGCTTCCTCGGGCGCGGGCACACGGCCGCCGACCCCGTGGCCGTCGTCGAGGAGCGCCCGATGTCGAACACGGTCGGCGCGGTGCTCGACCCCGTCTTCTCCCTGCGCCAGCGCGTGCGCCTGCGGCCGGGCGAGACGGCGCGCGTCTCGTTCACGACCGCCGTCGCGCGCTCGCGCGAGGAGGCGCTCGCCCTCGCCGACAAGTACCACGAGCCTTCGGTCTTCGAGCGCGCCGCGCGGCTGGCGTGGACGCAGTCGCAGGTCGAGATGCGCCACCACAACGTGGACGCCGACGAGGCCCACCTCTTCCAACGGCTCGCCGGGCGCGTGCTCTACGCCGACCCCTCCCTGCGCCCGCGCCCGCACGTCCTGGCGCTCAACACGAAGGCGCAGTCGTCGCTCTGGCCCTACGGCATCAGCGGCGATTTGCCCATCGTCATCGTCCGCGTCAGCGAGGCGGACGACCTGGACGTGGTGCGGCAGCTCATCCGCGGGCACGAGTACCTGCGGCTGAAGGGTCTGACGATTGACCTCGTCATCCTCAACGACCACCCGCCCAGTTACGCGCAGGAGTTGCAGGACGGGCTGCTGGCGATGATCCGCGCGAGCGGGTCGCAGGCCTTGCAGGACAAGCCGGGCGGCGTCTTCCTGCGCCGGACGGACATCATGCCGGAGGCCGACCGGATTCTTTTGCACGCGGCCGCGCGCGTCGTCATCGTCCCCGAGCGCGGCACGCTCGCCGAGCAGTTGACGCGGCGCGAGATCGAAGAGTCTTTGCCGGCGGATTTCGTCCCGCGCGGGCCGGCGCGCGTGTACGCGGAGACCGCCGTCGAGACCCCGGAGCTGACGTTCTTCAACGGCCTCGGCGGCTTCAGCCAGGGGGGGCGCGAGTACGTGACCGTCCTGCGCGCGGGGCAGTGGACGCCCGCGCCGTGGGCGAACGTCGTCGCCAACGAACACGACTTCGGCTTCCAGGTGACCGAGACGGGCGGCGGCTACACCTGGTCGGCGAACAGCCGCGAGAACCGGCTCACGCCCTGGTCGAACGACGCCGTGAGCGACCCGCCGGGCGAGGTCATCTACCTGCGCGACGAGGAGAGCGGCGCCGTCTGGACGCCGACGCCTTTGCCCGTCCGCGGCGAAGACCCGTACGTCGTCCGGCACGGGCAGGGCTACACGGTCTTCGAGCACACGAGCCACGGCATCACGCAGGAGCTGCTGCTCTTCGCGCCGCTCGACGCGACGGTGAAGATTTCGATGCTGCGCCTGCGCAACCGAACCGGCGAGACCCGCAGGCTCTCGGTCACCAGCTACAGCGAACTCGTGCTCGGCGTCGAGCGCGGCGCGTCCGCGCCCTTCGTCATCACCGAGTTCGACAAAGAGAGCGGCGCCGTCTTCGCGCGCAACCCTTACAACAACGAGTTCGCCGCGCGCGTCGCCTTCGCCGCCGTGAGCGCGCGCGAAAGCACGATCACCTGCGACCGCAAAGAATTCTTAGGGCGCAACGGCAGCACCGCCAATCCGGCGGCGCTGCGCCGCACGTCTCTTTCGGGCCGCGCCGGCGCGGGACTCGACCCGTGCGCGGCCATCCAGACCGTGGTCGAGCTGGCGCCGGGCGCGTCGCACGAGGTCGTCTTCCTGCTCGGCCAGACCGAGACGCGCGAAGAGGCGCGCGCCGTCGTCGAACGCTTCCGCCACCCGCACGCGGTCAACGAAGCCTTCGAGCGCGTGCTCGCGCGCTGGGACGAAGTTCTTGAGACGATCGAAGTCCGCACGCCCGACGCGGCGCTCGACACGATCCTCAACCGTTGGCTGCCGTATCAGACCCTGGCCTGCCGCGTGCTGGCGCGCTCGGCCTTCTACCAGTCGGGCGGCGCCTACGGCTTCCGCGACCAACTGCAAGACACGATGGCGCTCGTCTACGCGCGCCCAGACCTCACGCGCGCGCAAATCCTGCGCGCCGCCGCCCACCAGTTCAAGGAGGGCGACGTGCAGCACTGGTGGCACCCGCCGACCGGCAGGGGCGTGCGCACGCGCTTCTCGGACGACCTCCTGTGGCTGCCTTACGTGACCAGTTTTTACCTGAACGTCACGGGCGACGCGGGCGTGCTCGACGAGGTGGTCACTTTCCTCGAAGCGCCGCCGCTCGAAGCGGGGCAGGACGAGTCGTACACGCAGCCCGCCGTCTCGCAGGAGTCGGCCAGCCTCTACGAGCACTGCGTGCGGACGCTCGACCGCAGCCTGCCGCTCGGCCAGCACGGGCTGCCGCTGATGGGTTCAGGTGATTGGAACGACGGCATGAACCGCGTCGGCCACGAGGGGAAAGGTGAGAGCGTGTGGGTCGGCTGGTTCCTGCACACCGTGCTCGATTGGTTCGCCCCCGTCTGCGAGGCGCGCGGCGACGCGGGGCGTGCCTCGACTTATCGCGCGCACATGGCAAAGCTCAGGCGGGCGCTCGAAGCCGAGGCGTGGGACGGCGACTGGTACCGGCGCGCCTACTTCGACGACGGCACGCCGCTCGGCTCCGCGCAGAACGAGGAGTGCCGCATCGACTCCATCGCGCAGTCGTGGGGCGTCATCTCGGGCGCGGCCGACCCGCACCGCGCGGCCCGCGCGATGGCCGCCGTCGAGCAATATCTCATCCGGCGCGGCGACGGCCTCATCATGCTCTTCACGCCGCCGTTCGACCGAAGCGCGCTCGACCCCGGCTACATCAAGGGGTACGTGCCGGGCGTGCGCGAAAACGGCGGGCAGTACACGCACGCCGCGGTCTGGGCGGTCATCGCCTACGCGCTGCTCGGCGAGGGCGACCGCGCGGGCGAACTCTTCGCGCTCCTCAACCCGGTCAACCACGCCTCGACGCGCGCGGGGCTGCACAAGTACAAGGTCGAGCCGTACGTCGCCGTCGCGGACGTGTACGCCGTATGGCCGCACACGGGGCGGGGCGGCTGGACGTGGTACACGGGCTCTTCGGGCTGGATGTACCGCGCCGGGCTCGAATCCATCCTCGGCTTCCGCCTCCACGGCGCGCGTCTGAAGATCGACCCGTGCGTGCCGCGCGGCTGGCGCGAGTTCGAGATCGACTTCCGCCGCGGCGCGACGCACTACCAGATTAAAGTCGAGAACCCGCACGGCGTCTGCCGCGGGGTCGCCGCCCTCGAAGTTGACGGCGTGGCGCAGGCGGCCGACGACATCGGGCTCGAAGACGACGGCGCGCGGCACGCCGTGCGGGTGGTGCTCGGCGAGCGCAGGCAGGCGCCGGACGCCGGGCGCGCTGCCGAGCGCGGGCGCGCTTCGATACCCTAGCCGTAGCCTACTTACGGCGCCTCTCGCATGCGTTTCAAAATCAAAACATGAAGCCGAGGTCGCGGACGGGGAAGTTGGAGAGCACGGGGAAGACCTGATCCAGTTCCGCGTCGGTCGCCCCGAACCACTTGGCGAGGGTCGCGCCGTACTGCGCCGTCGAGGTCGTCGGGATGAGGACGCCGCGCGAGTTGGCGTCGTCGGGGCCGCCGAGGACGAGCTGCGGGAACGTGCCGTAGAGGTCGCCGCCTTTGACCGAGCCCCCCATGATGAAGAAGTGGCTGCCCCAGCCGTGGTCGGAGCCCGTGCCGCCGGGCTGGAGCGTGCGCCCGAAGTCGGAGAGCGTGAAGGTCGTGACGGAGTTCTGGACTCCCAGCTCGGCGGTGGCGTTGTAGAAGGCGCCCAACGCCTGGCTGACCTGGAGGAGCAGGTCGTAGTGGTTCCAGCTCTCGCCGCTGTGCAGGTCGAAGCCGCCCAGGCCGCAGAAGAAGACCTGGCGGCTGACGCCCAGCTGCGAGCGGAGGCTGATCATGTGCGCGACCTCCTTGAGCTGGTCGCCGAGCGGGTTGGCGGGGAACTGCGTGGCGAGGCTCGCGGCGCCCGCCGCGCTCTTCAGCATCGGGCCGAGCGTGAGCGCGTCGGCCATCGTCTTGTTCGCGGCGTCGATCATCTGGTTGCCGCTCGCCGTCGTCACGATCTCCTTCTGCCCCTGCGCGCGCGCGTCGGCCGCCGACTGCGGCCAGAAGCTCATCGCGTTCTGGCTCATGTAATTTCCCGGCTGGATGCTCGCGGCCTGAATCTGGCTGCCCGTGCAGAAGAGCGACGTGCCGGCCATCGAGATGGAGGTGGGGAAGTTCGAGCCCGCGTTCGCCTGCACCATCAGGTCGGCCGCGCGCCCGCCCCAGCCCGTGCCGCCCGCAGCGTTCGGGAAGCCGGTCTGCATCTGCACGACCTGGTCGGCGTGCGAGAAGAGGTTGGTCGGGACGGCGGGGTTGGGGGCGAGGTACTGCTGCCGCGTGATGGGCTGGACGAGCATGCCGGCGTTGGCGAGGATCGCCAGGCGGCCCTGGCCGTAGAGGCTTTGCAGCTCGGGCAGGGCGTAGTGCAGGCCGTAGGGCGCGTTCGCCGAAGTGTTGACCGGCAGGAGCTGGCTCGGCGGCAGCGTCAGGCCGGCGCGCGCCGCCTTGTAGCTGTTGTAGCCGGCCGAGTCCAGCGGCACGACGCAGTTGTGCCCGTCGTTGCCGCCGAAGAGGAAGACGCAGACGAGCGCCTTGTAGTCCGTGAACGTCGAGGCGCGCGCGAGCTGAAGGCGGCCGAGCGCCGCGAACGCGCCGAGCCCGACGCCGAGCTGCATGAAGCCGCGGCGGGAGATTCCGTTCTTATGATTCACGATGAGACTCCTCCGAGCGGGTTGAATGCTCAGTCAACGTTTGGTCAGTGCTGAACCAGGTATTCGCCCGACGTGGCGGTCAGGTAGAGCGCCGTCACCGCGCGCGCGTGCGGGTCGGAAGAGGCTTGCAGCGCCTTGTAGATGGAGTTGCGCGTCGTCTGCGACATGCGCCCGAAGAGGAGCGCGTTATCGACGGCGTTGACGAGCTGGACGGGGTCGCCCGCGACGTTCATGAACGGCGCGATGAGGGCGTTGCTGTAGTTGTTCAAGCCCTGATAGAGGAAGTTCCCCCGGTTGACCGCTTCGGTCGGCGAGTAGATTTGAAACTCCGGGCCGTAGAGCGAAGTCTTCGGGATGCGGTAGAGCGGCGAGTAATGGCCGAAGACGGAGTTCGGGTCGAGTATTCCCTCGCCGAAGGTGTAGTAGATGTACGCGGTCTGTGTCTGCGGCGGAACGGACGACTGCATGGCGCGTTGGAACGAGAGGAAGTAGAGCATCGGGCTTTTGAGCTTGCCGAAGTTCGCGGGCGGCTGGTCGTTGCGCGCCTCGGGGTCGAGCAGGATCGCGCGGACGACCGCTTGCATGTCGCCGCGCACGCCCTGCCCGTTGTCTTCGAAGACGGCGGTGATGCGCGCGACGTAGGCGGGGCTCGGGTTGCTCGTGACGAGCGCGCGGATGAGCCGCGTGGCGACGAAGGGGCCGACGTTCGGGTGGTTGAAGACGATGTCGATGGCGCCGTCGAGGTCTTGCGTGATGGTCTGGCCCGCCGGGAGCGTCTGGCCGAGGAAGGTCTTCTGCGTCGTGTCGTGCAATCCGGGGCGCGGCTCCATCACGCCGGGGTAGTAAGCGTAGTTGCCGCTCGTGGTCGGGGTCTTGCCCGGCGGCGTCGGGTACGTCCAGCCGGTGAGCGCGCGCGCGAGCTGCTGCACGTCGGTCTGCGTGTAGGTCGGAACCGGATTGCCCTGCGCGTCGAGCTGCTGCGAGCCGTCGGGGTTGAGCCGCCAGAGGCCGACGGTGAAGAGCTGCATCAGCTCGCGCGGGTAGTTCTCGTTCGCGCCGACCGTGCCCGACGGCTTCACGCTGTTGACGAGGTCGAGGTACATGCCCATCGACGTGCTCAGAGTCATCTCGCGCATCAGCGTGCGGTAGTTGCCGAAGGCGTTGCGCGAGAGGATTTGCAGGTGCGGCACGATCATGTCCGCGTTCGTGTTCTTGTTGAGCGCGACGACCCAGACCTGGCTGAGCGCGTAGACGACGCGCTGGCGCAGTTGGTCTTGACCGGCGCCCGCGTTGTAGTAGAGGGCGTTGACGGCGTCGGCCCGCGTCGTGGTCGAGAGCGTGTAGTCGGGCCAGGGCGACTCGGGCAGCGCGAACTGTTCGTCGAGGAAAGAGCTGAAGCCGACCTGCTCGACGTGCTGCACGAGCTGCGGGTTCGGGCCGAAGGTTGACTGCTCAAGGAAGCGGCCGGCGGCGACGGCCTGCGGGTCTTGCAGGTTGACGCCCGCGCTCGCCTTCTTCGTGGCGTCGGCCGCGCTCGTCGCCGTGACGGTGACGACGCCCGTGAAGGGCTGCGCCGCGGGCGCGGTGTAGAGTCCGTTCGCGTCAATCGTGCCGCCGCCGTTGACAGACCAGGTCACGGACTTGTTCGCGCTGTTGAGGACTGTCGCCTGAAACTGTTGCGTGACGCCCAACTGCACGGTGGCATACTGCGGGGAGACGTTGACCGCGACGGCGGGGGTCGGCGTCGGGGCGGGAGTCGGCGTCGGCGTCGGCGTCGTGCCGCCGCCGCTCAGCGTGTAGCCCGTCGAGACGGCGCCGGGCGGGCCGGGGTTGATGACGAAGACCAGGGGGTTGCCGGTCTGACTCCACGTCCCCGTCGCCGTCAACTGCGTCGCGGAGACGTAGGTGGTCTGAAGCACCATGCCGCTCATCAAGACCTGCGCGCCGCTGACGAAGAGGCTGCCGTTGACCGTGACCTTGAACGGGCCGGCAGGGAGCGGGTTGGGCGTGACGGACGTGACGAGCGGGGTCGGGTTGCGGATCGTCAGCGGGAGGTTGGCCGAGGCGTTCGGGTCGGCGACGCTCGTGGCCGTGAGGGTGAAGGCCGTGCCCACGGCGGCGCCGGCGGGCGCGGTGTATCTGCCCGCCGCGTCAATCGTGCCGACCGTCGCGCTGCCGCCCGCGACGCCGTTGACCGCCCAGGTGACGGCGGTGTTGGCCGTCCCCGTCACGGTCGCCGTAAACTGTCGGGTCGCGCCCGCCGGCATGGTGACGGACGCATCCTTGAACGACACGGCGACGCCCGACTGCGCCCGCGCGACCGCGTAGGCGCCCGCCAGTAACGAGCACACCAGCGCGCAGGTCATCGCCCGCCCGCGCCTTCGTTGAACACTCCGCATACTTTGCATCCTTCCTGCGAGACTTTAAAAAGCTCACCCCGGCCCGCGCCGAAGCATGAGGCAGGGCCGGCGGCGCGCGCGTGTCACTTTCAGAAAATTATCCGGCGGCGTGTCGTGGGCGGGCCGCGCGTTCGAATTCCGAAAGTGACACGCTGGCGACCTGCGGGTCGGGTGATGATCGGATTTCGGAGGGGCCGCGTTCGGGAGCTGCGGCCGGCTCCGGTATGGGGGCGGCGGGTGAAATTCGGTTGTGGTAAATTCGCGTCGGCATGGGCTCGCGTCGAGACCCCGTGCCGGCGTAGCCACGTCCCTGCCGTCTCAACCCGACGCGCACAACCTTACGCCCTGAAGAGAAGGAGATTGAAGAATGCCCGCCAGACCACTCCCGCGCCTCTTTTCTCTTTTCCTCGGCGCCGCCCTGTCGCTCCTCCCCGCCGCCGGGCGCGCCGCGCTCGCGCAGGCGGAGCCGACCGCGCTCGAACTCAACGCGCCGGTCGAGCGTGAGGTCGCCGCCGGCGAGAGCCAGGACTACTCCTTCAACTTGCAGGCGGGGCAACTGCTGCACCTCGTCTGGGGGCCGCAGAAGCCGGGCCTCGTCCTGAGCCTCTTCGGGCCGGACGGCAAGCCGCTCTTCAGTATCAACCAGACGCCGCACGCGCAGTCGCAGATGGACGTGGCGCTGGTGGCCGACGCGCCGGGCGCTTACCGGATCGACATCCGCAACGCGGCCCGCGGCCCCGGCGCGAGCCGGTATCAGTTGGCGGCCGTCGAGCTGCGGGCCGCGGACGAGGGGGACAGGAAGCGCTTCCGCGCGGACGTGACGGAGACCGAGGCCGAGCAGCTCGTCGCGCAGAACACCGCGCAGGGGCGGCGCGACGCCATCGCGAAGTTCGAAGAGGCGGCGGCGCTCTGGCGCGATGTGGGCGCGCACAACGAGGAGTCGGGCGACATGATCAGGGTCGGGAGGATTTACATCCAGTTGACCCAGTACCAGAAGGCGCTCGACACGCTCGACCGGGCGCTGGCGGTCGCGCGCGCGGTCGGCTTCCGGTCGGGCGAGCTGGAGGCGCAGGGCAACATGGCGTCGGTCTACTCGGAGCTGGGCGAGACGCAGAAGGCGCTCGAACTCAACCGCCAGATGCTCCCCGTCGCGCGCGAGCTGGGCTACCGCTCCGACGAGGGCTCGATCCTCATCAACACGGGCCTCCTCTACGAAGAGCAGCTCCACGACGTGCCGGCCGCCCTCGAATACTACGGGCAGGCGCTCCGGATTTTTCAGCAGATCGGAGACCGCGCGCGCGAGGGGGTGGCGCTCAACAACATCGGCAACGCCTACAACAAAGCCAAGGACTTCAAGACCGCGCTCGACTACTTCGAGCGCGCGCTCGTGCTCCGGCGCGAGACGAAGAACCAGCAGGGCGAGGCGGCGACGCTCAACAACATCGGCACGGTCTACCTGGCGGAGGGCGACTACCAGAAGGCGCTCGACTACGTGTCGCGTTCGAACGCCATCGCCCGCGCCGTCGGCTACCGGCGCGGCGAGGCGATGACGCTCTTCATGATGGCCCAGGCGCTCGACGGCCTCGGCCGCACGGCGGACGCGGCGGGCAGGATGGAAGAGTGCCTCGACATCCTGGAGTCCGTCCGCGGCGACCTCGTCGGCGAAGAGGATCGCGCCACGTTCCTCTCCTTCAACGAGGACTACTACAAGCTCTACGTCCGCCTGCTGATGAAGCTCGACCACCAAGACCCGGCGCGCGGCTACGCGGCGGCTGCCCTGCGCGCCAGCGAGCAGGCGCACGCGCGCCTCCTCCTCGACCAGCTCAACGAGGCGCGCGTCAACCTGCGCCAGGACGTAGACCCCGCGCTGCTCCGGCAGGAGCGCCAGGCTCAGCAGCAGATCAACGGCGCCACGCGCGCCCGCTGGGAGCTTGAGAAGGGGCCGCACACGGACGCGCAGCTCGCGGCGTCGCAGAAGGAGATCGACGCGCTGGTCGCGCGCTACCAGGAGAGCGAGGCGCGTATCCGCGCGAGCAGCCCCCGCTACGCGGCGCTGACGCGCCCGCAACTGCTCGGCCTCGCCGAGATTCAGAAACAGGTGCTCGACCCCGAAACGCTTCTGCTCGAATACTCGCTCGGCGAGCGCGGCAGCTACCTCTGGGTGGTCTCGGCCGACGCGGCGGCGAGCTTCGCCCTGCCGCCGCGCGCCGAGATCGAGAAGACCGCGCTGCGTTACTACGAGCTGCTGACGGCGCGCGCGCAGCGCGTGAAGTTCGAGACGCCCGAGGAGAAGCGGGCGCGCGTCGAGCGTGCGGACGCGGAGCTGCCGCAGGTCGGCGCCGAGTTGAGCCGCCTACTGCTCGGCCCCGCCGCGGCGCAGCTCGGCACGAAGCGCCTGCTCGTCGTCGGCGACGACGTACTGCACCAGGTTCCGTTCGCCGCGCTCCCCGACCCGACCGACCCGGCGCGCCCGCTCGTCTTCAAACACGAGATCGTCAACGCGCCTTCGGCGTCTGCACTCGCCGAGCTGCGGCGCGAGCAGCAGGGCCGCAAGCCCGCGGCGAAGGGCATCGCGGTGCTGGCCGATCCCGTCTTTGAAAAAGAGGACGAGCGCGTCAAGGCCGTCCTGACCGGGAAGGGCGGCGCGGCGACGCCCAAACCGGCGGACGGCGCGCGCGCCGCTGCGTCGGACGAAGTCACGCGCGCCTTCGTGGAGGCGGGCGCCTCGGTCGAAGGGCGAACGATCCCGCGCCTGCCGTTCACGCGGCAGGAGGCGGACGCCATCGCCGCGCTCATCCCGCCGCAGGAGCGCGAGGAGGCTCTGGACTTCGACGCGAGCCGCGCGACGGCGACGAGCGACTCGCTCGGCCAGTACCGCTTCATACACTTCGCCACGCACGGGCTGCTCAACAACGACCACCCGGAGCTGTCCGGCGTCGTCCTCTCGCTCGTGGATAAGCAGGGGCGCGGGCAGGACGGGTTCCTGCGCGCGAGCGAAATCTTCCGCCTGCGGCTCCCGGCCGAACTCGTCGTGCTGAGCGGCTGCCGCACGGGGCTCGGCAAGCAGACGAAGGGCGAGGGGCTCGTCGGGCTGACGCAGGGGTTCATGTACGCCGGCGCGTCGCGCGTCGTCGTGAGCCTGTGGGACGTGAACGACCTGGCGACCGCCGAGCTGATGGCGAAGCTCTACAAGGCCATGCTCGGCCGAGAGCATCTCTCGCCGGCCGGGGCGCTCAGGGCCGCGCAGGTCTCGGTCTGGCAGGACAAGCGCTGGCAGTCGCCTTACTACTGGTCTGCCTTCGTGCTACAGGGCGAGCCGAGGTGACTCGGCCCGCGCCTCCAAGCGCGGGCCTCGTCCGAGGGTGAAACCGAAGGGGCGGCACAGGCGACACGCTTCGCCTGTGCCGCCCCTTCTTTCGCCGCCCCTACTTTCGCGCGTCGGACTTGAGGACATCTTTCAGTAAGTCGGCGGCGATTCTGCCCGTCACGTCTTTGAGCGTGCCGGTGTAGAGGCGGGCGCCTTTGCCGCCCGCGGGCCAGATGACCTCGCCGTCCTCGTTGACGAGGCGGACGGAGGCGGCGACCGTGCGCCGCGCGGGGTCTGGGTCGGGCGCAGTCTTGCCGCGGCCGGCTTGCGGCCTGACGCTTACGCTCATTTTGAACGCGGCGTCCGCCTCGTCCTTCACGTCCGTCGGCGCCACGCGCCGGCCTTCGCGCAGCCCTTCGGCGAGGAGGCGAGACGCCTGCCCGCCCAGGTCGCCATCGCCCGCGACCTCGATGAACACCTTCCTCACGTTGGAGAGCGCGGTCGCGCCGGCGCCCTGTCCGAACGACCTGGTGGCCTCGCCGTCGCGCCCTCCCGCCGCGGGCAGGGAACCGTCCGCCGCCTCAGAACCCGCGCGAGTCGAAGCGGCCTGCGTCTGCTCGGGAGTCGTCGCTTGACGCGGGCGCTCGTCGGGTCGCGCCGGCGGCGTCGGATTTGCCGCGCGCGTCGGCGCGTTCCTTCGCGCCGTCTCGCTGCGTGAAGAGTTCTTCGCCGCGCCGCCGCCGCCGGTCGTGTTCGTTGACGAAGGAGGCGAGCTGGCGGTCGCGTTCGTGTTAGTCGCGCCGCCGGCCGGCGGCGGCACGTTCTCGTTTCCCTTTGCGGCGTCCGGCGTCTGAGTGACGGGCGGCTGATGCTTCTCCGCCGCGAGCTGCGTGTCGGCCGGCCCGCGCGTGCCCCTGAAGAGGTACAGCGCCAGCGCGCCCAGGAAGACGAAGAGGAGGAGCGCGGCGAACGCCGTCCTGGGTGACGGCAAGGCGGGGCGTTCCTCGGGGCCGGCGGGCGCGTTTATCTTTCGCCACAGGCGACGCCGGAAGAGCGCCGCGGCTTTGAGCCGTTCGGTCTCGCGGTAGGAGATGTCGAGCGACGCCCGCGCGGCGTCGTTCGAGCCGGCCCGCGCGGGCGTGAATTTAAAGGTCAGCTTCTGGCCGCCTTCGAGCACGACCTCCGACTCGGGCGGCACGGCGCCTTCGCCCGGCTCGCCGCCCAGCAGGTGCGTCGCAAGCAGCGTCCTTTCGTCGCCGTCGAGCGCGCTCACCTCGACCAGCTCGTCGCCGTCGTCGAGCGCGACGCTGACCGAGCCGGCGACTTCCAGGTCGAGGCGCGCGCGCTCGACCCTGTCCACGGCGACCGACAGGAGACTCGCGTGCGTCGCCCTGCGGCGCGCGGACTGCTCGCTCAGGGTGCGTTTGAGCGCTTCGAACTCGTCGCCGCCGAGCGGGGGCGCGGGCCGGCGCGGCTTGTCCTTGGGGCCGTGCATATTGTTTTTACCGTTGGGGAGGTTGAAGCGCGGGACGCTCAGGCGCAGCGCGGGCGGCGCCAGTCTCAGGGAGCCGGTCAGCAGCTCGTAACAGTCGGGGTGGACGACCGCGTGGATGCGGTTGATCTCCGCCTTGTCTTCGTCGCCCAGGTGCGCGGACGAGAGCGTGGGTATCTCGTCGGTCGTCGGGTCGTAGCCGCTCGGGACGGGGCAGGCGGAGTGCCAGGGCGAGAACTGCCGGAGGCACTCGGCGACGAGTTCGGCGAACGCGCCGGGCGAGTCCGCAGTCTGGAAACGCTCCTCGCCCCGCTGCACGCGGCACACGCTGACGAAGTCCTCGAAGCGCTCCTTGACCTCTTGCAGCAGGCGGCCCTTGCGCGAGCGGTAGTAGTAGTCGTCTTTGACCCGCTCGGGGTCTTGGACGACGACGTTGTAAATCTCCATCGTCTCGCTCGTGCTGTAGTCGTGCAGCAGGCGGCTGACGCCGAGCGCGACGTAGAAGGAGTTGCGCCTGATGGAGATTCTGATGAGGTGTTTGACGAAGTGGACGAGCAGGTCGTCGTCGCGCAGCACCTCGCGCCTCCGCTCGCGCGCGCGCTCGAAGGGCTCCGACTCGACGTAGACGAGCCGCTGGAGCAGGTGCAGGTCGCTGAGCGAGACTCTGGTGCGCCCGCCGGGGGGCGCGGAGCGGCGCCACAGCGGGCGGCGCGTCGGTGTGTAGTAGAGCCGTTTGACCTGCGCGGCCGCGGCGACCTCAAGCTTCGAGAGCGCCTCGCACACGACGGAGAGGGCCACGCCCCTGTCGCCGTGGATGAAGTAGGCGAGGGCGAAAGCCCTCCCGGCCATCTCCTCCGCGGGTTTGAAGCCGTCCATAGATCACCCGTTTAATGCAGGCATGAAATCCGGCAAGACGTAAAGCAAAGGCGCGCGGATTATACGTCGTCCGCCGAGGCGGCAGCGTGGCATTTTACGAACCCCACGCGCGCCGGGAGAGACTGTGAGACGAAAGAGGGCGGGCGGCGGATGCCACTCCCGCGCCGCACTTCCCCTCCGGCGCGGTAAAGTAAGCGATCCGCGGCCCGCGTTCTGTGTTACTTTCGGAATCCTTAAAGTGACTTAGACATGGCAATCATTTTTCACATCGCCGCGCGCGCGGAGTGGGACAGGGGTGAGGCGGAAGGGGCGTACCGGACGGCGTCCCTCGCCGCCGAGGGGTTCATCCACTGCTCGACGCGCGAGCAGGTAGCCAGAGTCGCCGAGACACGTTTCCGCGGCCGGCAGGACTTAATCCTCCTCAGCATCGACTCCGACAGGGTCGGGGCGGAGATTCGCTACGAAAATACGGAGGGCGGGCGCGAGCTATTCCCACACATCTACGGCGAGCTGAACGCCGACGCCGTGGTGCGGGCCGCGGAAATCGAAATCCCCGAGAGCGGGGACTTTACTTTGCCCCTGGACTCGGAAGGCGCTGAGGGTAGGCGGCTTCATTAGAGTTCGTTCCTGTATGTCAAAGCCTACCTACCTGCTTACGGTTCACGAAGGAGACGCAAAGTGAACCCCACGACGCCAGTTGTGGAACCCCCTCCCGGGTAAGTGCCATCAAGTCATCGTGTTCGTAGCACGTGAAGATGTCCGCATTTAGTAGCACATTAGATGTCCGGTTTGCAGTTTAAGCCGCGCGTCTCTTCACGGCCTTCTTCGTCTCAGCTTTCGCCGCCGGTGCCCTCGGCGGTACGCCCTCGGAGTTATAGCGCCC
>JAFAVK010000142.1 GCA_019242475.1 Acidobacteriota bacterium | reverse complement strand
TGCTCTTGCAGCCGGGCAAGGCCGACGCCGGCTCGCTCTTCACCAGCTCGATCTCTTCGACGGCCTTCGGCCCGCGCGGGACGCAGACCATCCTCGCCAAGATCACCATCGGTGCCGCCGCGACCTTCTTTATCGTGGCGCTGCTGCTCGGCTTCGGCGTGGGCGGCGGCCAGCGCTCTCTGATGGAGGGCGGCGTCGCGCCGCAGGCGACCCCGACCCCCGCGGCGAGCCCCGCGGCCCCCGCCGAAGGCGCCGCGCCCGCAGCTTCTCCCGCGGCTTCGCCCGCCGAGGGCGCCGCCGCGCCGGCCACTCCGGCGGCGAGCCCTGCGGCGGCGACGACTCCCGCGGCCGCGGCCAGCCCCGCCGCGACGAAGAAGTAAGTTTGTCGAGGCGCGGCCTTAAGGCTACTTGAACGGCGCCCGTGTTATTTGTTAGTCTGCATGTCAGACCCCGAGCGGAAGTGGCGGAACTGGTAGACGCGCACGTTTGAGGGGCGTGTGAGGCAACTCGTGGGGGTTCGAGTCCCCCCTTCCGCATCAAAGGCCGTGAACGGTAAACCGTCAACCGTGACAAGAGGAAACTGCTTTTCCTCTTGTCACGGTTGACGGTTTACCGTTCACGGCCTTTAACGTTTGTCGCTTCCGCGCGGCGGCTGGTAAACTCGGCACTCCCGCGGGGCCTGTTGTAATGCTTCTTAACTCCCGTCCGAAGTCGCACGAGTTCTTGCTGACCGTCGCCGCGCTTCTGCTGACGCTCGCGGGCGCGGCGCCTTTGCGCGCGCAGTCGTCGGAGGCGAACTTCCCGACGCCGGTCTTCGCGAGCGAGCTGAGCGGGCGCATCCCCCCGCGCGACCTGGGCGACCCGCGCCGGACGCGCCACTTCTACACCTTCCGCGGCACAGAGGGAGACCTCGTCGTCAACCTCGAAACGAACGAGCTGGTCGGTGACGTGGACGTGTTTACGGCGGCCGGCTTCCGCCCGCTCCTCAAGTTCACCGTCCTCGGCGACGCCGCGCGGCTCACGAAAAGCTTCTACCTGCGCAAGGAGGAGACGCTCGTCCTCCGCGTCGAGGCGCGCGCCGTCGGCGACGTGGAGGGCACGTACCGCATCACCTTCGGCGGCTCCTTCCTCCCCGCCCCGCCCGAGCTTGCGAACCAGACATCGCCCGAGGCTCCGACCGTCTCTTCGACCACGCCGCGCGGCACGCGCCGCGTGACCGCCACCGGCGCGCGCATCGAAGAGCCGAAGCCGGAGCCCACGCCCGCGGTGGAGTCGGCCAACGCCGAACCCACCCCCGCGCCGACGCCCGCGCCCACGCGAACGACCGGGCGCAGGTCAACCACAAGCAGGCGCGGCAGGAACACGCGGCCGGCGCCTCCGAAGCCTCGTCCGACCGAGAGTGCCGCGCAGCCCGCGCCCACGAATCCCGAAAGCACCGAGGCGAAGCCCGCGGAAGAGGCCGCCACCCCGACGCCCTCGCCGGCCGAGAAGCCCGCGCCCGCCCCTGCGACCCCTCCGCGCCGACGCGGCACGCGCAACGCGCGGCGCGGCTCCACGCGCGGAAACTCCGAGACGAGCAGGGCCGAGCAACCGGCACAACCCCCCGCCGACGCGCAGCCCGAGCCAACACCCGCACCCGCGCCCGCCCCGACGCAACGCCTCATCATCGTCACCAAAGACGGCGAGACGTTGGAGCGCGACATGAGCGGCGTCCGCCGCGTGACGGTCGAGAACAACCAGGTCGTCATCGTCGGCCGCGACGGCAAGGTCACGCGCCGCCCGCTCGCGAGCATCCTCAAGATGTCCATCGAGCCCTGAAGGGAATTTCAAAGTTCGGGTCTGAAATTATTTCTCTTCCGTTCCGCCCCGAACTGTTTATAATCCCTTTCGCTCCTCGGTTCTCTTTCTCGTTTCCAGTCCGCATGGCAGCTCGTCCCAACAACAGCAAGGGCGGAAAACTCTCGGCCGCGCGCCCGGTCTTCCCCTTCACGGCCATCGTCGGCCAGGAGGAGATGAAGCTCGCGCTGCTCTTGAACGTCGTCGCGCCCGCGGTCGGCGGCCTCCTCGTCACGGGGCACCGCGGGACGGGGAAGTCCACGGCCGTGCGCGCGCTCGCAGACCTCCTGCCGCAACTCGACGCCGTCAAAGGCTGTGCCTACAACTGCGACCCTGCGGACGAGGCCGGCCTGTGCGACGACTGCGTCGCGCGCCGCGACTCCGGCGAGAACCTCAAGCGCGAGCGGCGGGGCGTGCCCGTCGTCGAACTCCCCCTCGGCGCGACCGAAGACCGCGTGTGCGGCACCATCGATCTCGGCCGCGCTTTGCAGGAGGGCGTCAAGGAGTTCGAGCCGGGGCTGCTCGCGCGCGCCAACCGCGGCTTCCTCTACATCGACGAGGTGAACCTGCTCGAAGACCACCTCGTCGATCTGCTCCTCGACGTGGCCGCCACCGGCCACAACCGGGTCGAGCGCGAGGGCGTCTCGGCCGAGCACCCCGCGCGCTTCCGTCTGGTCGGCTCCTGCAATCCTGAAGAGGGAGAACTGAGGCCGCAACTGCTCGACCGCTTCGGCCTCTGCGTCGAGGTCGAGACGGAGAAGGATTTAGACCGCCGCGTCCTCATCGTCGAGCGGCGCGAGGCGTTCGACCGCGACCCCGCCGCCTTCCAACTTTCAATTCAGACGGAGCAGGCGGGCCTCCGCCGCCGCGTCACGCGCGCGGCCGCGCTCTATCCGAAGGTCGAAGTCCCGCGCGAAGTGATTAGACAGATCGCCGGGCTGTGCCTGCGGCTCGGCGTGGACGGCCACCGCGGCGAGATAACTTTGACGCGCGCCGCGCGCGCACTGGCCGCGCTCGAAGGGCGCCGCGAGGTGTCGGCCGAAGACGTGCGCAGGGTGGCGCCGATGTCGCTCCGCCATCGCCTGCGCCGCGACCCGCTCGAACAGGGCGGCGGCAGCGCACGCGTCGAGCGTGCTTCGGAAGAGGTGCTAGGTCGTAACGAGGCCGACCCGGAGCAGCCTTCCGAGGGCGAGAATGCACGACGCCCGCACGCGCCTTTCAAAGTCAGGGACGAGGCGGCCGACGACGCGGGGCACGACGAGAAGGTTATTGTTCCGCCTCCCGCGGAGGTCGGTCTGAGGCCGGGCGCGCTCGACGAAAGTGAGCGAGGTCGAATACCAGCGCCTAAACAAGCAAGTGCTCCGGCCCGTCGGCGTGCGGGCGGCGGCTCGACCTTCTCCGCGCGCGGCCGTTACGCGGGCGCGACGCCTTCGAAGTCGGAGGGCACGCGGGTCGCGCTCGACGCGACGTTGAGGGCCGCGGCCGCCGGTCGCACAGCACAGGGCGCGCGGTTCCGCGTCACGCCGGAGGCCCTTCGTTACAAGCGCCACAGGAGCAGGTCGGGCACGCTCTTCATCTTCCTCGTGGACACGTCGGGCAGCATGGCCCTGAACCGCATCGAGCAGGCGAAGGGCGCGCTCGCGCAGCTCCTGCGGCGTTCGTACGTCAACCGCGACCGCGTCGCGCTGGTCGTCTTTCGCGGCGGCGGCGCGGAACTGTTGCTGCCGCCGTCCGGCTCCGTCTCAAGGGCGCGCGCCCTGCTCGACGCGCTGCCGGTCGGTGGGGCCACGCCGCTTGCGTCGGGGCTGCTGCGTGCCCTCGAGGTCGCGCGCCGCGCCGACGCGGCCGGCGCGGGCAGAATCCGCCTGGTCGTCTTCACGGACGGGCGCGCGAACGTGCCGCTGAACGTCGAGAGTGTCGGGGACGGGACGGCGCGCCGGGAGCGGATTCGGAAGGAGATTCAATCCCTCGGCGCGTCGCTCGGGCGTGCGTGCGCGGCTTCGGTCGTCGTGGACACGCAGGGCCGCTTCACCGCCGGCGGCGACGGGCGCTTCCTCGCGGACGCGCTCGGCGGCGGCTACGTGCGCCTGCCGCAGTTATTGTCCGAGACGACGCCGGCCGGTTACTTCGATGAGTAGACCGCGGGACGAACAGTCTAAGGAAGAGCGCGACCGCCGCGTCCTCGAACTGTGGGAGCGGGTCGTGGAGGTCGAGCAGCGTCTGATACCGACGGGGCTGCACGTCTTCGGCCGCGCGTCGGGCGAGCGCGAGTGCGCCGACCTTCTGCGCGCCGTCGCATCCTTCGACCGCCCCGAGTGCGGCGCGCGCGCTCTCCACGACCTCGTCTCGGAAGCCCTCGGCCTCGGGCCTTACGAAAGACTCATCACGGATAAGACGGAAGCGGGCTGGCGCGCGCGCGCACGCGTTGACGAGGAGGTGCGCGCCTGCGTCGAACTGTTTCTGAGAGAAGGCACGGCGGCGGCCTGCGAGCTACTTCAAAAAGAGTCGGGCGTTGACCCCGCCGAGTCGCGCAAGGTCTTCGAGCTGCTCGGGAGGATACGCGAGCAGCTCGGGACGAGCGGAGAGCTTGAAGGGCTCGCGCGTGCGCTGCGCGGCGAGTACGTCGAACCCGGCCCCGGCGCGGACATTGTGCAGAACCCTTCCGTCCTCCCGACGGGGAGGAACACGCACGCCGTCAACCCTTACGCAGTCCCTTCGCACACGGCTTACGAGCGCGCGGGCCGGGTCGTGGACACGCTGCTCGCGCGCCACCGCGCCGAGCACGGGCGGCAGCCGCGCACGATGGCGCTCGTGCTCTGGGGCCTGGACAACATCAAGACGCAGGGCGAGGGCGTGGCGCAGGCTTTGAGGCTGCTCGGCATGCGACCGTTGCGCGATTCGCTGAACCGCGTGACGGAGGTCGAGCCTATACCTCTTGACCAGCTCGGGCGCGCGCGCGTGGACGTGGTGATGACCGTCTCGGGCATCTTCCGCGACCTGTTCGGCGCGACGATGCTTCTGCTCGACAAGGCCGTGCGCTGCGTGGCCGAGTTGGACGAGCCGGACGAGCTGAACCCAGTCCGCGCCAACGTCCGCGCGCGGGTCGCGGAAGGCGTTTGCACGGCCGAAGAGGCCAGCTTGCGCGTCTTCTCGAACGCGCCGGGCAGCTACGGCACGAACGTCAACTTCATGGTGATGGACTCGCAGTGGGAGAGCGCGGACGCGCTGGGCGACCTCTTCGTCACGCGCAAGTGCTTCGCCTACGGGCGCGCGCTCGAAGGGCGGGAGGCGAAAGGCGCCCTGTCCCGCGCACTCTCAAGCGTCGAGGCCGCGTACCAGAACGTGGACTCGTTCGAGATCGGCATCACGGACGTTGACCATTATTTCGAATACCTCGGCGGCGTCTCGAAGGCCGTCGAGCGCCACGCCGGCGGGCGGCCCGCGGTCTACCTCTCCGACGCCTTGAGCCGCGACGCGCGCGTGCGCACGCTGCCGGAGATGGTCAGGCTTGAGACGCGGGCGAAGACCTTGAATCCGAAGTGGTACGAGGGGATGCTCGGCCACGGCTTCCGCGGCGTCGCGGAGATCGAGAGCCACGTCACGAACACCTTCGGGTGGAGCGCCACGGCCGACGCCGTGGACGGCTGGGTCTACGAAGAGGTGGCGCGCACCTACGTGCTCGACGAGCAGATGTTGGAACGCCTCGCGCGCCTCAACCCGCACTCGGCGCGCTCGCTCGTCGCGCGCCTGCTCGAAGCCGAGGGGCGCGGCTTCTGGGAGGCCGAGGCCGGCATCGTCGAGAGACTGCGCGAAGCCTTCTCCGACCTCGAAGACCGCATCGAAGGCGTGGCTTGAGGCCGCGACGAAAGGAGAGACCGGATGAAGAGATTGGCCCTCACACTCCTGCTGTTGTCCCTGGCCTGCGCCGGGGCGCGCGGGCAGGAGACGGCGGAGCAGGCCGCCGCGGAGAAGCGACAGGACATTAAGCGCTTGTTGCAATTGAACGGGGCGGGCCAGGCAAGCGTGCAGATCATCGAGCAGATGCTCCCGAGCATGCGCAACGTTTTCCGGGGGCTGTTTGTGAAACTGCCGGCGAAGTCGCGGGAGCTGGCCGTGCAGATCATGGAGGAGGAGATACGCAGGAGTTTTACGGCCGAGCGCATGGTCGAGGAGGTGATACCGATTTACGACAAATATCTGACGGCCGAAGAGGTCAAATCCCTCATCGCCTTTTACGAGTCGCCCGCCGGGAGGAAGTTCGTGGCCGTGATGCCCTTCATCATCAGGGAGGGGAGCGGCGCGGGGGAGAAGATCGCGGGCGAGGCGATTGAACGAATCTATAAGAGATATCAGGAGGCGGGCATCCCCGCCCCGCCCCCGCCCAGTCAGCGAACAAAGAGGGGTACGACGACACGCCCACGCACCGACTGAAGACGGCGCGGCCGGGAGCCATGAGCGTCAGCCCCGAGCCAACAGCATGAAGGTCACGGCACTCATCGTCGGCTCAAGCCTGCTCGGCCCGCTGCGGCGGGCCGAAGGAGAGATCAACCGCCGGCACGCGGCGGGCCTGAGCGTCTGCGCGTACAACCTCGGCGCGCCGCTCGCCGAAGGCGAGTGGGCGTCGGTCGAGAGCGACCTGTGCGGGTCGGAGATCGTCTTCGTCATACACGTGACGGACGGCGAGAACGCCTCGCGGCTGATTGAACTGCTCAGGCGCCAAGGCGAGCCGGGCAGGACGGTCGTCGTCATCAACTGCATGCCGGAGCTGATGCGGCAGACGCGGATGGGGGGCCTCACCTTCGGGGCGAAGGGCGGGCTCGAAGGCGCGGACGGCGGCGGGCGGGCGCGGCGCCTGTTGAAGAGCGTCGGCTCGTGGATGGGCGGGCAGGCGCGCGCGCGCCGGAAGGGCGGCGGCCACGGGCAGTACCTCCGGCTCGTCGAGCGCATGCCCGCGCTGCTGCGCTTCGTGCCGAACGCCGGGCGCCTGCGCGACCTGAAGCACTACCTCTATCTCTTCTGCTACTTCCTCCAGCCGACGCCCGCGAACGTCGCCTCGATGCTCCTCTACGCGCTCAAACATTACGGCGGGGAGAGGCGCCTCTCGGACGTGAAGGTGCCGCCGCCCGAGAGCGTGCCGGCCGTCGGCGTCTATCACCCGGACGCCGCCAACATCTTCGAGAGCTTCGAGGCGTACCGCCGCTGGTACGACGCGCGCGCGCGGCGAAGTGGGACGCAGTTGCTTGGGCCCTCAAAGACGGTCGGGCTTTTGCTCATGCGCACGAACGTCGTGAGCGGGACGCGCCGGCACTACGACGCGCTCGTCCGCGCCGTCGAGCGCGAAGGGCTGGCGGCGCTCCCCGTCATCTCGACCTTCATGGACAACCGCGACGCGTGCGCGCAGTTCTTCGTCGAGGAAGGCAGGCCGCGCGTGAGTCAGATAGTCTCGCTGACCGGCTTCAGCTTCGTCGGCGGGCCGGCGATGAACGACAGCGAGGCGGCCGTCGAGTTCCTGAAGGGCTTGAACGTGCCTCTGCGCTCGGCCGTCAGCCTCGACGTGCAGACGATTGAGGCGTGGCGCGAGTCGCACACGGGGTTGAATCCGGTGCAGGCGGGGATGCAGGTCGCCATCCCCGAGATCGACGGCGCGACCGAGCCCTTCGTCTACGGAGGGATGCCGGCCGAGGGCGTCGAGCCGGCCGCGCTCGAAGAGCGTTGCGTGCGCGTCGCGCGACGCTTGCGGCGCTGGAACCGGCTTCAGACCGAAGAGAGAAGAGGGTTGAAGGTTGCGCTCGTCCTCTTCTGCTTCCCGCCCAACAAGGGGAACATCGGCACGGCCGCAGACCTCGACGTTTTCCCGAGCCTGCACGAAATTCTGACGCGCCTCAGCGCCGACGGCTACGACGTGGAGGTGCCCGCGGACGCAGACGCGCTGCGCGAGAGGCTGCTGGGCGGGAACTCCGAGAGCTTCGGCGCGGTGGCGAACGTCGCCTACCGGATGAACGTCGAGGAGTACCTGCGGCTCTGCCCTTACGCCTCGGAGATCGAAGCGGAGTGGGGCGCGGCGCCCGGAAGAATCAACGCGTTCGGGCGCGACCTTCTGATTCAGGGCGTGCGTCTGGGCAACGCCTTCGCCGCCGTGCAGCCGACCTTCGGCTACGAGGGCGACCCGATGCGGCTGCTCATGTCGCGCGGCGGCGCGCCGCACCACGGCTTCGCGGCGCTCTACACTTATCTCGAAAAGGTTTTCGGCGCCGACGCGGTCGTGCACGTCGGCACGCACGGGTCGCTCGAATTCATGCCGGGCAAGCAGGTCGGTCTGTCGGGCGAGTGCTGGCCCGACCGCTTGATCGGGGAGCTGCCGCACGTCTATCTTTACAGCGTCAACAACCCGTCCGAAGGTTCGATTGCGCGGCGCCGCTCCTACGCCGGGCTCGTCTCGTACCTGACCCCCCCGGTCGAGGACGCGGGCCTCTACCGAGAACTCGCTTCGCTGAAAGAACTCCTGCGCGCCTACCGCCAGTCGGCCGACGAGCGGGAGCGCGAGAGTCTCTACGCCGCCATCGAAGAGAAGGCCGGCGCGCTTCATCTCTCCCCGGAGTGAGCGCCGGCGGTCATGCAGTTTTGACGAACAAGAGGGAGGGGAGTTATGCGCCGGAACTGTCTTTTCGCGATCCTGTTCGCGGCCGCGCTCGTTCTTTGCTGCTTCGATTTTAAGACGACGTTCGTCCCGCGCGCGTCCGCGCAGAGTGCGCTGCCCCAGCTCGCGCTCGTCTCGCCCGTCGGCGGCCTCTCTTCGCCGGTCGGGATCGTCAACGCGGCGGACGGCTCGAACCGACTCTTCGTCGTCGAGCAGGGAGGCCGCATCCGCATCGTCAAGAACGGCGCGCTGCTCCCGACGCCCTTCCTCGACATCTCCACGCGCATCAGCACGGGCGGCGAGCGCGGCCTGCTCGGGCTGGCCTTCCCGCCGGGCTTCAACACCAAACAGCGCTTCTACGTCTACTACACGAACCCTTCCGGCGACATCGCCATCGCGCGCTACCGCGTCAGCACGGGGAGCGCCGACGTGGCCGACGCGGCGAGCGGGCAGGTCGTCATCACCATCCCGCACCCGACCAACGCCAACCACAACGGCGGTCAGTTGGCCTTCGGCCCGCAGGACGGCTTCCTCTACGCGGGCACGGGCGACGGCGGCTCGGGCGGCGACCCGCCCAACAACGCGCAGAACACGAACGTGCTGCTCGGCAAGATTCTCCGCCTCGACGTTGAAACGAATAACCCGACCACTTACACAGTCCCTTCCACGAACCCTTTCGTTAACCGCACGGGCTTCCGCCCCGAAATCTGGGCCTACGGCGTGCGCAACCCGTGGCGCTTCTCCTTCGACCGACAGACCAGAGACCTCTTCATCGCCGACGTGGGGCAGGGGAATTACGAGGAGATCGACATCCAGCCGGCCGCGAGCACGGGCGGCGAGAACTACGGCTGGCGCGTCATGGAGGGCTTCCACTGCTACCCGCCGGGGACTGCGACTTGTAACCAGACGGGGCTCACGCTGCCCGTGCTCGAATACGACCACACGGCGGGCGACTGCTCGGTGACGGGCGGCTACGTCTACCGCGGCCCCGCGTTCCCGCGCATGCAGGGGCTCTACTTCTACGGCGACTATTGCAGCGGCCGCATCTGGGGGCTGCGGCGCGTGTCGTCCGCTTGGCAGAGCGCGCTCCTGCTCGACACGGCCTTCAACATCACGGCCTTCGGCGAGGACGAGGCCGGCAACCTCTACGCGGCGAGCTACAGCACGGGCGAAATCTACTCGGTCGTAGACACGCCGCCGACCGTCTCCATCAACGACGTGTCCGTGGCGGAAGGGAACACGGGCCAGACCGCCGCCACGTTCACCGTCACGCTCTCGCGCTCGCCCGACGCGGCCGTGAGCGTAAGCTTCCACACCTCCGACGGGACGGCCGCGGCGCCCGGCGACTACCAGGCGGCGAGCGGGAGCGTGACCATCAACCCCGGCCAGACCGCCGCCAACGTCTCCGTGCAGGTCAACGGCGACACGGCGGACGAGCCGGACGAGACCTTCAACGTCAGCCTCGACTCCGTCACAGGCCCCGCGACGCTCGCCGACGCGCAGGGCGTCGGCACCATCCTCGACGACGACCCGGCGCCAACCCCGACCCCCACCCCGACGCCAACACCAACGCCCACGACAACACCAACACCAACACCAACACCAACTCCGACGCCTACTCCGACTCCGAGCCCAACTCCGACACCGACGCCGACGCCGACCGCAACCCCGACTCCGACTCCGACTCCGACTGCAACCCCGAGTCCGACGCCGACGCCCGAGATCATGTTTGGCGCGACGGCCTTCGTCGTCCCGGAGCAGGGCGGGCCGGCCACGGTGACGGTCGTGCGCTCCGGCGACCCTTCGGCCGAGTTGTCGGTGGAATACGCCACGTCGGACGGCACGGCCTCTTCGCGCAACGACTACACGGCCGCGCGGGGCACGCTCCGCTTCGCCGCGGGCGAGACGCAGAAGACGTTCCTCGTCCTGCTCACGAACGACGACACGCACGAGGGCGACGAGACTCTGACGGTCACGCTGAGCAACCTCGTCGGCGCCGGTTCGCTGGAGGCGCAGCCCTCGCGCACGCTGACGATTACAGACGACGACGCCACGACGGCCACAGCCAACCCCGCCGACCGCTCTGACTTCTTCGTCCGGCAGCACTACCACGACTTCCTCAACCGCGAGCCCGACGACGCGGGGCTCGCCTTCTGGACGGGCGGCATCGAGTCCTGCGGCGCCGACGCGGGCTGCCGCGAGGCCAAGCGCACCGACACTTCGGCCGCCTTCTTCCTCTCGATTGAATTCCAGGAGACCGGCTACCTCGCCTACCGCGTGCACAAGACCGCGTTCGGGGATTTGCCGGGCAAGCCCGTGCCCATCACGTTCGAAGACTTCCTTAAAGACGCGCACGAGGTAGGTTCGGGCGTCGTCGTCAACGTGGGCGACTGGCGCGCGCAACTCGACCGCAACCAGCGCAGCTACGCGGAAGGGTTCGCGGCCCGCGCAGATTTTCTCGCGCGGTACCCGTTGAGCATGACGCCGGCGCAGTACGTCGCCGCGCTCAACTCGAACGCAGGCTTCGCGCTCACGCCGGCCGAGGAGTCAGACCTCGCCGCGCGCCTCGGCGACGGGCGCGAGACGCGCGGCGGGGCGCTCCTCCAGATAGCCGACGACGAAGACCTGCGCAACGGCGAGAAGAACCGCGCCTTCGTGCTGATGGAGTATTTCGGGTATCTGCGGAGGAACCCGGACGACGCGGGCTTCGACGGGAAGTCCGACCCGGGGTTCGTCGGCTATAACTTCTGGCTCAAGAAGCTCGACGACTTCGGCGGCGACTTCCGCGCGGCCGAGATGGTCAAGGCGTTCATCTCGTCAATCGAATACCGCCAACGCTTCAAGCCGTAGGCGCATGTCAGGTCAGTGCCGCCTGCTACCGCGGGTAGTTCTGACCCGGCTGCGCGGCACGCGTTATTGCTTTGCGGAACTCTTCGGCGGTGAGGCGGTGTTTGAAGGCGTGCGTGCCGTCGATGAGGAGGACGGGGATGTCCCAGCCGTAGCGGCGGGTTAGTTCGGGGTCTGAAAGAATGTCCACCTCCTCGTAGGTGTAGAGCCCTGCGCAACCCGAGCGGGCGATCTCGGCCCGCGCCTCTTCGCAGAGGTGGCAGCCGGGCTTGGTGTAGAAGACGACGTGCGGTTTGACCGACATTTTCTGCCTCCGGAGGGCTCAAGTCGCCGAAATCTGACGCGCTCCCAGGTCTTCAAATCCCGCCCACGTAGTAAAAAATAAATCTTGCCACGCGGGGGCGGAAAGGGTATAAATGCTCCCGAAGCCAAGCCATTTTAATCGGTTATGTTGGCGCGGCGCACTTCATGTCACGCTCAAGCATTTGAATCCACGCGCGGAAAGTCGAGCCCACAGCTCTTCGACGGGGTACTGTACCGTCTCGCGCATGGCCTGCACCTGAAGCCTCGGCTTGTTGACGGTTCTCAAGTCAAAGCTAACTGAAGGGAGGTCGCGGCGTGGATCAGAAAGACAATCCGACTCCGCCCGCCGAGAGTGCATCCGGCGCTCAGGCGAACGAACAAGGGGACAAGACGGGAGTTGAAGGGCAGGCCGGGGGGGCGTCCCCTTCGGTCTGGGAGCTGCTCGCCGCCGCGCGCGGCGAGGCCGACCGGCACGACCCAGAGCCCGCCGCCGAGCGCACGCCCGTGACGCCGCCCGCGCGCCGCGCCTCCGGGGGGACGGTCGCCGCCGACGCCCCCGCGGGCGACACGCCCGCCAAGTCCTTCCCGGCCGCGACCCCGCCCGCCGCGCGCGTCGCGCCGGCCTCCGGCGCCTCGAAGACTACCTCCACCCCGACCCCTTCCGTCAACGCCGGCGTCGCGAAGGCCGTCGCGGCCAAGCCGCCCTCGAAGCCGCCCGCGGCCGGCCCCGTCGTGCAGAGCCTGCCCGACCCTTCGGTCAACCAGATACGCCGCTGGATGGTCTGGGGGAGCGTCGCCGGCTTCCTCGTCGCGCTCTCCGCCGCGATGGCCCGCTTCTTCCTGCCGCGCACCATCTTCGAGCCTTCGAGCATCTTCCGCATCGGCTTCCCCGGCGACTACGCGCTCGGGGTGGACACGAAGTGGCAGCAGCAGTACCGCGTCTGGGTCGTGCGCAACTCCGAGCGCCTGTTCGTCATCTACGCGCGCTGCACGCACCTCGGCTGCACGCCCGACTGGAAGGCGAGCGAGAACAAGTTCAAGTGCCCCTGCCACGGCAGCGGGTACGACAGCGAGGGCGTCAACTTCGAAGGCCCCGCGCCGCGCCCGATGGATCGCGCCGAGGTCAAGCTCGACGCAGAGGGCCAGGTCGTCGTCAACATCGGCAAGCTCTACGACTGGCCGAAGGGCGGCACGAAACACTTCGACGACCCCGGCGCATACATCCCGGTCTGATTTGTAGCTAACAGCTTTCTGAGGAGGTCGTAATGGAGCCTGAACGACCCGAGGGTGACGGCGACGGGCAGCTCGTGCCGCAGGGCAGGGGCGCGGGGCTCGTGGCGCGCGCGCGCGCCCAGGGCGTGGCGCTCAAGGAGCGCGCCGAGGCCGAGGCCAAGACCTACAAAGACCCGCAGCAGACGCAGCTCTGGAAGTCGATCTTCCGCGTCTCGCACGACCGCAGCGACCCGCGCAACCGCTCCCTGGCAATCCTCTCGAACGTCTTCCTCCACCTGCACCCGGCGAAGGTCAACCGCGACGCGACGCGCTACAACTTCACCTGGGGCATGGGCGGTATCACCTTCTACCTCTTCATCGTGCTGACCTTCACCGGCATCCTCCTCATGTTCTACTACCACCCGACGAAGGTGCAGGCGTTCCGGGACATCCTCTACCTCGAACACGACGTGCCGTTCGGCAAGCTCCTGCGCAACATGCACCGCTGGGCCGCGCACCTGATGATCATCACGACGTGGCTCCACATGTTCCGCGTCGTCCTGACCGGCTCCTACAAGCGGCCGCGCGAGTTCAACTGGTGCGTCGGCGTGGTGCTGCTCGTCCTGACGCTGCTGCTCTCGTTCACCGGCTACCTGCTGCCCGACGACCAGCTCGGCTTCTGGGCGGTGACGGTGGGGACGAACATGGCGCGCTCGACGCCGATGCTCGGCAGCGAAGGCCCGTTCGGGCCGCAGTTGGGGATGACGCCTTTCAATGACGTGCGCTTCGGCCTGCTCGGCGGCTCCATCGTGGACTCCAACGCGCTGCTGCGCTCCTACATCTGGCACTGCATCGGCATCCCGGTCGTCGCCTCGCTCTTCATGGCCGTCCACTTCTGGCGCATCCGCAAGGACGGCGGCATCTCCGGCCCCGCGCCCGTCATGCTCGAATCAGAGATGAAGGCGGTCAGGAAGTGAGAGGGCTATTAGCCGTTGGCTATTAGCCGTTAGCTAAAACGGATTGCTGAGGGCTTGGCTAAAAGCTTACGGCCAACAGCCGACAGCTCTGGAGAGACTGACATGGCAATGGCAATCCCGCGGCCCCGCAGCAACAGGTGGCTGCTCTGGCTGGTCGTCGCGGCCGTGGTGGTGTTGGGCGCCCTGGCGCTGCAGGTTGACGACTGGGGGCAGCTCTGGAAGATCAGCTCGGCGCCGGACAACATCCCCATCGTCGCGATGATCCCGCTGGTCATCTTCTTCACCTGGCTCGGGCTGAGGCAGTCGAAGGCGAACGACCGGCTCGTCCGCGACCTGGAGGGAGACCCGGCGCTCGCCAAGACGCACCACCGCAAGACGCAGCCGTGGCGCCCCGGTTGGGCGCGCGAGCTGCACGTCTGGCCCTACCTCGTCCGCATCGAGTTCCTCTCCGCCATCATCGTCACCGTCATCCTCTTCGTCTGGTCGATCCTCCTCAACGCGCCGCTCGAAGAGCCGGCCAACCCGAACCTGACGATGAACCCTTCGAAGGCGCCGTGGTACTTCCTCGGCCTCCAGGAGATGCTCGTCTACTTCGACCCGTGGATCGCGGGCGTGGTGATGCCGAGCCTTCTGCTCGTCGGGCTGATGGTCTTCCCGTACGTGGACTCGAACCCTTTGGGGAACGGCTACTACACCTGGCGGCAGCGGCGGTTCGCCGTCTCGATGTTCCTCTGGGGCTTCTTCATGTGGATCATCCTCATCATCATCGGGACGTTCATCCGCGGGCCGGGGTGGATGTGGTTCTGGCCGGGGCAGACGTGGGATCACAACCGCGTGGTCTTTGACCGCAACCGCGACCTCCACGAGATCGTCGCGGGCTGGGGCCTGCCGTTCCTGAACCTCTACCCCTGGAAGGCCATCTTCGGCGCGCTCGTCGTCGGCGCCGTCTTCGTCACGGGCGCCCTCTTCTTCCACTGGCTGATGCTGCGGAGGAGGTTGGAGTGGGCGGACGTCAAGTCGTTCGGCAGGCTCAAGGGCTGGGCGACGAAGAACGGCGAGTTCGAGGAGAAGCTGCTGGCGCGCACCAGCATCCTTCAGTACGTCACCTTCCAGTTCTTCGCCATCGCGGTGCTCTGGCTCTTCCCCGTGAAGCTTTTGCTGCGCCTGCTCTTCACCATCAAGTACATCTGGGTCACTCCCTGGTTCAACGTCTGAGAGGACAACGAGAGCGGAGGATTCATACCCGTGGCTGAGACTCCTGAAACCGACAAGCTGGCTAGGCGCGACCCCGACGCGCCGGCGGCCGACCCCATCGTGAGCCGTTCGACGAGCGCCATCCTGCTCGTCTCGGCGCTGCTCCTGATGGGCGTCTTCGCCTGGGCGCTCTACGACGAGGTCTACGGCACGCGGCCGTGGAAGTCTTACCAGCAGTCATTCGTCAAGCGCTACGACCGCTACCTCCGGCGGCTGGAGAAGCGCGGCTTCAGGTCGGAGAAGGAGGTCAAGGGGAGCCCCGAGTACCAGCGGCTCGACGCCGCCGCCAGGGGCGCCCGCGCCGAGGCCGCGCAGCAGACGGCCGGCATCGACCGGCGCGTCGCCGCCATCGACGACCAGCTCGCCGCCATCTCCGAGCAGTTCCAGGATCGCCGCGGCCAGATCACGCTCGCCAGCTACAACGTCGAGCAGGCCACGGGCGGCAGGAAGGAGAGCCTGCGCCGCGACCTCGAACAGAAGAAGGCCGAGAAGGTGACCGTCTACCTCCCGGCCGCCGACGGCGGGAAGGCGACGCAGAAGCGTGACCTGAACTTCCCGGAGCTGGAGACGATGTACGTCTCGCTCAAGGACGAGAAGGGGCAGCTCCTCGCCAAGAAGGGCGACCTCTTAAAGCCCGCGGGCGAGCTGGAGCACCAGCGCGACGACTACCTGAAGAACAACGTCACCGAGGTCACCGAGCAGCAGGTCAGGCTCACGCGCACGTCGCTCGAAAACTTCGACTTCGGGATGAAGCAGATCAACTACAAGGGCGACATGGTCGTTGATCGCTGCGAGTCGTGCCACCTCGGCGTCCGCTCGCCCATCCCCATCCGCGCCTCGGACATGGTGCCGGTCGGCCGCGGCAAGCTCAGCCGCCCCGACGCGCTCGCCCGCGCCTTCGTCAGCCACCCCGACCCCGAGCTGCTCAAGACGCACGACCCCGAGAAGTTCGGCTGCTCCTCCTGCCACTGGGGCAACGGCCGCGCGACGACCTCCATCGAGAAGGGGCACGGCGAGAACCGCTTCTGGGTTCACCCGCTCTTCAAGAAGGAGAACGCCGAGGCCGGCTGCAACCAGTGCCACGCGGCCGACCGCGTCCTGCAAGGCGCCAACGTCCTCAACCAGGGCAAAGACCTCTTCTACCAGCGCGGCTGCGTCGGCTGCCACCGCTACGAGGGCTTCGACCGCGAGACGGACGCGCTCACGAACACGCGCCAGCTCGTCAAGCAGCTCGAAGACGAAGTCACTTCGAACGAGCACGACGCGAAGGTCGCGCGCGCCGACTCCTCCGCGCCCGGCGTCTCCGACGAGCGCGCGCAAGCATTGCTCGGGCGCGCCGAAAGTCTGGTCGTCTCCAACAGCCAGCTCGAAGCCAAGATCGACCAGCTCAACACGCAGGCCCGCTACCTGATGCAGGATCAGAAGAAGGTCGGGCCGAACCTCAAGGACGTGCGGCTCAAGCTCCGCAAGGAGTGGATACCCGAGTGGCTGAAAGACCCACAGGTCTTCCGCCCCGGGACGAAGATGCCGACCTTCTGGTACCTGTCGGGGAGGGGCGGCCAGGAGGACGTAGACAAGGGCAACATCGTCCCCGCCGCGGCGCAGGACGACGAGCGCAAGGCCATCGCCGCCTACCTCTGGCAGACCGCCTTCGACGGGCGCGTCGCGGCGCAGCCGCAGGGCGACCCGCGCCACGGCGAGGAGTTGTTCAAGACGCGCGGCTGCCTGGCCTGCCACTCCATCGGCGAGGGCGACCAGAAGGTCGGCGGCGAGTTCGCGGCCAACCTGACGAGGGTCGGGCAGAAGGAGAATTACGACTACCTCGTCCGCTGGGTGCACAACCCGCGCGAGCGCTGGGCGCCCTACTGCCCGAAGGAGAAGCGCGACCTGACGCCGGACGACTACGCGAAGAACAACAAGCCCTTCGTCTTCGACACCGTCAAGCACACGCGCTGCCCGAACGACGGGGCGGAGCTCCAGGTGCAGAACATGACGGTGATGCCGAACTTCCGCCTCTCCGACCAGGACTCGCGCGACATCGCCACCTACCTCGTCTCGCTCGCTCCGGCGGCGCAGTTCCCGGACGCGTCCTTCATGGACGACGCGCGCCTCGCCGACCGCGGCAAGGCGCTCATCAAGCAGTACGGCTGCGCCGGCTGCCACGAGATACGCGGCTTCGAGGACGAGCAGCGCATCGGCAAGGAGCTGACGGCCGAGGGCGCCACCCCGCTCGAACGCCTCGACTTCGCGCGCATGACGCACCTCGCAGAGGAGGGGGAGCAGCCGCCCGGCTTCGGCGAAGGCAGTCAGGCCGACGGCGCCGGTGAAGGGAAGTCCGCCGCCGGCAAGGACAAGCAGGGCAAGCCCTGGTACGACCACAAGGGCTTCTTCGAGCACAAGCTGGGCGAGCCCTCCATCTACGACTCCGGCAAGGTGAAAGACCCGAAAGAGCACCTGCGCATGCCGAAGCCGTACCTGACCCCGGAGTGGAAGACGGCACTGACGACCTTCCTCTTGGGCAGCGTCGGCACCGACGGCGCCAACGTGCCCGAGTCGCTCTTCTACAACCCGACCGACCAGCAGAAGGCGATCCAGGACGGCTGGTGGGTCATCAAGAAGTACAACTGCATGGGCTGCCACTCGGTGCAGGTCGGGCAGAAGTCTGTGCTCTACGGGCTGACTCAGTACGGCCCGGGCGGCAAGCTCGGCGACATACAGCTCGGCCCCGAACAGCTCCCGCCGGGGCTCATGACCGAGGGCGCGCGCGTTGACCCGGACTGGTTGTTGCGGTTCCTGAGCGACCCGAGCTTGAGCGGATATTCCGAAGGCATAGACCTCTCCGCGCACGGCGGCAAACCCGCACAACGTCCGCCCGAGGAGAACAACGTCGGGCGCGGGACGCAGTCGAACCGGCAGTCCGGGCCGGGCGGCGGCGGTGGTGCGCCCTTGCAGGTGCAGCCGAACACGGCGCAGGAGAACGCCGCCCCGCAGGCGGGCGCGACGCAGCCACCGCAGGGCGGGGAAGCAACATTGAAGCCGCAGCCCGGCGAGAACCGCAACGGCGTCCGCACGTACCTGCGCGTGCGCATGCCGACCTTCACCTTCTCGCCGAACGAGCTGCGGACGCTCGTCCGCTTCTTCCTCGCCGTCTCGGCGCAGCAGGAGCCGTACATCAAGCAGCAGGCGGAGCCCCTGACGCCGCAGGAGAAAGACCTCGCGCGCGCGTTGTTCACGTCGCAGGCGGCGCCGTGTCTCAAGTGCCACATGACGGGCGACCCCGGCCACGACCAGACGGCGACCGCGCCCAACTTCCTCCAGGCCGGCGAGCGTTTGAAGGAGGACTGGACTGTCCGCTGGCTCCTCGACCCGCAGCGCATCATGCCGGGGACGGCGATGCCCTCGGAGCTGTTCAAGCGCGACGGCGACCGCTGGGTCTTCAACGGCCCGCTCCCGCCTTCGGCCGCGGACTACAAGGGCGACCACGCGCGCCTGCTCGTGCGCTACCTGCTCTCTCTGACGCCGGAGGAGCAGGCGCGTGCGCGCTCGACGGTGCCCGCGCAAGCCCCCGCCCCGAGCGGCACGCAGGCCGGCCCCGTCGCCTCGAACGGCGGGGGGAGGCCGCGCGCGCACGCCGCGTCGAACAGGCAGAGCGCCGGGCGCGCGAACATAAGACGCGGCTCACGCGTGCAGGTCTCGCAGCGTGTGCGTCAAAGGCGGCTCGCGCGCGAGCGCCGGCTCAGACTCGCGCGCGAACGCTGGCGGCAGGCGGCCTCTTCCAGAGGGCGCGTGCGTGATTTCTCGCCGTGAGGGATTCGCGGTATCATAAGCGCAAAGTTCATACGCACACGTCAGTAGTCCCCTTGTTGAGGAGGTCTCATCCGATGCATTCAAGCCGCGCGCGGTTTCTGGTCGCGCTCTTCGCGGCGCTCTGCCTGCTGGCCTTCGCCGCCGCCTGCTCGCGCAACGCGGACGACGCCGAGGACGCCGAAGGCTCCGGCGACGACTCGGCCGAGGTCGCCAACCTGACGCCCTACAAGTCGAACCCCGCGCAGGAGGGGTCGATTACCGGCACCGTCAGTTTCGCCGGCGCCGCGCCCGAGAAGGCGCCCATCAGCATGACCGCCGACCCGGTCTGCGCCTCGGCCAACCCGGACGCGCACGCCGAGGACATCGTCGTCAACGGCGACAAGCTCCAGAACGTCCTCGTCTACATCAAGGAGGGGAAGGTCGGCGACAAGAGTTTCAGCGGCTACAGCTTCGCGCCGTCCTCCACGCCCGCGACGCTCGACCAGCACGGCTGCCACTACGTCCCGCACGTGCAGGCCGTGCAGGTCAACCAGACCCTGAACATCGTCAACTCCGACCAGACCTCGCACAACATCAACTTCGACGCCAAGCTCAACGAGAAGTTCAATCAGGGGCAGGGGCCGCAGGCGGCCCCGATCGTCAAGCAGCTCAAGCGCGCCGAGACGGTCGTCCCCGTCAAGTGCAACCAGCACCCCTGGATGCGCGCCTACGTGGCCGTCCTCCCGCACCCGTTCTTCGCCGTCTCGGACGCCTCGGGCAAGTTCGAGATCAAGGGCGTGCCGGCCGGCACCTACACGCTCGTCGCCTGGCACGAGAAAGACCAGAAGGGCATTACGCAGACGGTCACGGTGACCGCGGGCGGGGCCGCGACCACCGACTTCAGTTTCAACGCCGACCAGTTGAAGGCGGAGAACACACAGGGCGGTGCGCTGCGCATGATGTCGGCGCTGGAGTTCCCGATGCTGGGCATGGAGCACTGAACCTTTTCAAGGGGAAACGGCATTCATTCATGAAGGAGTTCGTGTTAGAAGCGACGACAGACGTGCCGGTGGCGGCGGAGCCGCTGGCCCTGAAGGGTCGGCTCGCGGCCTTCGCCGAGCTGACCAAGCCGCGCATCACTTTCCTGATCGTGCTCACCTCGGCCGCGGGCTTCTGCCTCGGCTCGAAGGGGGCTTTCGACTACCTCGCCCTCTTCAACTCGCTCTTCGGCATCGCGCTGCTCTCCTCGGGGATCGCGACGCTCAACCAGTACATGGAGCGCGGCCTCGACGCGCGGATGCGGCGCACCCTCAGCCGCCCGCTCCCGGCGGGGAAGCTCAGCGCCGCGCACGCGCTCGCCTTCGGGCTGGCGCTCACGCTCCTGGCCGAAGTCTACCTCGCGGTCTTCGTCAACCTTTTGACGGCGGCGTTCGGCGTGACGGTCATCGTCGGCTACCTGCTCTGCTACACGCCTTTGAAGACGCGCAGCTCGCTCTCGACCGTGGTCGGCGCCTTCCCCGGCGCGATGCCGCCGCTGATGGGCTGGACGGCCGCGACCGGGACGGCCGGCGCGGAGGCTTGGGCGCTCTTCGCTATCCTCTTCGCGTGGCAGTTCCCGCACTTCCTCGCCATCGCCTGGATGTACCGCGAGGACTACGCGCGCGCGGGCATCCGCATGCTGCCCGTGGTCGAGCCCGCGTGCCGCATCACGGCGCGGCAGATCGTCCTCTGGTCGCTCGTGCTCGTGCCCGTCAGCCTCATCCCGACGGTGCTGGGGACGACCGGCACAGTCTACTTCTACGGCGCCTTCGTGCTCGGCGTCCTGTTCCTGGCGACGAGCGTCCACGCGGCCTTAGCGCACACGCGCCAGGGCGCGCGGCGGCTGCTCCTCGCGTCCGTGCTCTACCTGCCCGTCCTGTTCGGGCTGATGGTTTTTAACAAGTAGGCAGTAGGCAGATGGCAGTAGGCAGTTGAAAGCCCTACTGCCGGGAACTCTGAGTTAACCCTTCGATACACTTAACGCGGAGCGTACTGCCTACTGCCGTCTGCCTACTGCCTACTGAGGAGGACTCATGGGTCGTGCTCTCGCGGTGTTCCTCTGGGTGATGACCGGCCTCTCGGTCTGGATGTTTCTGAGCGGGAGGTGGTGGTTCCCGCGCGCCATCTCCGAGCACGGGCCGGCGTACGACCAGCAATTCCTGCTGACCATCATCGTGGTCGGCGTCGCCTTCGCCGCGGCGCAGATCGCGCTCGGCTACGCCGTCTGGCGCTTCGCCGACACGGGGCAGGCCACGCGCGCCGTCTACTCGCACGGCAACAACCGGATGGAGATTCTCTGGACGATCATCACGGCCGCCATCTTCATCACGCTCGCGCTCCTCGGCCAGCGCGTCTGGTGGGGCCTGCACATGACGGAGGCCCCGCCGGGCTCCGCGCAGGTGCACGTCGTGGCGCAGCAGTTCCAGTGGAACTTCCACTACCCCGGCCCCGACCACGTCTTCGGCCGCACACGGCCCGAGAAGATCAGCGACGAGACGATCAACTACATCGGCCTCGACTCGGACGACCCCGCCTCGAAGGACGACACCGTCACGCAGACGCTCGTCACGAAGGCGGACGCGCCCGTCCAACTGATTCTGAACTCGCGCGACGTGACGCACAGCTTCTGGGTGCCGCAGCTCCGCTTCAAGCAGGACGCCGTGCCCGGCCTCGACGTGAAAGTCCACTTCACCCCGAAGGTCGTGGGGCAGTACGAGATCGCCTGCGCCGAGCTGTGCGGGCAGCAGCACTACAAGATGCGCGCCTACATGCTCGTCCTCCCCGCGGACGAGTACGACGAGCTGGTCGCGATGTCGCAGGCGGACTTCAACAAGCGCGTCACCGAACTGGTCAAGAAGTACCCGCTCAACACCAACTTCTAAACCCCTAACCGAGGAGCGTCGGAGATGGCAGAACCGGAAGTCACGGCCGAGGAACACGGCGGCGGGCACGGCGCGCACCACGCCCCCACCGGCTTCGTCCGCAAGTACATCTTCAGCATCGACCACAAGGTCATCGGCATCCAATATCTCCTGCTCGCGCTCTTCTCGGTCGTGCTCGGGATGATCATGTCGGTGCTGATGCGGATGAAGATGACGTGGCCCGACCACGCGTGGCCCCTCCTCGGCACGCTCTTCCCCGAGGGCGCGCCCGGGGGCGTGATGACGCCGGAGTTCTACCTCTCGCTCGTCACGATGCACGGCACGATGATGGTCTTCTTCGTGCTCACCACCGCGCCGCAGGGCGGCTTCGGCAACTACTTCCTCCCGATCCAGATCGGCGCCGACGACATGGCCTTCCCCGTCCTGAACATGCTCTCGTTCTGGACGACGCTGCTCGGCCTGATGGTGCTCGTGAGCGCCATCTTCGCCTCGGGCGGCTCGGTCATCGGGCCGACCGGCGGCTGGACGGGCTACCCGCCGCTCTCGGCCGTCGGCCACCTGCTCAACGTGCCGGGGCAGGGGATGGGCGTCAACCTCTGGATCATCAGCATCGCCATCTTCTGCATCGCCTCGCTGCTCGGCGCGCTCAACTTCATCGTCACGCTGCTGAACCTGCGCACGAAGGGCATGTCTCTGATGAGGATGCCGCTGACGTGCTGGGCCTGGTTCACGACGGCCGTGCTCGCGCTCTTGTCGTTCCCGGTGCTGCTGGCGGCGGGCGTGCTGCTCTTCCTCGACCACAACGCGGGCACGAGCTTCTTCGTCCCCGGCGGCCTCTCGAACGGGACGACCGTGCTCGACCACTCGGGCGGCTCGCCGATCCTCTGGCAGCACCTCTTCTGGTTCTTCGGACACCCGGAGGTCTACATCGCCATCCTGCCGGGCATGGGCGCCACCTCGCACATCCTCTCGACGTTCGCGCGCAAGCCGATCTTCGGCTACCGCGCGATGGTCTTCGCGATGTTCGCCATCGGGCTCCTGGGCTTCTTCGTCTGGGGGCACCACATGTTCATCAGCGGCATGTCGCCGCTGACGGGCGCGGCCTTCTCCGTGCTCACGCTCTCCATCGGCGTGCCCTCGGCCATCAAGACCTTCAACTGGCTCGGCACGCTCTGGGGCGCGCGCATCCGCTTCCACACGCCGATGCTCTTCGCCCTCGGCTTCGTCTCGCTCTTCGTGGCGGGCGGCATCACGGGGCTCGTGCTCGGGCAGTCTTCCTTAGACCTCTCGATGCACGACACCTACTTCGTGCTCGGGCACTTCCACCTCGTGATGGGCGTGGCGGCGATCTTCGGCATGTTCGCCGGCACCTACTTCTGGTTCCCGAAGATGTTCGGGCGGAAGATGAACGAGACGCTCGGCAAGATTCACTTCTGGCCGACGTTCATCGGCGTCTACTCCATCTTCATCCCGATGCACTTGATGGGCCTCGTCGGGATGCCGCGCCGCTACTCGCAGTTCTACGAGGTGCTCGGCGGCAAGCTCACCTGGATTTACAACTTCAACAGCCCGACCTACCCGCTCATCCAGTTCGTGACCTGGGCGGCCATCATCACCGTCTCCGCCCAGTCGCTCTTCATCATCAACTTCTTCTGGAGCATGTTCAAAGGCGAGAAGGCTTCGGACAACCCCTGGGAGGCGACGACGCTGGAGTGGATCACGGCGACGCCGCCGCCGCACGACAACTTCGGCGGGCGCGTGCCCGTGGTCTACCGCGGCGCCTACGAGTTCGGCGTGCCGGGCGCGCCCGAGGACTACGTCATGCAGACGACGCCGGACGAGACGGGGCCGAACGTCGCCTACGCCGGCGAGGCGGACGTACAAGGACGGGGAAGTAGTAATGTCCACGACGCTCACGGGTGAGAAGGAGACGGCGGTGCAGACGACCGAGGCCGTCATCGACGTGACGAGCGCGCGGCGCCGCGGCGGGCGCGGGCGCGGCGGCCGTGGCGGCGGCGGCAACGGCGGCGGCCCCGG
>JAFAVK010000124.1 GCA_019242475.1 Acidobacteriota bacterium | reverse complement strand
GGGCGCTATAACTCCGAGGGCGTACCGCCGAGGGCACCGGCGGCGAAAGCTGAGACGAAGAAGGCCGTGAAGAGACGCGCGGCTTAAACTGCAAACCGGACATCTAATGTGCTACTAAATGCGGACATCTTCACGTGCTACGAACACTTAAATCTTTGAAACGGCCGGGAACGTGGCCTACCTCAGCCGGCGGCCGAGAACCCGCGTGAACCGCCCGACGACGGCACGCGCCTCGGGCAGCCCCCAGAGCGAGGTCAGGGCGAAGTAGAGCAGGCCGTAGGGCGTCAGCACCAGCGCCGCGAGGATGATCGGGTGGAGGCCGCCGAGCAGAATCTTCAGCCCCCACCCGGCCGCCGCGCTCAAGCCCGCCGACACCCAGAGCTTCGAGACGTACGAGAGCGGGAGCCCCGTCCGCCCGATGCGGCGGTTGAGGCCGCGCCTGAGCAGCGCGAACTCGACCCACCCGGCCAACCCCGCCGAGGCCGTCAACCCCACCGCGCCCCACTGGCGCGGGACGCCGAGCGCGTCGGGCAAAGGGATCGAGAAGAGGTAGCCGAGCACGGTCGTCAGGAAGACGCGGGCGACGGCGAAGCGCAAAGGCGTCCGCGTGTCGTGCAGCGCGTAGAAGGTCGAGGCGTAGAGCCGCCCCAACGTCGAGGCCAAAAGTCCCACGGCCGAGCCGGCGAGGATGGCCCAGACGTAGACGCTGTCGGAGCGCCCGAACTTGCCGTTCTGGTAGAGCGCCCCGACCATCACGTCGCCGAGCGCGAGGAAGCCCATCGAGGAGGGGACGATGAAGACCGCGATCTGCCTGAGCCCCGCGTCGAGCCGCGTGCGCAGGCGTTCGGCCACGTCCGCCTGCTCGCCGACGGCGCTCGAAGACATCTCGGGCAGCTCGGCCGCCGAGACCGAGATGCCGAAGAGGCTGACGGGCAGCGTGTAGAGGCTCTGCGCGTAGCCGAGCGCGGCCACCGCCCCCGTCCCGAGCCAGCTCGCCAGCCACGCGTCCACGAACGCGCTGATCTGCACCACGCCGCGGCTGACGAAGACGGGCACGAAGTTCTTCAAGACCGTCCGCACGTGCGCGTTCGTGAGCCCGAGCGCGAGCCGCGCGCGCCCGAGGAGCGTCAGCACCGTCGGCAACTGCACCGCGAACTGGAGCGCGCTCCCCGCGACCGAGCCCCAGGCCGCGTAGACCGCGACCCGCCCCCACACGCCGAGGTCTGCGAGCGGGACTCCGCGCGAGGGCCAGCCCGCCCACACGAGCGCGCCGATGAGCGTCAGGTTCCAGACGACCGGCGCCACGTAGGAGAGGAAGAAGCGGCGGTGGCTGTTGAGCACGCCGAGGCACCACGCGTAGAGCACGAGGAGCCCCGCGCCGGGGAAGAAGATGCGGACGAGCCGCTCGGTCAGCTCGCGCTTCTCGCCCTGGAAGCCGGGCGCGATGGCGCCGATGAGCAGCGGCGTCGAGAGCACGCCGGCGAGCACGAGCAACGAGACGACCAGCGCGAGCAGCGTGAAGACGGCCCACGCGACGCGGTCGGCCTCCTCCTCGTCGTGGTGGTCGATCAGCCGCGCGTAGACGGGGATGAAAGAGGCCGAGAGAGCCCCTTCGCCGAAGACATTCTGCAAGAAGTTCGGGATGCGGAACGCCGCGTTGAAGGCGTCCATCGCGTCGGAGGTGCCGAGGAAGTAGCCGAAGATTCTCTGGCGGACGACGCCGACGACGCGGCTCAGGAGGATGCCGGCGCCCACGAGGAAGGCGCCCTTGCTCGTGCTGAAAGTCTTGCGCTCGCGCCGCGCGACGACGGCCTCGGCTGGGAACTCGCCGGTCGCCGCGCCGACCTGCGCCTCCCTCTGCCCCGCGAGCAAATCCGACTCGCCGTGCTCCGCGTCGAGCGGGTCTGTGACCCGCTCGCGCCCCTTCTGACTCACGTCACCCTTAACGTCTTGTCCCATCGAAAGGTTCTTTAGAGGTCGTACTCCTTAATCTTCGTCAGAAGTGTCTTGTAGCTGACGCCGAGGTCTTCGGCCGCGCGCGTCTTGTTGCCTTCGTGCGCGCGCAGGGCGCCGGCGATCTTGCGGCGCTCGACGGCGCGCGCGGCGCGCTCGGCCGCCTCCGCGAGCGTGCCGGAGAGGTCGAAGTTCGCGCCCGCCTCTTCGACCTCGACGGCGCGCGCGGCATTTGCCACGAGGCCGAGGTCGGCGGGCGTGAGCGCGTCGGAGTCTGCGAGGATGCAGGCGCGCTCGATGGCGTTCTCAAGCTCGCGCACGTTGCCGGGCCAGGGATGCGTGCGCACGCGCGCGACCGCCTCCGCGGTGAGCGTCGCCTCGCGCTTGCGCAGCTCGCGCCCGAGCTGCGCGGCGAAGTGGCGCGCGAGCAGGACGGCGTCGTCGCCGCGCTCGCGCAGCGGCGGAATCTGCACGGGGAAGACCGCGAGGCGGAAGTAGAGGTCGCGGCGGAACTCGCCGGCCTCCGAAGCGGTTTGCAAGTCGCGGTTCGTCGCGGCGACGATGCGCACGTCCACGGGGACGGGCGCGCGCCCGCCGATGCGGTCAACGACCTTCTCCTCAATCGCGCGCAGGAGCTTCCCCTGCACGTTCAAAGGCAGCTCGCCAATCTCGTCGAGAAAGATGGTGCCGCCCGCGGCCAGCTCGAACTTGCCGGGTCGGCGCTCGGTGGCGCCGGTGAAGGCGCCGCGCTCGTGGCCGAACAGCTCCGACTCGATGAGCGTCTCGGGGATGGCGGCGCAGTTGATGGCGACGAAGGCGCGGTCGCGCCGCGGGCTCAAGTGATGGACGGCGCGCGCGAAAAGCTCCTTGCCCGTGCCCGACTCGCCTAAGAGGAGGACGGTCGTGTCGGTCGCGGCGACGCGCTGCGTCTCGGCGACGGCGCGCTTGATGGCGTCGGACTCGCCGACGATGCGCGGGAAGCCGTAGCGGCGCGACCACTCCTCGCGCAGCAGGACGTTCTCCGTGCGCAAACGCATGTGTTCGAGCGCGCGCTCGACGAGGAGCAGGAGGTGGTTCGAGTCAACGGGCTTTTGCAGGAAGTCGTGCGCGCCCTCCTTCATCGCCTGCACGGCCTCGTCGATGGAGCCGTAGGCGGTCATGAGGATGACGGGCACGTCCGAAGCGGCCGCCTTCGACGCGCGCAGCACGTCGAGGCCCGAGCCGTGCGGCATCCGCAGGTCTGTGAGCACTAGGCGGAACGGCTCGCGCGCGACCGACTGCGCCGCGGCGCGCGCGTCCGCCGCCTCGGCCACCGTGTAGCCGGCGCTCTCCAGGGTGAGCCGCAGCACGCGCCGCAGGCTCTCCTTGTCTTCGACGAGCAGGATGTCAGGCATAAAAGTTAAGTGATGAATGATGAGTGATGAATGATGAATACTGCCACGCGGCCTGATTCATCATTCATCGCTCATCATTCATCACTTCTATAGTCGCGGATGGTAACGACGGGGCGGAAGGGTGTCAAGCAGGTCGGAAAGGGAAGGGCGCGGCCCGCCGCAGGCCGCGCCCCATCGGCCGACATGGTGTGGCGGCGCTAATTCTCGACGACGCCAGCGATGCGGATGCCTAAGTCACCGAGCGCGTTTTGGACATCGGTGGTCACGTACTGGATGGTGGACTTGCCCGCGCCGTTGACGTTGAACGACGGGGATTGAAAGTCTTTGGTCAGGTCGTTGCGGTCGTACTTGGCGACGAACATCGCGCCGTAGACCTGGCCCTGCCCGTGCCACGTCACCGAGCCGCCGCCGAGGACGAGGAGGATGCCATTGAAAGTGGAGTTGCCGCCGAGGTCGAGGTTGCCGGTGACGACCATGATCCCGGAGCCGTCCTTGATCGAGGCGTTGCCCTCGACGATGGTGATGTTGTTGTCGGGCGTGGCGATAGCCTTGAGGTCGGCGATGAGCGCCTCGGCCGCGGCCGGGCTCTGCAGGAAGGCGGGGAGCTTGGCCGTGCCGAGCGCGGTGTTGCCGGTGTTCGGATTGCCGAACTGTGTCTTACTCTTGGTGTCGTTGGCGATCCAGTCCTTGACCTGCGTCTCGTCGGTGCTGTTCGTCGTCACGAAGACCGGCTTGGTGGGGTCGTCGGTGAGGTAGGTGCGGCCGTTGGAGTTGCCGAGGTCGAAGCTCATGCCGCCGCCGGAGGGCGCGCCGCGCAGCGTGACGGCGCCCGGCACGTCGATGTTCGCGGCGGGGCGGATAATCATCTGCATCCGCTTCGTCGCCCCCTTCGGGCCGTAGCCGGTCGAGGTGACGAGCAGGCGAGCGGGGTTGTAGTTCGGGTTGGCCGTCAGTTGGACGCGGGTCGGGTCGTCCGGGTCGGTGATCGAGAGCGCGAAGGAGACGTTGTTCCCGAGCGAGACGCGCCCGTTGTTGTAGGGGAGCCAGCCCGACAGACGCGCCTCCGCTGACTTATCGGCGGCCAGGTTCGAGGTCGTGAGGTCGTTGAGGGCGCGCAGGTTGTTCTTCACCTTCAGCCCGGCCGGCAGGTTCAAAGTCCCCTGCTTGGCGACGTTGCCGCGCACCACGCTGGCCGCCGACTGGAGCCCGGCCTCGGCGGCGTAATAGGCTTGGACCTCGGCCGTGGCGTCCACGGCGTTCGTGGCGCTCATGCCGGTCGTGTAGATGAGCGCGCCGCCCGCCGCCAGCAGGAGCATCGAGACGAGCAGCGCCGTGATGAGCGCCGCGCCGCGCTCGCCGCCGCGCCCGCGCGCGTGTCCGTTGTCCTCTCTTCTCATCTCAGGTTCACCTCACGTTCTCTCGGCCCGCGGGCCTCACTTCGTCAGAAGGGTGTTGCGCAGTATCACGTCGGACTGGAGGCGCATGACCGTCGCCGGCTGGTAGCCGGCGGAGCCCGCGGTGCCCACCGCGGGCAGCGTGACGCTCACGTTAATCTGGACGCGCTCGGCGGTGGACGGCGTGGCGGCCGTCCCGTCGGCCTTGAGGAAGGTGAATTGCAACGCGTCGATGCGGTTGGCGACCTGTGAGATCGTCTTGGAGTTCACGTCCTGCCGCGTAATGAGGCGTTGCGGCGGATCGACCGTCGCGTCGTTGATGAGGGTGTAGACGACATCCTCGCCGGCGTCCTTCGTCGTGGTGTCGTTCACGGGCGGGAGCCCGTTGAGGTTCGAGCGGATGCGTATCTCGCCGAAGGTCGTCTCGTCGGGCACGTCGCTGGTGATGCCGTTGCTGGAGAGGCCGAGCCCGGCGTTGGCGATCTCGCGCGACATGGACTGGAGCGCGCGCTGCACGTCGGCGATGGCCTCGGTGCGCTGGTTCTCGCGCGTCCGGACGTTCATCGTCATCGAGAGCATGCGCCCGGCGACGGCCATGATGGTGAGGGTGACGGCGAGCGCCACCATCAGCTCGACGAGCGAGAAGCCGCGGCTGTCGTCTGCCCCCCGGCGGCTCGGCGCGTCTCTGTGCGTCCTGTTCATGACTTTTGGCTCCGCCGGGCGCGCCCGGCTCAGTTCGTCCCCACCACGTTCTGCGAGCGGCACATCCGGAGCGACACGGCGCCGGCCCAGCCGCCGGAGACGGCGGGCGTGACGGTGACGGTGATCCGCTTCTGCTTCGAGTTGCCGACGTTCGGGTCGTCCTCGACCGTCGTCGCCACCGTGAAGGTGTGCTGGTCAACCTCTTTGGCGTTGCTGCTGCCGACGGTGACCTTCCCGTTGAAGTCGGCGGCGGCCGCCAGCGTGTCCAGGTTGGTGTAGGGGGTGCTGCGCAGCCTCTCCATGCGCTCCTGCGCGACGGCCATCGAGCGGGCGCGGTCGCTCGCGCCCGAGTTATAGTTGGTGGAGAAGACGAAGAGCGAGATGGCCCCGAACCCCGCGATCATCATGATGCACATCGCGATGACCGTCTCCAGGATGGTGAATCCGCCGCGGCCGTCCCGGCCTTCTTTCATCGAAGCGCGCATTGACGTGTCCTCCAGCTCACTTGGCGACGGTGACGGTGATGTCCTTCGCCGAGCCGCAGCCGGTCGGCGTGACGCGCACGGTGTACGTCCCGCGGTGGTTGCCGCCGCTCATGGCCTTGACGGTGATGACTTTGCCCGAGACCGAGATGGTCACGTCTGAGCCGTTGACCTGTGCCACCGTGAAGTTGGGCGAGCCGCTGCTGAAGCTGACCGTCGCCGTGTCGCTGGTCAGCGAGCTGAAGTTGTGCAGCGACATCGAGGACTTGTCGAGCGACATGGTACAGCTCGGCGTCGGAGTGGGCGTCGGCGTCGGCGTCGGCGTGGGCGTCGGCGTGGGCGTCGGCGTCGGCGTGGGGGACGAGCCGCCTCCACCACCTCCGAGGGGGACGATGTCGTTGACGATCGCCGCGTAGTTGCCGTTGGCGAGTGTGACCGAGTTGCGGTCGAGCGAAATCTCCCCCGAGCTGGAGACGCCGACGACGCTCGTGTTCGAGTGCGCGTTGGTCAGCGTGATGCGGAAGGCGGAGGCGCTGCGGCCGCGGAAGTCGAACGTGACGGTGACGGGCAGCGTCGCGCTTGCGACGACGGTCCCGTCCTCCTTCGTCTGCTGCACGCTCGTCACCTCGACGCCGCTCGGCAGGTCGTAGGTGCGCGTGTCGGGCTTGCCGTTGTAGTCGAAGTCCATGCTGACGGTGTAGCTCGTCTTGTTGACGACTATCGTGGCCTCGCCGCCGCCCAGCGCGCCGTGCCGGCGGATCGAGTCGAGCCGCGCCTTCTCCATCAGGGACGACATCTCGCGCGCGGAGCCCGCGAGGAGCATGTGGTCACGCGCGACCGCGACCCGCATGAGGGCGAAGGTCGATGCCACCGCGATCACGACCAGCGTGATGACCATCTGCACCAACGAGAAGCCGCGCTCGCCGCGCCGGCCGCCGTTCCAATTCGCCTTAGTCTTCAAGGCCATCTCACGCCTCCTCGAATCCTCAACACCTTGCCGGCTTGGAAAAACGTGCGGGCCGGCGCACTGACTTCGGCAAAGTCGGTGCCACTGGCTTTCGGGGCGGAAATGGCGCGGTCTTCGAGCACCGGAGACCGGCGCGGGCTGGCTCGTCGTCACCTTACGTGACAAGTTGAGAAGCGGGCTTCACAGTCGCGCGCTGGGGCGTCTGTTTGTGGAAGCAGACGGCGCGCGTTCCAGGAAACGTCGCTCGACTTTTCCTGCGAAGCGACGCAAACGAACGCGCGTTACATAGCCTTGTTACCGACCGAAACAGGCGGCGGGCCGCGCACGCCCGGCGGCCCGCGTGCGGCCCGCACGTGCGCGCGGCGCAAGTCTCGAAGGAGACAAAGGGTTATGGGCGGAGCCGTGTGCCGCTTCGCGCGGCGGCTTGTGAATTGCTCTTGAGGTGAGGCGGGCGCGCGTACGCGCGTGCCCTTCGCGGCGGCGGTTCGGCAGGTGCGGTGCGGCGCAGGCATCTCAGGCCCCTCCCGGACGCCAAACACAAACCCGCGAGAATCGCCACGGCGCGTGCGGTCCGCACATCGCGCGCGCGGGCGAGGAGCGCCCCGGCGGTCGCCGAGCCGCCGGGGCGCGACACTTTGAAGTGAGCAGTGAGTGGTGAGCAGTAAAAACAGAAGGCAGCCGAATCGTCTCGGCTGCCTTCAACTTTTATAACCTTCCGCTGCTTCCTACTGCTCACTGCTCACTGGTTCGGGCTCGTCGGCTCGTACTCGTCGAGGGCGGAGGCGCGGGCGCTGTCGAACTCGGTGGAGGAGAGGCGGATCGCCATCGTCTGCGGCTCGTAGGTGAAGGGCGCGGGGCCGCCGCGCTCGTTCTGGAGCGCGGAGACGAGCGCGTCCTGCGACTGGCGGAAGCGGAAGACGCTGCCGCGCTGGTCGAGGATGACGAAGAGCAGCGTGTCGTTCTTGGCCGTGCGGAGCTGGCCGACGAGGGCGCTGGCGCCGCCGTCGGTGCGCGGCAGGGTGCCGGTCTTGGCGATGACGCTGCCGCGGCCGGGGCTGTCGGCGTAACGCTTCTGGAGCGTGCCCGGGTCGATGCCGGCGACCGGCAGGATGTCCGCGGCCTTGAGGTTGGTCTTGTGCAGCTCGTCGAGGAGCGCGCGGTAGACCTTCATCATCTGGCGCGGCGTCATGCGGTTGACGCCGAGGCCGCTCGCCGTCGAGAGGCGGAACTCGCCCGGCTTGAAGCCGAGGTCGTTCGAGAGCAGGCGCATCAGGCCGGGCGCGCCGCCCAACTGGTCGCCGAGCCGCTCGGCCATGAAGTTGTTCGAGTAGCAGAGCAGCACCTTCAAAACGTCGGCGAGCGGCGGCGAGTAGTGCGTCGAGATGTTGCGCGCGCCCTGCGGCACGGCGTCCACGTAGACGGCGCCCATCACGGCGACGCTCGGCGTCGTCTTCAAGCCCTCGGCGTCGCGCCGCGCCACGAGCGAGTCGTACCAGGCGCGCGTGGCCGCGGCCGGGCGGCGCTCCGCGTCGAGCGTGTCGTAGAGGCGCTCGCCCGAGCGCTGCGACGACGCGCTGAAGTTCATCGTGAAGCGCGGCGCGACGATGAGGTTGCCCGTCACCGTCTTAATGCCGAGCTGGTTCAGCTCGCGCGCGACGGCGACGGCGTGCTCGTCATGGAACGAAGGGTCGCGGCCCGAAACGACGAGGTCGCCGTTGACCGTCCCCGTCGCCTTGTCGAAGCTGCCCGTGATCCAGAAGGCGGTGGCGAAGCGGTGCTTCGCGCCGAAGGTCTTGAGCGCGGCGAGCGCGGTGACGAGCTTGACGGCCGAGGCCGGGTTGTACTGCTGGTCGGCGCCCTCGGCGCGCACGACCTCGCCCGAGAGTTTTTCGACGAGCACGCCCTGATGAATGAAGGCGGGCTGCTGCTCTTCGGCCAGGTCGAGTTGGTCGCCGGGCTCGACCGGCGGGAGCGTCGGGACGGGCGTCGGCCGCACCGACGGCTGCTGCTGCGACGGCGCAGACATCACGGTCTGTGCCCGTGCGCCGGCCGCCGGGCCGAGCACGATGACGAGCGCGAGTATGAGACGTAAGCTCTTCAACCCACTCACTCCTTGCCCCCGGGTTCGGGCGAAACAGAAGGCGCGCCATGATAGCACAGGCCGTCCGTGCAAACGGCGCGCACAAGTTTTCGCGGGAAGAGTCAGGCGGGCAGACACTTTGATGCCGACCCTCCTCGTACGCGATGCATGCGCCTCTTGTGCGCCGTAAACGCGCAATGCAACCGTCGTTCCCGAAGGCCGGTTTTCAGTTCTTAGTTTTAGGGCAGGACGGTTCGAGGTCTGGAAGAGGGAATCAGTTTTTAACTCTCTCGTTGACGCGCGGGGGGACTTTGTCGAGCTGCTTTTTGGAAGTCATCAGGTCGAGGTACGCCTTGTACTCGCGTGCGGCCTTCTCCTTCTCGCCGTGCTTCCAGAGGGCGTCGGCGAGGGCGAGGCGCGTCTCTTCGCGCGCGGGGGACATCTGCACGACCTGCTGTAGCACCGCCACGTCCTTGCGGTTGCCGCCGGCCTGTTCGAGGAAGAGGCCGTAGTCGCCGGCGATCTCGACGTACTCCGCCCGCGGCAGGTGCGCGGAGAAATCTTTTTCGTAAAGCTGCTCGTCGAGGATGAAGGACGGAGGGTCAACCAGCCTCTCGCCGTCAACGTCCTCGGGCGCGACGCGGACGAGGCCGCCCGAATACTGAAAGGCCGTCTCCAACAACTCGTAAGCCTCTTCGTCCTTGCCCTCGCGGGAGGCGGCGAGCGCGCCCGCGTGGGCCGCGCGCAGAAACTTCGCCCCCCACTCTTTCGAGTTGACGGTTCGCTCACCGTGGAGGATGTCGCGCATCAGGTCTCTGGCCTTGCGAATCTCGCCGCGCCGCAGCAGCGCCTCGGCCTCGGCCTGCTTCCGTGCGGAGTCTTCGCCCGCCTCCCGCAGCTCCGCGTTCTGTTGCGTGTCGGCCTGCGGGGTCGCAGCGGCCGGCGTCTGCGTCGGCGAAGGTTGGCCGGCCGGCAGAGGCTCGCGGGTCTGCGCTGCGCAGCCCGACGCCAAAAGCAAAAGCGATAGGAGAAGTGTTCTGGCGGTCATGCGTCGTTAAAGCCCTCGCGGGTTGACGCGCTTGTTCGCGTCCACCGAGTTGATGGCCTCGCGGATGCGGTTCTCGACCCCGGCGTGATACTTCGTGTACTTCCAGGGCGTGGTGTAGAGGATGCGCGGGCCGACGTCTACGACCCTGTCGAGGAAGCGCTGCTCGGTCACATTCTGCTCGACGACCTCCCGCTTGAACCGCGCCGTCTCGCGGTCGAGGACGGCTTGCAGCTCCTTCGGCTTCAACTCCTTATTCTGCTCGCGGGCGGCGGCCAGCCTCTCCTGTAGCTGCCGGTTGAAGTCTGGATTTTTGGCGGCGACCTCGTCGTACAGCTCCGAGGTCGCGCGGCTCATGGCCCGGCGGACGAAGCTCGGGTCGTCCGCCGCGCCGCCGATGTTCTTGACGACCAGGCCGGCGGCCAGCATCCGGCCCGAGACCTGCCCGTCCGCCGCGCTGTAGGACAGATAGGGCGCGACGAGGTTGATGTAGCCGCGCGCCGCTTCGCGCGCCGCCTCGACCTGCGCCTTCTTGAACACGTCGCGGCGTCCGGCCTCTGCGAAGAGCGGCTTGATGGTCGCCAGCTTCACGCTCGAAGGGTTAGAGCCGTCGAGCTTGGCGAGCAGGTCTTCGGCCTGCTCCTTCCCGCCGAAGACCTGGTAGAACTCTTCGAGCTTCCCTTCGCGCACGGCCACCTCTTTGTACTTCCGCATCAGCTCGCCGAGCCGGCCCGAACTCTGCGTCCACTGCATGATGCCGACCGAGAGCCCGGCGCCGTCGCCCACGTCGCCCGAGGTCGCGAAGCCGCCCTCGCCCCGGGCGATGTTGTTCACCCAGTCGTCGATGTCGCCGTACACGTCCTGGCCGTAGAGGAGTTTCAAGTCGGCGGCGGTGTAACGCGCCCCTCCGCGCGGCTGCTGCTGAACGGCCGCGGCCGCGAGTGCGGTGACTATCCTCTGGCGAACTTCCTGCCTGCTCTGCCCGAAGAGCTGGAAGGAGCCCGGCGCCGCGTTGCCCTCAAGACTCTTCCCGAGCTTTTGCAAAAGGTCTTTCCCGCCGGCGGTTCTCGCCAGGGCGACGAGCTGCTGGTCAGTCAGAGAGCCGGCCATGCCGCGCCCGACCTCCGCGCGCGTCTGCCCATCGAGCTGGTTGAAGACCTCGCGCACGAGTTCGGGGCGCTGCGCGAGAGTGCCGGCCAGCTCGCGGCCGAAGCTCTCGCGCCCGAACGGCGCCAGCATATCGACGAAGTGTCCGGCGATGAGGTCGCCCGCCTCTTTCCTGAGCGCGGCCAGGCGCGCGGGGAACTCTTTCAGCTCGGCGACCTTCGACTCGGGCACGTTGACTGTGACTTCGCCGGTCTTCCGGTTCACCCAACTCTTCACCTCTCTCGGCGTCGCCCAGATTTTATCCGCGCCCTTGTTCTTCGGGTTCCGTTCGTTGAAGACGACGAAGCCCTTGCCGTCGGTGTAGAGGTCGTACTCGGCAATCTGCTCGTCGGTGAAGCCGAACTGCTCGCGCAGTATCTTGTTTCTGACTTCACGCGAGTCGTAGCGCTTCGCGGGGTCGTCGGGGAGCTTGACGGTGAAGGCGACGTTGCTCTGCGATCCGCTCGTGCCCTGCGTCGAGGTAGACCGCAGGACTCTCTCCCTCAGTTGGCCGCCGAGCAGCGCCAGCTCGTAGGACTTGTTCTGAAACTCGGCGGGGGGCTCAAGCTCTGCCGGCGCGCTGCCTTCGCCCGCGGTGGTAGACTGATTTGACGAAAGAGTGAACTGCGACTCTTCCGTGAAGAGGCCGTCGCGGTCAGACCCGGGGTAATTCGTTACGCCGCCGAAGGTGTTGTCGATGCTCATGGCGCTCCCTGCCCCTTTACTTTATCATCCCCTCATCAAGGTTGTCGGCGATTTTCGGCGAAGGTTTCCTGTTAGACGCCGCCCCGCAAAGTTGCATCTAAGGAAGCCGGAGCGGGCGGGCCGAACAACTTTCTTTTGACAAGGCCGAAACCGCGACCCTAGAATTTCGGCACGTTCCAGCGAGCCTCGCCTTTGAATTTGTCGAACAGAGTGCGGCCAGAGAGAGAGCCCGTCACGGTCGAGAAGATTCGCGCCGCGCACCGCGCGCGCCGCGCAGAGATACGCGCGCGCCTCCGGGAGTTCGAGGAGGTCTGGCGGACGGCCACGGACGCGCGCCTGTGGGAGGAGCTGGTCTTCTGCATCTTCACCGCGGGCGCCTCGGCGCGGATGGGGTTGGGCTCGGTCGAGGCCGTCCGGCACCTGCTCGCGGGCGGCACGCACGAAGAGCTGGCCGCGGCGCTCACGGGCCGGCACCGCTACCCGAACTCGCGCTCGGGCTACATCATCGTCACGCGCGCGTACCTTGAGGGCGACTGCCGGATGCGCCTGCGCGCGCGGCTCGAAGATTTTAAAGACCCCGTCGAGCGGCGCGACTGGCTCGCGCGCGAGAAGGGCATCAAGGGGCTCGGCTACAAGGAGTCGAGCCACTTCCTGCGCAACGTCGGCCTGCGCGGCTACGCCATCCTCGACAAGCACATCCTGCGCTGCCTGTTCGAGGTCGGCGTCCTCGACTCGCCGCAGCCGCCCGCGACCCGGGCGCGCTACCTCGCCACCGAAAGCCGCCTGCGCGACTTCGCCCGCGAAGTCAAAATAGACTTCGACGAACTCGACCTCGTCCTCTGGTCTCTGAAGACCGGGGAGATTCTGAAATGATGAATGATGAGTGATGAATGATGAATCTTTCAGCGATGCCATATTCATCACTCATCATTCATCACTCTTTCGGAGGTAAGCTGATGCGCAAACTTTCCCCCACGCCGTTTGTTCTTCTGGCCGCGTTCGCGTTGGTCGCGGCGGTCGCGGTCGCGCCCGGTGCCTCCGCGTCGGACGAGAAGGCGCGGGCGCGCGCCGAGCGCGCGACGCGCGAGGGCGAGTACGAGACGGCGGAGAAGATCTACCGCGAGCTGGTCGCCAAAGACCCGAAGGACTCCGCGGCGCGCCTCGGCCTGAGTCGCGCGCTGCTCAAGCAGCGCAAGAACCTCGAAGCCTACGACCACGCGGCGCGCGTCGTCGCGCGCGAGCCCGAGTCGGCCCGCGCGCACGCGCTCCTCGGCGCGGCGCTCCTCGGCTCGGGCGACTTCCGCCTCTCGGTCGAGGAGTTCCGCACGGCGCTCAGCTTCAAGGACGACGAGGCCATCGCCATCGCGGGACTGGCGATGGTTGACTTCTACGAGAACCGCATCCCGCAGAGCCTCTCGGGCCTGCGCCGCGCCGCCTTCATCGACCCGAACGAGCCCGACTACATCTTCAACCTCGGGCAGGTGGCCGCGCGCAACGAGCGCTATAAGGAGGCGGCCGACGCCTACGAGACCTTCCTCCGCATCGCGCCCAAGACGGACGCCGACCGCCGCGCGCGCATCCGCGGGCTCATCGACTTCCTGCGCTACCTCGGCCAGCAGGGGAACCTGCTCGCGGTCGGCGGCCCCAACTCCGTCACCGTCCCGTTCGAGCTGGTCAACAGCCGCCCCGTCATCAACGTGCGCGTCAACGGCTCGCAGAAGACTCTGCGCTTCGTCGTGGACACGGGCGCCGGCATGTGCGTCATCTCCGACGTGGCGGCCGACCGGCTGGGCCTCAAAGCGGTGGCGCGCGGCGGCATGGCGCGCGCCGTCGGCGGCGAGGGCCGCTTCGAGATCGTTTACGGCTTCCTGCAAACGCTCCACGTCGGCGAGGCGAAGGTCGAGCGCGTGCCCGTCTACATCCGCCGCTTCTACAACGAGCAGGAGCCGGTGGACGGCTACATCGGCCTCTCGGTGCTCGGCAAGTACCTGACGACCGTCGATTACGGCGGCCGCCAGATGAGCCTCCTGCGCGAAGACGAGGCGCGGCGCGCGACGGCCTCGCCAGCGCCGCCCAAGTCGTTTGAGGTGCCCATCCGCACGACTTCGAGCGGCTTCTGGAGCGGCGAGGTCAGCTTCGAAGGGCTGGAGAAGCCGGTCAACTTCATCATCGACACGGGCGCCTCGATCTCGGTCGTCTCGAAGGCGCTGGCGGCGCGCGCCGGCTTCGAGCGCTACGCGCAGGCCGGTTACATCAAGGTCTACGGCGCGGCGGGACTGGCCGACAACATCCAGACCATCCTGCTCCCGCACTTCGCGCTCGGCAGCTACACGTGGCAGAACATCTACGCCGCCGTGCTCGACATGGACGCGCTCAACGAGACGGCCGGGTTCGAGCAGACGGGCATCGTCGGCGGCAACCTCCTGCGCCGCTACCGCGTGACGTTCGACTTCACGCGCGGCGTCGTCCGCTTCGTCCCCGACCCGCGCGTCACGCCGCAGGACGACCTCAGCCAGCCGGCCGTCGTCTCCGGTGAGTCATGAAGCAGAGCATCTACCTTGAGACCTCGGTCGTCGGCGCCTACCTCGACAACGGCGAGCCGTTCCGGCGCGATTTGACGATCCGCTGGTGGGAGCACGAGATGTCGGAGTACCGGCCCGTCGTCTCGCCGCTCGTCGTCCGCGAGCTGGAGCGCGTGCCCGAGCCGCACCGCACGGGCTATCTGAAATTAGTTAAGCCGCTCGAACAGGTCGAGCTGACGGACGAGGTCGCCATCCTCGCCGAGGGCTACATCTCGCGCGGCATCTTCCACCGCAAGTACATCGGCGACGCCCTGCACGTCGCGCTTGCCTCGTTCCACAAAATAGACTATCTAGTGACCTGGAACTTCGGCCACCTCGCGAACGTGCGGCGGCAGGCGCGCATCCGGCTCTTCAACACCGCCGCCGGCTTCTTCGTCCCGCAGATCGTGACGCCCGAGTTCCTCGTGTCGGAGATGACGGAAAAGCCGTGAACCGTAAACCGTGAACCGTGACCAGAACGGCTTGCCTTCACTCGTCACGGTTTACGGTTCACGGTTTACGATTTATGATTGGCGCAACATGTACCGCAAGCCGAGATTCCTCGAAGAGCTGCACGCGATCCGCGAGGAGATGTCGCGCGAGGCAGACTACGACGTCGAGCTGTTCGCCGAGATGGTGCGCTCGGGCGCGCGCCCGAGCCACGGCCCCGTCCGTAACCTCCGCGGCTTCCGCAGCCGCGCCCCGCGCCAGGGCGAAGGCCCGGACGCCAAGCCGGCCCCGAAGAAGCGCGCGTCGAGGTGAGGGAAGCTGAGCGCTGAGCGCTGAACGCGATTATGGAAGAGACGTTCGAAGCCATCGGGATCGACGTGCCGAGCGAGAAGGACTTCAACCACCTCGCCGAGCGCGCGGGCGACCAGGGCGAGCCCACGCAGCTCTGCCGCCGCGGCGCCGTGCTCCACGGCCGCTGCTGGAAGCTGGGCGAGGGGCTCGAAGTCTGGACGGTGCTCTACGAGTCGGGCACGGGCGAAATCTTCTACGCCGACTGCCGCCCCGGCTTCCGCGCGCGCTACACGCAACGCGTGAGCCCCTGGGCCTTGACCGAGTACGACGAGGACGGCGAGGCCATCGTCCACGGCTACTGCGACGGCTACGAGACGGAAGTCCTCTTCGAGCTGCAGAACCTGACGGAGGTCGGCCCCGAGGGCTTCCGCGCGCAGGAGCTGCACGTCGGGTTGTGCGGGCTGGCCTACCGCGCGCGCGTCACGACCGAGTCCGCCGAGACGCGCTGGCAGCCGCTCGAAGAGGCCGCGCCCTCGCGCGCCGCGCACGAGAACGACTGGTCGCTCTCGGGCCGCGTCATCTCCTTCAAGCCGCTCAGGAACCCCGTCTCGGGGACTGACCTCTACTGGGTCTACCTCGACCTCGGCAAGCTCAAGCTCGAAGTGCTCGTCAACACGAAGGCGCTGCGCGGCGACGCGCTCGCCGTCGGCGCGGGCTTCTCCGCCGAGGTCTGGCTCCAGGGGCACGTCCTCGACCGCCGCGCCCTGCTCTCGCGCTACGAAGGGCGCGACGCCACCGCCACCCGCGCCTCGCTCTGGGCGCACCTGCGGAGAAGGAACTGAACCGCCCGCGCCCTGATGCCTCTGTCCGGCCGACCGCTGAACGCTGACCGCTTTTACCTTGATGCCCGCCCTCAGACGTTTTACTCTCGCCGCGCTCGTCCTCATCGTCGGCGTCGGCGTCGCCGCATACTTCTTCAACCAATATTGGATACACCGCTTCGACGCGCTGATCGCGCGGCAGGCCGCCGTCTACGGGCTCGACCCCGACCTGGTGTGGAGCATCATCTACGAGGAGACCTACTTCCGCCCGTGGATGAAGGGCGACGCGGGCGAGGTCGGGCTGATGCAGGTGACGCCGGCGGTCGCGCGCGAGTGGGCGGCCGAGACCGGCATGCGCGAGCTGGCCGAGCAGATGCGGCGCGACCCCGAGCGCGCGCTCGCCGACCCTGAGCGCAACATACAGGTCGGCTGCTGGTACCTCGAAAAAATCTGGAAGGACTATCACGACACGCCCGGCGCCGAGCCGCGCGTCATCGCCGCCTACAACGCCGGCCCTTCGCGCGCCGCCGAGTGGAACCGCGTCGCGCCCGGCCGGCGCCCGCTCACCGCCGACGAGTTCGTCGCCCGCATCGACTTCCCCTCCACGCGCGCCTACGTCACCAACATTCTCGAACGCTACCGGAAGAAGAAGGCGGGCGGCAGGCAGTGACTTACCGTGGGCTTCTATCCGGCAACGCGGACTTCCGGAGGCTGTGGACGGGCCAGGTCGTCTCGGAGGTCGGCGACTGGCTGAACAACATCGCGGTGCTGGCGCTCGCGATTCAACTCGCGGGCGCGGGGCGCGTCGGTTTGGCGGTGGCGACCTACGCCATCGCGCGCCACCTGCCGCTCTTCCTCTTCGGCCCGTTGGCGGGCGTGGTCGTTGACCGCGTGAGCCGCCGCCGGGTGATGATCGCGGCCGACCTGGCGCGCGCGGGGCTCGCGCTCGGGTTCATGCTGGCGAACCGCTCCGCTTCGCTCGCGCTCATCTACGTCGTCGGCGCGTCGCTCTTCTCGGTCTCGGCCTTCTTCAACGCGGCCAAGCGCGCCTCGATCCCGAACCTCGTCGGCGGGACGGAGGAGCTGCTCGCGGCCAACTCGCTCTCGGCCTCGACGACCGCCGCGACCATCGCCGTCGGCTCCGCGCTCGGCGGCGTCGTCGCCACCGCGCTCGGGCGCGACACGGTCTTCGTCCTCAACGCGCTCACGTTCCTTGCCTCGGCCGAGATGATCCGGCGCATACGTGCGGCGACGGGGAGAAGGGGAGAAGGGGAGATGGGGAGACTTGAAGACGGGGAGAGGGGTTCCCTGTCCGGCCTCGCCGCCGTAAAACATCGCCCCGTCACCCAGTCCCCAAGTCTCCCCCTCTTCCTGTCCGCGCTGCGGCGCGTGGCGGCCGACTTCAGAGAGGGGCTGCGCTACGTGCGGCGCGACCGCGTGCTGGCGGCGGTCTTCGTGGTGGGGGGCGGCTGGGGTCTGGGGAACGGCGCGGCACGTGCGCTCTACAGCCTATTCGGCGCGAGTCTGGGCGAGCAGGCCGCGGGCCGTTGGGGCGCTTCGGTGCGCGCGGTGGCGGAGCGGCCGACCGACTTCGGCATCTCTGTGCTGTTCGTGGCGATGGGGCTCGGCGGCGTGCTCGGAGCGCCGCTCGCACGGCGCTTCAACCGGGGCGCCGTCGAAGGGTTGGGGGCGCGCATGGGGCGTTCGCTGACGCTCGACGGCTGCGGGCTCTTGCTCTTCAGCCTGACCCCGAACCTCTTCGGCGCGGCGGCGCTCTTAGTTGCGCGCGAGATGAACTTCGCCATCTGGTGGACGGCGCAGCAGACGCTCTTGATGCGCCGCACTGAGGACGCCTTCGCCGGCCGCGTCTTCGCCTCGTACGAGACTCTGACGACGCTGACGATGGTCGGCTCGATTCTCGTCTCGGGCGCGGCGGCCGACCGGCTCGGCATGCGCGCCGTCGCGGCCGGCGGCGGCACGGTGATTATGATCTCGGGGCTCTTGTGGTTCGCACTGCGCCGACGCAGGGGGGAGACGGGATGACGAAAATTTACTGCGCGCGCTGGGTGCTGCCGATAACTGACGGGCCGATTCGTGACGGCGCGGTCGCCGTCGAGGGGACGCGCATCGCGGGCGTGGGGCCGCGCGCGGAAGTGTCGGAGAGGTTCCCTTCGGCGGAGGTTGAAGAGTTGGGCGAAGCGGCCCTCCTGCCGGGCTTCGTCAACTGTCACACGCACCTTGAGCTGACGGCGATGCGCGGCTTCCTCGAACCGGAGGAGGGCGACTTCTTCGCCTGGCTGCGCAAAGTCACCGCCTCGCGCAACGAGCGGATGAGTTCGGAAGACCTCTACGTCTCGGCCGCGTGGGGCGCGGTCGAGGCGGCGCGTGCGGGCGTGACCTGCGTCGGCGACGCGAGCGATTCGGGCGCGCCCGTGATGCGCGCGCTGCGCGACGCGGGGCTGCGCGGCGTCGTCTACCAGGAGGCATTCGGCCCGGACGCGACCGTGGCCGCGGGGCAGTTCGACAAGGCGCGCGAGAAGATCGAACGTCTGCGCTCGGGCGAGACGCCGCTCGTCACGCTCGGGCTCTCGCCGCACTCGCCCTACACGGTCGCGCCGGCGCTCCTTGAGATGCTGACGCGCTTCGCCGTCGATGAGCGCCTGCCGCTGATGATGCACGCGGCCGAGTCGGAGGCCGAGCAGGCTCTGCTGACGGAGGGCGGCGGCATCTTCGCGGCGGCCTACGCGTTGCGCGGCTTCGCGTTCGACGCGCCGCACACGACGCCCGTCCGACACCTCGCGAGCGTGGGCGTGCTCGACGCGCGCCCGCTCCTCGCGCACTGCGTCCGCGTGGACGGAGAAGACATCAGGTTGTTGAAGGAGCACGGGGCGGGCGTCGCGCACTGCCCGAAGTCAAACGCGAAGCTCGGGCACGGGCGCGCGCCGCTGGCGGCGATGCTTGAGGCGGGCGCGCTCGTAGGGCTCGGCAGCGACTCGGTCGCCAGCAACAACGTGTGCGACCTGTTGGAGGAGTCGCGCTTCGCGCTGCTCGCCTCGCGCGCGGCGGGCGAGACGGTCGCGGGGGGGAGGGCGTTGGACGCGAACGACGCCCTGCGACTGTTGACGCACGGCGGCGCGTCGGCGATGAACATGCGACACGCGACGGGCTCTCTCGAAGAAGGTCTCGAAGCAGACCTCGTCGCGGTGCGGCTCGACGCGGCGCACCAGACGCCTGCGTACGACCCGGCGGCCGCGCTCGTCTTCTCCTCCTCGGGGCGCGACGTGCTGCTCACGGTCGTCGCCGGCCGCGAGGTCTTCCGCGACGGCCGCGTCACGACGCTCGACGAGGAAGACCTGCGCGCGCGCCTCCTCGACGCGGCGCGCAGGCTCGCCGGAGCGGCCTGAGCTTCGGGAACGAACCGGCCCGCGCCGCGTGTGAACGGTACGCGTTGACTTTATCCCCCGCGTGGCATAGAAACGCCGTGTGAGATTCCCCGCCGGCTTCCCGAGACACTTCAAGGAGCGGTGCAATGAAACAAGGACTCCTCGCAAACCTCGGCCGCGCGCTGGCCGTCTGCCTGCTCTCGGCGCTCGCCGCCTCGGCGCAGGAGGCGACGGCGCCGCAAGCTAAGCCGGACAAGCTCGTCGTGCAGGTCGTCTACAAGAGCGGCGCGAAGCCCGCCTACCTGGACGTGCCGGGCTGCGCCTGGTACGGGATGTTCGGCGACACGCCCGCGGCCGCGGCGCGCGCGGCGGCCGACACCGTGCAGGCCGTGGACGTGAGGACGAAAGTCGAAGGCGGCCGCGTCGAGCTGAAGGTCGGCGTCCACGTCGGCGCGCGTTTCTTCGACCGGCTCGACGAGGTGGCGACCTACACGGCCGCCGTGGGCGAGACGGTCGAGGCGCGTGACCTTGAACGGGTCGGCGTCGCGCCCTTCGTCTTCAAAGTCCTGCGCGTGGCCGCCTCCGACACGGCCGCGCCGACGGTCGTCAACCGGACGCAGTCCGTCGCCGCCGCCGTCACCGAGTTCACGCCCGACCCGCTGCCGCGCGCGAAGCTCACGCTGAACAACCTCTCTTCGAAGCGCGTGCGCGCCGTCGCGATGCAGACGACCTTCGACGGCCGCCCGCGCACGTCGATGCTCGCCTTCGAGCCCGAGGGCAAACCCTTGATGGAGCCGGGCGGGACGTACGAGCGGAGGATCGGCATCACCGACGGGCGGGCCTCCGAGTCCGGCTTCACGCCGCAGACCATCGACGGCGTGGTCGTCATGTCGGTCGTCTTCGAGGACTACACCTTCGAGGGGGACGCGGACTTCGCCTCGCACAAGATGTTGATGGACGAGGGCGAGCGTGCACAACTCCCGCGCCTCTTGCAGCTCGTCCGCGACGCGCGCGGCGCCGGCGAAGTGGAGACCGCCGAGGCCGTGCGCAAATTCAAGTCGGCCCTCGCCGCCCTCGACGACGCGGCGCCGCAGACTTCCGTGGACGCCGTGCTCGCGGCATTCCCCGGCCTCTCGCCCGCGTCGGTCAGGGACGCGAGGGAGGGCGTCGAGGTCTCGATGCACCACGCCCGGACGGAGTTCATCCACGACCTCGAACGCTTCGAGAAGCAGTCACAGGCCGCGCCCGCCGCCGGCTTCAAGTCCTGGCTCGCGGAACAGCAGGCGCGCCTCGAAGGCTGGCTCGCGCGCCTCTGAATTCGGAAGCGCCTCCGCGCCACAAGTCGCACGCGATGATTCACCTCCGCTCAATCGACATCAGGCCGGCGGCGAGGGAACTGGACGGGTTCCCGTTCGCGCTCCCCGTCGTCAGGAAGTTCAAAGAGATCAAGTTCCGCAGCCCGGTCACGTTCCTCGTCGGCGAGAACGGGTCGGGGAAGTCCACGGTGCTCGAAGCGTTGGCGGCGGGCGTGGGCTCGGTCGTGGTGGGCGGCGAGGACGTGCGCGCGGACAAGACGCTGGGCCACGCGCGGGCGCTGGCGGCGCAGCTGAAGCTGACGTGGTCGAAGCGCACGCACCGCGGCTTCTTCCTGCGCGCCGAGGACTTCTTCAACTTCACCCGGCGCGTCAACCAGACGAGCGCGGAGCTTGAGGAGATGGCCGGCGAGTTCGAGCGCGAGGGGCTCAAAGGTTACGCGCTGCGCCTCGCGCAGGGCGTGGTGCGCGGGCAGCGGCGCGCGCTCGCCAACCGCTACGGCGAGGACGCCGACGCGCGCTCGCACGGCGAGAGCTTCCTGCAACTCTTCCAGTCGCGCTTCGTGCCCGGCGGCCTTTATCTTTTAGACGAGCCCGAGGCGCCGCTCTCGCCGCAACGCCAACTCGCCCTGCTCGCGATGCTCAAAGGGATGGCCGGGCAGGACGCGCAGTTCGTCGTCGCCACGCACTCGCCGATCCTGATGGCGCTCCCCGGCGCCGACATCCTCAGCTTCGACCGCGCCCCCGTCCGCCGCGTCCGCTACGAAGAGGTCGAGCACGTCGCGCTCACCCGCGACTTCCTCAACAACCCCGAAGCCTTCCTCCGGCACCTCTAGTGAATGGCAAATGGTGAATAGTGAATGGTGAGCAGGTTCAAATTTGGGCCGGCTTTTGCCATTCACCATTTACCATTTACTATTCGCCAATATGAACGTACTTGTCTTGAACTGCGGCAGCTCGACGGCGAAGTTTCAGTTGATTGCGACCGACCTCGACCAGATCGCGCGGGACGCGGACGAGCATCTGGCGAGCGGGGTGATTGAGCGCATCGGGGGCGAGGCCATCATCACTTTCAGCGCGCGCGGCAGCGAGGCGCGGCGCTCGACGGCGCCGGTGCGCGACACGCGCGCGGCCGTCGAGACGGTCATCCGTTGGGTGACTTCGGCAGATTCCGGGATTGAAGAGGTCAAGAGCGTCGGCGACATCCACGCCGTCGGCCACCGCGTCGTCCACGGCGGCGAGCGCTTCAAGCAGTCCGTCCTCATCGACGAAGACGTGCTGCGCGGCATCGAGGACTGCATCGACCTCGCGCCGCTCCACAACCCCGGCAACATCCGCGGCATCCAGGCCGCGCGCGAGGTCTTCGGGCCGGGGCTGCCGCAGGGCGCCGTCTTCGACACGGCCTTCCACCAGACGCTCCCGCCGCACGCCTACCTCTACGCGCTCCCTTACCAGTGGTACCGGCGCTACCGCGTGCGCCGCTACGGCTTCCACGGCACCTCGCACCGCTACGTCGCCTACCGCTACCGGCGCCTGCGCGGCCTCGCGCGCGAGCAGACGAACATCATCACGCTCCACCTCGGCAACGGCTGCTCGGCGGCGGCGATCAAGGGCGGCGACTCGTTGGACACTTCGATGGGCATGACGCCGCTCGAAGGGTTGGTGATGGGGACGCGCTCGGGCGACATCGACCCGGCCATCATCGACTTCGTCGGGGCGAAGGAGGGGCTCTCGGCGCAGGAGGTGGACTTGGTCTTGAACAAGCAGTCGGGGCTCTTGGGGATTTCGGGTTTGACGAACGACATGCGCGAGCTGCTCGACGAGTCGCACGAGTCGGGCGACCGGCGCGCGGGCCTCGCCGTCGAAATCTTCTGCTACCGCGTGCGCAAGTACGTGGGCGCGTACCTGGCGGCCGCGGGCGGCGCCGACGCGCTGGTCTTCACGGGCGGCATCGGCGAGAACTCGGCGGAGGTGCGCAAGCGCGTCTGCGAGGGGCTCGGCTGGATGGGCGTCGAACTCGACCCCGCGGCGAACCAGGCGACGACGGCGCGCCGCGAGGGGCTCATCAGCCGCGAGGGCTCGCGCCTCGCCGTCTACGTTATCCCCACCGACGAAGAGCTGCTCATCGCCCGCGACACCGTGCGGCTGATTAGAGGAGTCACGCAGAGGTTTTAAGAGGAGTAGACAGTAGACATTAGTCAGTAGGGAAACAAAGCGGCGCGCTCGGTCTAAAGACTGAGACGCGCCGCCTGTTTTTCTACTGTCTACTCCTCCTCACGGCGCGAAGCGCGTGCGGTATTCGATGGAGTCGAGGAAGGCTTTGACCATCTCGGCGTTGACGTAGTTGCCGTTAAATTGATTCAGCTTGTCGAGCCAGAACTTCCAGCCGCGGAAGTCCGTGTCCTGCGGGTCGTCCGGGTTGCGGCGCAGGTAGCCGTAGAACTGCATCAGCACGAAGGCGCGGCGCAGCTCGTTCTGTTGGAGCACGCCGTTCTCGGAGACGGCGCGCAGCACCTGTGCTCGCGTCTTCGTCCCGTTGGAGAGGTCGTTGACCAGGTTGTCGCGCTCGGCCTGTGTAAGCACGCCGCCCGCGTTCTGGTTGAGCCTATCCACGAACTGCGCGGCCGTCATCGTGTTGGGGAAGGCGCCGAGGAACCGCCCGCGCTGGACGAACTCGTCCATGTACGCGTTCTTGTTGGCTTCGAGCTGCGCCTCCCAGTTACCGATGCCGACCTGCACGTTCTGCCCGATGCTCCGCGTGTCGGGCAGGAACTCTTGCAGCCTGACGATGGGCACCGTCCCATCGACGTTCGGCGAGGTCGCGTCGCCGTACGCCGTCTTGTAAGTCCGCTCGACGAGGTAGCCGGTCTGCTGGAACTCGATGGAGAGGAAGAACGCGGCCGAGACGTTGATGCGCTTCACCTCGCGGCAGCCTGCGTCGGCGCCGCACTGCTCGATCTCGTTCGTCCAGAAGGCGAGCCCCGCGTCGTCGGGCTCGCGGTTGAGGAAGTCGTGGTAGTGCTGCCGGACGAAGTCCGAAGACACGTCTATCGGGTTGGAGGCGATGGGCGGGGTGTCCAGGACGTTGACGGTGGCCGTCGCCTGCGTGCCGAGCGCCGCGCCGCCCGTCGGGTTTGAGAGCGTGAGGTTGATCGTCTCCTCCGGCTCCGCGTAGGCGTCCTCGGTCAGCAGCACGTCGAAGGTCTTCGAGGTCTCGCCCGCGGCGAACTGCAACCTCCCGGAGACGGCCGTGTAGTCCCTGCGCTCCGTGGCCGTGCCGTCGGAAGTGGCAAAGCTCACACCCACGGCCTGCGACGCGTCGCCCGCGCGCGTGACCGTGACGGTGACGAAGTGCGCGCTCTCGCCGGCCGGGTAGGTCGCCTGAGAGAAGCGCAGCGCGGGCGTGTCGTCGTTGATAATCGTGCCCTGTCCCTGCGCGTCGGCGATGGTCGCGTTGGTCGGGTTCGAGAGGTTGACGAAGAAGGTCTCGTCCGGCTCGTTGAACGTGTCGCCGAAGGCGTTGACGGTGATCGTCTTCGTCGTCTGGCCCGGGCTGAAGAAGAGCGTGCCCGCCGTCCCGCCGTAGTCGGGGCCGGCGTTGGCCGTGCCGTCGGCCGACACGTAGTCCACCGTCACGGTCTTGCCGCTCGCGGGAGAGAGGGTGACGGTGAAGGTCGCGGCCGCGTCGCCCGAGTTGCCCTCGGTCACGGTCGCGTCGTTGATGGAGAGCGACGGCGGCCCGTCGTCGTCGTTTATCGTCAGGACGGCCGTGCTCTGTGAGCCGATGGTGGCGCCGCCGCCGGGGCCGCCGAGCGTGAGGTTGACCGTCTCGTCGGGCTCGTCGAGCGCGTCGTTGAGGATCGGGACGGTGAAAGTCTTGCTGGTATCCCCCTCGGCGAAGGTCAGCGTGCCCGAGGTGGCGGTGTAGTCGCTGCCGGCGGTCGCGGTGCCGCCGGGTGAGGTGGCGTAATTGACCGTGACGCCGCCGTTGCTGCCGCCCGCGCGCGTGACGGTGATGGTGGCCGTGCCGGTGCCCACGTTCTCGGCCACGGAGTAAGTCGCTGAGCTGAACTGCAAGGTCGGCTGCGCGTCGTTGTCCGTGATGGTCAGGACGGCGGTGCTCGTGCCGAGCGTGGCGCCGCCCGTCGCGTTGCTCAGCGTCAGGTTGACGGTCTCGTCCGGCTCGTCGAGCGTGTCATCGTTGATCGTGACGCTGAAGGTCTTGCTCGCAGTCTCGCCCGCGGCCCAGTTGAGCGTGCCGCTAGTTGCAATGTAGTCGCTGCCCGCGGTCGCGGTGCCGTTCGAGGTCGCGTAGTTCACCGAGACAGCGCCGTCGCTGCCGCCCGCGCGCGTGACGGTGATGACGACCGCGCCGCCGCCCTCGCCGACCGTATAAAAGGCGGACTCGAACTGGAGCGTGCCGGGCATCGGCGTAGGCGTCGGAGTCGGCGTGGGCGTCGGGGTCGGCGTCGGCGTCGGTGTGGGAGTTGGAGTCGGCGTCGGCGTCGGGGTCGGGGTCGGTGTCGGTGTCGGCGTGGGCGTCGGGGTCGTGTCGCAGGGCGAGGGGCCGACGTTGGTCGGCGTGAGCAGGAAGGCGTGCACCTGGCCGCCGGGGTTGAGGCCGGTGCCGACGATCTGCCCGCGGTCGTTGACGCCGCGCGCGTCCTGGAACGTCCAGCCGGTGCCCGGCGCGACGGTGTTGAGGTCGCGCAGGACGCCGTCCGCGCTCGACCAGAGGAAGGCGTGCGTCGCGCTGCTGCCCGCCGTGACCTCCGAGCGGCCGACGACGAGCCCGTTGTTGTTCAGGTCGTACGCGTAGCTGTGCCGGCCGCCGAGCGTGCCGAGGTCGTGCATCTCGCCGGGGTCGGACTGCTTGTTGCCGTTGGCGTCCTTCCAGCGGAAGGCGTGGAACGTGTTGGCGGGCGTGGTGATGTAGGACTGGCCGGCCACCTCGCCCAGGTCGTTGACCTCGTTCGCGAAGCTGACCGGGCCGCCGAGCGTGCCGAGGTCAACCGCGACGTTGTCGATGGTGAGGTAGGCGTGCGACTCGACGACGTTGTTCACGTTGGCGGTGCCGGCTATCTGCCCGGCGTCGTTGATGCCCAGTGCCCTGATGGGCGTGCCCCACGCCGCCGACAGCGGCGTCATCACGCCCGACTGCCAGATGAAGGCGCGATCCTGAAGGTTCGCGTCCTCCGACTGCCCGACGACCTGGCCCGAGGCGTTGACGTCATCCGCGTCAACGGTGAAGCCGCCGAGCGTGCCGAGGTCTTGCATCGCGCCACCCGCGGGCTTGTAGAAGGCGTGCGGCAGGCTGTCGGAGGTGAGTGAGGAGCCGACGACCGCGCCCCCCTGGTTGACGGCGGCGGCCGTCCCCGTCGTGCCGCCGAGCGTGCCGAGGTCGGTCAAGACCCCATCGCTCCAGAAGAAGGGGTGCGTGTTGGTGGAATTGGCCGCCGTGAGCGTCGATTCGCCGACGACCCGGCCGCACTCGTTGAGGCCGAAGGCCCTGCTCACGTTACCGGTGCCGAGCGTGCCGAGGTCGGTGACCGTGTAGCCGGGCGCCTGGGCCGTGCCGCGCCGCGCGGGCACGAAGGGCAGCAGCGCCAGCGCGAGCAGGCACACGAGTGCCAACTGCCATTTCCTGGGGTAACGCATAAGTCAGCTATTTCATCCTGAAGAACAGGGATTTCGTGCAGGAGAGCGGAACGACGTGCCGCGTGTAATTGTCCAGCCGAGGCCGCGCCGAGAAGGGCGGGTACCAGTCTGCAACTTTATAGAGGGCGGCGGCCTTAAGTCAAATGGACAAGGAAGGATAAAGTAGGAACGCCGAACGATGAACTGAAACCCGCCGTCTTCAGTTCATCGTTCGGCGTTCCTACTTTATCGTTTAGCCTACCGACAGGCGGCCGTGAGCGCCTCGTCGAAGATTTCGAGGGCCACGTCTACGTTCTCGCGCGTGAGCGTGAGCGGGGGCGACCAGCGGATGGTGTTGTAGCCGCACCCGAGGACGATGAGGCCGCGGTTGAAGCACTCGACCTCGACGCGGTCGCGCAGCTCCGGCGCCGCCTCGCGCGAGCCATTCCCGCGCACCAGCTCGCAGCCGACCATCAGCCCCAGGCCGCGCACGTCGCCGATGCAGTCGTGCTTCTGCATCAGGCGGCGCAGGCCCGCTTGCAGGTAGTCGCCGACCTCTGCCGCGTTGGCGACCAGCCCGCCTTCCAACAACTCAATCGTCTTGAGCGCCGCGGCGCAGGCGACGGGGTTGCCGCCGAAGGTCGAGGCGTGCGCGCCCGACTTCCAGTTCATCAAATCGGCCCGCGCCACGCACGCGCCCAAAGGCAGCCCCGACGCGATGCCCTTGGCGAGCGTGATGATGTCGGGCTTCAAATCGTAATGCTCGCACGCGAACATCTTTCCCGTGCGGCCGAAGCCCGACTGCACCTCGTCCACGACGAGGAGGATGCCGTGCTCGTCGCAGATGCGGCGCAGGCCGTGCAAAAACTGCTTCGGCGCGGGGACGTAGCCGCCCTCGCCCTGCACGGCCTCGACCACGATGGCGGCGACCTCCTCGGGCGGCGTCGTCGTCAGGAACAGTCGCTGCTCGATCCAGTCGAGGCAGGCGCGCGAGACCGTCTCGGCGTCCGACTGCTCGCCGCTGAAGGGGTGGCGGAACGTGTTGGGGTAGGGGACGTGCACCACGTCGAGCGCCTGGCGCTTGAAGCCGCGGCGCTGCGCGATCTTCGAAGAGGTGAGCGAGAGCGACCCGAGCGTGCGGCCGTGGAAGCTGTTGAAGAAGGCGATGAACTTCTCGCGCCCGGTCGCGTACATGGCGAGCTTGAGCGCACACTCGACGGCCTCCGTCCCGCTGTTGGCGAAGTGTGTGCGGGTGGGGCCGGGGACGGGGACGAGTTCTTCGAGCTTGCGGGCGAGGTCGGGCATGTGGCGGTAGTAGTAGTCCGTACCGCACATGTGTATGAGGCGCGCGGCCTGCTCCTGGATGGCCTTGACGACCTCGGGGTGGCAGTGGCCCGTGGAGCAGACGGCGACGCCCGCGTTGCAGTCGAGGAACGTGTTGCCGTCCACGTCCTCGACCCAGGCGCCTTCCCCGCGCTCGACGACGAGCTTGTAGGCGGGGCGCGGGTAGGCGGGGTTCACGTAGCGCGCGTCGGCCTCGACGATCTCTTTACCTCTCGGGCCGGGCAGCTCGGTCTTGATCTCGGGTCTCTTGACTTCGGTGATGGCGGACATGACGAATCTCCTCCTTGTGTTAAGCGAGGCGGGTACAACTCTGGGCTGCGAGGTGGAAGGGCCGAAAGAGGAGAGCGCTGGCTAGTCCGCGAACAGGTTCGCGCGGGAGTCGAGCGGCCGGAAGTGTAGGCGGCAGAACTGGCGCATGACTTCTAAAATATACTCAGATTAGCCGCGGGCATCAATAGGGAAGAGCAGTAGGCAGTAGGCAGTTGAAGCCTTTCTGCCCGGAACTCGGGTTAATCTTTCAACGTCCGTCACGCGGAGCGTACTGCCTACTGCCTACTGTCCTTCACCCTGCGCGGGTGCCGGTGTACTTGATGGGGGGGGCGATGGGGAGGTTGACCTTGATGGTGCCGTTGAGCGCGTCGTTGTTCTCGACCTGCCCCTTGATGGAGGCGTTATAGGGCTTGCCCTGAAACTCCATCTTGACGCGCGCGTCGAAGCCGTCGTGCGTGACCGTGAGCGATTCGAGCGGCGCGTCGCCGAGCCGCGAAGTGATGTGTGCGGTGAGCGCGCCGCCCGTCCCCTCGAAGACGAGCGTCGCCGGGTACTTGCCGAAGGGCGTCGCCACCTCAAGATTCCAAGTCCCAACCAGATTCATAAAAGTTATCTCCCCCCTGTTGATTTTAAGTTTGATGAAAGTCGTGCGGTCTAAACTTCAGGCGCCCGCCGCGCCGCCGCGCGCCCCGACGAACTCTTCGACGCGCGCGACGTAGGGCGCGACCTGTCCGCGGATCTGCGCGCCGTCGCCGACGACGACGACGGCCGCGCGGTCGGGCGTGATGTTCCGCTGCGCGGCGCGGCGCACGTCCTCCTTCGACACGCGCTGGATGTTCTCGCGGTAGGTCTGGAGGTAGTCGGGCGCGAGGTCGTGCACGCGCATCTGGACGAGCTGATCGACGAGCCCCTCCTGCGTCTCAAGCCGGATGGGGAAGATGCCGGTCAGGTAGGTCTTCGCGTCCGAAAGCTCCTTGCCCGACACGTCCTCGTCGCGGACGCGATCCAGCTCGTAAAAAATCTCCTTGAGCGAGGCTCCCGTCACCTCGCCGCGCACCTCGGTCGTCGCGCGGAAGGAGCCGGCGAGGTGCCGCGCGTCGAGCTGCGTGTAGGCGCCGTAGGTGTAGCCCTTCTCCTCGCGCAGGTTCATGAAGAGGCGCGCCGAGGCGTTGCCGCCGAGGATGGTGTGCATGACGAGCACGGGGAAGTAGTCGGGGTCGGTGCGTTTGATGGCCGTGTTGGCGACGAGGATGTTGGTCTGCGCCGAGCCGGGCCGGTCAACGAGGTAGGCCACGCGCTCGGTGCGCTCGGGCGGGGCGGGGAACTGCGGCTCGCTCACCTCGCCCCGCGCCCAGCCGCCGAAGAGTCTTTCGACCTGCTCGACGACGTGCCCGCGCTCCACGTCGCCGACGACGAGCAGCACGGCGTTGTTCGGCACGAGGAGTCGGCGGTGGTGCCGGACGAGCTGTTCGCGCGCCAGCGCCTCGATGGACTCGGGCGTGGAGGCGACGACGGCGTACGGGTGCTGTCCGAAGAGGACGCGCGCGACGGCCTCGCCGGCGAGGAACGAGGGCTGCGCGCGCTGCGCGATCAGGTTCTGCTGCGCGTTGGCCTTGGCGAGCGCGAGTTCGTTCTCGGGGAAGACGGGGCGCAGCGTCACGTCGGCGAGGAGTTCGAGCACCTCGTCCGCGTAGGCCGCGAGCGAGGAGGCGGCGACGGTCAGATAGTCGGAGGAGGCGCCGGCGGTGAGCGTCGCGCCGTAGCGCGCGACCTCCTCGGCGATCTGGCGCGAGGTGCGCGACTCGGTGCCCTCGACCAGCATGTCGGTCATCAGGTCGGTGAGGCCGGGCAGGTCTTGCGGGTCGGACGAGTCGCCCGAGCGGAAGGCCAGGCGGAAGCTGACGAGCGGCAGCCGCCGCTGCTCGACGACGACGACGCGCAGGCCGTTGGCGAGCGTCGTCTCCGCGGGCTCGGGCAGGTTCAGCGGGCGCGCCGGCAGTGGCGCGGGCGGCTGGCGTCGGAACTCTTCGGTGTCAGTCATAAGTTAAGTGATGAATGATGAGTGATGAATGATGAATAAGAAGCAGCGTGCTCTTTATTCATCATTCATCACTCATCATTCATCGTTCCGTCCTCATTCGTTCGTCGGGGAAGCCTGCTCCTGTTGCAGCGCGGCGGCCGTTTCGGCCGGGGCTTGCGCGGGCTCGGTCGGCGGAGCGGGCTCCGTGGGCGGGGGCGCGGGCACCTGCGGCGGGGGGGCGCCGGGCTGCGCGGGCTCGCCCGAAGGCTCGGGCTCGGCGGGCGCGGGCGCCTCTTCCGCCGCGTCGGCCGCGTGCGCGGGGACGACCTCCATGACGGAGTGGTTGTCCGTGAGCAGGTAGCGGCTGACCGCTTCGCGGATCCGCTCGGGCGTGACGGCGAGGTAGCGTTCCAGCTCCGTGTTGAAGGGGTGCGGGTCGCCATCGTAGAGCGTGTACTCGGCGAGTCGCTGCGCGCGGAAGAGCGTGGACTGCCGGCTGCGCACGGCGTCGTTGAGAAGCGTGTTGCGCAGCTTCTCCATCTCCTCAGGTGTAGGGCCTTCGGTGCCGAGCCGCTTGACCTCTTCCTGAATCGTCGCGCGGATGGCCTCGGTCGTGTGGCCGGGCTTGGGGATGGCGAAGACGTAGAGGGTCGAAGGGCCGCGCCGCTCGCCCATGCCGCCCTGGATGCCGACGACCGACTCTTCGTCCTTGACGAGGCGCTGGTAGAGGCGCGAGCTGTCGCCGTCGAGCAGGAGGTCTGAGCCGAGCGAGAGCGCGTAAAAGTCTGGCGTGCGCCGCGCGGGCACCTTCCAGCCGAGCATGATGGCCGGGAGCTGCGCGAACGGGTCGCGGTAGATTTCCGAGCGCGCCGCGACCTCCTCGGGCTCGCTCACGTCCACGGCGGGCGGGCTGGGCTGCGAGGGGATGGAGGCGAAATATTTTTCGACCAGCGCGCGCGCCTCTTCGGAGTCGAAGTCGCCGCAGACGGTGAGCACGGCGTTGTTCGGCGCGTAGTAAGTGCGGAAGAACCTCTGCACGTCCTCGACCGTCGCGGCGTCGAGGTCTTCCATCGAGCCGATGGTCGAGTGCGCGTTGCGCGGGTTCTGGTAGACCAGCTCGTTCAGGCGCAGGAAGGCGTTCGAGTAGGGGCGGTTGTCGTAGGAGAGCCGCTTCTCTTCCTTGACCGCCTCGCGCTGGTTGTCGAGGTTCTCCTGCGTCACCTTGAGCGAGCGCATGCGGTCTGATTCGAGCCAGAGCGCTAAGGGTAGCTGCGAAGACGGCAAAGTCTCGAAGTAGTTGGTGCGCTCCGAGGAGGTCGTGCCGTTCATCGTGCCGCCGTTGTTGAAGACGTACTGGAAGTGGCCGGCCTTCGGCACGTTCTCCGAGCCCTGGAACATCATGTGCTCGAAGAGGTGCGCGAAGCCCGTCCGCCCCTCGCGCTCGTTGCGCGAGCCCACGTCGTAGTAGACGGCGACCGACACGACCGGCACCGAATGGTCTTCGCTCAAGACGACCCGCAGGCCGTTCCCCAAGGTGTAAAGCTCGATGGGCGCCTGCGGCAGCGTGACAGTGGACAAAAGAAAAACCCCCTAAGAAAGTGATGAATGATGAGTGAGGAATGATGAATGAGAAGCAGCGGGCCTTTCATTCATCATTCATCGTTCATCACTCATCACTCCGTCTTTGTAATCATCCCGCGCAGTTCGGCGCGGAGGCGCTCGATCTCGGAGAGCTTGGCCGAGACGCGTTCGAAGAGCGGGGCCTGCGCCTTGATGCCCTCGTCGATGAGGAAGGCGGCGGCGTCGGCGCGGCTGCGGAAGACGCCCGCCTGCACGAGCTGTTCGAGCCGCTCCTGCGCCTCGTGCGAGACCTTGACGGCGACGACGTAGTCGTCCTTGGCCGAGAGCGCGCGCTCGACCGTGCGGCTGATGTCGCGGCCGATGGAGGCCAGAGACTCGGGGATGCGCGAGGCGATGTCGCGCACCGACGAGGAGACGTTGGCGCGCTCGCCGTGCGGCTCATCCTCGCCGTGCTCGGGGAGCATCAAGTCGTCGATGGGGTCTAGGATTTCGGGTTCTAACGGGTCGTTCGGGTTACTCATCTACTTTCGAACCTCCTCCTCCGACTCGGCCGCCGGGGCCGAGGCCCGCGCGGGGGCGCCAAACGCCCGGCGGGCGGCCTCACACACTCCTCACTGTCGGCGGCAGACTGCTTGTCGAGCATTCTAAGGGCGCGCCCGAGACGGCGCAAGGCGGTGCGGCGGCGGACGGGGAGACCGGGAGAAGGGGAGACAGGGAGAGTTCGCGCGGGGCGTCTTCTTTATATCCCCCCGTCTCCCCGTCCCCCTTTCTCCCTGTCTCAGCAAAGGGTTGCAACCTTGCCGCGGGTGCGCTCATCAATTACACTACACCGACCTGCCTTCGGAACGGGCAGCAGTCACGGCTTGAATTTACGCGCCGCGCTACTGGCCGCCCGGCGCCCCTTCGAATCTTGGGTTTTAACTGAGGGTCTGTCTCCGTGAAAAAGAGAATCTCCACCGCGCTCGCGACGCTACTCCTGCTTGCCGTCTCGCTCCCGGCCTTCGTCATCGCACAGCAGAGCGGCGCGCAGCCGCCCGCCGGGCGCCGGCCCGCGCCGCCCGCCGCCGCCGACGGCGGCGCCACCTCGGCGCCCAACACGCGCCCGCGCCGCCCGCGCCCCGCCGACGCCACCGAGGGCCTTGAGCAGGACGTGGCCGAGGCGCTGACCGTCATCCAGGACAACTACGTTGACGGCAACAAGGTGAAGTACGACGAGGTCTTCAAGTCCTCGATCATCGGGATGCTGCGCACGCTCGACCCGCACTCGAACTTCTACGACGCGAAGGAGTTCGAGGAGCAGCGCGCCGACTGGCGCTCGGAGTACTACGGCATCGGCGCCACCATCGGTGACCGCAAGCTCGGCGGCAACACCGACACCTATATCCTCGCCACCTTCGAAGAGACGCCGGCCTACCGCGCGGGCCTGCGCTTCGGCGACAAGATCACGGAGATCGACGGCAACCCCGTCAAGGGCAAGGCGTCGGGCGAAGTGCGCGACATGCTCCGCGGCCCGCGCGGCACCACCGTCCGCGTGACGGTCGAGCGCGCCTCGAACGGCCAGAAGGAGACGGTCGAGATCACGCGCGACGCCGTCCCGCAGCCGACCGTGCCGGACGCCTACTTCATCAAGCCCGGCGTCGGCTACATCGACATGACGCGCGGCTTCAACTACACGACGGCCGAGGAGTTCGTCGCGGCCTTGAAGTACCTCCGCACGCACGGCATGCAGGGGCTCGTCGTTGACCTGCGGGGCAACGGCGGCGGCATCCTCGACCAGGCGAAGATCGTGGCCGAGCAGTTCCTCGCCAAAGACCAGGTCATCCTGACGCAGAAGGGGCGCGGCACGCGCGGCATGCAGCGCGAGCTGGTCTCCGACAACCGCCAGCCCGACCCGACGCCGCTCGTCGTCCTCGTCAACCGCGGCACGGCCTCGGCCTCCGAGATCGTCGCCGGCGCGTGGCAGGATCACGACCGCGCGCTCATCGTCGGCGAGACGAGTTTCGGCAAGGGGCTCGTCCAGTCGATCATGCCTTTGGAGTACGGCACGGCGCTCACGCTGACGACCTCGAAGTACTACACGCCCTCGGGCCGGCTCATCCAGCGCGACTACTCGAACCAGAGCTACTACGACTACATCTACGGCCGCGTCAACGGCACGCAGACCGAGGAGCAGGTCGAGAAGCCGAAGGGCGCCGAGACGCACACCGACACGGGCCGCCCGCTCTACGGCGGCGGCGGCATCGCGCCCGACGAGGCCATCAAGGCGCGCGCGCTCACGGCGCCGCAGGTGCGGCTCATCGACCCGATCTTCGCCTTCGCCCGCGAGGCCGTGAACGGCCGCATCCCGGGCGTCCCGCAGAGCTTCAAGGTCGGCGGCATGCCCGACTTCGAGCAGAACGTCGAGGCCGGCGCCTTCGAGGTGGACGACAAGGTCTTCAAGGCGTTCAAGGAGTTCGCCCTCGCCAACTACGGCGAGGAGCTGAAGCTGACCGAGGCGCAGCTCGACAAGGGGCGCGAGTTCATCGCGCGCCAGCTCCGCTACGACCTGACGACCGCCGCCTACGGCTCGGTCAAGGCGACGCAGGTGCTCATGCTCGACGACCCGCAGGTGGCGAGGGCCATCGAATCGCTGCCGCGCGCCCGCGACCTCGCGACCGCCGCCATGCGCGGCCGCAACCCGCAGACGAAGACGTTCGAGTAGTAGTCGGCCCGGACGCGTCCGAACTAAAAGGCCCGGCGAGTCTTGACACTCGCCGGGCCTTTTTGTCTTGCGCGAACGGCGCGAATCTTACCAACTGCACCCGTAGCTGCTGAGCGCGGTCTTGGAGCTTTCGAGCTGCGTCTTGCAGACCGACGCCAGCGTGCCCTTGGTCGTCGGGTTGTCGGCCAGCTTCTTCCAGGAGCTGCGCCACTGCTCGATGGAGGTCTTGAAGGTCGCCTGCATGTTCGCCGGCACCTTGCCGCTCACGCACGCCTCGTACTTCGTAAGGAACTCGTCGCATTCGGCCACGCCGATCTTCTCGCCGGTCGAGGCGGTGGTGTTCGTCGAGGTGTTGGCGGCGGGCGTGGCGGCCGCCTTCGTGTTCGCGTTGGTGGTGGCGGTGTTGGTGTTGGCGGCGGTGTTCGTGTTGTCGGCCGCGCCGCCGCAGGCGAGCATGACGGCGCCGAGCAGGACGCAGAGAGCGAAGAGGGAGATCAGTTTGGTCGTCATCGGTAGAGTTATTCTCCTTGGGGAAATCGCGGGCCCCAACCTTCGGCCCGTCGAGAGACAACTGCCGCGAGGCGTTTGTTTAAAAGCCGTTCTTGCGGGCCGGGGCTTCCGGCAGCCCTGCGCGCCGCCTCCGGCCCTTTGTACGGGAGCAGCCCTTGCGGGCGGCGTGTAAAGCTAATGCCGCGCGCGCCTCCGCGTCAAGCGAAAGTGTGTGCGTAAGTGGACGGAAGAGGGCCGCCGGGTCTTCAGCGCGCCGTCTGCTTGGGCTCGGGCTCCGGGTTGGGCTCGGGCTCGCGGCGCGCGGCGTCCTTGAGCCGCTCGAAGTCCAGCTCGGCCGAGGGGCCGATGTCGGCGTCCATCAGGCTCTGCATCTTCTTCAGCGCGTACTCGTTCTCGCGGGGGTCGCTCGAGGCGACGCAGTCGGCGGGGATGACGAGGTTGAAGTCGCGCATGTAGGCGTCGTGCGCGGTGAAGAGGACGCAGATGTCCCCGGTGAGCCCCGTCAGGACGAGCGTCCTGGCCTGGAGGTAGTCGAGCAGGATGTCGAGCGTGGTCGAGAAGAAGCCGGAGTGCTTCGGCTTGAGGACGAAGTAGTCGTCCTCCTCGGGTCGCAGCTTCTCGGCCAGGGGGCGGCCGCGCACGTCCTCCTTCATGACGTGTTCCAGAATCTTTTTAAAGTCCGACTGCCACTTGCCGAAGTTGTCGTTGACGTAGACGACGGGGACGCCCGCCTCCTTCGCGCGCCGCTTGAGCGCGGCCAGGCGCTCGGCCATCGGCAGCGCGTGTTTGAGCAGCTCGCCGCCGCTCTCGAACTCCAGGTCGTTAATCACGTCGATGAGCAGCAGCGCCACGTTCGACTTGTCCGGCACGTTCCCGTGCAGGTCTTCGTTCTTCGCAGGCATACCCCGTCCTTGTTCTTCTACCTTCGTGAATTTTTAAAGGGGGATTGTCGCCGTCGATTATGCAGGGCGCGGCGCGGGCCGGGCAAGTTCGGGGGAGGCGAATGGCGAGTGACTATTTCATCACAGAGACACAGAGACACGGCTTGAAGCATTTAGCGGTGTCTCTGTGTCTCTGTGGTGAACTCTTATCTCGGCCTCGGTCAACTCTGGTACGCGGGGACGCGCGTGCGCTCGCGGCGCCAGACGGCGAGGAGGGCGCCCATGCCGAGCATCGCGACGAGGTGGTAGCCGTTGTTGATGAGGTAGAGCCCGAGCGGGCGCGCCTCGAAGAGCACCGTCGAGAGGTTCGTCGTCAAGACGAAGCCGAGCCAGAGCCAGAAGCCGGTGTGCGCGCCCGACGCGGCGGTCTCGGCGCCGGTGAACTTGACGAAGTGCGCGAGCACGTAGGCCGTCACGAGCGACGTGAGGAAGGCGAGGCCGATCTCGCCGGCGTGGCTCTGCGCCTGGATCGCCGCGAGCTGCTCCGGCGTGTAGCCCTTGAGCGCGATGAACGGCCGCGCGAAGAGCAGCGGCGAGTACCACAGGGCGCCGAGCACCCAGTAGGCGGCGGCCGAGGCGACGACGGCCGGGTAGTTGATTCTCATTCTCGACCCTTCTCCTTTCCGTCAGGGGAAGCAGTTATCGGGTAAGGGGGTTAACGGCGGCGGCCCCGCTCAGGACTTCGCGCCCTTGAGCGTGATGAGCGCGATGGTGGCGCCGGTCGGGTCGTCGATGACGCTGAAGCGGCCGACGTGGGGGATGTCGGTCGGCGGGACGCGGACTTTGCCGCCCAGCTCCCAGACCTGCCGCGCCTTCGCGTCCACGTCGTCCACGGCGACGTAGGCCATCCAGTGCGAAGGCATCTGGCCGAACTCCGGCCCCATCTTCAAAATCCCGCCGACATGGCGGCCGTCCGCGACGATCTCGTTGTAGACCATCGGCGGCGCGTCCGACCCTTCGCAGGCCGCGGGGGCGTTAGACCTCTTAATCTCCCACCCGAGCAGCTCCGTGTAGAACTTGATGGCGGCCTCGTCGTCGGTGGTCGAAAGCTCGTTCCAGCAGAAAGTCCCGTTCGCGGGGATCGACTGTTCAGACATCTCTTGTCTCCTCTCCGTTCGTTCGGTTTAGTTTGACTTGAAGTGCGGGTTCTCGATGACGCCGAAGATGTTGCCCCAGGGGTCTTGGACGGTGGCGACGACGATGTCGCCGCCGACCTCCTCCGGCGGGGTGTGTGCTTCGGCGCCGAGGTCGAGCAAACGCCCGTAAGCGGCCCGACAGTCGGTGACGCCCCAGTAGGCGAAGGCGCTCCCGCCCTTCGTCTCCGTCGCGTCGGGGCTGAGCCCCAGCTCGTACCCGCCGACATTGAAGCCCACGTAGAAGGGCTGGTCGAAGTAGGGCTCCTGGCCGAGGACTTTCGCGTACCACTGCCTGGCTTTCGCGAGGTCGTCCACGTGATAGACGACCGTGCGCAGTCCTTGAATCATGCTCGTCTCCTGCGGGGCGGCGGGCTTCCTGGCGGGCGGCCTCCTCTGCTCCTGGTCGGTGACGACAAGCGCGAAGCAAGCGAACACGAGTGCGAGCGAGACTGCCCTGAGCACGTCCGAACCCCCTTCCTGTTTTAGATACTTCGTCGGTGACTGGAACCGCCTCAGCGGCGGCGCGGAACTGTCGGGCGCAAATGGACGAAAGGTGAGCCTTCAAACATTTGAAAACTCACCTTTCAACCTGACCCCTTGTTCGTTCGGAAAAGAAAGTACTGCGAGGGGAAAAATCTGTTCCTTCTTAAAGCTGCTCGGCCCTTAAAGCGTCGGGCCACTCACTGAAAAGTGTCGGGGCCGCGTCGCGTTAGTGCGCGGCGAGCCAGTCGCTAAAGAGTTGCGACTCCTCCTGCTTGCCCGACCAGCGGGCGCGGTTCTTGCCCGTGAGCGCCAGGATCATCGCCTGGTGCTGGCCGGCGCGGTCGCCGAGCCGCTCGAAGTAGTTGTAGAGCCGGTCGATGCGCGCCACCGACTCGCGCGCGGCCTCGACGTTGCGGAAGTGGAGCACGTTGCGGAAGTAGCGCGTGTAGACGTTCTGCTCGCGCCCCGTCGTCGTGTAGAGGTCGAAGTACCCGTCCAAATGTCCGGCCTGCTGCAAGACCTGCGCGACGTAAGAAGGCCGCGCCTTCACGCGGCGCACGATCTCCGCGATGTCCTTCGTGCCGGACTGGAAGAGCGAGACGATCTGCTCCTTCTTCGTCCGCTGCTCCGCCTCGACCTCAACACCTTCAGCCTGCGCCGCCTCGACGCGCTCGCGTTCCAACGCCTCGTCGGCGTAGTCCAGCTCAAGCGTGAGCGGCTTCATCTCTTCCAGAATCTCTTCGGTCGTCATCGTTTTACACCCCCTTGCTAACGAGCAGTTGTTTAGATGTTCGAGACGGTGAGCGGTTCGCTTCTCGACCGCTCACCGCCTACTGCTCACTTAGCTTGCGCGGCGCACTTCGAAGGTCTGCTGGTTCTGCAAGCCCTTGAGGTGGTCGATGAAGCTCGAAGCGGCGCGCTTCGAAAGCTCCTCGGTGCGGACGCGCATCACCTGCTGGCTCTCCTCGTCGGGGTCAACGCCCGCCTCGCGCGCCAGCGCGCGGATCATGCCGAGCTGCTTCGGCGTGACGAGGTCGGCCATCGACTTCGCCAGGGGGTCTTTCGGGAAGTCGCCGGGCTGCGGCCCCGCGCCCTCGCGCTCGATGACCTCCGACTCGCGCTGGTACAGCTCGCGCGCGATGCCGAACTTGATGGCGGCGCGCTTCAGGGCGTCGTGCTCGGCCTTCTTGATGCCGGTCTCGTTGTCGGCGTTCCCCGTGCCGACCCCCTCGCGCGTGACGCCGTCGATGGTGATGGCGCAGGTGACGGCGACCATCTCGCCGATCTGGACGATGCCGCGGACGGCGTGCGACCAGGTCGGGGCGACGCGGTCGAGGATGTCGGCGACCGTGTGCCACTCGACGTACTCGACCATGTGCTGGTTGCCGTTGCGGTCGCGCCAGCCCTCGCGCGTCTTGATGAGGCGCGGCTCGACCGGCTGCTTGAGCGTGCTCAAAGTCTTCGCGAAAGAGAGCGGCACCACGGGGGCGGCCGTCTGCTGCTCGTACTCTTCGGCGGTGATGAAGTCCTGCTCCTCTTCCGCCTTCTGAACGTGTGCGGTTGCTTTCTTCGTCATCTCTAGCTCCTCTGTCTCTTCGTGTTCCGCGAGCGAACGCTGAGGAGTCTTGACGGCGTTGGCGATGAACTCGACCTCCGACGCCCTGACCTCCGGCTGCTCGTTCTGCTCCCGTACGAAGCGCGGCGCTTTGCGCGGGGCACGCAGGGTGGCCTCCGCGGCAGCCTCGCCGAGCTTCTCGGATGCGGTCTGTGTCAAAGTGTTGGGCGTCTCCGCCGCAACAACGTTCTCGG
>JAFAVK010000135.1 GCA_019242475.1 Acidobacteriota bacterium | reverse complement strand
GCACGGACGGGATGGTGGTGACGACGCAGTCTGAGGAGATCGAGAAGGCACAGCGCGGGATGGTCGAGTTCCTTTTGGCGAACCACCCGCTCGACTGCCCCGTCTGCGACCGCGGCGGCGAGTGCGAGTTGCAGGAGATGGTCTTCGACTGGGGCAACCTCGAAGAGCGTTTTACGGAGCGGAAGAACTACGCGCCGGAGAAGTTCCTCTCGCCCATCGTCGCCAACGACTCGCAGCGCTGCATCCTGTGCAAGCGCTGCACGCGCGTCTGCGACGAGTGGATGGGCGAGGACGCCATCGAGGCCGGCGGCCGCGGCGCGCACACCGTCATCGGCACCTACGGCGGCTGGCTCAACTGCTCGCAGTGCGGCAACTGCATCGAGGTCTGCCCGACGGGAACTTTGCTTGATGCCACCTACAGGCACCAGACAAGGCCGTGGGAGCTGAACCGCACGACTTCGACCTGCTCTTTCTGCTCGGACGGCTGCCAGTTCTCGGTCGGCTCGCGCCGCGGCGAGGTGATGCGCGTCGTCGCGCGCGACCGTTACGTCAACGGCCACAACGGCGAGTTCCTCTGCATCAAGGGCCGCTTCGCGCACCCGTTCGTCAACCACGAGGAGCGCCTGCGCACGCCCCTCGTCCGCTACAAGAAGGGCGGCCGGCTCGTGCCCGCGACGTGGGAGGAGGCCGTCCGTTTCGCCTCCGAGAAGTTGAAGGAAGTGATTGACGCGAGCGGCGGCAACTCGGTCGGCGTCGTCGGCAGCCCGCGCCTGACGAACGAGTCGAACTGGGCGCTGCTCAAGTTCGCGCGCGAGGTTTTGGGCACGGACAAGTACACGGCGACCGAGGCATTCTCGCTCGTCCCCTTCTTCGAGAATCTGTCCGCGCCCCTCGCCACGCACCGCGACATAAGGCACGCGAAGACCATCCTTCTCATCGGCGGCGAGCCCGAGGAGTTGCAGCCGCTCACCGGAAGGGCCATCCGGCAGGCCGTCCGCAACGGCGGCGCGAAGCTCGTCATCGTCAACAGCGCGCCCATCCGTCTGAAACAGCAGGCCGCGCAGTTCATACACGTCCGACCGGGCACGGAGGACGCGGCCGTGCTCGCGCTCGCCTCGCCCGGCGACGCGGACGCGGCGGCGCGCAAGCTCGGCGTCGAATCGGACGAGATTGCACGGGCCAGCCAACTCATCAGCGAGACGGCCGGCGACTGCGTAGTCCTCTTCGGCGGCGAGCTGAGCGCCGAGGCGCAGACGGTGCTCGCGCGCCTCCCCTCGGCCTTCGGCGAGAAGGAGGGGCGCCGCTTCCTCCTCCACCCGCTGCCGCTCTTCAACAACAGCGTCGGCGTCCACGACCTCGGGTTCATGTCGGGCGCCTACAACCCGCTCGAAATCCTCGACGCCGCGGGCGCGGATGTGCGCGCCCTCTACGTCGCCGGCGGCTTCCTGCCCGCGCACCTCGAAGGGCGCGAGGAGGCTCTGGGCAAGCTCGACCTGCTCATCGTCCAGGAACTCTTCCTGACCGAGACGGCCGCGGCGGCCGACGTGGTCTTCCCCGCCGCCTCCTTCGCCGAAGTTGACGGGACGTTCACGAACAACGGCGGGCTCGTCCAGCGCGTGCGCCAGTCGATCTCGCCCGTCCATCAGTCGAAGCCCGACTGGGCCATCACTTCGCAGCTCGCCGCGGCGCTCGGCCGAGACCTCGGCTTCCAGATGTCTTCGAGCAACATCTTCCTTGAGATCGCGCGCAACGTCCCGGCCTACGAAGGGCTGCGCTACCCGCTGCTCAAGGACGAGTCGCAGCCCGTCCAGGTCAGGCACGCGCTCAACGCGGGCGGCGACGGCGCCTCGCTCGTCGGGAACCTGCGGGACGCGGTCGCCGCGCTCGAAGCGTCGGGCGAAAAGATCGACCAGACGCCCCCGGTCGGGCACGAACTCTTCAAGCTCGGCGTGCTGACGAGCAAGGTGCCGCAGTTCCACCTGCTCGCCGCCGGCAACCCCGAGCCCGAGAGCGTGCTCATCTCCCCCCTCTACCAGATTACCGTTGACCCCGCGCTCCGCCGCGCGTCGGCCGCGGGAGACTGAAAAGGAAATGATGAATGATGAGTGATGAGTGATGAATACGGCCCCGGGGCCGGTTCTTAATTCATCAATTATCACTCATCATTCATCACTTAACTCTTATGGACTGGCTCTCAAACCAAATCGGGGCGGACTGGGCGCGCGCGCTGGCGCAGTTCGTCGGCATCAACGTCGGGTTCGTCGTCGTGCTGATGATCGTGGCCTACACGGTTCTGGCCGAGCGGCGCGTGCTGGGGTTCATCCAGGGTCGGCTCGGGCCGAACCGCGTCGGGCCTGGCGGGATGTTCCAGCCCTTCGCGGATCTCCTGAAGTTCATCTTCAAGGAGGAGATCACGCCCTCGGCCTCGACGCGCTTCGTCTATTTCCTGGCGCCCATCATCGCCATCACGGCGGCGCTGATGCCGATCATCGTCTACCCGTTCGGCCCGGAGGTGTGGCTGCCCTTCCTCGGCACCTTCCCGCTCGTCATCGCGCGCTTCGACATCGCGCTGCTCTACGTGCTGGGCATCACCTCGGTCGGCGTCTACGGCGTGGCGCTCGCCGGGTGGTCTTCGAACTCGAAGTACAGCCTGATGGGCGGCCTGCGCGCGGCGTCGCAGATGATCTCGTACGAGCTGAGCCTGGGTCTCTCGCTCGTCGGCGTCGTGCTGATGTCGGGGACGCTCAACCTCTACGACATCGTCGTGCAGCAGGGCGGCGGCGGGGGCGTGCTGAACTGGAACATCTGGAGCTTCTGGAAGGCCGGAACCTGCCCGCAGATTATCGGGTTCATCACGTACCTCATCTCGGCCATCGCCGAGACGAACCGCGTGCCGTTCGACTTGCCCGAGGCCGAGACCGAGCTGGTCGCGGGCTTCCACACGGAGTATTCGGCCCTGAAGTTTGCGCTCTTCTTCATGGCCGAGTACGTCAACATGTTCACGGTCTCGATGCTCGCCACGACCCTTTTCCTGGGCGGCTGGCAGGGGCCGTTCGTGGACGTCTTCCCGTGGATCGGCATCGTGTGGTTCCTTCTGAAGGTCGTCTTCTTCCTCTTCCTCTACATCTGGCTGCGCGGGACTTTGCCGCGCTTCCGCTTCGACCAGTTGATGAACTTCGGCTGGAAGTTCCTGCTGCCGGTCGCCATCATCAACGTCATCCTGACGGCGACCGTCCTCTACTTCCGTTGGAGTTGATTGAGAGATGTTCAACCTCCTGCCGTCCGTCCCGCAACTGCTCTTCGTGCTCTTCGGCGCGATGGCCCTGGGGTGCGCCGTCGCGATGGTGGCGCAGCGCAACCCGCTCTACAGCGCCATCTCGCTCGTCGGCGTCTTCGTCTCGCTGGCCTGCCTCTACCTGACCTTGCAGGCGCCGTTTATCGCCGCCATCCAGGTCATCGTCTACGCCGGCACGATCATGGTGCTCGTCGTCTTCGTCATCATGCTCCTCAACGTCGAGGAGGAGGTGCGCCGGCCCCTGCGGCTGACCTACCTCATCCCCGTCGGCGTGCTTTTGGCGGCGGTGCTCGTCGGCGAGGCGGCCTTCATGCTCTCGCTCGGGAGCAGCGCGCCGACGCCCGCGCAAACGACCTCGGGCTCGGACGTGGGGCTCACGGCCTCCATCGGGACGGGGATGTTCACGAAGTACCTTCTGCCCTTCGAGGTCACGTCGGTGCTCATCCTGATGGCGCTCGTCGGCGCCATCACGCTGGCGCGGCAGGGGCGGACGCCGCTTTTCGCCGCGCCGGGGAACGTCGATGAGGAGCCGGCGGTGCTGACGGCGGGCGGCGACGTGGCGATTAAGCCCGGCGACACGGCGGCCACGGGCCGCGCCTACGCGCGCGAGCAGATACGCAGCGGCGACGCGGCCGCGCCCTCTACGTCCGCGGGGGAGGAGGAGCGATGATCCCTTTGACGTGGTACCTAGCGCTCTCGGCCGTGATGTTCACCATCGGCGTGGTCGGCGTCATCATCAAGCGCAACGCCATCCAGATGTTCATGTGCATCGAGCTGATGCTCAACGCCGTGAACCTGACCTTCGTCGCCTTCTCCAGCTACTTCGGCGACGTGACGGGGCAGCTCTTCGTCTTCATCGTGATGACGGTCGCGGCCGCCGAGGCCGCCGTCGGCCTCGGGATCATCATCGCCATCTTCCGCAACCGCGAGTCGCTCGACGTGGACGACGCGAGCGTTTTGAGACTTTAAGGGGAATGATGAATGATGAATGATGAATGATGAATCTTTCAACGTAATCATATTCATCATTCATCATTCATCATTCATCACTTGCTTATGACCAATCATCTTCTCTCCGTCGTCGTGTTCGCGCCGCTCGTGGGCGCCCTGGTCTGCTGGCTGGTCGGGCGGAAGGTGCGCAGCGAGTCGCTCGTCGGCGCGGTGGCGTGCGGGTCGGTGGCCGTCTCGGCCGTCTGCGCCTTCCTCGTCGCGTTCACGGGCGAGGGCGGCGGCGCGCTGCGGAACCCCGCGGCGGCGCCCGTCTTCAGCCACCTCTGGACGTGGATTCAGGTCGGGACTTTCCGCGCCGACTACGGCTTCGCGATGGACAGGCTCTCGGGCGTCTACGCCTGCTTCATCACGTTCGTCGGCTTCCTCATCCACCTCTTCGCGACGGGGTACATGCACGGCGACAAGGGGTTCTACCGCTTCTTCGCGTACCTGAACCTCTTCATGTTCATGATGCTGACGCTCGTGCTCGGAGACAACCTGCTTTTGATGTTCGTCGGGTGGGAGGGCGTCGGGCTCTGCTCATACCTGCTCATCGGCTACTACACCGACCGGAAGGAGGCGGGCGACGCGGCGAAGAAGGCTTTCGTCGCCAACCGCATCGGCGACTGGGGCGTCGTCCTCGGCATCATGCTCGTCTTCTGGCTGACCTCGGGCGCCGGCCACCCGTCTATCAGTTACTTTGACAAGCCGCTTCAGGTGCTCGGCACGAGCGGCGGCCCGGAAGTCGTCAGCGCGCTCAAGACCATCGGCGGGATGGGCATCGAGCCGTTCGGCTGGCACTGGATTTTCGCGGGCGGCATCACCTCGGCGGCCGTCCTGCTCTTCATCGGCGCGACGGGCAAGTCGGCGCAGATACCTTTGTACGTCTGGCTGCCGGACGCGATGGCCGGCCCGACGCCCGTCTCCGCGCTCATCCACGCGGCGACGATGGTCACGGCCGGCGTCTACATGGTCGTCCGCTGCTCGGCCATCTTCTCGCACGCGCCGACGGCCCTCTTCATCGTCGCCGTCATCGGCGCGGCCACGGCGATCTTTGCCGCGACCATCGGCATCGCGCAGAACGACATTAAAAAAGTCCTGGCCTACTCGACCGTCTCGCAGTTGGGCTACATGTTCCTCGCCTGCGGCGTGGGCGCGTTCGTCGCGGCCATCTTCCACGTGATGACGCACGCCTTCTTCAAGGCGCTCCTCTTTCTCGGCTCGGGGTCGGTCATCCACGGCATGCACCACGAGCAGGACATGCGGCGGATGGGCGGGCTCCGCAAGTACATGCCGGTCACCTTCGCGACGATGGCCGCGGGCTGGCTCGCCATCAGCGGCTTCCCACTGCTCTCGGGCTTCTTCTCGAAGGACGAGATTCTGTGGAAGACCTGGAGCAGCGAGACGGCGGGCACGGCCGGCATCGGCAAGTTCCTGTGGGTCGTCGGAATCGTCACGGCGGGACTGACGGCCGTCTACATGACGCGCCTGATGGTGATGACCTTCTGGGGCTCCGAGCGCTTCCGCGAGGCGCACGCCAGCGGCGAGGGCGACGAGGCACACGCGCACGCTCATGACGAAGACCGCGCGCCGCACGACGCACACGCGCCTTCGGAGGGCGACCGCCCGCACCACGCGCCCGGCGACGCGATAGACAGTCACGCGCACCACGCGGACGCGCACGGCTCACACCACGCGGTTGAAGATTTTGAAGACGAAGAAGAGGAGCACGAGGAGGAGCACCACCACGGCCCGGTCGAGCCGCACGAGTCGCCGTGGACGATGACGGTGCCGCTGGTCGTGCTCGCGGTGCTTTCGGTCGTCGGCGGCTGGGTCGGCATCCCTTACGCGCTGAGCGGCGGCGCCGTCGCCAACTACTTCGAGCAGACGCTTGAGCCGGTTGTCGCGCGCGCGCCCGAAAACGGCGAGGTGGCGACGCACGGCGCGGGCGCGGCAACACACGCCGCGGGCACGACCGCCGAAGCCCCTTCGGCGCACGGTAACGAGGGCTCGCTGCCGCAGTCGGTCGGCGAGGGCGAGGCCGGCCGCGGCGCGCCCGCGGGCCACGGCGCGGCGGCCGCGCCGTCTGAGCACGCGCCCGACCCCGCGGAGGTCTCGCAGGAGCGCCTGTTCACGGGCATCTCCATCCTCGTCGGCCTGCTCGGCATCGGCATCGGCTGGGTGGTCTTCAGCAAGAGGCCGCTCATGCCTCTGCCGCGGCTGCTTGAGAACAAATACTACGTGGATGAGGTCTACGACGCGGCCCTCATTGAGCCCATCAAGACGGGCTCGCGCGAGGGGCTGTGGCGAATCATCGACGTGGGCGCCATCGACGGCATCGTCAACGGGCTCGGGCGCGGGACGGCCGCGCTCGGCGGGGTGCTGCGCTACTTGCAGGCCGGGTTCGTGCGCTCCTACGCGGCCATCATCCTGGTCGGCGCGCTGGCCGTCCTCGGTTACTTCGCCTGGAACGCCTGGCAGCTCGCACGGTAAAAGAACATGCAGCCATACCTGCTCACCGTACTCATCCTTCTGCCCTTCGTCGGCGCGCTCGCGCTCGCCGCGCACGGCCTCTTCGCGCCGTATGCGAACGAGAGGCACTACCGCTGGATCGCGCTCGGGTTCTCGCTCGTGACCTTCGCGGCCTCGCTGCTGCTGCTCACGCAGCCGGTCGGCCTCGGGCCGGGCGGCACGTTCCACTTCGTCCAGGACGTGCCGTGGGTCTCGGCCATCGGCGCGCACTACCACGTCGGCGTGGACGGCATCAGCCTCTGGCTCGTGATCCTGACGACGCTGCTGATGCCCATCTCGATTCTGTCTTCGTGGACTTCGGTCGAGAAGCGGCCGATGGCCTTCTTCGCCTTCATGCTGCTCCTGGAGTCGGCGATGCTCGGCGTCTTCGTCTCGCTCGACCTGCTCCTCTTCTACCTCTTCTTCGAGGCGTCGCTCGTCCCGATGTTCTTCCTCATCGGCGCGTGGGGCGGCGAGCGCCGGCTCTACGCGGCGGTCAAGTTCTTCATCTACACGGCGCTCGGGAGCCTGCTGATGCTCGCGGGCATCATCTGGCTCTGGTACCTCTACTCCCAAATCCCCGGCGTGAACGGGGGCACGTTCGACTACGTGCTGCTGCACGACGCCATCCAGCAGGGCAAGATTTCGCTGACCGTCGGCGGCGTCGCCACGCGCGAGCAGTTCGTCCTCTTCGCGCTCTTCGCGGCCGCCTTCAGCGTCAAGATACCGCTGTGGCCCGTCCACACGTGGCTGCCCGACGCGCACACCGAGGCGCCGACGGCCGGCTCGGTCATCCTCGCCGGGGTGCTTTTGAAGATGGGGACGTACGGGTTGATGCGCTTCAACTTCACGCTCTTCCCGGAGATGTCGCGTAAGGCGGCGCCCTTCTTCATCGTGCTCGCCGTCATCGGCATCATCTACGGCGCGCTGGTGGCGATGGTGCAGCCGGACGTGAAGCGGCTCGTCGCCTACTCCTCGGTGAGCCACATGGGCTTCGTCGTGCTCGGCATGTTCAGCTTCACCGAGTGGGGCATGCAGGGCGCGCTCTACCAGATGCTCAACCACGGCGTCTCGACCGGCGCGCTCTTCCTTTTGGTCGGCATGATCTACGAGCGGCGGCACACGCGCATGATCTCGGAGTTCGGGGGCTTGTCGAAGCCGATGCCGCTCTTCGCGACGCTCTTCGTCTTCACGTCGCTCTCGTCGGTGGGGCTGCCGCTTTTGAACGGGTTCGTGGGTGAGTTCCTCATCATGTTCGGCTTCTGGAATTCAGACCCGGCGGTGCACAACGTGACGAGGAGCTGGCTGGTGACGATGCTGGCGGCGACGGGCGTCATCTGGGCGGCGGTCTACATGCTCTGGATGTTGCAGCGCGTGCTCTTCGGGCGCGTGACCAACCCGGCGAACCGGCGGCTGTCTGATTTGAACTGGCGCGAGGTCGGGCTGCTCGCGCCGCTGCTCGTGCTGATGCTCTACATGGGCGCCTACCCGCGGCCGTTCCTCGCGCGGGCGCGCGCGAGCGTCGAGTACGTGCGCGCGCGCGTCGTCGCCGCCGGCTCGCAGGGCGTCTTCCACGCCGAGGCGCGGGAGGCGACGAAGTAAGAATGATGCGGCTTCACGGTCGAACAGCTTTCGCGCTTCCGCTTCTGCTTCTGCTCGCCGCCGCCGGCGCGCGGGCGCAGGGGACGGCGGCGCCCGCGGCGAACGGCGACGGCTTCCGGCTCAAGGGCTTGGACGGGAAGTTCTACGACACGGCGGAGATGAAGGGCGACGTGCTCGTCGTCTCGTTCGGCTCCACGTCGTGCGTGCCCTGCTTCTACGAGCACATGGCTATCGAGGAGTTGAAGGTCGAGTACACGGGTAAGCCCGTCCGCTTCCTCTGGGTCAGCGTCGAGAGCCCGAAGGAGGTTTCGAACAACGTCCTGCGCTACTACGTCAAGGAGCGAAGGATTACCGTCCCCGTCCTGCGCGACCCCGGCGGCGTGGCCCTCGCGCAGTACGAGAAGACCGGCAACCGCGTCCCCGTCGTCGTCTTCTTCGACGCCGAGGGGCGCCCGAGCGGCAAGGCGCAGCAGGGGATGCCGCAGGACATCACCGTCTACAAACAGCTGGTGCGCGAGCGCGTCAACGCGCTCCTCGCCGCGCGCCCCGCCGCCGGGGCCGGGGGCAGATAAGAACGAGAGTTGGACACGATGAACCTGACCTTAGCAGTCATCAAACCGTCCGCGCCCGACGTTGACTTCGGGATTCTGACGCCCGAGCTGATCCTCGCCGTCGCGGGCGTCGTCGTCATGCTGGTGGACGCCTTCACGCGCCGGAAGGCGCAGCGCTGGGTGACGGGCGCGCTCTCGCTGGCCGGGCTGGCGGGCGCGGCCGCGGCCACCGTCTGGCTGTGGGGCGACGCCGGGGCGGTGCAGCCGACGGCACAGCCCTGGGGCGGCATGATCGCCCTCGACCCTCTGCGGCTCTCCTTCACGCTGGTCTTCGTCGTCGTCGCCGCGCTGACGGTGCTCGTCTCGATGATCTGGGTCGAGTGGGAGGGGCTGCCCGCGGGCGAGTTCCACACGCTCCTGCTCTTCGCCACGGTCGGCATGATGCTGATGGCGGCCGGCAACGACCTCGTGATGATCTTCCTCGGGCTGGAAATCCTCTCCATCGCGACCTACGTCATGGCGGGCTTCCGCCGCTCGGACGTGCGCTCGAACGAGTCGTCGCTGAAATATTTCATCCTCGGCTCGTTCTCTTCGGCCTTCCTGCTCTTCGGCATCGCGCTCGTCTACGGCGCGACGGCGAAGGCCATCCCGGGCGGCGTGATGGCCGGCACGACCAACCTCTCCGTCATCGCCGAGCGCATCAACGACAGCCTCTACCCGCCGCTGCTGTTCGCGGGCGCGGCGATGCTTCTAATCGGGTTCGGCTTCAAGGTCGCGCTCGCGCCCTTCCACGTCTGGACGCCCGACGTGTACGAGGGCGCGCCGACGCCCGTCACCGCCTTCATGGCCGCCGGGCCGAAGGCCGCGGGCTTCGCCGCCTTCATGCGCGTCTTCCTCTTCGCCTTCCCGCTGGTCGCGGCCGCGGCGACGGCGAAGTCCGCCACCGGCGCGCAGCTCCATTCGGCTTGGCTCGACGCCCTGTGGCTGCTGGCGATCTTGACGATGAGCGTCGGGAACGTCGTCGCGCTCGTGCAGACGAACGTCAAGCGGATGCTGGCCTACTCGTCCATCGCGCACGCGGGCTACGCGCTCACCGGGTTCGTGGCGGCGGGCGCGGCCGTTGACACCACGCGGCGCGACGGCGCGGTGGCGGCGGTCGTCTTCTACCTGCTCGTCTACGCCGTGATGAACCTCGGCGCCTTCGCCGTCGTCACGCTCATCGCGCGCAGCGGCGACCGGCGCACCGACGTGGAGGACTACCGCGGCATCGGCTTCCAGTCGCCGGCGCTCTCGCTGACGCTCTCGCTCTTCCTTCTGAGCCTGCTGGGCGTGCCTCTGACGGCCGGGTTCATGGGCAAGGTGGTGGTCTTCAGCGCGGCGCTGTCCGAAGGGTACCTCTGGCTCGTCATCATCGGCGTGCTAAACACGGCGATTTCTGTATACTATTACCTGCGCCTGGTCGTCGTGATGTTCTTCCGTGAGCGCACGACCGAGTGGCACTCGCCGCGCATACCGGCGAGCTTGGCCGTGGCGCTGGTGCTGACCGTCGGCGGCGTGCTCTACCTCGGGCTCTTCCCCGACGGCGTCATCAACGCCTTCCGCGCCGCGCAGTGGAGCGTCATCTCGTCCTTGCGCTGACCCCGTAGCCGTCGGCCCCGAAGGGGCGGCCCGGGTCGCGCGGGCCGCCCCTTCGGGGTTTTTGTTTTTGCACGCGAGCACTATCAGAATGAGGGCCGCGGCCGAGACCGCACAACCTTTCCCGGCGACCGAAGCGGGCGCCGCCGCCGCGCCGCGCCCCGGCTCGGTCGAGGCGCTGGTCGGAGAAGTCCGCGAACGGCTCGGCGAGGAGTGGCCGCCGCGCGTCTACCGCGAGCGCATCCTGCCTCTGCGCACGCGCGCCCATGCCGTGCCCGCGGCCGCGAAGAACGCCGCGGTCGAGGTGCAGCACACGCTCCTCGGCATCGAGCTGAAGGTCGGCCGCCGCCGCGTCTCGTGCCCCGACTTCGCCACGGCGCGCTACCTCTCGGTCTTCGCCCGCGCGGGGCTGACGCGCGTCGCCGTGCCGTACGACATCACCAAAATCTCAAGGCTCGCGGACGAGCTTGAGTCGGCCTGGCAGCGGACGCTGCTTCTGGCCGACCACCTGACCGAGGGGCGCGCGCCCTCCTTCCGCGCGCGCGTGCGCTCGGCGGCCCTCAAAGAGGTCAGGCGCGAGATCGAAGAGGCGGGCGCGGGCACGGCCGTCCCCGCCTTCAACCAGAACACCAAACAGCGCACGCCGCGCATCTAAAGAGACCGACAAGGGGGTTTGAGACTTTTTCCAGATGACTTCACAGACTAGCCAGCACGTACCGGACGAGCAGCTCGACGCGCTCCCCTTCCCCTACAGCCAGCGCCCCTTCTGCCCGTACGAGCCGTTCGAGAAGCGGATTAAGAGCATCCGCGTCCTCGTCGTCAACGACCTCCTGCGCGACGAGTCCGACCTGTCGGAGACGGCGCGCCGCGAGTGGGGCGACTCCGCCGCCGCGAAGCTGGAGCGCGAGCGCTACATCTCCGGGCTCGCCCTCGACAACATCGTCAACAACATCACGCGGCTGGTCGAGGAGCCCGAGGTCAAAGTCGCGCACCTCTCCGAGGCGGTCGAGGCCGCGGAAGAGTTCCGGCCCGAGGCCGTCGTGCTGAGCGGGACGCTGTCGGACTTCGACTACTACAACCCCGAGGTGCTCCGGCGCTTCGGCGCGTGGGCGGTGCGGACGACGACGCCGATCTTGGGCATCTGCGGCGGCCACCAGCTCGTCGGCCTCTGCTTCGGCGTGCCCTGCGTCACGCTCGACGACAAGGAGCCGGGCGCGCAGCGCGAGGGGCGCAGCTTCGAGTACCAGTACCGCTTCATCCGCATCACCGAGCCCGACGACCCCATCTTCCAGGGCATCCACGAGCGCGAGGCCGGCGTCTGGCAGGACTACACGACCGAGGGCCGCATCCTGCGCGTCTGGCAGAACCACGGCCTCCAGCTCCCGCGCCTGCCCGAAGGCTTCCAGCTCCTGGCGACCTCGTACCTCTGCCGCAACCAGATGATGGTCAAGCGCACTTCGGGGCAGCTCATCTACACCGTGCAGTTCCACCTCGAAAAATCCTTTCAGGACTTGACCAGGAACCTCCAGCGCGTCAACCCGAACCTCGCGCCCGAGGAGCGCAAGCGGCTGCTGCGCGAGGAGGCGAGCGCGCGCACGATGTGGGCGCACCCCAACGAGTCGCGCGACGGCCGCCTGCTCTTCGAAAACTTTATGATCCTCGCGCTCGAACACAACCGCCGCGCGAGCTGAGAAGAGTTAACCGCGGGGACACAGAGAGACGGCCTGTTGAGTAATCCTCAACAGGCCGTCTCTCTGTGTCTCTGTGGTTAATCTTTCGTCCGCCTAGTCCTTCCACTCGTCGGGGACGTTCTCGATGGTGAGTTCCATCAGGCGGTCAACGACCGACTTGAGGTCGCCCGTCTCTTCGAAGACGCGGCGCTGTTCGTCGGCCGAGGTGCCGCGTTCGAGGATGGTGTGGATGTGTTCGACCTCCTTGCGCGACTCAAGCTCGTCGAGCACGGGGTCTACGAAGTCCAGCAGCTCGCGGATGAGGTCGCGCGCGGGCACCTCCTTCTGCTTGCCGAGGTCGAGGAGCTTGCCGTCGAGCCCGTACCGCACCGCGCGCCACTTGTTCTCCTGGATGAGCATGCGGCGGTAGAGGCGGAAGCCGAGGTTCTTCTCGATCAGCTTGTCGAGCCGCGCGACGATGGCCTGGAAGAGCGCGGTGATGGCGACCGTGTCGTCCACGCGCGTCGGGATGTCGCAGATGCGGAACTCGAGCGTCGGGAAGAACGGGTGCGGGCGCACGTCCCACCAGATTTTCTTCGGGCCGCTGATGCTGTTGGTGTCGAGCAGGAACTTGACGTAGCGCTCGTAGGACGCGTACGTGTCGAAGTGGTCGGGGATGTCCGTGCGCGGGAACTTCTTGAAGACCTCGCAGCGGTAGGACTTGAGCCCCGTGTCGATGCCGAGCCAGTAGGGCGAGGAGGTCGAGAGCGCGAGGACGTGCGGCAGGAAGTAGCGCGCCGCGTTCATGATGTGAATCTGCCGGTCGCGGTCGGGGATGCCGACGTGGACGTGCATGCCGAAGATGAGCAGGGAGCGCGCGACCATCTGCAACTCCTCGATGAGGAGCTTGTAGTGCGGGTCGTCGTAGATGTCCTGCGCCGTCCACTGCGAGATGGGGTGGGTCGAGGAGGCGACGATGCGCAGCCCCTGCTTGCGCGCGAGCCCGGAGACGATGGAGCGCAGGCGCGTGATGTCTTGGCGCGCCTCCTGGATGTTGCGGCAGATGCCGGTACCGACCTCGATCTGCGCCTGGATCATCTCGGGCTTGACCTGCTCGCCGAGCATCATCTTGCCCTCTTCGAGCATCTCCGCGACGCGCGAGCGCAGCTCCCGCGTCTGCGGGTCAACGATCTGGAACTCCTCCTCGATCCCCAGTGTGTACCGTTCGTCCGCCATCAGGAAGTTCTCCTCGGCCCGCGCGTCGGGAGCGCGGCTACTGGCTCTTAAGTGCCGCCTCAAGGTGCGCGCGGTCTTCGTCCGAGAGCCCCTGGAAGGTCACGCCCACGCCGCGGCCGGGGTTGCTGTAGACGACCTCGCCGTTGCAGACCACGTCGCGCCCGGCGAGCGGCAGGCGCAGCGTGAGCAGGGAGCCCTCGGGCAGCTCGGCCTGCGTGTTCATGTAGAGGCCGCCCGGGCTGATGTCTTGCGAGCTGGCGACGCCCGTCAGGTCGGCGCCGTTGTAGTACACGTCGATGATGAGCCGCGAGCGCTCGAAGCGCCGCCGCTCCTCGAACGGCTCCTGGCTGTTGACGAAGTTCATCGTTCGTTTGACTCCTAAGCTCTCCGGTCGATGATGAAGGTCGGCACCATCCCGCCGCCCGAAGAGACGTTCGCCAGCTCGGTCGAAGAGAGCCGCGTGAAGGCCGAGCCGACCCGGCCGTTGAAGAGCAGCGGGTCGAGGTCTACGAGCTGCTCGGCGTAGACGACCGAGCCGTCCTCGGCCAGCGCCGGGAAGGTCTCGCGCGCCGTCGGGACGCGCTCCTGCACGAGGTAGTCGCCGTCCGTGAGCGCCGCCTGCAAAGCCTCCTCCCACTCCGCTTCACTTGAGTTCCAGCCGATGTAGATGCCGTGGCCGCCGTAGTCGTCGTTCGGCTTCAGCACCAGCCTCCCGCTGTTGCGGCGGACGTACTCGAGCAGGTCTACGCCCGCGCCGTCCTTCTCCGTCCGGCCCTCGCGCACCTTGCGCGTCCAGGGGACGTGGCGGCGGATTGTGTCCAGTTCCTCGTCCGTGAAGAGGCGCGAGTAACGCTCGTCGGTCAGCACGGCGAAGAGCGCCTTCTTATGAATCATCTTCGAGCGGAAGTTGTTGACGAGGCAGACGGCGCCCGCGCGGTAGGCTTCCAGGAGCGCCGGCTGCGCTTGCATGATGGGCAGGTACTCGTTGACAAGCAGACGCTTGTAGACGATGTCGATCTCGAACTCTCCGCAGCGCAGGCGCCCGCCCGAGAATTCAAGCTCGTCGGGAGAGCAGATGGCCGACGGGTGGCCTTCGGACTCGAAGTATTCCTTGAACAGCTCGAACTCCTTCTGCGTCGGGAGCCCTTTGAGGTCAACGATGGCGATGGAGGGTTTCTCTTTCGCCGCGGCGCCCGCGAACTCGCGGTAGGCTTCGAGCAGTGTTTCCAGCAGCAGCGGCCGGCCGTTGAAGGTGCGGAGCGTGTAGCGCTCGGCGAAGCGGCGCATGACGGGCAGGCTTGAGAAGATTTCGTAGGCCGCGTCGGCGTAGGCGATGCCGGCCGGGCTCTCGCCGTTCAGCTCGACGAAGCTGTAGGCGTCCGTCGTTAAGAAGGAGTCGAGCCGCGCGGTGGGCGAGACGGCCTTGTAGCCGGGGTCGATGCGCACCAGTTCGCGCTCGATGTCGGTGACGCCCAGCTCCTCCACGATCTTCTCGTCCTCGACGGCCGCGTCCTTCACCTTCTGGATGGCCGACCAGACCGTCTCGCAGATGCGCGTGACGCGCGCGAAGTCCGATTCGGTCACGAAGTGCGGGCGCAGGTAGGGCGACAGGCGCCGGCCGCCGAAGATGAGCCGGGCGCGCTCCAGCCCCTCGTCGAGCATCCGGCGCGAGGACTCCGCGACCTCGCCCTCCTGGAGGAGTTGGTGGTAGAACTCGACGGCCTCTTGCAGCATGGCTGTTTGAGAGCTTCCCTGTTTTTATTGAACGAGCGGCGGGACAAGAGTAGCACAGATGCGGGCGGGTTTGGAAAACTAACGTTGCCGTTCGGGGGCCGGCGCGGGCGGGAAGTTGACGCTCAGCCGCTTGCCGCCCCGGACGAGGCCGAAGACGGCGGGCTTCGCCTCGGGGTCGGAGGCCAGGCGGCGCGGCTCGAAGCGCTCGACGGGCGAGCCGTTGACCGTCTCGATCACGTCCCAGGGGAGCAGCCCCGACGCGGCCGCAGGGCTCTCGGGCTGGACGGCGACCACCAGCAGGCCGCCCTCCGCGCCGAGCGCCGCGGCGCTCGTCCGCGTCAGCCCGACGACGTGGAGGCCGTACGTCTTCAGACGCCCCGTCACGTCCTCTTCCATGCTCAGGGTCTGCGCCCCTCCGACGCTGAAGGTGCGGGCGGCGGCGGCCCGCCCCTCGGCCGCTTGCATCAACTCCCAGTCGCGCCTCAACTCCGGCCGCAGCTCATCCAGACGCGCACGGATGCGCGCGGCCCGGGCCGTCAGCTCCGGCGAAGCCACGTAATCCCTCAGACCTGCCAACTCCGCCTGAAGCTCGCTCACCTCGACCCGCAGGGCCGTGACGCGCGCCGAGACCGCGCGCTGCTCCGCCTCGGCCGTGGCGAACGCGGGGTTCTTCGCGCCCTTCAGCTCGACCGAGAGCTTGAGCGGCCCGGGCGACAGCGCGCGCCAGACGGTCAAGTCAACCACGGAGCCGACGCCCGCCTCCTTCAAGGTCATCGAGAGGTCATCGACGCTGCGCACGACGCGCGGGCCGACGCTCTCGATGAGGTCGCCCGCCTTGAGCCCCGCGAGCGCGGCCGGAGTCTTCGGTGCGACCGAGGTCAGGTAGACGCCCTGCCGCTTCGCGATGAGCGTGCGCGCGACCTCGGGCTTCCAGCCGTTCTCGACCAGCGTTTGGAGCGGGGCCTGCGCGACGGCGTTGCCGCGCACGCCGAGCCAGGGCTGCGGCACCGTGCCGCGAAGCTTCAACACGCGCTCGCAGGCTTCGCGGACGGTCGTCACGGGCAGGACGCGCGTCTCGCCGTCGCGGCTCTGCGAGACGATGCCGACGACCTCGCCCAGCTCGTTGGCCGCGACCGCGCCGACCCACTCGGGCGAGACGTTGGCGCTCACCACGACGCTCGAAAGGTTTCCCGAGGGCGCACGGACGAGGCGCGTCAGGCGCCCCTCCTTCTGGTCGATGCTGAGGTAGATGTAGTTCGAACGCGGCGGCGCGGGCGGCGCCGGCAGGGCGGCGGGCCGTGGCGGCGCTTCGGCCGGGATGGGCGCGTAGAGGCGCACGCGCTGCCCGACGGTCGGGTCGTCCGTGTCGCCCGCGTCGCCCGCGGGCGCGCCCGCGAGCAGGGGCTCGCTGGCTTCGAGCATCGTGAGCCCCGTCGAGGAGTCGAGCCCGACGAACTTCGCCTCGAAGCGCCTCCCGTCCGAGGTCACGAGCGTGTACTCGGGCTCGGGCTTCACCTGGTTGCCGGCCTGTGGGAAGAAGGAGGGCGGCGGCTGCGGCGTGTCGAAGGATTCCAGCTCGACCTCCGCCTGCGGGAGCCGCGCGACGACGCTGCGGCCGTCTTCGTAGACGTAGCCGGCGACGATGTTCGTGTGCGCGTCCGAGGGCGAGGGCAGCTCGTCGAGCACGACCGCGGACGGCCCGCTCGTCGCCAGCCACGCCAGGAGCTTCCAGCCGCTCAGGCGGTGGATGACCGTGACGACCTCGCGCGGCGGGACGGCCGCCTGCGGCGGGAGCGGTGCCCTGCGCGGCGGCTGCACGCGCGCGGCGGGCGTCGGAGCGGAAGGGGCCAGCGCGGGCGGGGCGGGCGCGGGGCGCGGGGCGCGGGGCGTCCGGTCTTCGGCGCGCGCGGGGGCCTTGGGGCTGGTCTGCGCCGCGGGCTCGGCCGGGATGACGGCGGCCGGGGGCGCCTGTGGCGCGGGCGTCGTCGCCTGCCGCGCGAGCGCGGCGGCGGGACAGAGCAGGAACAGGCAGGCGAGCGAGAGCCCGCCGCCCGTGTCGCGCGCGCGTGACAAGACGCTTCGAATGTAGTCCGGGGAAATCATCGGGCTACTACCAGACACCTCCGACCTCTGTGACCGCGGACGGCTTTGGCGCCGCGCCGCGCGAGAGAAAATCCTGCGAGCCGAAGCTGACCGAGCGCATCGGCACGACGCGCTCGGCGCCGCTCTCGTCCCTGAGAATCACACGCAGAGGCTCGGCGGAAGCCTTCACGGGGATCGAGTGAATAACCTGCGCCCCCGTATAGCTGAAGACGGCCGTGTTCTGCGCAACGTCCGCGCGCCTCTCGCCCTTCGACGCGACCTCGCGCGCCTGCACGGCGCGCACGCTCACCCTGTGCACGGCCTTTTGAATATGAGGCGGAGCAAGGCTTGCCGTAACCTCACGGTCAACCTTTTCATTCGCGGCTTTTGACTCGCGGCTGTTCTGCTCTTGATTGCCGGAAGGGGCGCGGCCGGACTCGGCATTGCGCACCGTGGCGGCGGCGACGACGGGCGCGGGGGCAGTCCGCGCCGCCTGCCTGAAGTAGAGCGTCGCGGAGATGACGACGAAACAGGCGGCGACGGCGACCGGCGCGAAGCCGTAGAGCCAGCGCCCACCAAAGCGCCCTCCCCCGTTCGACTTCGACGCGGCCATCCGCGCGCGCAGGCGGAACTCGAAGTCCGCGGGCGCCTCGACCTTGCCCAGGCCGCCGACGAGCGCGCGCAGAGACTCGCGCCCGCGCGCCTCGTCCCCGCACGCGCGGCACAGGGCGAGGTGTGCGCGGGCGCCGGGACTCAACCCGCCCCCGTCCGCGGCCTCTTCAATCTCCCGACGGTATGCTTTGCACTCGGACATAAAAACACTTCCTTACAGGTACGCCTGCAACTTGTCGCGCAGGAAACCCCGTGCGCGGTTGATGCGCGACTTGACGGTGCCCTCGTTCATGCTGAGGATGCACGCGATCTCTTCGTAGCTGCGCTCCTCCACGTCGCGGAGCACGAGCGGCGCGCGGTACTTTTCCGGCAGCGTCGCAATGGCCCGCGCCACGGCCGCCCGCCTCTCGTCCTCGACCACGGTCACGTCCTGGAGCGGCCCCTTGTCGGGCATGTCCAGCTCGCAGGAGTCGTTCGGCGACTCGCGCTCGCCGAAGAAGGAGGAGAGCGAGACCAGCCGGCGGCGCTTGCGGCGGCGCAGCTCCGAGATCGCCAGGTTCGTGGCGATGCGGTAGATGTAGGTCGAGAACGCGTAGCTCGTCTGGTAGCGCTCGGCCGCCGCGTAGACCCGCATGAACGTCTCCTGCGCCAGATCGACCGCGAGGTCGTAGTCGTTCGTCATCCGGTAGACGTAGTTCGTGATCTGGTTGCGGTAGCGCCGCACGATCTCCGCGAAGGCCGCGTCGTCGCCCGTCTTCGTCGCTTCGAGCAGGCGGTGGTCGGTCATCTCGCCGACCGCCTCCTCCGCGCGGACGGGCGCCCCCGCCGAAGCGACGGAGAAAAGAAGCTCGTCCGTTGAGGAGATCGCGCTCATCCGGGAAAGTGGGGCTCTGACCTTTCAGATTCAGGGAACGCGCCGGAGCGACTCTTGACGCTCTCGCGCCGGCCGGGGGACGTGCCGGAATTATACACTCCCCCCGTGCCGGCACGCCCACTTACACGCCGCGCCCGGCCGGGGGGTTCCAAAAAATAGGAGCGTAAACCGTGAACCGTAAACCGTGACAAGAGAAGAACGGGTTTTAATCTTGTCACGGTTGACGGTTGACGGTTCACGGCTTTTTGTTTCTTTTCACACGGCCGCCCGGTGCTATAATGCCGACTCTTTTCGGTTACGCCTTCATTCCCGGAGCATTCTTTTCAGACGCCTTTTTTTGAGGCCCATGCCCAAACAGATTACGAAGCACCAGACCGTCCTCGAAGCCATCCGCGGCGTTGACATCATCTCAGACCTGCTCGAACGTCACGACGGACACTTCCGGCACGAGCTTGACCTCGAAGTCATCGCCTACGGCCGCAACTACCAGGGCAAGAAGGTCGGCCCGTACATCCACCTCTACGAGTTCGACTCGGGCGAGGAGGTCATCCGCGAGGGCGACTGGGGCGGCAACACCTTCTACATCACGGTCGAAGGTAATTTGGATGTCTTCGTCCGCGACCGCGAGACGGGGGCGGACAAGAAGGTCGGCAGCATCCCGCCCGGCGTCAGCTTCGGCGAGATGTCCATCCTCGCGGGCGTGCCGCGCAACGCGACCATCCGCGTCCCCACGGGGGCGAAGGCGCGCGTGCTCGAAGTGACGCGGCCGGCCCTGCGCCTCCTGCGCAAGCTCCCGAAGTTCGGGCAGATGCTCGACGCCAACTACCGCAAGCACGGCCTGAGCCGCACGCTCATCGACATCGGCCAGTCGGCGGGCGAGGATTTCCCGCCGCAGGTTCTCGACAAGCTCGGCAAGTCGGCGCGCTTCATGGTCTACGCCAAGCACCACGTCCTCTTCCGCGAGGGCGACTCCATCGACCGCGTCTTCTTCGTCAAGAACGGCTGGGTGCGGCGCGTGCGCGGCCTCGGCTACGGCGGCGCGGTCGGCGAGCTGACGGTCGAGGGCCTGACGGATGACGTGGGCGTTGACTTTCTCGGCGCCGGCAACTGCCTCGGGCTCGAAGGCGTCGGGCGCGAAGTGCGCTGGGCCTATACGGCCATCGTCTTGCAGCGCACGGAGGTGCTCGAAATCGCCATGCCGCCGCTCGTCGCAGACCCGCAGTTGCGCGACACGGTGCTGCGCACCTTCTCGGGCTTCTCGCTCGCCGACGACGACGTGACCGTCACCTCGCGGCTCAACAAGCCGCTCGTCGCCGCCACCGAGCGCGAGATCGCGACCGGCGTCGTGGACGGCACGAACCTGCTCGTGATGGACATGGACAAGTGCGTGCGCTGCGGCAACTGCTCGATGGCCTGCCACCAGGTGCACGGCCAGTCGCGCCTGCTGCGCCGCGGCATCCACATCGGGCGGCCGAAGGACTACGGCGGCGTCTCGGGCGAGAAGGTGCTCGTGCCCTCGGTCTGCATGCACTGCCAAGACCCCGAGTGCCTGACCGGCTGCCCGACGGGCGCCATCGGCCGCTTCGCCAACGGCCAGATCGACATCGACCCCAAGACCTGCATCGGCTGCGGCGACTGCGCCACGCAGTGCCCCTACAACGCCATCACGATGATCCCGAGCCGGCCGGAGAAGGTACAGCCTCCGACGCTCGCCGGGAGACTTAAAGGCTGGCTGAGCCTCGCGCCCGAGACGCCGCCGCAGCCGGTGACGGCGACCGAGAACCTGCTCGCCACCAAGTGCAACCTCTGCGCGGGCACCAAACTCAACCCGCCGGGCGCGAAGTCGCAAGCCTTCTCCTGCCAGGAGAACTGCCCGACCGGCGCGCTCGTGCGCGTCAACCCGCGCGAGTATTTCTCGGAGGTCAACGGGCGCATCGGCCTCGTCTTCCGCGACCAGACGCACGCCATCGGCCGCAACATACACCGGCGCGACCCCCTCGCCACGCTCTGGCACGTCGCGGGCGTGCTGCTCATCCTGGCCTTAACCGGCGCCGTCGTCTGGGCGCTCGAACGCTTCGGCATCGACACGCGGCTCGCGGGCACCTGGCTGACGGTAAGATGGATAACAGGCATCGTCGGGCTCGTCGGCATCGCGGCCGTGATGACCTACCCGCTGCGGCGGCAGGTCTACCGCAGGCGCGCGGGCGCGTTGCGCTACTGGATGCTGATGCACGTCTACCTCGGCGTCGCCGCCGGCCTGGCGTTGCTGCTCCACGGCGGGAAGACGACGGGCGGCCTGCTCACCTCGCTCCTGATGGTCACGTTCGACGCGGTCATCGTCACGGGCCTCTTCGGTACCCTCGTCTACCTCGTCGCGCCGCGCATCATGACGAGCATCGAGGGCGAGCCTCTGCTCGTCGAAGACCTGCGCGCGCGCCGCGAGGAGCTGGGCGAGACGCTCGCCGAGATCGGCCAGCGCAGCAGCGAATCCCTGCGCGACTTCATCAAGAAGAAGGTGCGCGGCCGCGTCTTCTCCTTCGGCTACCTCCTGCGCCAGTACCTCAAGCGCGAGGAGCTGACGGCGCTGCTCGCCGCGGCGCGCGAGACCTACGAGGCCGAGGCGCGCAGCCTCGATTCCGAGTCGCGCCAGCTCCTCCTCGAAGCCGTCGAGGCGACCGTCACGCTCCGACGCGTGGACTCGCTCATCTACCTGCACCAACTGCTCAAGCTCTGGCTCGCGCCGCACGTCGTCGCGACCTCGCTGATGCTCGCGCTGATGATGATCCACGTCCTTCAGGTGGTTCTCTTCGCAGTCCGATGAACGATTTCAAATTTCAGATTTGAAATTTCAAATCACCTATGCAGACACAGGACAGCACCTTCATCATCGAGCGCGACGACCTGGAAGTAGACCCGGTGACGCTCGTCACCGACGGCCTGAAGATCGGGCGCCTGCCGAGCTGCGAGGTGGTGCTCAACCACCCGTCGGTCTCGCGCCTGCACGCCGGCGTCACGATGTCGGGCGGGCTCTACTACCTCTACAACTTCAGCAGCTCCAGCGGGACGACCCTCAACGGCCGCGTCGTCGCGACCGAGTCGGGCGAGGTGCTCGCCGACGGCGACGTCGTGCAGATCGGCCCCTTCTTCCTCGACGTGGCGCGCGCCGGCGACGCGCTGCGGCTCACCGTCACGCTCGAAGTTACGACCAACGTCTCGGACTCCATGTACCGCGTCGAGACGCCGACCGGCCCGACGCCTTTCAAGAAAAGGCCGAGCGGCACGTCGGAGCTTTCGCAGGCGCTCAACGTCTTCTGGGAGAAGCGCAAGCGCGAGGCCGGCAAGATGCAGCGCGTCTCGCCCCTGCGCCCGCAAAAACCCATGCGCGTGCTCGGCAAGGCGCGCTTCAACTGGACGCCGACGCGCGACCTCGTCCGCCCCTGGCCCCTCGCGGTCTTCGTCTGGGGCGCGGGCGTAGTCCTCGCGCTCTCGGCGGTCGCGGCCTACGTCTACGCCGAAGCCTACGCGCCCGCGCCCGTCTCGGCCGCGCACGCCTCCCAGACGATCCACTCGCAGCCCCCGATTGCCCTCCGCCCCAACGCGGGCAGTTGCACGACCTGCCACTCCCTATCTTCGAAGATCGAGACGAACTGCGCCTCCTGTCACCAGGCCCCGGGCTTCAAGGCGACCGTCACCGAGCCGCACGCGCGCGCCGGCATCGGCTGCAACGACTGCCACGTCGAGCACCAGGGCACGGAGTTCCGCCCCAACGTCGCGAGCCTCCAGACCTGCACGGCCTGCCACAGCGACTCGAATAAGAAGACTTATAACGGCCGCGCGGTGCACACGCCGCACGGCGGCACGTACGGCTACCCGGTCGTGGACGGGAAATGGAGCTGGATGGGCCTGGCCGACGAGGAGTGGGCGCAGAAGTCGGCCGCGTTGCGGAAGCTCGTGCAGACCGTGCGCGGCTCGCTCCTCGTCGGGCCGGGCTCCGAGAACCGAGACCCCGACGACCTGCGCCGCAGCGCCGAATTCCACGCGCTGCACATCCACCGCGTCAAGGCCGTCGGCGGACTGCCCGGCAACAAGGACGGCGAGCTGTCCTGCTCCTCCTGCCACAACTCCTTCAGCCCACTCGACCGCGAGACGCCGCGCCAGACCTGCGCCAACTGCCACAACGGCGACCGCGGCGGCAAGTTCGAGCGGGTGCTCGCGGCCGACAGGCCGAACTGCATCTCCTGCCACGTCCAGCACCCGCAGGCGCGGCGCGAGTGGGGCCGCGCGCTCCTGAACGACCTGACGGCCGCGTCACCGAACTTGACGACGAATTGAGAGGGGTAGGCGGTAGGCAGATGGCAGTAGGCAGTACAAAGCCCTGTCGTCGGAATCTTCGATTTAAACTTGCAACGTCCGAAACCGGAGCCTACTGCCTACTGCCATCTGCCTACCGCCTACTGTTGTTAGCATGAAGAGATCACAGCTACTCGTCATACTCGCGCTGCTGTCGCTGCTGGCGGCCGTGAACCTCTTCACGGCCGACCCGAGCAAGAGCTTCTTCGGCGGGCTGCCGTGGTGGGGCTGGGCCGCCGTCACGGTGCTGCTCCTGCTGCTGGGCGTCCTGTTCGCGCTCCGCGACTCGCGCCGCGCGCGGCTGCTGCTGGAAGAGCCCCTGCCGCCGCAGCCCGCGGAGGACGACGGCCGCATCAGGCTCACGCCGGAGCAGCTCGAACAGTACGACCCGGACGGCCCTTCTTACCCGCACCCGGTCGTCATCACCGAGCGCTGCATCGGCTGCCACGCCTGCGTGGACGCGTGCCCGCACGACGTGCTCGCCATCGTCAACGGCGTCGCCACGCCCGTCGCGCGCGACCAGTGCATGGAGGACACGGCCTGCCAGGTCGAGTGCCCCGTCAACCCCAAGGCGTGCATCGTCGTCAACACGACGAAGAAGATTCCGCCGCGCAAGGTGCCCAACCGCGACGCGCGCTTCATGACCGACGTGCCCGGCTGCTACATCGTCGGCGACGTGTCGGGCACGCCGCTCATCAAGAACGCGACCAACGAGGGCTCCGACTGCGTCAAGTTCATCCACGACGACCTGCGCAACTTCGCGCCGCCCGAGCCGCAGGCCGAGGTCGAGGTCGTCATCGTGGGCGTCGGCCCCGCCGGCCTCTCCGCCGCCATCACCGCGCAGAGGCTCGGCCTCTCCTACGCCGCCGTCGAGCAGGACAGGGTGCTCGCGACGATTGAAGCGTACCCGGCCAACAAGTACGTCTTCTTCAAGCCCGAGACGATGGAGCCGCGGGGCGGCATCCGCCCCGCGGGCGCCGGGATGCAGCGCGAAGACATCCTCGCCGACTGGGTGCGCGCGATGCAGCAGTCGGGCGTGCGCGTCTCGGAGCAGGAGAGTTGCAAGTCCGTGAAGCGCGCGGAGGACGGCGACTACTTCGTCGTCCAGACCGAGCGGGGCGTCGAGAAGCAGAGGGTGACTTACAAGGCGCGCCGCGTCATCCTCGCGCTCGGCCTGCGCGGGACGCCGATGAAGCTGAAGGTGCCGGGCGAGGAGCTGAAGGTGGCGCGCGACGGCCGGACGGAGGACAAGGTCAAGTACAAGCTGACCGACCCCGAAGTCTACAAGCGCAGGCGCATCATCGTCGTCGGCGCGGGCAACTCGGCCGTCGAGGCGGCCGTGGATTTGGTGGCGACGCGGCGGGGCGACAAAATAAACTACCGCCCCGACTTCGAGATTAACGAGGTGACGCTCGTCATCCGCAGCGACATGAAGAACGACCTCAAGTTCGGCAACAAGCTCCAGGTCTACGACTGCATCGACGAGGGCAAGATCAAAGTCTTCTTCGGGACTTCGATCAAGGAGATACGCGAGGACGAGGTCGTCCTGATGAACGCCCGCACGCAGGAGGTCGTGACGACCGTCCCGAACGACTTCATCTTCGCCATGATCGGCGGCGACCGCCCGACCAAGTTCCTCGAATCCATCGGCATCAAAATCGGGTAACGAAAAGAAGTAGGCGGTAGGCAGACGGCAGTAGGCAGTTGAAGGCAGGAAGCATTTAACAAAACAGGTCGTAAAGGAATCGGAGGCGGCGAGTCATCATCTCGCCGCCTCCGATGCTTTCACGTGGTCTGCTTTAGGCTGTCTTAACTGCCTACTGCCGTCTGCCTACCGCCTACTTCTTTTACTGCTCGTCGGGTACCTCGGGGACGGGGCGGCCCATGCCCTGGTAGATGCCGACGATGGTGTCGATCTTCTGCCTGGCCTCGGCGTTGGAGGGGTCGTACTTGAGCACCTGCTTGAAGTCGGCCAGCGCGTACTTGTAGAGGCGCGGCTGGCCCCCGCTCCAGTAGACGTTGCCGCGCGCGAGGTAGGCGTCGGCGGCCGCCTTCTTGTCGGCGGCGGAGGCGTTCGACGCCCTGGCCTTCTCGCCCGCGGACTTGATGCGTGCGTCGAGTTCCTTGGTGTCCACGAGAGCGCGCTCCGCCGCCGCGTCGGCGGCCGGAGGGGCGGCGCCGCCGCCGTGCGCGGCGGCGGCGCCGAGGTTGGACGAGGGGCTCGTCCCGTGCTGGATGCTCGTCTGCGCGTTGTTGGCGGCCGCCGCGTTCGAGTTGCGCGCGGCGGTCGGGGCCGGCGCGTTGCCGCCGCAGGAAGTCAGGAGCGCCGCGGTCAGAAGAAGGGCCGGGATGAAGGGCTTGTGCATCGGTCAGGGCTCCGTTTTCGGAAGTTGTTGGCCGGACGATGATACACAGAAACGCCCGCCGAAGTCACACGACTCGGGCGGGCGTCTTTGCACGACTTGACCGCGCGCTCACTTGGCGCCGGTGTGGCACTTGATGCAGTCGTTGGTGGTCGGCGCGGTCTTGAGCTTTCGCATCTCGACCGCCTGGTCGTGGCAGCCGTTGCAGTTGCGGTGGTACGCCTCTTCGTTGGTGAGGACGGTCGGGTCGGTGTCGCCCTCGTAGGTGACCTGGGGGATGGCGTCGCCGATTTTGGGCTTGTCGCCCTCCTGCGCGTGGCAGGTGCGGCAGGTCTCGACCGCCGGCGTCTTCGGGTCTTTGGCGGTCTCGGCCGTGAGCGTCACGGTGCGGTCGGCCGGGTGCGCGGACTTGAGCGGCGGGTGCTTGGCCGCTTCGGCGGCGGGCTGATCCGTGTGGTGGCACTCGACGCAGCCGACGGGCTTCGTGCCGTCGGGGCTGTAGTTCTTGGTCGCGTGGTTGACGTGGCTGAAGGGGACGGCGAGGCTCTTCGACTTGTCCTTCTTGGAGTCGGTCGAGAGCACGTACTGGTCTTTCGGTACCTGTCCGCCCTGCGCCGCGAGCGACGCCGCGCCCGTACGGAGCGCGTTCGAGTTGCAGCCCAGCACGCACAGAAAGCAGGCGAGCGCGGCCGACGCGATGAGAAGTTTCATGGCTGATTGTCCTCGGGATAAAACCCTGTCTGCCTCGGTGTCAAAAGAGCTTCGCGGCGGGAGAGACTGGCCCTGCCTTTTATAGACGCGCCCCCCGGCCTTGTCAATTTTTTCTTTCAGAAGCGGAAAGTTTGTCCCTTGTGGCAGCGCTTGCAGTCGGCGAAGTCGTCGCCGCCGAAGGCGCGCCGGTTGTTGTGGCAGGTCATGCAGCTCTGCGCGCGCGCCGAGCCGAAGTGCTGCGTCGGCTGCGGCGAGGCGACCTGCCGGCCCTGCCCCGCGCCGGCCCGCACCTGGTGGCAGTCGTCGCAGCGCATCCCCTGCCGCGCGCCGTGGGTGGCGTGGCTGAAGCTGACCGAGTAGGCGCGCGCGTTCGAGGGCGTGCGGCGGTAGCCGCCCTGCGTGTGGCAGGTCGCGCAGGAGGCGATGTCGCCCGCCGAGCCGCGCGCCTGCGGCGTGTGGCAGCTGTAGCAGTTCTCGTGCGCGGGGGCGCCGGCCGGGATGGTGAGCGCGACGCCGCGCCGCGCGGGGCGGTGGCACGAGGCACACCCTTCGGCGGGGCGCGCGCCGCCCTCCGAGTGCCGCGCGTGGTCGAAGCGCATGTTGAAGCCGGAGAGGCCGGGGAAGGCTTTGAGCGGCGGGTTGTTCCCCTCGACGTTCGCGTGGCAGATGAGGCAGAGCTGTCCGCCCTGCGTCACGAACTGCTGGACGTGGCAGTCTGTGCAAGCCTTGTGTCCGGGCCAGCGCGGCGTAGGGGAGTTGTCCGGCCGCTCGTGGCACGAGGCGCACCCGAGCGACGCGTGCCGCTCCGACGCGTGCGAGAAGCTCGCGCCGTCACCCTGCGGCTCGATTGCAACCGCGGGCGCGGCGAAGACGTTGGCGGGCGACGCGGGCGTGCGTTTGTACGCGGCGAAGACGAACAGCAGCAGCGACGCGAAGGCGCAGGCCGTCAAGGCGCGCAGGCGGCCGCGCGGCCGTGTGCGTGTCGCGCCCGTTCGTTCCCTTCTCTCGTCTTCCGCTGCTCTCACAACCCGTTCGCTCCCTCCCCTCGTTGACTACTTCCCGGTCGCGTCGAGGTGCGACCTGGGCGGCTTCTCGCGCCCGAGGTTGAAGTGGCATTTGACACACTGGAAGTTGGGGTCGGCCAGCTTCTTGTCCACCTCCTCGTTGAGAATCCTCTTCGGCTTCGCGCCGATGTGGCAGGAGGAGCCGGCGCCGCACGAGAGGATCGGGACTTTCAGCGTCGTCTCGTCGAGCGTGCTCAAGGCCGGGATGCGCGTGTGGCAGGTCGCGCAGTCTATCTCGCGGTGGCGCTCCTCCTCGTGCGCGAAGATGACCGAGTCGCGGCGCAGGAGTTTCCTGACGATGAAGGGGTCTGTGAAGCCCGCGCGCGCGGCGAGCTGCGTGTCCGCGTCCTTGCCCTTCAACTCAGGGCGCGGCGAGCCCTGCGGCAGGAGCTTGTGGCAGCCGGCGCAGTCGGTCGAGAGGGGCTTCTCGCCGCCGTCCTGCCAGTGGCAGTTGAAGCAGGACGCGTGGCCCGTGGGCGTCGTCTTCAAAAGCCCGGCCGGCAGCGTCGGCACGCCTGCCGCGGCATTCGCGTCGGCTGGCGCGGGGGTGGCCGCCGCCTGTCCCGGCTTAACGTAAGTCTCGTGGCAGACCGAGCAACTGTTCGGCTTCGAAGGTACGGGCTGTTCCTGGGCGAAGGCGGCGCGGACGAAGCGCACGCGGTTCTCGTCTAACGAAGGCGCGCGCGCCATCACGTCCTGATGAACGTCGTGCGGGAAGATGACGGCGAACTCCGACGTGCTCGCCCGCCCCTTCTCGGAGCGCGCGAAGGCTTCGGCCGGGTTGGCGAACGGGAAGCGCGCGCCCGAGCGCGGCGAGACGACGGTGTGGCAGACCGTGCAGATCGCCGGGCGCGCGCCGCGGAAGAACTGCTGCCGGTGGCAGTTCAGACAGGAGGCGTGCTCCGGGTAGTCTGTGATGTCCGGGAAGGCCGCGTCGCGCTCGCGCGCCTGCGCCCAGTTGTCGCTCGGGCTCTGGTGGCAAGAGGCGCAGGAGTCTTTGCGGTGCGCGGGCGTCGAGTGCGTGAAGTTGGTGTAATCGACGCGGGCACGTGGCGCGGGCGCGCTGCGCCGCGTCGTGGCGCGCCTGCGCTGCGCCCCGGCCGAAACGGATGACGACACGTAGACGACGCCGGCGATGGCCGCCGTGAGCAGGAGCGCGAGCGTCAGTGTTCTTCGCTTCATCCGTCGGTTGAAGAGCTTGCCGCGGTTTGTAGCACAGCGCCGAAAGCATGACAACAGAAATCTTCTTGGGGGAACCCCGGTCAGTACCGCCCGCGGTAGCGGGTGGGTGCGTGTGACTCAGGCGGCCCTTGAGGAATGAGACTGACCCGCCCGCGGTACCGGGCGATACTGCCCGCTATGGCGAGGGTGCGGTTTGTTTGGCGGGCGGCGAGAGGAGGTAGGTGACGGCCCACATCTGCCTCGGGTTCGGCGGGAGCGTCGTCACCTTGCAGTCCCAGACGGGGCCGCCTTCGCCGAACGGGAAGAGGTTCGAGAGGTAGTAGTCGCCCGCCTTGAAGCCCGTGAAGATGGCGCGCCCCTTCTCGTCCGTCATGAAGGAGACGACCTTGCCCGCCTGCTGTCCCGCGCGTTCGAGCCACGCCCGCTTACGTTGGAAGTATTCGGAGCGCACGTTCCTGAGCGGGAAGTTGACGGCGAGCCACTTCAGCGCCAGCTTCTCATTGCGGTACTTGCGCAGGCCGTCGTCGTAGGCGCGCTTGAACTCGGGGACGGTCTTGACCGCCTCGGGGAACTCCGCCTCGAACTCGGGGCAGTAGAGCGAGTCGCAGTCGTGGCGCGCGAGCCATTCGCGGAGCTGCGGGCTCGCGCCCTGTAGGAAGTCCGCGCGCCGCGGCATCGAGGCCCAGTCGATCCCCGCGGAGAAGGCGCTGCGGCGGAGCAGGTAGAAGCGCTTACGCGCGAGCGGCTTCTTGTCGGCGTCGTAGAGGAAGACGCGGATGCCGCCCGCGTCCGCGTCGGGCTCGGCGGGCTTGGCGGCGATGGGCGTCGGGGTCGGCTGGCAGGAGGCGGCGGGAGGCGGCGACTGCGCGCGCGCCGCGGCGGCGGTGATCAGACAGAGGCCAGAAAACAACGCGGCCCACAGAAGGTGTGTGCGTCGTCCAGTTCTCATCGTCTTTAAATGGTCAGTCGGTCGGCGACTTCTGCTGCGAGCCGGCGCGCGCCGTGCGGAGCCTCTCGCGCAGGCGCGGGAGGTCTTCGTAGGTCGGGTCGATCTTCTCGATCCGCGCGAGCGCGGCCTCGGACTCGGCGTACTGCTTCGTCTCCATCAGCATCAGCGCGAGGTTGTGCAGGCTCGGGACGTGGTTCGGGTCTTTGTCGAGGCAGCGGCGCAGCTCGCCGATGGCCTTCTCGGGCTGGCTCGGCTTGCGCAGGAAGAAGGTGAGCGCCAGCTCGGAGCGCGCGTCGCAGTCGTCGGGGCGCTTCGAGAGCGCGGCCGTGTACCAGCGCGCCGCGTCCTCGAAGCGCCCGGCCGAGGAGTAGAAGTTGCCGAGCCGGACGACCGTCCCGTAGTCGTCGGGGCGCAGCCGGTTGGCGCGCGTCATGAAGTCGATGGCGTCCTCGAAGCTGCCCGCGCGGAAGTAGCCCTCCCCGGCCTTGAGCTGCGCGTCGAAGTCGTCGGGCGACTGGCGCGCGGCGTCCGCCGCCTTCTCCGCCTCGGCCAAGAACTGCTGCCTGTCCGCCCTGCCCTCGCCCGAGACCGGCGGGTGGTCGGCCGGCAGCCCCGCCGCAGACTCGCCCGCCGCCGCGGCGGCCGGCGCCGGCTGATTCTGGTTCACGTAGACGACGAGGTGGAACGCGATGACGTACCCGAGCAGCAGCCCGACGACCGCGAAGAGGACATTCTCTCTGTTCATAGGAAAAGACGTGAACCGTGAACCGTGAACCGTGGCAAGAGAAAACCTGTTTCACCTCCTGTCACGGTTTACGGTTCACGGTTTACGGTTCTTCACGCGTACGAGTGCAGGCCCGGCAGAAGGTAGCTGACGCCGAGGTAGGTGAAGACGATCAGCAGAAAGGCGACGATTGCGAAGTAGGCCGACGAGCGCCCCGTCCATCCGCGCGAGATGCGTATGTGTAGGAAGCCGCCGTATGTGAGGAACGCGACGAACGCGCCCGTCTCCTTCGAGTCCCATTGCCAGTAATGGCCCCAGGACTCGTTCGCCCACACCGCGCCGGTCATCAGCAGGAGCGCGAGGCCCGCGAACGTGATGCCGCCGGTCTTGTACATCAAGCTGTCAATCTTCTCCTTGTCGGGGAGCGCGGCGCGCAGGCGCTCCGTGTCAATGCTGAAGATGAT
>JAFAVK010000088.1 GCA_019242475.1 Acidobacteriota bacterium | reverse complement strand
GTCGTTGGTGACGATGAGGGCGTCGAGCTCGTGCGCGAACTGGATGATGAAGTAGTCGGCGTCGGTGCCGGCCGGCACCTGCCTGACCTGCTGCGACTTGATGAGCTTCTCCAACTGCTCCTGGTCGTCGATGTCGTACTTGAGGCTCGCGTCCACGATGATGACGGCCTCCTGCCCGCGCTCCTCAAGCTCCCTGCGCACCTTGAGCAGGTTCGCGAGCTTCGGCTTGCCGCCCGCGCTGCGTTCCTCGTAGGCCACGTTGGCCCCGTCGATGACGACCGTCTTCCTGTCGTTGGCGGACATCAAAGGTTCCTCCGGTTCGGCGAGATGTCGTCCGAGTATACGGGACGGCGCTTGCTGCGCGCTTCACGAAACGGTTTCGACTTTCTTCTCCGGGCCGACCAAGTCCTCGGGGCAGGTGACGCACAGGCCGAGGTCGCGCAGCAGCCCGTCCGCTAGCCCGTAGACCCAGCCGTGCACCGAAAGCTCCTGCCCGCGCTCCCACGCCGCCTGCACAATAGTCGTGCGGCAGACGTTCGTCACCTGCTCGCGCACGTTCAGCTCGCAGAGCAGGCGCAGGCGCGCGGCCGCGTCCGGCAACTCGGCGAGCGCGTCCGCGTGCTTCTCGGCCACGTCCTGCACGTGGCGCAGCCAGTTGTCGATGAGGCCGAAGCTCGCGCCTTCGAGCGCCGCCTGCACGCCGCCGCAGCCGTAGTGTCCGCAGACGATGATGTGCCTCACCTTCAGAACGTCCACGGCGTACTGCATGACCGAGAGGCAGTTGAGGTCTGTGTGGACGACGACGTTGGCGACGTTGCGGTGGACGAACATCTCGCCGGGCGACAAGTCCACCAACTGCGTCGAGGGCACGCGCGAGTCCGAGCACCCGATCCACAGGTACTCCGGCGTCTGCTGCCGCGCCAACTCCGGGAAGAACCCCGGCTCGCGCGCGCTGATCTCCGCCGCCCACGCCCGGTTCCGGTCGAACAGTCTCTTCAGTGTTTTCATTTAGAAAGCATGATAGCAGAAGCCCGACCGTGAGGGAGGGGGTACGCCTCAAGGTCTGCGGTAGACCTTGCCCTCCTTCATCACGAACCGGACGCGGCGCAGCTCCGTGATCTCCTTGAGCGGGTCGCCGGGCGTGGCGACGAGGTCGGCGTAGAGGCCCGCACGCACGGCGCCGCGCTCGCCTTCGACGCCGAGCAGCCGCGCCGCGTTCGTCGTCAACATCTTCAACACGTAGGGCGCGGGGATGCCGGCCTCCATGTAAGAGTCGAGGTACATGAGCGCGATGGTGCCGCGCGTCTCGCCGGGGACGTCGAAGAAGGCGTCGGTGCCGTAAGCCATCGTGAGGCCGACGCGGTAGGCGCGCTTCAGGCGGTCGAGGAAGAGCGCGTGGAACGCCTTTGCAAACTCCGGCCCCGCGCCGAGGTAGCCCGCGGTCTTCTCGGTGAAGTCCGTCCCGACGAGCACGACGCCGTTGCGCTTGGCGAGTTCGAGCGTCTCGTCCGACATGCGCAGGCCGTGCTCGATGGAGGCGACGCCGCCCTCGGCCGCGTTGCGCGCGCCGCGCTCGGTCAGGCAGTGCGCGGCGACCTTGAGCCCCGCGTTCTTCGCCTCCTCGACGATGAAGCGGATGTCGTCGGCCGAGTAGACGTAGGGCTGGTCGTCCACGACGATCTTGATGAGTCTGGCGCCGAAGTGCGCGTTCTCGCGCACCGCCTTGCGCATCTCGTCGCGCGTGTCGGCGAAGAGGTACTCGGGCGCGCCCAGCTCGCGCCGCTCGGGCTGGAGGTGGTACTGGCCGCCGAAGGGGGCGATGATGCGGCCGGCGTTGAGGATGGTCGGGCCGGGAATCAAGCCCTGCTCGACGGCGCGGCGCAGGTCTGTGTCAACGTAGTTGCCGGCGTTGCCCACGTCGCGCACGGTGGTGAAGCCGGCCTCCAACATCTCGCGCGCGTTGACGGTGCCGAGGATGGCGCGCCAGGCGCCCGTCGTGCGGATGTCGTTGCTGAAGAGGTCGCGGTCTTCGGGCGGCGTTCTCTCGCAGAGGTGCGTGTGTGCGTCGAAGAGGCCGGGCAGAACGGTGTAGCCCGAGAGGTCGATGACGGTCGCGCCCGCCGGGACTTGGACGTTCGGCCCGACGGCCTTGATCCTCCGCCCCTCGACGACGATTAACTGGTTCGTCGCGGCCGTGCCCGCCTCCGGGTCTACGAGCCGGCCGGCCTTGATGACCGTGACCTGCGCGCGCGCCGCCGCGCAGAGCAGGGACAGTGTGAGTGCGACGAGCGCGCGGGTTGTGGTTTTGAATTTCATCGTGCTGCCTTTCTGAAGGAGGTTGGCCGGCGGGCGGAGTTTCGCACGCCCGGCCGGGCTGACGGAAGAGTTGGCTTGACACGCGCGCGCGGCGCTTGCTGTAATCAAACACTCCTCGAAACACGCCGAAGAGGTTTAAATCGCCGAGACAACGGAGGTGGAGCCTGAAGTGCCAGCGAGCGAGTTGATCTACGACTGGAACCGCGTGGAGCCGACATTCGAAGCGCCCGGGCGCAAGATACGCCTGGACGACGAGACGCTGCGCGACGGGCTGCAATCGCCCTCGGTCTGCGAGCCGACGGTCGAGAAGAAGGTGGAGCTGCTCCACCTCATGAACGAACTCGGCATCGACACCGCCGACATCGGGCTGCCCGGCGCCGGCGGCACGCACGCCGAGGGCGTCTACGCCCTGGCCCGCGAGATCGCCGAACAGAAGTTAAAGATTCGGCCTAACTGCGCCGCGCGCACGCACCAGAACGACATCCGCCCCATCGCCGAAATCTCGCAGCGCGCCGGCATCGCCATCGAAGCCTGCACCTTCCTCGGCTCCTCCTTCATCCGCTTCTTCGCGGAAGGTTGGACGCTCGACAGGCTCCTACAGTTAACAGAGGAGGCGGTGACTTTCGCGGTGAATGAGGGGCTGCCGGTCATGTTCGTCACGGAGGACACGACGCGCGCCGACCCCGACACCATCCGCGCGCTCTACACGACGGCCATCCGCGCGGGCGCGCGCGCCGTCTGCGTCTGCGACACGGTCGGCCACGCCACGCCCGACGGGGCGCGCGCCGTCGTCCGCTTCGTCAAGCGGATTATCGAGGAACAGGGCGAGCAGGTGCGCCTCGACTGGCACGGGCACCAGGATCGCGGCCTCGGCGTCGTCAACTCCCTCGCGGCCATCGAGGGCGGCGCCGACCAGGTGCACGGCTCGGCGCTCGGCGTCGGCGAGCGCGTCGGCAACACGCCGATGGATCAACTGCTCGTCAACTTGAAGCTGCTGGGCTGGATCGACAACGACCTCTCGCGGCTGCGCGACTACTGCGAGCAGGCGGCCGAGAGTTGCGGCTGGACGATCCCGCTCAACTACCCCGTCTTCGGCCGCGACGCCTTCCGCACGGCGACCGGGGTGCATGCGGCGGCCGTCATCAAGAGCTTCAGGAAGGGCGACAACGAGCTGGCCGACCTCATCTACTCGGGCGTGCCCGCGGGTCTCTTCGGCCTGCGCCAGCAGATCGAGGTCGGCCCGATGAGCGGCAAGTCGAACGTCGTCTACTGGCTCGAATCGCGCGGCCTCGAAGCCTCCGACGAGCGCGTCCAGCGCATCTACGACCGCGCCAAGAGTGCCCGCGCGGTGCTGAGCGAAGAGGAAGTGATGGCTCTCGTTTAGTGATGAGTGATGAGTGATGAGTGATGAGTTAAAGGCAAGCCGTCTTAACTCATCACTCATCACTCATCACTCATCACTCACCTCTTATGTCTTTCCCGACCGCAACGCAGGCCACGCCCGAGGAGACTGTGAGGGGTCTCCTGGAGGCGGAGTGTGTGCGGCGGGCGTTCCGGTTCTTCGAGGAGCAATCGGAAAGTTTTGACGAGGAGCACGCGGCGGTCGTGCGCGTGCCGGCGCCGCCGTTCGGCGAGGCGGAGCGGGCGGAGTACCTGCGCGGGAGGCTCGAAGAGTGCGGACTCGAAGGGGCGCGGCTCGACGCCGAGGGGAACTGCGTGGCCCTGCGGCGCGGCGCGGCCTTGAGGCCGCTGCTCGTCCTGAGCGCGCACCTCGACACGGTCTTCCCCAAGGGGACGGACTGCGAGGTGCGGCGCGAGCCTTCGGGGTTGATGCGCGCGCCGGGCATCGCCGACGACGGGTGCGGGCTCGCGGCTTTGGTAGCTCTGGCGCGTGCGCTCGAAGAGTTCGGGGTGGAGACGCGCGGCTCGATTCTCTTCGTCGGCACCGTGGGCGAGGAGGGCGAGGGCGACCTGCGCGGCGTGCGCCACCTTCTGAGCGCGTCGGAGTGGGGGGGCTCGGCCGACGCCTTCATCAGCATCGACGGGCCGGGGCTGGAGCGCATCACGCACGCGGCGCTGGCCTCGCGCCGCTACCGCGTGACGTGCCGCGGCGCGGGCGGCCACTCGTGGGGAGACTTCGGCGTGCCGAACCCCGTCCACGCGCTCGGCCGCGCGGTCGCAAGGCTCGCGGCCTACCCGGCGCCGAAGCGCCCGCGGACGACCTTCAACGTCGGGCGCATCGAGGGCGGCTCGGGCGTCAACGTCATCCCGCGCGAGGCGCGGATGGACGTTGATCTGCGCTCGGAGTCGCCGGCCGAGCTGGGCCGGCTCGACGCCTTCTTCCGCCGCGCCGCGCGCGAGTCGGCCGAGGACGAGAACGCCGCGCGCCGCCAGGGGGCGCCCGCGCTTGAGATTGACATTCGGCTCATCGGCGACCGCCCCGGGGGCTCGACCGCGCCCGAGCAGCCGCTCGTCCGGCTCGCCGCCGAGGCCACGCGCGCGCTCGGCGCGAAGCCCTACCTCGACTGCTCCTCGACCGACTCGAACATCGCCATCTCGCGCGGCCTGCCCGCCGTCACCATCGGCGCGGGCGGCGCCTCCGGCAACACGCACACGCTCGAAGAGTGGTACGACCCCAACGGCCGCGACCTCGGCCTCAAACGCGCCCTCCTCGTCGCCCTCGGCGTCGTCGGATTAAAGCAGTAGGCAGTAGGCAGATGGCAGTAGGCAGTTGAAGACTTCTTGCCTTCAACTGCCTACTGCCATCTGCCTACTGCCTACTGTTTAGTTGACGGGGATGGTGACGACGGTGGAGCCGGGTTTGCCGGCGGGGAAGTGCCGACCGCGTGCGACGCGGACGGCCGTCGAGCCGTAGGCTTCGGCGCCGGGCGTGGCGCCGGCGACCGAGGCGGCGGTGACGCGGCCCGCCTCATCGTAGGTGACCGTGACCCTGACCGACTTCGGGCCGGAGGGCGTCGCGGGCTTGGGCGCGTCGGCGGGGTTGAGCGCGTTCGCCGCATCCTCCTTCTTCGCGGCCTCTTCGCGGCGGCGGCGCTCGCGTTCCTTACGGTCGCGCTCTTCGCGGCGGGCGTCGGCGGCGGCCGCGTCGGGATTCGCCTCCGCGGACGGGGCGGCCGACGCGTCGGCTGAAGCTTCGGCGGGCTGCGCCTCGGCGGGCGCGGCGGGCGCGGGGGCGGCGGGCGCGGGCGCCGCGCTGGTCGCCTCCGTCTTCGCGGGCGCGCGGTTCAGGAGCGGGACGGCCGCGACGGCGCAGGCGAGCACGACGGCCGCGGCCACGCCCAACAGCACTAGTTTCTTCTTCGACCCGCCGCCGCCCGCGCGCTCGACCATCGTCGAGAAGGGCTCGGGCGAGCCCTCTTTAGCCGGCGACTCTTTGGCCGCAGGCTCTTCTTTCTGAGGCGCGGCGGCGCGGGCGGCCCGCTCCTTCTCGCGCGTGGACTTGGCCTGGAGGGAGTCGAGGTGCTCCACCTGGTCGAGCATCTGCGCCAGCTCGGTCTCGCTCGGCTCCCACTTGCCGTTGCCGAAGGCGTCGGCCTCGGTCGGCGAGAGCCCCTCGTCCAGGCGGCGCAGGCCCTCCAACACGACCTGCGTCCAGGCGTGGTGGATGGTGCGGCGCGTGGCCTGCACGTCGGGGCTGAAGTCGAAGGCCGCGTTCGGCAGCGTCAGGGAGAAGTAGACGGCCTCGGGGCCGGAGAGCGCGCCGACACGCGCGTCCACCAGCTCGCCCTCCTTGATGAAGAAGACGCTGTGGCCGCGCGGGTAATCGATCTTGAGCCGGCCCGTCTTGCGCTGGTTGCAGAAGAACTCGATCAGCTCGGCCAGAGACATGTCGCTCAACTGTCCGGTAAGTGCCATGAATGATTCCTCGTTTCGGTGTGTGGGGGCTAGCTTCCAGATTCGGTCGGCGCCGTGGGCGCGGAGGGGGTCGGGAGGGGGGAAGTTGACATGAGGGGGCCTGGGCGTGCGGCGCGTCTCGGCGGCGCGCCGCACGCACGTTCGAGCGCGCGGCCTTTAAGGCTGAAGCGTGAAGTTGTAGTTGATGACGCCCGAGATTCTCATCGGCTGGCCCGAGAGGAGCGTCGGGTTGAAGCGCGCGAGCCGCGCCGCCATCTCGGCCGCTTGCCGGAGAATCGGCGGGCCGCTCGTCGCCTTCGCCGAGATGACCTTGCCGTTAATGTCTATCACCACCTCGACCTGAACCACGCCGGCGGCGCCCGCGCGGCGCGCGAGGTCGGGGTAGGAGGGCGCGGGCAGGCTGATGGCCTTGCCGTTCAGGACGCCGCCCGAGACGGGCTTGAGCGGCCCCGTGCGGACGGGCGGCGCCGCGGGCGCGTCGCCCTCGGACTTCACTGCCGGCCCTTCGGCCAGCGGCATATTGGCGGAGCCGGCGGCGGGCGCGGGGGCGCCGGCCGTCACGCTCTTGTCGAGCGAAGCGACCATGAGCGGCGCGGCCGTGTTGCGCGCGGGCGCGGACTTCGCCGCGTCGGCGTTAGAGGGCCTGGGCTGCGCGGCCGCGCTGCTGGCCGGCGCCTGCGGCTTCGAGACGGGCTGCGGCTGCGCGTTGGCCGCGGCCGTGTTCGGCGCGGCGGCCGGGGCGCTGCTGGCGGGCGCGGGGCTCTGCGGCGCGGCGGCCGGCTGCGACATCTTCGCCAGCACGTTCTGGTCGAGGAAGTAGGAGATCGTCCGGTACGTCACCTCCGAGGGCTCGAAGGTGACCTTGCCGGCCTCCATCATCGCCACCGAGGTCGTCATCTTCACCCAGTTGCCGACGGCGTCGAACTCGTAGGTGTAGACCTCTTTCGCCAGCAGCGTCCCGTCGTCGTTGTGCAGCGTCATCTCGACGATGTTGCCGCGCTCGTCGTACTTGTAGACCTCCTTGCCCGTGAGCGAGCCGCCCGCGGCGAGGAAGTAGGCGTTGTCCACGCGGTTGCCCTTCTGGTCGTAGGTCGTCGTCTCCAGCACCTGCCGGTCGCCCTCGACGGGCTTCCCGCCCTTGACGATGATCTTGGCCGTCTCGGTCTTGACGCGGCGCACAGGCCCCGCGAGGCCGTCCTGCTCGCGCTCGGTCGCCGCGGCGTCGAACGCCGCGGGCGCCGCGCCGAGCCGCCAGAGGCGCGCGTCGCGCGGGACGCCCGCCGCGGCCGAGAGGGCGCCGGCGGGGAGAAGGGCCAGCAGCAAGGTTAGGTTCAAACGTTTCGACATGGCGGTCACTCCTGAAGATATGCGTGGGCGAAAGCTTGCCGGGCAGCCTCGGCGGACGGGTGTGACGTTCCGCGCTTTTGTCCGGGGTCACGCCGGGCGGCGCGAGGGACGCAACGCTCGTCTGGGGCCGAAACCTGCGGCCCTTCCAAGGGCGGACTTGCGGCGGCGGACGCCGTCTGCCGAGGCCGGCCCGGCAGCGTTGTTGAGGCTTGCGGCGTCCTTAGAAAATCTGGGGCGGGAAAACTGAGCCGACGCTTAAGCGGTAGGAGACGCGACGTTTAAATCCCTTCCGGCGCCCTCCGTGACCCTCTAACGGGGTCTTGCACCCGCCGCCCGCGGACGAGCCCGGGCAGCGACAATATTATACACACTGAACATTGTTTGTCCACCCAAAACATTTGCCAAACAATACAGATGCAAAGGGATTGGCGGAAGGCGCGCCTCTAACCTTCAAAGAGCGAGGAGGCGCGTTCGGTCGTGAAGGCGGCGCGGGCGGCCGTGTAGGCGAGGTCTGCCGTAATCTCTTCGATGGTGCGTGCGGCGACGACGCGGTGGCGCTCGCCGGGCGGGATGTAGCAGTTGAACATCGGGTGGTGCTGCATGAGGATGACGACGGGGGTGCCGACCGCCGCCGCGACGTGCATCGGCCCCGTGTCGTTCGAGACGAAGACGGAGAGGCGCGCGGCGGCGGCCGCGAGCTGCGGCACGGTCAGGCGGTCTAAGACGACCGTCGAGGGCGGGAACTTCGTGAGCGCTTCGCGGACGAGCTTGCGCTCCTCCGGCCCGGCGAAGAGCACGGAGCGGACGGAGTCGTTGCGCTCAAGCATCCAGGCCAGCTCGGCGAAGCGATCGACGGGCCAGCGCCGGCTCGGGTGTCCGGCGCCGGGGAAGATGCCGACGAGCGGGCCGTCGCCTAAGCCCCCGGCCGTCGCCTTCCGGCCTCTTATCTTCCCGCCCGCGAGGGCCGTGCGCAGCATCTCGTCCACGGCGCGCCCGTCCTCCTCGCGCACGGGCAGGCGCGGCACGCGCGACACCTCGCCCACGCCCAGAGGCGACACGACGTCGAGATACCTGTCGATGGCGTGCTTCGAGCGGTCTTCGACGGGCGGGGCGGGGCGGAAGTTTGCGAGGTAGTCGAGCGAGCGGCCGGGGCGGCGCGCGTAGAGCCTCTGCCCCGCGCCCGAGAGGAAGCCGAGCAGGTTCGTCTCCGAGAGGCTGTGCAGGTCTACGACGAAGTCGAACTTCCGCCGCCGCACCTCCATCACGAGCTTCCCGATCTGCCACACCGACAGGTGCTTCGGCCCGTCGCGTAAGCCGACGCGGTCAACGGCCAGCGCCTCGTCGGCCACGCCCGCCAACTCCACCACGGCCGCCGCCGCCCCGCCCACCGCCACCGTCACACGCGCCTTCGGGAACCTCCGCCTGATTGCGGACAGCGCCGGCAGACTCAAAATCACGTCCCCCAACTGCCCGAAATCAATCACCAGAATGTTGCGCGCCTCGAAACTCATCTCCACCCAAACGATACAACACGCGCAACGGTTTCGCACTCAAGGGCGCGCCTCTTGGCTTAGCTGACGAACATCTCGATGGCGTTGAGGAAGGCGTCGATGCCGGCGACATTGGCGAGCATTTATTTTATCGTGCGCTTCCACCGGTCGCACGAGAGTTCCCGCAGGATTTCTTCTTGAATGTAGCCGGCGTATTGATTCTTAGCTTATCAGCCAAATTAACTTGTTAGTGCTGGATTGAGATTAGGTGCAGGGCGTAGGGTATTACCGGAGATGTGGAGGCACGAGAGTCATATTCCCTCATATGTGCCAACGTTCTGTGAATAATAGGTGAGTTGATTAAGCTAGGATTTAATGCCTTTACCAAAAAAGTAGCCGACGAGCGTTCCGAGAAGCATCGCAAATGCGGAGTCGAATTTCCCGGCGTAAGTTAAAAAGCCTGCCAACGACAACGCTACTACAAAAGCTATTATTTGCACTATCCACATGCGCGTTTGGACGTGCTGTTGGTATTTAAGAACCTGCTGCTTTTCCTGCAACGTCCTGTCCAGCACAGTTGTCTTGAAATCCGCAAATAGCTTAACAACCTGCTGCGCGACTTCGTGGCCGTGAGGCCCATCAAGATATTCAAAGAAGCCTAAGCTGCGTTCTTCAGCCGTGTTATCCTCTTCTTCCTCGTCATCCTCACCAACCTTCATTGTTACAAGCATCCGGTCTTTTGGCACGAGAAGTTTCGCCCCTTCGAAGAAAGACCCGTCTAGCTCTGGAACGTCAGACGTGTCAATCGTGTCGTCGGACATCTCGTCAATCCGCGTCCAGTTGGTCTCTGACGTTTTCTTCAAATCTAATGCGCTCATTGTTCGTCGCCTTCCTCATTGAGAAGATACGGATTATACCCTCACTGCGTTCGGTGAACGCAATCACCACGACCCGCCCGCGTAAGTAGCCGATCCCTATCCATCTGTCTTCATCGTAATCCTGCCGTGTGTCGAGGTTGGCGAGCATTGGCCCCAAAAACACCTCATGTGCATCGGCGAAATCTAGGCCGTGCTTGTTGATGTTCAGCTTATTCTTCTGTATATCCCACTCAAAATACACAGCCAACCCTCAATCTATCTTACTAGCCCTCGCTGGCGTCGAACCATTGTTTGCCAGCGCGATAACCAGAAAAGCGCGGAGAGGATATTACCGCAGCAGCGGGGTGTCAACGGTATGTTGATGGAGCCGGGCGCGGAGGGCAGGGGGCTGATGGGGAAGGCCGGTGAAGTGAATTCTGCGGCCGGCGGAGCCGCCTTGAGAGGCGCCGGGCCGTCTGCGGTCGTGCCGGTGCGGGCTGGGCGTGTGCCGGGGCCGTTTGTTGGGTTAGGTGGGGTAATGTTGCGGCCGCCAGGATGGATTTGGTTGCCGGCGAAGCGGTTTCTACAGTTGGCGGGGCCGTCTCTACGGTCGCCGGGGCGGTTTTTGCATTAATTTTATTTATGCTGCGGCTGTTTGTATAAATCCTACAGTTGTCGGGATGAACTCTACGTCCGCCGGCGTACACTTTGCAGCTGTCGGAGTCATCTCTACACCTGTCGAGACGATCTCTACAGCCGCCGGGGCCATCTCTACACCTGCCGAAGTCGTCTCGACAGGTGGAAATGTCTCCTCTACACGCGCCGGTGGGGATTTCGCAGGTGCCGGGGGCCTCTCTACGCGTGCCGGCGGCTGGTTAGAGTTCGCGGAGGTCGCGGCCGGTCATGTCGGAGGGTTTGTCGAGGCCGAGGAGGCCGAGGATGGTGGGGGCCACGTCTTCGAGGGCGCCGTCGGGGCGCAACTTCACTCCGAGGGAGTCGGGGTCGATGAGGTGGAAGGGGACGGGGTTGTTGGTGTGGGCGGTGTGGGGCTGGCCGGTGTGTGGGTCAATCATCTGTTCGCAGTTGCCGTGGTCGGCGGTGATGAGGCAGCGGCCTTTGGCCGTCCGCAGGGCTTTGGTGATCCAGCCGAGGCAGGTGTCGATGTATTGGACGGCCTCGATGGTCTTCGCCAAATTCCCCGTGTGGCCGACCATGTCGGGGTTGGCGAAGTTGACGATGAAGACTTCGGTGTCGCGCTCTTCGATGGCGCGCAGAATCTTGTCTGTGACTTTAAAAGCCGCCATCTCGGGCATCAGGTCGTAGGTCGCAACCTTCGGCGAGGGGACGAGGAGGCGCCGCTCGGAGGGGTACTCGCGCTCGGTGCCGCCGTTGAAGAAGTATGTGACGTGCGCGTACTTCTCTGTCTCGGCCAGGCGGTAGTTGCGCACGCCCACGGCGGCGAAGACCTCGGCGAGGATGTTTTGGTGCCGAAGCTGCGGGAAGGCGATGGGCAGGCCGAAGGTCTGGTCGTAGAGCGTGAAGCAGACGTAGTCAATCTGCGGCCGGTCTGGGACGGGGAAGCCGTCGAAGTCGTCCACGGCCAGCGCGCGCGTGAGCTGGCGCGCGCGGTCTGCGCGGAAGTTGAAGAAGATGACCGCGTCGCCGTCCTTGATCGTCGCCACGGGCGAGCCGTCGGCGCGCGTGATACAGACGGGCTCGACGAACTCGTCGGTGACGCCGCGCTCGTAGGAGCGAAGGGCTGCGGCCACCGGGTCGGATGCCTGCTCGCCGACGCCCGAGACGAGCAGGTCGTAAGCGCGCTTCGTGCGCTCCCAGCGCTTGTCCCTGTCCATCGCGTAGTAGCGGCCGCAGACCGTCGCCACCTCGCCGAAGCCGATCTCCGCAATCTTCTCCTGCAAGGCTTTGACGTAGAGGTGCGCCGAGGAGGGCGGCGTGTCGCGGCCGTCGAGGAAGCAGTGGACGTATGCGTGTTGCAGGCCGCGCTCCTTCGCCATGCGGATGAGCGCGTAGAGGTGCTCCTGCGAGGAGTGAACCAAACCATCGGACAACAAGCCCATCAGGTGGACGGCACCGCCGCGTGACTTCGCGTCGTCCATCGCGGTTGTGAACGCTTCGTTCTTACAGAACTCGCCGGTCTCGACCGCGTAGTCGATGCGGCGGATGTCCGTCATGATGACGCGGCCGGCGCCCATGTTGAGGTGGCCGACCTCGGAGTTGCCCATGATGCCTGTGGGCAGGCCGACGCAGGTGCCGGAGGCTTCGATGAGAGTGTGCGGGTACTTCTCGCGCAGCTCGTCGTAGAAGGGCATCTTGGCGAGCGCGACGGCGTTGCCTTCGCGCGCGTCGCTGTGACCGAAGCCGTCGAGGATGATGAGCGCGAGCGGCCCCAGTTTAGCAGTCAACAGTTTCCCCCTTGGCGCAAGTTCTCATAAGAATTCCGCATACTAACTAGCGCGGGCTTTACCTATATCTGTTCGGCCCATTTGAATGTGCTGATATGATGGCAAGGGCCAGCACCAACTTCAGAGAAATGCTGCTCGAAGTTTTCCGCGCCCGGAAAAGATTTGTCTAAGAGAAAATGAAGATTTTTACGACTCCTGCTCCCCCTGCTCATTACGCTGGTCATCACCTGATCGTCCACCATCATTGTTATCTGAAGGGGTAAGTCGTCGTATAATCTGATGCTAACGTTCTTCTCTTTTTTATAACGCTGATAGAACCTTCTCGCACTCTCTCTTAGCTCATCCCGGTAGCTCCCGACATCGTACTCAAACTTTAACTGTTCGGCCCTGTACTTCACTATTGGGCTTTCAGGATCCATCGTTAAAATCATAACTTCCACGCCCCGTTCAACAGCCGGGTCGAAGGCGAAGACTTTGTCCTTCTTCGCATCTTTGACGGTAAAGTTATCGACATCAGAAAAATAGCTGAGATTAGAGGTTATCAAGTGAATCCGAACGTTGGCACCCGCCACGAGTGTAGGGAGATTGCATTCTTCACGGCTATTAAGGGCAACGAGTTTGGGCGGCTTGGGACTGGCCTTCGCGGAATTAATCGCGTACTCAAGGTGCGACTTCAGCTTCACGGCCAATTCCAAAGGAGCCTCCTTATTTTCGACCGCTTTCTTAAGATCATCAATGCTGTACGAACACCGCAAAGCCTCACTTATTAAAACTGGCGATTCCTCCAACTCTTCCATGTTCTTATCTACGAGGTAAACGACCGGTTTTTTTTGAGCCTCGGTGTAGCCGATTTCCCAGAAAACATTCGGGTTCTTACCGGAAATGACCGCAATCGTGAAGTCACAGTCGTTAATAAGATTGATCACGTTGTCTTTAATCGTGAACGCCCTAACCTGCTCTTCGGCGGTTCTAATACTCAGCTGCACTCCTTCGATTAAGTTGGCGGCACCCTTGATTGCCGAGGCGACAGCCTTCCAGTATATTTTGTCTTGCGGTGTCTTCCCGTAAGGTATGGAAAGAAATGCGTGTGACGATTTATCCAGCTGCATAATTCTCTCCTGGCACCTCCCGCACTGCGGTTATCTTTCATCGCGCACCAGACGGCTACGTCTTCGCCGGATTGTCAACGCCCTTGCCGTTGGTCATGCCCATCCGGGCGGTCTGGTCTAGCTGGAAGAATGCCTCGGGGCCGAGGTAGCGCGCCGCGCCGCCCAACTGCTCCTCGATGCGCAGGAGCTGGTTGTACTTGGCGACGCGGTCGGTGCGCGAGAGCGAGCCCGTCTTAATCTGGCCGGCGTTGGTGGCGACGGCGAGGTCAGCAATGAAGGTGTCCTCGGTCTCTCCGGAGCGGTGCGAGATGATGGCCGTGCGGCGGTGCGTATGCGCCAGCTCGATGCAGTCGAGCGTCTCGGTCAGAGTGCCGATCTGGTTGAGCTTGATGAGGATCGAGTTGGCGACGCCGCGCTCGATGCCCCGCTTGAGGAACTGGGTGCTGGTGACGAACAGGTCGTCGCCGACGAGCTGCACCCGGCTCCCCAGTCTGTCCGTCAGCGTCTTCCAGCCGTCCCAGTCGTTCTCGCCCATGCCGTCCTCGATGGAGACGATGGGATACTGCCTCACCCAGGACTCCCAGTAGGCGACCATCTCGTCGCTCGACAGCCGGCGGCCGTCCGACTTCTTAAAGACATACTCCTTGCCGTCGTAAAACTCGCTGGCCGCCGGGTCGAGCGCCAGCACGAGGTGCCGCCCCGGCTCGTACCCGGCCTGCGTGATGGCTTCGAGGATGGTCTCGACCGCCTCCTCGTTCGAGCGCAGGCTCGGGGCGAAGCCGCCCTCGTCGCCGACGCTCGTCATGTAGCCGTGTTCCTTCAGCACCAGCTTGAGCGCGTGGAAGACCTCGGCGCCGACGCGCAATGCCTCCTTGAAGCTTCCGACCCCGAGCGGCATCACCATGAACTCCTGAAAGTCAACGTTGTTGTCGGCGTGCACCCCGCCGTTCAGGATGTTCATCATCGGGACGGGGAGCGTGCGCGCGTTGGCGCCGCCCAGGTAGCGGTAGAGGGGGATGCGCAGATACCGGGCCGCCGCCCGCGCCGTCGCCAGCGAGACGGCGAGCAGCGCGTTCGCGCCGAGACTCGATTTGTTCGGCGTGCCATCGAGCTTGCGAAGCGCTGCGTCCACCTCCGCTTGGTCGAGCGCGTCCATCGGGGCGTCCTTGTCCGCGAGCTTGCCCGCGATGGTAGTGTTGATGTTCTCGACGGCGCGCGTGACGCCCTTGCCGCCGTACCGCTTCGCGTCGCCGTCGCGCAGCTCGACGGCCTCGTGCTCGCCGGTTGAGGCACCTGACGGGACGACCGCGCGCGCCTTATCGCCGCTCGCGAGACGAATCTCGGCTTCGACCGTGGGGTTGCCGCGGCTATCCAGTATTTCGCGTGCGTGTACGGATTTGATCACACTACTCATTAAATGGCGCTCCTCGGGATTTGGATAAATTAGACAGGGGAGAATACCAAAAGGAGGGCGAAAGTGAAAACAGAGGCCGGAGGTCGTTGAAGCTGCTTCTGACTGATCTCCGACCTCTACTGCTTCATGTGGCCCAAGTCCGCGAGGATGCGCTTGGTGAGGGCGATGCGCTCGTCGCGGACGGAGAGGTAGGTGGGGCCTTCGATCTGCGTGGCGAAGAAGTAGGTGTCGTCTTTGGTTTCGAGGTAGCCGACGAACCAGCCGAGGAAGCGGTTCTCGGCGAGCGGGCCGCCGCCCGTCTTGCCGTGCAGCGTGTACGCGGGCGTCTCTTCGAGCGTCGTGATCTCTTTGACGATCTTGATGGAGCGTTTGGAGACGGGCAGCTCCTCCTTGTAGAAGCGTTTGAGGAACTCGACCTGCTCGTCGGCGGAAATCTTGAGCGAGTCGGCGAGCCAGAAGCCGTCTATCGGGCCGGACACGTCCTCGTTGCCGTAGCGGAGCTTGTGCACGTACTCCTGCATGCGCGGCTTGCCGACGGCGGTCGCCAGCTCGCGGTAGTACCAGACGACCGAGTGCCTGATGGCCGTGCGCAGCGTCTGATCCTGCCACCACTCTTTGAAGGGCAGCGTGTCCTCGTCGTGCGGCGGGTACTTCTGCCTGTCCCACTTGATGACGTGCTCGGGGCCGCTGATGACGCCCGTCTCGAGCCCGATGAGCGAGTTCGGAATCTTGAACGTCGAGAAGGGCGAGAGGCGTTCGCGGCAGCGCGCCTCGTTGTAACGGAGGTAGCGGTCGCGCTTCAGGTCGTAGAGCACGAACGCGCCCGCGGGGAAGGGCTTGAAGTAGGAGGCGAGGTCGGGCTGCGTCTTTGTCGTCCTGGATTGCGTCGGCGGCGTGCCGGCGGCGGAGCCCGCGCCCGTCGTCTTCACGCAGCCGAGCGCCGCGAGCAGGAGCAGCGCGGTCAAGAGTGTCGCCCTCAGTCTCATCGAGTTGTCTCCGATTCTTTAAGTAAGTCGTCGAAGGCCGTGTCGGGGAGTTCTGCGAGCGTACGAACGACGATGTCGGCCGTGAGTTCCCCGTGCGAGGAGAGGACGCCGACCGAGCGCATGCGAGCGCGGCGCGCGGCCTCGGTGCCGGCGGGCGCGTCCTCGACGACGACGCAATTGCCCGGCTCGACGCCGAGCTTGGCGGCGGCCACGAGGAAGACCTGCGGGTCGGGCTTGCCCTCGGTCACGTCCTCGGCCGCGGCCACGGCCGCGAAGTAGCCGCCGAGCCCGAGCGCCTCGACGATGACCTCAAGGTTCGCGCGCGGGGCCGAAGAGGCGACGGCCTGCCGCCAGCCCTCGGCGCGCAGCCGGTCGAGCCAGCGGCGGACGCCGGGCAGCAGGTCAATGCCCTGCTCGCGCACCAGCCGGCGGTATTCGACCTCCTTCGCCTCGCCGACGCGCGTGATGTCGTCCGAAGAGTAAGCGGGGAAGTAGCCGCGCAGGATTTCGTCGTTGCGCCGGCCGAAGGAGTCCGCGAACTGCTCGGGCGTGACTTCGAAACCCTCCGCGGCGAGCGCGCCCTGCCAGGAGAGCCAGTGGTACTCGCGCGAGTCGATGAGCGTCCCGTCCACGTCCCAGAGCGCCGCGCGTTTCCGTTCCCGTGTCGTCATCAGGCGTCGAGTTTAGCTGTGCGGGAAGGAGGTCGGCAAACGGACTGAGGAAGGGACGTGTGTAAGGTATGATGTGCGGAAACGAACCCCCCTTTACAGATTGGAAGGCAGAAGGCCGCATCCTTCGGAGAATGCTTATGAACAGAATCCTGCTCGGCGCGCTGGCGGGGCTGGCGGCGACGGGGCCGATGACCCTGGCGATGAAGCTGATGCACGAGCAGCTCCCGCGCGAGGAGCAGTACCCGCTGCCGCCGCGGCAGGTGACGGAGGGCTTGGCGGAGAAGGCCGGCTTGGGCGAGCACCTCGACGAAGAGGAGCGCGAGGCCGCGACGTGGGTCTCGCACTTCGCTTTCGGCGCGGCGTGCGGCGCGCTCTACGGGGCGGTGTCGGGGGAGCGGATTGATAAGCACGGGGTGCTCGCGGGCGTGGGGTTCGGGCTGGCCGTCTGGGCGGGAAGTTATCTGGGGTGGCTGCCGGCGGCGGGGATTATCTCGCCCGCGACCGAGCACCCGCCGCGGCGCAACGCCCTGATGATCGCCGCGCACGCCGTCTGGGGCGCGGGCGTGGGGGTCGCCTTAGAGAAGCTCTCGGACGAGAGCGCGCGCCGGTGACGTTTGTGGCCTACTTCTTCAAGGAGGGTTTTGCATGGGTCGGAAGCACGGGCCTTGGACGGTGGAGTCTTCGGAGCGCCTGTACGCGGACGAGTTCGCGGAGGTGTGGGTGGACGAGGTGTCGCGGCCGGGCGTGGGGCCGAAGCGGCGCGTGACGATGAGGATGAAGTTCGGGGTGGCCGTGCTCGCCCTGGACGCGGAAGGGTTCGCGCACCTCGTCCGGACGTTCCGCTACGCGGTCGGCAAGGAGTCGGTCGAGGTCGTGCAGGGCGGCGCGGAGGAGGGCGAGGGGCCGTTGGCCGCGGCGCGGCGCGAGCTGAAAGAGGAGTTGGGGATTGAAGCCGAGGAGTGGTTTGACCTCGGGCTCTTGGACGCCGTCACCTCGCAGGTCTCCGCGCCCGCGCGCCTCTTCCTCGCGCGCGGCCTCACGTTCGGCGAGCCGGAGACGGAGGCCACGGAGAGCCTGCAACCTTTGAAGGTCAGCTTCGACGAGGCCGTCCGCATGGTGTTGGACGGCGAGATTACGCAGGGCATCTCGTGCGCGCTGATATTGAAGGCAAGGCTGTTTCTTGAGAATGCGGATTGAAGAAATCCGGCGTCGAAAGGCAGAGCGGAGACGTGCGGGGACTCCCCGGCGCTATGCTATCATTCCGGGGAGAGGTGCGTAGGATGAAGGCTGTTGCCATCTTACCCGAAGCGGACGAGGCGCATCCGACAGCTTTCCGCGCGGTCACCGCGGATGGTAAAGCCTCGGGCCGCACGCCGGGCGAGGCCCTCGACGCGCTGACCTCACAGTCAGGCGCGGAGAAGGCCGGCGCGGCCGTCATCGTGCAACTTTTCCACCCGGACAACTACTTCACCGCCGAACAGAGCGAACGGCTCTCCACCCTGATGGCGCGCTGGCGCACCGCCCGCGACGCCGGGAGCGCCCTGCCGCCCGCGGAGCAGGCCGAACTGGAGAGGCTCGTCGAGGAGGAGTTACACGGCTCGGCCGAACGCGCCGCGCAGACGTCGCGCGAACTCGAAGCGGCGCAACCTCCGCGAGAGCCTCGTTCGAACCAAGGCGGCCTTTAATTTCCGCTTCGAGGTCGAGCACATCCGCCCGCAGGCCGAAGCCGGCACGGATGAGGAGGACAACCTCGCACTCGCCTGCCGTTCCTGCAACATTTATAAATCTACTCACACGTCCGGCTTCGACGAGGTGACGCGGGCCGAGGTCAGGTTGTTCAATCCGCGCGGCGACGCGTGGGACGAGCACTTCGAGGTTGTCCCGCGGACTGGAGTGATTCAAGGTCGGACGGACATCGGCAGGGCCACGGTCGTATGCTTGCGAATTAACAGCGAGGCGCAACTGACCGCGCGACTTCAGTGGATGCGGCTTGGGCTGTTCCCCTGAGGCCGTGTCGCCGCCGTGGTTAGAAGCCTCAATCGAGAAATATTAGAAAAAGAGCGGCGAGACGAAGGCGGCGTGGCTCTCACGCTCCTTCGTCCCGCCGCTGTTCTAATTCTTATTCCGCAGTCGTCACGCGCCGGTAGACCCGGCCTGCGAAGACCGCCTCCGGCGCACTACCCGAGGGACTTGGCCGACTTCTTGAGCCGGTCTTCCATCTTGTCCGTCTTGAGTTCCTGCTTCATCTCCTCCATCCGGGCGCCGAGCCGTTCGATCTCGTCCTCGCTGAGCACCTGGCGCGCCTTCTGGAACATCTCGTTCTCTTCCTCTTCGACGTGGTGCTCGACGTTCTCCTGCAAGACCTTGAGCTTGGCCGTCCACTGCTCGGTATCGACCGGGATGGACTCAAGCTCCTTGAGGAGCATCTTGACGACGTGGTGCTCCTCGAAGCCTTCGAGCACGATCTCGCGCGTCTCGGCCGCCTGCTTGATGGACGGGTAGAAGATCGACTCCTCGATCTTGGTGTGAATCTCCAACTCCTCTCTGAGCTTGTCGAAGAGTTCGGTGCGCGTCTTCTCGGCGCGCTCAGTCGTCGGTTCGAGCTGCTGGAAAATGCCGGAGACCTTCTGGTGGTCTTCCTTCAGCAGTTGAAAAGCGTTCATTGTGTACTCCTCCTGGTGTGGGTTCTGCCCCGCGCTTGAACTATTACCGTACGTGAAAAGTATCCGAGTAAAGAGAAGAGACAATCGCGGTGCCACGTCGAATCACGCGCGCCTGTAGTAAACTTTGAAGCGTCCGGGAGTGAACACAGATGGGGGCGGAGAAGGAGACAGGGCGCGACACGCAGGCCGCGCGCGGCGAGGCGGCGGAGGAATCCGCCGCCGTGCAGGCGACGCACTGGCACTCGCGGATGGAGGTCGAGGAGCCGGCGCGCACCGAGGGGTCGGCCGCGCCTGTGCGCGGCGAGGAGGCGTCCGCGCCCGCCGCGCGCGTGCGCGCGCGGCCGCCGGAGGAGTTCACGGGCGGAGGGTTTGAAGGCGCGTCGGACACTTCGGGGGGCCTCGCGGCCGTGTGGTCTGCGACGAAGCACATCGTGCGCGAGGCCGGCCTCGTGCGCGGCACGCGCACACTCCTGAAGGTCAACCAGAAGGACGGCTTCGACTGCCCCGGCTGCGCCTGGCCCGACCCCGACGGCGAGCGCTCGCACGCGGAGTTCTGCGAGAACGGCGCGAAGGCCGTGGCCGAGGAGGCGACGACGCGGCGCGTCACGCCCGACTTCTTCCGCCGTTGGAGCGTCGCAGACCTCTCGCAGAAGTCCGACTTCTGGCTCGGCAAGCAGGGACGCCTCACGCACCCGTTGCTGCTCCGCCGCGGCGCGACGCACTACGAAGAGATTGGGTGGGACGAAGCCTTCGAGTTAATCGCCGGCGAGTTGAACGCCTTGGACTCCCCCGACGAAGCGGCCTTCTACACCTCGGGGCGCACGTCGAACGAGGCGGCTTTTCTTTACCAGCTCTTCGTCCGCCAGCTCGGCACGAACAACCTGCCCGACTGCTCGAACATGTGCCACGAGTCTTCGGGGCGCGCTCTCACCGAGACCATCGGCGTCGGCAAAGGCACGGTCACGCTTAAAGATTTCGACCTCGCCGACTGCATCTTCGTCGTCGGGCAGAACCCGGGCACGAACCACCCGCGGATGCTGACGACGCTGCGCGCGGCCAAGCGGCGCGGTTGCAAGATCGTCCACGTCAACCCGCTGCCCGAGGCGGGCCTCGCGCGCTTCAAACACCCGCAGCACCCCTCGGACATCCTCGGCGGCGGCACGGAGCTGACAGACCTCTTCCTGCAAGTCCGCGTCAACGGCGACGTGCCGCTCATCAAGGGCTTGATGAAGGAGGTGCTCGAAGAAGAGAAGAGAAGGCCGGGCCAGGTTCTCGACCGCAGGTTCGTCGAAGGGAAGACGCACGGCTTCGAAGAGTTCTCGCGCGCGTTGGATGAAGTGGGTTGGGACGAACTCGTCGAGCAGAGCGGCGTAAGCCGCGAGCAGATGCGCGCGGCGGCGGAGATTTACGTGAAGTCCGAGCGCGTCATCGTCTGCTGGGCGATGGGGCTGACGCAGCACAGGAACGCGGTCGCGAACATACAGGAGATCGTCAACCTCCTTTTGCTGCGCGGGAACCTCGGGCGGCCCGGCGCGGGCGCGTGCCCCGTGCGCGGCCACTCGAACGTGCAGGGCGACCGCACGATGGGCATCTGGGAGCGCCCGGCCGACACCTTCCTCGACGCGCTCGCGCGCGAGTTCGACTTCGAGCCGCCGCGCCGCCACGGCCTCGACACCGTCGAGACGATCAAGGCGATGCACGAGCGCCGGGTCAAACTCTTCTTCGCCCTCGGCGGCAACTTCCTCTCGGCCACGCCCGACACCGAGTTCACGGCCGAAGCCCTCCGGCGCTGCCGCCTGACCGCGCAGGTCTCGACCAAGCTCAACCGCTCGCACCTCGTCACCGGCGAGCAGGCTTTAATCCTGCCCTGCCTCGGGCGCACCGAGCGTGATTTGCAAAAAGGCGGCGAGCAGTTCGTCAGCGTCGAGAACTCGATGGGCGTCGTCCACCCCTCGCGCGGGAGCCTGGAGCCCGCTTCGTCAAACCTTTTAAGCGAGCCGGGCATCGTCGCCCGTCTCGCGCGCGCGACGTTGGGCAAGAGGAGCAATGTAGATTGGGAGTGGCTGGTCGAGGATTACGACCGCGTGCGGGATTTAATCGAGCGCGTCATCCCCGGCTTTGAAAATTATAACGTGAGGGTGAGGGAGCCGGGCGGCTTCTACCTGCCGAACCTCGCGCGCGAGGGCGTCTTCAAGACTTCGACGGGGCGCGCGAACTTCACCGTCCACGGGCTGCCGCGGCACGAGCTGGCGCCGGGCCAGCTCCTGATGATGACCGTGCGCAGCCACGACCAGTTCAACACGACCATCTACGGGCTCGACGACCGCTACCGCGGCGTCCACAACGAGCGGCGCGTCGTCTTCCTCAACCCCGAAGACATCGCCGAGCAGAATCTCTCCGCCGGGCAGGTCGTAGACCTCTTCAGCCACTTCGAAGGCGAGGAGCGCACGGCCCGCCGCTTCCTCGTCGTGCCCTACAACGTCCCGCGCCGCTGCGCCGCCACCTACTTCCCCGAGGCCAACCCGCTCGTCCCCGTCCGCAGCGTCGCCGACAAGAGCAACACGCCCGCCTCCAAGTCGGTGGTGATTACCGTCCGCCCCTCACAAGCGCCTTTGAAATTCGACTACGACAAAGCAAAAGGGTGACGGGGAGAGTGGGGACGGGGAGACGGGGAGATAAGCAAGCACGCTCTTTTATTCTCCCCGTCTCCCCGTCCCCACTCTCCCCGTCATTCCTCCTCACTGCGCCTCGTAGACGGTCTCGTATTTCGTGCCGAGGCCGGCGGCCGCGCCGATGGCCGCGCCGACGCCGGCGCCGACGAACGCGCCCGTCTGCATGGTGGTCATGTCGAAGTGGTCGCTCGCCGCGACGAGGCCGAAGCCGCCGCCGACGCCTATGCCGAGGCCGACGCCCCCGCCGACGAGCGCGCCGAGCAGGCGGTTCTTCTGGCCGACCTCGACGCGCTTAATGCTGTCGCGCCTGAGCGTGACCTTGTGGCCGTCCTGCGAGAAGTTGATGTCGGTGTCGGTGGCCGAGCCGAAGCGCCCCTTCAGGCGGTCGCCGTCTTTGGTGATGACGGCGATCTTCTCGCCGGTCGGAAGAGCCTGGACGGACGCCCAGTCGGCGGGCGCGGGCGTCCTGGCCGAAACGTCCGCGACGGGCGCGAGCGTGAAGAGGAGCGCGAGGGCGAGTGCGAAGAGTCTGTTTGTCATGATAGCCTTTCCTGCTTAAGTCTTTTACCGGCCCGGGGCTGTCTGCGCCCGGCGCGGGCCTCAGTGCAACGCGCGTTCCGCTGCGGGAGTGCGGAAAAACTCGGGTTTCGCGCGGGGCGCGGCGCAGGAATGTTCCGACACCTGTTGGATTGCTCGGCTAGTTTAAGGAGAGCGGAGGGAGACGAAGTGGCTCTGATCGGTGCGAACGAGTTGAAGCGGCGGATGATGATTAAGGTGGAGGGCGAGCCTTTCGCGGTCGTGGACGTGACGTTCGCGTCGCCGTCGGCGCGCGGCGCCTCGACGATGGTGCGGACGCGCCTGCGCCACCTTCTGACCGGCGCCGTCCTGGAGAAGAGTTTCAAGACGGGCGAGAAGTTCGAGGAGCCGGACGTGTCCTTCTCGGGCGCCTCCTACATGTACTCGGACGGGGACGGCTTCCACTTCATGGACGAGGAGACGTTCGAGCAGTTCGTGCTCCCCGCGGAGCAGGTCGGCGAAGGCCGCGGCTACCTGACCGACGGCCTGGTCGTGCAGGTCTTGAAGTACAACGGCGAGGCGGTGGCGCTGGAGCTGCCGCAGTTCGTCGAGCTGACCGTCGCCGAGACCGAGCCGGGCGTCAAAGGCAACACGGCGGCGGGGCGCGACCTCAAGCCCGCCACGCTCCAGACCGGCCTCCAGGTGCGCGTCCCCCTCTTCATCGAGACCGGCGAGCGCGTCCGCGTCAACACGCAGACCGGCGAGGTGACGGGGCGCGCGTGATTGGTGTAACCTAGCGGGCACCGGCGAACAGTTCAGCGGCGCAATCTTAAACGTAAGGAGCGAGGAGATGATGTTCAGAATTCTTTCGGCGCTGGCGCTCGCCTGCGCGCTGGCGGCGGGCGCGGCGGCGCAGGAGAAGTCGAAGCAGGACGGGCCGAAGGTCTCGGGCGGCGAGCGCGACGCGGCGCAGAAGATCGAGAAGGCCAAGGGCACGGAGGCCAAGCTCCAGGCGGCCGCCGCCTTCGTCAAGAAGTACCCGGGCAGCGCCCTCCGCGCGCAGATCGCCGACTCCATCGCCCGCGAGATCGACGCGACGACCGACCAGCAGGCCAAGGGCTCGCTCGCGCAGACCTTCCTCGAAATCTTCAACCGGCCCGACGAGGCGGGGCTCGTCACCGCGTCGCTCCTGAACTCCTACATCAACACGGGGCAGACGCAGGACGCGATGACGCTCGGCACGCAGTGGCTCGGCAAGCACCCGGACGACGTGACGGTGATGCAGAACCTGACGATCCTCGCCTCGGCGCAGGCCATCAAGGGTAACAACGCCTTCGTCCAGCAGGGGCGCAACTACGGCGCCAAAGCCATCGCGCAGATCGAGGCCGACAAGATGCCGGAGGGGTTCGACGCGGCGCGCTGGCCCGAGTTCAAGCAGCAGGCGCTCGTCTCGCTCTACCGCGAGACCGGCGTCCTCGCCTACAAGGCGGGCGACAACGCGGCCGCCCTCCCGCTGCTGGAGAAGGCCATCGGGCTCGGCACGGCCGACGCCGCCGTCTACTTCCTCGTGAGCGACCTCAACAACGACATCTACGAGGAGACCGCCAAGTCGGCCATCGTCGCCTCGGCCGCCGACAAGCCGGCCGCGACGAAGAAGGCCGAGGCCGCGCTCGACCGGGTCATCGAGTCCTACGCGCGCGCCATCGCCTTCACCGACGGCAAGCCAGACTTCGCACAGGCCAACGCCGCCTTCCGCGAGCGGCTCGTCCCCTACTACAAGTACCGCCACCAGAACTCCACCGACGGGATGCAGCAGCTCATCGACAAGTACAAGAAGCCCGCGCAGTAAGGCCAGGGTCAAGGGGAAGGGGGGAAGGGGAGCCACAGTGCAACCCCTTCCCCCTTCCCCTTTGCCCCTTCCCCTTTGTCAGCCCCCGCGCTATACTCCGCCTCGCTTCACCATCCGCCCCGAAGCTGACGCGAACGAACCTCGCCGCGCGGCGCCGCCGCCCAGGGCCGCCGCCTTTCTTGAACGCTACTCCAAGGAGGTATCTCCCACCATGCTGCGCAGACTGCCCGGGGGGAAGGCCGCCGCCTTCTCAGTCGCACTCGTCATCCTTTTCGCGATGCTCGCGCCCGCCGCCGCCACGGCCGCGGACTTCAAGCGCGAGGTCGTCTACCAGATCATCACCGACCGCTTCTTCGACGGCTCGGCCGCCAACAACAACCCGCCGCAGTCATCGGGACTCTACGACTCGACCAAGACCAACTGGCGCGCCTACTGGGGCGGCGACCTCGCCGGCATCCAGCAGAAGATGTCTTATCTCTCGGGGCTCGGCGTCACCGCCATCTGGATTTCGCCGCCCGTCGATAATTTGAACACCAACATCCCCGACGGGAACGGCAACCCGACCGCCTCCTACCACGGCTACCAGGGGCGCGACTTCAAGCGCGTCGAGGAGCACTTCGGCAACTCCTCGAACACCTGGACGGACTTCGACAACCTCGTGACGGCCGCGCACGCCGCCGGCATCAAGGTCATCATCGACTTCGCGCCCAACCACACGACGCAGGACAACGCGGGCGAGTTCGGCGCCTTCTACGACAACGGCACCTTCGTCGGCAACTACTCGAACGACACCAACGGCTACTTCCACCACAACGGCAACATCTCGGGGACGGGCTGGGACGACCGCTACCAGGTCGAGTACTACACGCTCTTCGACCTCGCCGACCTCAACCAGGAGAACGCGACCGTCGATAGCTACCTCAAGTCGGCCGCCGCGCTCTTCCAGCAGCACGGCGTGGACGGCTTCCGCATCGACGCCATCAAGCACGTCAACTGGGGCTGGGAGTACTCCTTCGCCAACTCGATCTACACGGGCGGCGACAGCTTCCTCTTCGGCGAGTGGTTCCAGAACAGCACCTCCGACCCGCTCTACCACGACTCCTACAAGTTCGCCAACAAGAGCGGCATCTCGATGCTCGACTTCCCGCTGAACGCCGCCATCCGCAACGTCTTCGGCTCGAACACGAACTTCTCCGACATCGACAACGTCATCAGCGCCGAGGGCGCGAACTTCACCTGGAAGGAAGACCTCGTCACCTTCATCGACAACCACGACATGGCGCGCTTCCTCTCCTTGAACAACAACCAGACCCGGCTGCACCAGGCGCTCGCCTTCATCCTCACCGCGCGCGGCATCCCCTGCATCTACTACGGGACGGAGCAGTACCTCCACAACGACACCGGCGGCGGCACAGACCCCTACAACCGCCCGATGATGAACGCGTTTTTGACGAACACGACGGCCTACACCCTGACGAGCCGCCTCTCGACCTTGAGGCGCAACAACCTGGCCGTCGGGTACGGCTCGCACCAGGAGCGCTGGATCAACAACGACGTCTACATCTACGAGCGGAAGTTCTACGGCAACGTCGTCCTCGTCGCCATCAACAAGGGCGCGGCGGCCGCGAACATCACGGGGCTTAACACGTCGTTGCCGGCCGGCGCCTACAGCGACTACCTGACCGGCCTGCTCTCGGGCGTCAACATCAACGTCACCACGGGGACGGGCGGCAACAACCCCGTGGCGGCCTTCTCGCTGCCCGCCGGCAGCGTCGCCGTCTGGCAGGTGACCGAGGCGGGCGGGACGCCGCAGGTCGGCTCCATCGGCCCCACGGCCGCGCAGCCCGGCGTCAAAGTCGTCATCGGCGGCAAGAACTTCGGGGCGACGCAGGGCACCGTGAAGTTCGGGACGACGACGGCGACCGTCAACTCGTGGTCGGCGACGCAGGTCGTCGCGACGGTGCCCGCGGTGGCGAACGGCAGCTACCAGGTCACGGTCACGGACTCTTCGAGCCAGGTCTCGAACGGCATCCAGTGCACGGTCTTGACGGCGAAGCTCATCCCCGTCACCTTCACCGTCTTCAACGCCAGCCCGACGCAGGTCGGCGACTACATCTTCCTGACGGGCAGCACCGTCGAGCTGGGCAACTGGGCGACGACGTGGGACGGCGCGGTCGGGCCGATGCTCGCGCCCAACTACCCGAACTGGTTCCTGACCGCGAGCGTCCCGGCCGGCCAGACCATCCAGTTCAAGTTCATCAAGATCGCCGCGGGCGGCGCCGTCACCTGGGAGGGCGGCTCGAACCACACCTACACCGTGCCGACCAGCGGCACCGGCTTCGTCAACGTCAACTGGCAGAACTGACGGGAACGATGAACGAGGAACGCTGAACGATGAGCTGTAAGGCAAGATGCTTACAGCTCATCGTTCAGCGCCATACTTTGCAAGGGGATGATAATGACGGCTATCGCGCGGCAGGCGCTTATCGTCGCGCTCGCCCTCCACCTCGCCGCCGCGGGCGCGCACGCGCAGGCGAAGGGTGAGGAGAAGAGGGCGGAGGCGCTGAAGGGTTACGCGGGGCGGTACGAGTTGGAGGTGGGGCTGATTCCCGTCTCGACGCTCGACGTGACGGCGGCGGGCGGCGAGCTGTGGATGAAGCCTTCGAACGTGAAGCGGCGGCGCCTCGCGCGCAAGGGGCGCGACTCGTTCACCGACGAGGTGGCGGGCACGCCCGTCAGGTTCGGGCGCGACGACGAGGGGCGGGTCGTCAGCCTCACCTTCGTCTACGAGGGCGAGCCCTACACGGCGCGCCGCGTGGAGCTGCCCCCGCCCTCGTCGAAGGGCAACACGACCTTCCGGCTCAAGGGCCACCCCGACGCCGCGCTGGTCGTCCTCACGGGCAGCTTCGACAACTGGAGCCAGTCGCAGCTCCTCTTCGCGCGCGAGGGCGACGAGTGGGTCTGCCGCGTAGACCTCGACCCCGGCGTCTACCAGTACAAGTTCATCGTGGACGGCGACTGGCTCCTCGACCCCTCCAACCCCGACACGGCTGAGGACGAGGCCGGGAACGTGAACAACGTGATTGAAGTGAAACCGAAGTAGGCGGCAGGCAGGCGGCAGCAGGCAGTTGAGGCCCCGGAGGGGCTCTTAACTGCCTGCTGCCGCCTGCCTGCCGCCTACAGCTTTTGCCTTTCCCCCACGCCTGTCGTACCTTGTAAGCCTCAAACTCATAAACATCCGGAAAGAGGATTCGACACGTCTCAATGAGCACACAGCCCAACAAAATCATCTACTCGATGGTCGGCGTCAGCCGCCATTACGACAAGCGCGCGGTCTTGAAGGACATCTACCTGTCCTACTTCTACGGCGCGAAGATCGGCGTCATCGGCCTCAACGGCTCGGGCAAGTCAACGCTCTTGCGCGTCATCGCCGGCGCGGACAAGGGCTACACGGGCGAGACCGTGCTCTCGCCCGGCTACACCGTCGGCTACCTCGAACAGGAGCCGCAGCTCGACGAGTCGAAGACCGTCCGCGAGACCATCGAGGAGGCCGTCGCCGAGACCGTCAGTCTTCTTAAAGAGTTCGACGAGATCAACGCGAAGTTCGGCGAGGAGCTGTCGGACGACGAGATGAACAAGCTGTTGGAGCGTCAGGGCGAGGTGCAGGAGAAGCTCGACGCACAGGACGCGTGGGACTTGGACTCGCGCCTTGAGATGGCGATGGACGCGCTGCGCTGCCCGCCGGGCGAGACGAAGGTCGCGGTGCTGTCGGGCGGTGAAAAAAGACGCGTCGCTCTCTGCCGCCTGCTGCTGATGAAGCCCGACATCCTCCTGCTCGACGAGCCGACCAACCACCTCGACGCCGAGTCGGTCGGGTGGCTCGAAAGGCACTTGCAGCAATACGCCGGCACGGTCATCGCCGTCACGCACGACCGCTACTTCCTTGACAACGTGGCGGGCTGGATTCTCGAACTCGACCGCGGCGAAGGCATCCCCTGGAAGGGCAACTACTCTTCGTGGCTCGAACAGAAGCAGGAGCGCCTGCGGCGCGAGGAGAAGCAGGAGTCCGACCGGCAGAAGACTTTGGAGCGCGAGCTGGAATGGATTCGCATGGCGCCCAGGGCACGCCACGCCAAATCCAAGGCGCGCATCAACTCGTACGAAGCCCTGCTCAACCAGCAGAACGAGCAGCGCGCGCGCGAGCTTGAGATTTACATCCCGCCCGGCCCGCGTCTCGGCGCGGTCGTCATCGAGGCCGAAGGCGTCTCGAAGGCTTACGGCGACCGCCTGCTCGTCGAGGGCATGACCTTCAAGCTCCCGCCGGGCGGCATCGTCGGCGTCATCGGCCCGAACGGCGCGGGCAAGACCACGCTCTTCCGCATGGTCACGGGCCAGGAGCAGCCCGACGCCGGCCAAATCCGCGTCGGCGAGACCGTGCAGCTCGGCTACGTCGATCAGTCGCGCACGCTCGACCCGGAGAAGAGCATCTGGGAGGAGATTTCGGGCGGCTCCGACGTCGTCAAGCTCGGGCCGCGCGAGGTGAACTCGCGCGCCTACGTCGGCCGCTTCAACTTCTCCGGCTCCGACCAGCAGAAGAAGGTCGGCGCACTCTCGGGCGGCGAGCGCAACCGCGTCCACCTCGCCAAGATGTTGAAGGAGGGCGCGAACGTCCTCCTCCTCGACGAGCCGACCAACGACCTCGACGTGAACACGATGCGCGCTTTGGAAGAGGCTTTGGAGAACTTCGCCGGCTGCGCCGTCGTCGTCAGCCACGACCGCTGGTTCCTCGACCGCATCGCCACGCACATCCTGGCGTTTGAAGGCGAAAGCCGCGTCTTCTGGTTCGAAGGCAACTTCTCCGAATACGAAGAGGACAAGCGCCAGCGCCTCGGCGAAGACGCCACGCAGCCGCACCGCATCAAGTACCGCCAACTGACGCGCGGCTGATGGAAGACGCCGGGCGCGGGACGTACAATGATTCGCAGAGGTGAAGCGATGACGAAACAGGTCGAAGCCGTCTACGAACAGGGGCGCCTCCGCCCGCTGGAGCCGCTTGAACTGCCGGAAGGCGCGCGCCTCCGCGTCGTACTCATAACCGAGGAGGCGCCGGGAGGTCGGAGGGCTCCCGCGGAGGTCATGTCGGAGATTGCCGCGCTGCCGCTCGAAGGCCCGGCCGAGCCTTTCTCGGGCAGGGAACACGACTCCGTCATCTACCCGCAGAAGTAAAGAGATGATCTTCGTTGACACCGGCGCGTGGTTCGCGGTCGCAGTGCCCTCAGACCCAGATCACGACGACGCCTCTCGCTGGCTCGCGGATAACACAGAGCCGCTGCTCACCACCGATTACATCGTTGATGAGACGCTGACACTGCTGCGCGCGCGCGGAGAGCGGAGGCGGGCGCTGCTCCTCGGCGAAGCGTTCTTCGCCGAGCAACTCGCCGATGTTTACAGGCTGACGGAGGCGGACATCGCGTCGGCGTGGGAAGTGTTCAGACGCTTCGACGATAAGGGCTGGAGCTTCACCGACTGTACCAGCAAAGTTGTCATCGAACGTCTCAACATCCTGCAAGCGTTCGCCTTCGACCAACACTTCAGGCAGTTCGGCAGCGCACGGGTCGTGCCTTAACTGCCGCGGAAGATCACGGTCAGGATGTCGAACTTAGGAGACGAAAAGCGGGAGGGGAAAATGAGGGCGACTTGGAATGGCGCGGTGCTGGCGGAGAGTGAAGACACGGTGGTTGTGGAGGGGAATCATTACTTCCCGGCGGACTCCATCAAGCGGGAGCACTTCCGCGAGAGCGCGACGCACACGACCTGCCCTTGGAAGGGCGTGGCGAGTTATTACGACGTGGCGGTGGGCGGCGAGGTGAACGCGGACGCGGCGTGGTACTACCCGGAGCCGAAGGAGGCCGCGAAGGAGATCAAGGGTCGGGTCGCCTTCTGGCGCGGCGTGAGGGTCGAATGAGGGCGGGGAAGACGAGCCTATCATTGAAGGGCGCCGCGCTTGTCCTCGTCGTGCTGTCGGGCGCGTGGGGCGCTTGGGCGCAGACGCGCCCGCGGGCGGCGGCGCAGCCGAAGGGCGACGAGGCACGCTTCCGCGCGGCGCTCGAACAGGTGTCGGTCGAGAGCATGAAGGGGCACCTCTCGTTCATCGCCTCGGACGCGCTCGAAGGGCGCAAGACGCCGTCGCGCGGCCTCGACCTCGCCGCCGAGTACATCGCCGCGCAGTTCCGGCGCGCGGGGCTTGAGCCGGCGGGCGACGACGGCTACTTCCAGACCGCGAACTGGCGCCTCTCGGCGCGTGACGCCGCGGCTTTCCATTTGAGCTTCTCGGGCGGCACAGGGCCGTCGCCCGCCGTCACCCCCGAGCAGTTGGGCGTCGGCTTCGGCGTCGCGGGCTTCAGCTTCTGGGAGCCGGCGGGCGAGCTGAATTTAAGCGGCGCGCGGCTTTTAAAGATCGACCACGCGAACGTGCCCGCCGCGCTCACGCGCGAGCAGGTCGGGGGGCGCGTCGTCGTCACGGAGTTGCCGGCCTTCCCGCGCGGCGACCAGGGCCGCCTGCTCCAACTGCTGCGCGAGGAGAACGAGTTCCTGTCGCGCATGCGTGGGCTCGGCTCGCCGCTCGTCCTCGCCTTCGACCGCGGGAGCGAGCGCGTGCGCGGCGGGCGAGCCCCGCGCGTCTTCGACCCGGAGAGTCGCAGCGCCGGCCGGAACGTCCCCGACCTGGGGTTCGGCGGCGTGCAGACCGCGCCGCTCGTCGTCATCCACGGCGCCGCGGCCGCGCGCTTCTACGACTCCCTGCCCGCCGGCGACACTCAGGCCGCGGCCGACGTGCGCATCCCCGCGCCGTCCGAGACGCCCGTCAAGGTGCGCAACGTCGCGGGGCTGCTGCGCGGCTCCGACCCCGCGCTCAAAGAGACGTACGTCGTCGTCTCGGCGCACTACGACCACCTCGGCGTCCGCGATAACTGCGACCCCTCGAAAGAAGACTGCGTCAACAACGGCGCGAACGACGACGGCTCGGGCACGGTGGGCGTCATCGAGCTGGCGTCGGCGCTCTCGAAGCTGAACCCGCGCCCCCGGCGCTCGATCCTCTTCCTGACCTTCTTCGGCGAGGAGCTGGGGCTCGTCGGCTCGCGCTACTACGGCCGCCACCCGCTCGTGCCTTTGGCGCAGACGGTCGCGCAGGTGAACATGGAGCAGATCGGGCGCACGGACGACAGCGAGGGGCCGCAGGTCGGCACGCTCGCCGTCACGGGCTTCGACTACTCGGACGTGGGCGCGGCCCTCGCCCGGGCGGGCGAGTTGGAGGGCGTGCGCGTCTACAAGCACCCGACGAAGTCGGACGCGTACTTCTCGCGCAGCGACAACCAGTCGCTCGCCGACGCGGGCGTGCCGGCGCACACGGCGGGCGTCTCCTTCGACTTCCCCGACTACCACGCGGTCGGCGACGAGTGGCAGAAGATCGACTTCGAGAACATGGCGCGCGTCGTCCGCACCGTCGGCCGCGCGCTGCTCGCGCTCGCCGACTCCCCGCAGGAGCCGCGCTGGAACGAGCAGAACCCGAAGGCCGCGCCGTACATCCAAGCATGGAAGAAGTTGCACGGGGAGAGCAGGCAGTAGGCAGATGGCAGTAGGCAGTTAAAGACTTCTTGCCTTCAACTGCCTACTGCCATCTGACTTCGTCCTTGCTTTCGTCCCGCTCGGCACGGGATGCGGGCGGCTCGTCACAAATCCCCCGCGGGCTTGAAACCGTCCGCTACACTCCCCCGTTAAATCTCGCGGAGGCCGCCCCGCGTCTTGAAACCAAAGCGCGGCCCGGCCGTATTAACTGACTCAAACCGTCACCGGATCGAGAACCGTCTACGGCTGAGAGTCCCCCGATTCCACAAACCCTAACTTTAGATAAGGAGTCCACTCATGCGTTTTTTTAACTTCCGCGCCGCGTGTGCCGCGCTCGCCGCGTGCGCCCTCGGCCTCGCCGCGCTGGCGCAGACCGGCAAGAACGGCCGCGGCTTCGACAAGTCGCGCATGGACGAGAGCGTCGCGGCCTGCACAGACTTCTACCAGTACGCCAACGGCAACTGGCTAAAGACGACCGAAATTCCCGCGGCCTTCCCCTCGTGGGGCAGCTTCAACATCCTCAACGAGAACAACCGCAAGACGCTGCACGACATCCTCGAAGAGTCGGCCAGGAACACGAAGGCCAGGGCCGGCTCGAACGAGCAGAAGGTCGGCGACTTCTACGCCACCTGCATGGACGAGTCGAAGCGCGAGGCCGAGGGCGCCAAGCCCCTCGCGCCCTACCTCGCCCGCATCGACAAGGTCAACGACCTGAAGGGCCTTGAGGTCGTCATCACCGAGATGCACAAGGCGGGCCTGCCCGCGCTCTTCAACTTCGGCTCGTCGCCCGACTTCAAGAACAGCTCGATGCAGATCGGCGGGGCGAGCCAGGGCGGACTCTCCCTCCCGAACAAAGACTACTACTCGAAGACCGACGAGAAGTCGGCCAAGCTGCGCGCGGACTTCGTCCAGCACGTGGCGAACATGTTCCAGCTTCTCGGCGACGCGCCCGACGTGGCGGCGAAGAACGCGCAGACCGTGATGGCGATTGAGACGCGCCTCGCCGCGAGCTCGCGCGGCCCCATCGAGCTGCGCGACCCGACGACGCAGTACCACCTGATGACGACGGCCGAGCTGGCGACGCTCACGCCGCACTTCTCCTGGCCGGACTACTTCCAGGGGCTCGGGCTGCCGAAGGACTTGACGATCAACGTCGCGCACCCGGAGTTCTTCCAGGCCGCCGACAAGGCGCTCGTCGAGGTGCCCGTGGCCGACTGGAAGACCTACCTGCGCTGGAACCTCGTCAACGCCGCCGCCTCCGCGCTCTCCGCGAAGTTCGAGACCGAGAACTTCAACTTCTACGGCAAGACGCTCTCGGGCAGTAAGGAGCAGCTCCCGCTCTGGCGCCGCTGCGTCTCCGCGTCGGACAGCAACATCGGCGAGGCGCTGGGGCAGGTCTACGTCGCGCGCGCGTTCACGCCCGAGTCGAAGGCGCGGATGCAGACGATGATCTCGAACCTCCTCGCCGCCTTCCGCGAGCACATCCGGAAGGCCGACTGGATGAGCGACGAGACGCGCAAGGCCGCGCTCGCCAAGCTCGCCGCCTTCGGCCAGAAGATCGGCTACCCCGACAAGTGGATCGACTACTCGCGCCTGAACGTCGCGCGCGACTCCTACGCCGCGAACATCATCCGCGCCAGCGAGTTCGCGCAGGCGCGCGACCTCGCCAAGATCGGCAAGCCGATTGACAAGACCGAGTGGGGCATGACGCCGCCGACGGTCAACGCCTACAACAACCCGTTCCGCAACGAGATCGTCTTCCCGGCCGGCATCCTCCAGCCGCCCTTCTTCAACCCCGAGGCCGACGACGCCATCAACTACGGCGCCATCGGCGCGGTCATCGGCCACGAGGTCACGCACGGCTTCGACGACCAGGGCGCGAAGTTCGACCTCCAGGGGAACGTCAAGGACTGGTGGACGCCCGCCGACCTGAAGAACTTCCAGTCGCGCTCCGAGTGCGTCATCAACCAGTTCTCGTCCTTCGAAGTCGAGCCGGGCCTGAACATCCAGGGCAAGCTCGTCGCGGGCGAATCCATCGCCGACCTCGGCGGACTCGCCATGGCCTACGACGCCTTCCAGAAGTCGCTCGAAGGCAAGCCGCGCCCGGCGAACATCGACGGCTTCACGCCCGAGCAGCGCTTCTTCCTCGGGTGGGCGCAGGTCTGGGCGGCGAAGGACACGCCCGAGTTCGCGCGCCTCATGACGCAGGGCAACCCGCACCCGCTCGACCGCTTCCGCGTCAACGGCCCGCTCTCGAACATGCCGCAGTTCGCCGCCGCCTACGGCTGCAAGGCCGGCGACCCGATGGTGCGCCCCGAGAAGGATCGCTGCCAGGTCTGGTAGGAGAGTAGGCAGATGGCAGCAGGCAGTTGAAGGCAAAAGCTCCTTAACGAAGCTGCCTGAAATAATCGGGGGCGGCGAGTCATCAAGCTCGCCGCCCCCGATTATTTGGACTACTTCTGCGACCGGCTCACTGCCTGCTGCCATTTGCCTACTGCCTACTCCTCACACACAGAGAGACAGTCCCGCCGCGAAGGGGAGAGGCGCGGGTCGTATGTTCGTGTGTAGCGGTTGTTAGGGCGGCTTAGTGGCCGGCTGCGGCGCCGACGGCAACGCGGGCGCGTGCGGGCCGGCGCTCGTGGCGTGCGCAGGCGCGCGCCAGCGCCTCCGTGACGCGGGGCTCGACGTTGCACTCGGGCTGGCGGCAGACGGCGGCCAGCTCGGAGACGACGAGGTAGCGGGCGCGCTCAAGCATGCGCTGCTCGCGGAAGGAGAGCGGCTTCGAGTGGCTGAGGTAAGTCAGGTTCTTCAGCACGTCGGCGACCTCGAAGACGTCGCCCGTGCGCATCTTGTCGGAGAACTCCTTGAAGCGATCCTTCCAGTCGTGGGCCGCGCCGCGGAAGTCGTCCGAGAGGTGCTTGATAAGCATCTCGCACTCGCCGGAAGTGATGGGGGAGCGCAGGCCGACCTCGCCGGCGTTGGCGACGGGGACGAGGACGACCGAGTTGGTCTGGGCAAGGCGGAGCGTGTAGAAGTTCAGGGAAGACGCTCCGATCTGTTTCTGCTCAATGCGTTCGATGGTGCCGATGCCATGATTGGGGTAGACAACTTTCTGGCCGACTTTGAAACCCACCACACACCTCCTGTGTTGCAAAAAACTGGCCGCGTCGCAAGGTCGGGTTGGGGCTCCCTTGAGGGGATTGAGCGGCGCGGCGCCGGCGGTTCATTAAATCTAACGAAAGTGTAACAAGCCGCCCCGGCGCGGGTCAAGGTTTCGAATTCGCCCCGAAACTTGCGCCGGAATTCTTGTCGAAATTGCAACAGCCGGCGCGCCTCCCCTGGCAAAAAGCGTCCGCCGCCCGTTCACCGCGGGCGGGATGACGAAGGCAGCGCGGCCGTGTTGCGGTAAGCGAGACGTTCTTGAGAAAGCGCCTCGAAGAGCGGCCGCGAGGCGTCGCCGTACGCACCGAATCTGCTCGTCGTGAATCTGGATGACGTGCTCGACGGAAAGGAAGTCCGGCTCGGCGCTCATTCGGCCAGCCGGCGCAGCGTCCGGTCATGATTCTTCATCACGCGCCTGGTCGCCGCCCCTCCTTCTCTTGAATACTTCCTGGGGTATGATGGCCTTACTGTAAGAGGATGATAGTTCGGCGTGGATTCTTACAACACCGACACCCGAGACGTGCACACCGGCGGGGGTGAAGAGACATCCGGTTCTGCGCCCCGGCTTCAAGGGGCGGGCGGCGATTCGGCGCGGGGGCGGCGGCCGGGCTTCCGTGGCGGCCGGGCCGCGCTTCTGCTGGCCGCGGTCGCGCTCGGCATTCTGCTGCGCGTCCCCGCGCTCTACAACTCCGTCTATGACTTCAACTCCGACGAGGCGGTGAACGCGCTCGTCATGAAGCACATGCTGGAGGGGCGCGAGTTCTCCCTCTTCAACTGGGGTACGACCTACTACGGCGTCGTCGAAGGGCTCTTCGCCGTCCCGTTCGTCGCCCTGCTCGGCTACGAGCCTTTGGCCTTCAAGCTGTCGGCCCTCGTCGGTTTTCTCATCCTGCAAGTCTCGGTCTTTCTGTTGGGCCGCCGCCTCTACGGGGCGGGCGCCGGGATCGCGGCCGCCGCGTTCTTGTCCGTCCTCTCGCCGATGCTCATCGTGTGGAGCACGTTGGCGAGCGGCGGCTACTGCCTGATCGTCGGGTGGGGAACCCTCACCGCGCTCTTCGCCCTCCACCTCGCGCGGCGGCCATCCGTCGCCGGGGCGGCCGTCCTCGGGTGGCTGCTCGGTTTCGGCCTCTACATCTACCAGCTCTATGTCGTCTACGTGGCGACGTTTGCCGCCGCGCTCGCCCTCGCGGTCGCGTGTGAGCTGGCGCTCCCTCGTGGGCGCGAACGCGCGCGGCGTCTCCTCGATTCGTTCGGGGTCTGGGGCGCTTTCAAATCACTGCTTGCCTTGGGGGTAGGCTTCGCCCTCGGCTGGGCGCCGACAATCATCGCACACCTGCGCGGGTCGGCGGTGAGCAAGCAGCCCGCGTACAGGCTCGCGGCGCCGGGCGTGATTGGCGCCAACGTGGAGCTGCTGGTGCGCCGTTGCTTCCCGGCCCTCTTCGGCGTCAACCCCTTCGGCGTGCCCGAACTGTTGAGTCGGTCGGGGCCGAGCTTCCCCCTTTGGGCAGAGGTCTGTTACCTCAGCTTCTTCGGCGCCGCGTGGTTGTGGGGCGCGCGTTCCGTGCTCGGGCGTGAAGGGCGTGGGGGGCGGTTAGTGCTTGCGGCCCTCGTCCTGCTCCCGGTCGTCAACGTGCTGCTCTTCGTCATGAGCCCGAACCCGCAGGACACGCTTTCGCACCGCTACCTGCTGCCGAGCCTCACGTCGTTCGCCGTGCTGGCGGGCGGGATGGTCGTGCACGTCGGGCGCCGTTCCAAGCTGTGCGCGCTCCTGCTCTCCTGCCTGGTCATCGCCTTCGGCCTTTCGAAGTCCGCCGCGTGGTTGGTGAGTCAGAATTATCTGACTGGTAACTTACGGCTGGTGAGAAAGCACGAACCGCTCGAAGACGTGTTAGACCTGCTGCGACGTGAGGGGGTGCGCGGCGCGTTCGGGGACTATTGGACGGCGTACAAGGCCACCCTCCTGAGCCGGGAGGAGATTCCGGTCGCCTCCATCAGCATCTGGGATCGCAACCCCGAGATGACCCGCGCCGTGCGCGCCCTGCCCACCGCGGCCTACATCTTCGACGCGTCCTCACGCCAGGACTTGTCCTTCCAGGAGCGCCTGCACGACTACCAAATCCCTCACACGAGATATCTCGTCCAACCGTACGCGGTCTACGTGAGCCCGGCGGGTCAGAGTCTCGGGAGGGCGGAGTCAGGCCCGCTCCCGCGGTTCGCGTCGTCCGTCGCGGTCGAAGACGCGCCACAGGTTTTAAGACCGGGCGAGTCGGCGCGTGTCAAAATCAGGGTCACGAATACGAGCGACAGTGTATGGTCGGCCGAGGGCGGTGACGCGGGGGAATACAAGGTCGCGGCCTCGTCCCGCTGGCTCGTCGGCGAGCAAGCCCTGGCCGTGGAAGCGGCGAGGGCTTTCCTTTCGCGCGACGTTCGCCCCGGCGAGGCGGAGGAGTTGTGGGTGCCGGTCGCGGCGCCGTCAAGCCCCGGCCGGTACACGCTCGTTCTCACACTAGTGCAGGAGAGGGTGGCTTGGTTTTGTGACGTGGGCGGCGGCGCAGCCGAAGTGCCTGTCCTCGTCAAACCCAATCCGGATTAACGGCCGGGTCGCCGGTGCGGGTCGCCCGGCCGGCGTACTCGCGGCCGTCTCCGACGACGTGCGGCCGCAGCACGCTGTAAAAGTCCTCTTCGGCGATCAGGAGTTGTTCGCTCTCCGTCAGGAGCTGGCGTGCGCCGGGCCGCGGGCGGCAGAGCACTATGAACTGGAAGGCGAAGAGCCGGGGCCAGACGGCGCAGAGGAGCCGGCTCAGGCGCGTGAGGGGCGGGCCGAGGCGCCCCCCGAAGACGGCGTCGAAAGGGACGGGGACGGGAAGCACCTTCTCGATCTGATAGCCGCAGTCCTCCAACATCCTCACGAGCGAGCCGCGCGTGAACAGGCGCCTGTGCGTCACGTCGAGGATGCCGCGCTCGGCGTAAGGGAACTTGCCGAGGAGGAGGTTGAGCCGGACGGTCACGAAGGCGACGTTCGGGGTAGACAGGATGACCGGCGGCGGCCCCGTTGCCTTGCCGCGAGGGCTCTGGTACGACTCGCGCAGCTTGAGGAGGAACTGCTCCGGCTCGTTCAAATGCTCGATGATGTCGAGCAGCAGCACCAAATCGAAGTCGGAGAGGTTGACCGGCCACTCGTCCTCGTCCAAACGCGCGCTGATGAACTCGCTCATCGCGTCCGGCGGCGGCGGCGTCTGGTCGAGCCCCGTCACGCGGGCGCCCGCCTTCTCACACTCGCGGGCGACGAAGCCCGCGCCGCAACCGACATCGAGCACCCTCCGCGGGTTGACCTTTCGAATCAGCTCCAACGCCATCCGGTGTGAAGAGTAGGCCATGTCCGTCTTATCCGCGTAAGAAGTCCGGTCGAAATTCCGGTACTTCAAAGAGCAGAACATGCCCTTCTGTTGCAGGCGGAACTGGAGCGTCGCTTTGAGGACGTTGTAGGCGTACTGCAATCCGTTGACGTGACACCGCTCGTCGCCGTAGTGGGTGGGGATGTTCAGCTCGGCCACCCTGGCGCGGGCGTGAAATGCCTGGAGCAGAATCTCTGTGTCGAAGTGAAAGTCGTTCGTGTTGATCTCGAAGGGGACTTTCCGCAGGAAGGCGGTCGAGTAGCCGCGCAAGCCCGTGTGGTACTCCGAGAGGCGCCCTCCCGTCAGGAGGTTTTGGAGCCGCGTCAGGACACGGTTGCCGGCGATCTTGTAGGCCGGCATCCCGCCCCGCCGCGCCGAGGCGGCCGACCACATCCGAGTCCCCAAAACGACGTCGGCCCCCGTCCGCCGCCAGACCTCAATCAGGTCGGGGAGGAGCGTCGGCGAGTATTGGCCGTCCCCGTGGAGCAGGACGGCGAAGTCGAAAGAGCATTCGAGGGCCAGCCGGTACCCGAGTTTCTGATTCCCCCCGTAGCCCTGATTGACGCCGTTGCGCAGCACGGTGACGTTCGTCACGTCACGGCTCGCGACCCAACCCAGCGCGGCCTCGACGCCCGCGTCGTCCGAAGCATCGTCGAGTACCAGGAAATGCACGTCCCCGGAGTTCAGGAGTGCGACGGGAATGCGTTCGAGGACGCCGCAGATGTGCCGCTCGGCGTTGTAGGCGAGGATGAGGACGAGGACGCGGCCGGCGCGCCCGGTCGCGTTGGGTGTTGGCGGCGAATCAATCATGCTCCGTTGCACGCGCCTCCGGTGAATCAATCGCGCGCCGCGGCGGCGGCGGCGCCGTCGAGGTAATGTTTGACGACCGTCTCGGCCGGCCCGTCATCCTTCAGGCGTCCCGCCTCGATGAGCAGGGCGCGCCCGCACAGGCGTTGGACTGCCGCCGAGTCGTGGCTCACGAAAAAGATGGTTCGCCCCTCCTGGATCACGTCCTGCATTTTGCGAAAGCACTTCTGCTGGAAGGCGGCGTCGCCGACGGCCAGCACCTCGTCGAGGATGAGTATCTCCGGCTCGAAGTGCGCGGCGACGGCGAAGGCCAGCCGCAGGTGCATCCCCGAAGAGTAATATTTAACCGGCGTGTCCAGAAACTTCTCCAGCTCGGAGAAGGCGACGATCTCGTCGAACTTGCGCCTGATCTCGCCCCGGCTCATCCCGATGATCGCGCCGTTGAGATAGACGTTCTCCCGGCCGGTGAGGTCGGGGTGAAAGCCCATGCCGATTTCGAGCAGGCTCCCCAGCCGGCCGTAGATGTCCACCTCGCCGGCGGTCGGCCTGACGATGCGCGAGAGGATTTTGAGCAGCGTGCTCTTGCCCGCCCCGTTACGGCCGACGATGCCGAGGACTTCGCCCGGGAGCACTTCGAAGCTCACGTCCCTGAGCGCCCAGATGACCGCGTCCCGCCCCGTTCCCTGCCTGCCACCTTGCTGGCCCTGGCCGAGCCGGTAACTCTTACACAGATTTCTGACCTGGACGATTGGCCTCATCAGCCCTCAAATGATGTCCACCAAATTCTCGTCCGCGCGCAGGAAAGAACCGACCGAGTAGGCGAGCAGCAGCAGCGTGACCGCGCCGGACGTGACCATGCCCGCCCAGTCGAACGGGAGCCCGAACAGGGCCGAGCGGAACCCCTCGATTACCCCGGCCAGAGGGTTGAGCGAGTAGAGCAGGCGCCACCTCTCCGGCACCAGCCGTGCCGGGTAGATGACCGGCGAGGCGAACATCCACGCCTGGAGCAGCACCGGCAGCAGCGTGGCGTAGTCGCGGCGCCTGGCGATCCGGGCCGAGAACCACAGGGCGATGCCGACCGCGAGCAGCGTCGCCTGCAAGACCAGCACGGGCAGCAGCAGAATGCTCGGGCGCACGCCCACGCCGTAGCAGAGCATCAGTACAAACAGCACGACGAACGAGACGAGGAGGTCGGTCAGTCGCACCCCGACGAGCGCCAGGTGAATCAGCATCCTGGGGAAGTAGACCTTCGTCACCATCGGGCCGTGGGCGATGAGGCCGTTGCCGGCGACCGAGACGGCGCTGGAGAAGAATGTCCACGGCACCAGCCCGGCGTAAGCGAAGAGCGGGTAGGGCACGCCGTCGGAGGGGACGCGCGCCAGCCAGCCCATGAAGACCGTGAAGACGAGCGCCATCAGCAGCGGCTGTAAGACGACCCACGCCGGGCCGAGCGCGGTCTGCTTGTAGCGCACTTTGAGGTCGCGCCAGATGAGGAAGTAGAGTAGCTCGCGGTGCGCCCACACCTCCCTCAATTCGGACGCGACCGGCGCCCTCCCGGGCCGGATTTTAATCAGAGGCGCTTCTGTCAAAGGGGTCAGAGGGCGCGGCCGTGCGGCGCGCTCGCGCGAGGTATCTATTTCCTGACCCGGTGCGGCCGCGCCCTGTCGATGCGGAACGATTGTGACAGCCTCCACGGTTTTCTACGGCGCTTAGGGCGGCGATTATACAGAATGCGGCGCGACGCACAAACAGAGCAGTCGGTTCATTTCAAAGAGCGGGAAAGCATGCTCGCGCCGCGCCTGAGGTAAACTGTCTTTCAAGTTATTCAAAGACGATGCCGCGCGAGACCGTGCCTGACCTGTTGAAGAATTGACCGTGACCGCTCTCGTTTCACCATCTTCCGGAGGCTCACTCCGCTTTTACCTGCGGTCTCTGACGGCGCCCGTCCTCCTGGGCCTGTTCTGCTTCTTAGTCTACAACGCGAACCTGCGGCAGATCGGGGCGGGGGACACACTCCCCGCCCGGTATCAGCCTCTGATTCTCTGGCATGACGGCACGCTCGCGCTCGACGCGAACGCGCGCCTCGTGGCGCACGGCCATTCGATGACTCCGCCCGGGGCGCGGCCGGCGTACGCTGACGGTCAGGTCACCTACTTCGAGCCGACGACCTACTGGATGGTTCGCACGCGTCATAATCAGCTCGCCTCTCTGTACCCCGTGGTGACGCCTTTGCTCCTGGCCCCGCTCTACGCCCCCGCCGTTCTCTGGCTCGACGCGCACGGCTGGGAGCAGCCGCAGGTTGACCGGGTGGCGGAGTTGATGGAGAAGGTCTCGGCGTCGTTGCTCGCCTCAGTCGCGAGCGTCCTGATGTACCTGCTGCTGCGCCGCGAACGCATCCGTTGGAGCCTTCCGCTCGCCGCGGCGTTCGCCTTCGGAACCAACACGTGGATGATCTCCAGCCAGGCACTCTGGCAGCACGGGACTGCGGAACTCCTGATCGCCCTGGCCTTGCTGCTGGTCGTCGCCCCCGCCTCAGACGTGCGCACGGCGCTGCTCGGCGCCGTGTGCGTGCTCATAGCGGCGAACCGCCCGCCGGACGCGCTGATTGCCGGCGCGGTCGTACTCTTCGCCGTCTGGAGCCGCGGGCGCCGCGCCCTTTGGCTTCTCGCCGGCGCCGCCGTCCCGCTGGCGGCGCTCCTGTATTACAACCTCGACTTCATCGGCCACGTCGCCGGCGGGTACGCCCTCGGGAAGGCACCGAATGAAATCTTCTTCCGAAGGGACTGGTCGGGGGTGGCAGGGTTGCTGGTCAGCCCGACGCGCGGCCTGCTCGTCTTTACGCCGTTCCTCGTCTTCGTCCCCGCGGGGCTGATTCAGCGCCTGCGGGCGCCGGGCACGAGGGGGCTCGCCGTGGCGCTCAGTCTTGCCGCCGCCGCCCAGCTCTTAGTTTATTCGCAGACGGACTGGCGCGCAGGGGTGTCCTGGGGGCCGCGTTACCTGACCGACCTTTTGCCGATCCTTTTGTGGATGCTCGCGCCCGCCCCGCTCGTCCTGCGCCCGCTCGCGCGCGGCCTGCTCGTCCTGGCGATGGCGGCGTCGGTCGTCGTGCAGTTCATCGGGGCCTTCTGGTATACGACGGCGAGCGACGAACTCATCTACGCCGGGAACCCCGCGTCCATGCGCGGCGCCTGGAACATCCACAACATTCCGTTCCTCACCGAATTGAGTAATCCACTTGTGCGCGGCAGGCTTCAGTGCCGCGCGGTAGGCTCAATCAATCGGGTCGGGCAGACAGTGCTCTCAGATACCGGAGAGGTGCCCGACTTGCAAACCGGGGCCGTGCTCGAAGGGTGGGCGCTCGCCTGCGGGAACAGGCCGTCCGAGCTGTTGTTGCTGATAGACGGGGTCGTCATCGGCTCGACCACGGACTTCCTGCCGCGGGCGGACGTCAACGAAGTGATGCACACCGACTCGCCCTCGGGCTGGCGCGTCGTTGCCAACACGCGGGGCGTTCCAACGGGCGAGCGCGTGCTTCAGCTCGCCGTTCGCATCGGGACGAGAGGCGACATCCGCATCGTTCGTGAACAGCGCATCTCCGTGATTGCACAGAAGCCTCCCGCAGAGACCGCCGCGACGCCACAGCAGCCGGCGTCGGAGTCTGACCTGGACGCGATGGCGGCGCGGGCGGCCTCGCTGTTGCGGGAGCGACAGCAAGGGGAAGGCTTTTGGCTCACCTCGTATACGAAGGAGCCCCGTTACGAAGCCCCGCAGCAGGAGATGAACACGTACCTGACTTCGATGCTCGTGGATTTGCTCGCGCCAGTCGCGCGCCGGCAAAGTCTCGACGACGTGTTGGGGCGCGCGCGGCGACATCTCGCGGCGCAGATTGAGGGCGACGGATTAGTACGCTACCATGGGTTACCAAACGGCCCCACCATCGGCACGCTGGGATGTGTCATAACCCCTGACGCCGACGACACCTCTTTAGCTTGGAGAATTGCCGGCCCCGGCGCCGGCGACCCGAGACGGCAAAGTATGCTCGGGGTGCTTGCTCGTTACCGCGACGCGAGGGGCTTATACCGCACCTGGCTCGCCCCGCAGGAGGAGTATCAGTGTCTAAACCCCGGGCGCGACCCGAACCCGACAGACATCGCCATCCAGATGCACGTGTACCTGATGCTGCGCGAGCTTGACCCGCCCGCCGCGCGGAGCCTTTGCAACGCGCTCCGGCGCTCGTTCGGGGAAGAGGACATCTGGGTTTACTACGCCGAAGCCCCGCTGGTGCCCTACCTCCGCGGTGCCGAATTGCGCCGGCTCGGTTGTGCAATCCCGCTGCCGGCGGAGCGGCTGTCGTCTCCCGCCGCGGGGCAGGAGAGTTGGAGTGAGGCGGTGCGCCTGCTCGTTGAAACGACGGCGTCGCCGCCGGACGCGGACGTGCGACGGGCGATTCGCAGTCTGCTCGTGCGCATCGGCGGCGACGACTTTGCACAGGTTCGCCGCGCGCCGCCGCTGCTCTACCACAACGACCTGAGCGCGACCGTCAAACGATTTTACTGGTCAGAGGATTTCGGCTACGCACTGTGGCTCCGGCTTTACGAAGCGGCCGGCGTCCAAACCCGACAACTTCAACAACCATCCCGATGACTTCTCAATCCCCTGTTCGGCATTACGCGCGAGTCGTGCGACACTTCGCGTCCACCCGCGCGCCGGAGGTGCTTGCGCTGCAAGCCTCTCCGATTCTCGGCATCTTCCTCGGCGGCTTCAGCCCCGAACGGGGCGGCGTGCTCCGGCCGGGTCTACTGCTCGCGGGCAGTCTCGCGCTCACGGCCCACGTCTTTGTCTTCAACGATTGGGCCGGGCACAGCAGTGACATACGCGACCCGCGGCGGGCGACACACGCATTCGCCCGGCGGGGCATTAGCGGGCGCCAGGTCGCGTGCTTTGCGACCGCCCTCCTCATCTGCGCGAACGTCGCCTTCGCCACCGTCGGCGGCCCGGCCATCCTGCTCGGCGTCGCGATTGCAACCCTCAGCCTTCTGTACTCGTGTTCGCCTAATTTCGGCAAGAGCACGCCCGTCGTGGCGTCGGTCAACCACCTGCTCGGGGGCGCGCTGCACTTCCTGCTCGGCTACACCCTGTCCCACGACCTGGACGCCAGAGGTCTCGTCATCAGTCTCTTCTTCGGTCTGGTGTTTGCCGGCGGCCACCTCAACCAGGAGGTGCGTGACTACGAGGGCGACCTTCGCAACGGGATTCGCACCAGCGCCGTAGTGTTCGGCCGGCGGCGAACGTTTCTCGCGAGCCTGTGCATCTTCATGGCCGCTTACGCGACACTCGACGGCTTGGCCGCGCTCGGCCTCCTGCCGAGGCTCTTGCTCTTGAGCACTATCGTGTGGCCTTTGCACGTCGCGTGCTCGCTGCGGGCGCTCCGGCGCGGGTTGGGATTCGAGACCGCGTTATGGATGCAGCGACGGTACCGCCTGCTCTTCGCGTTCATCGGGCTCGCGATGCTGGCCCGGTGAGCAGTCGTCGCGTGCGAGCAGCGGGTCGATCACGCGCGCGAGGCGACCGAAGACCGCGTCCCAGGTGTACTCGTCCAAAACCTTCCGCCGCCCCGCCTCGCCCAGCCCGCGGCGCAGTTCCGCGTCGGCCAGCAGCTTGGAGACGGCTTCGGCCAGTTCGACGTGGCGGCCGAACCTGACGAGGAGGCCGTCGCGCCCCTGCGACACCACTTCGGGGACGCCCCCCGCCTCCGCGCCGACGACGGGCTTGCCGTAGAGCCACGCCTCCAAATAGACCGTCCCGAACGAGTCCGCGCTCGACGCCATCACGAACACGTCGCACGCGGCGAACGCGTCCTTCTTGGTCGCCTCGTCGGTCATGCCGAGTAGGAGGATTCGCTCGCGGACGTGCTCGGGCTGGGACGCGAAGTCTCTTTCAAAGTCTCCCATCGAAGGCCCGATGAGGACGAGCCGCGCGTCGCTGCCCGCGGCCCACAGGAGTTTCAACGCCTCCACAAGGTCGTTGGCGCCCTTGGCGCGCGAGAGCGTGGAGACCTGCAAGACCAGTGGGCCTTCGAGGTGAAAACGCTCTCTGAAGCGTCCCGCCTCGCCCCCCGCGAACTCCGACGGGTCAACGCCGACGCCGACGCGGTGAATCTTCGAAGGGTCGAGGCCGCGGGCCGCGAGGGCGCGGCTCTCAACATCGGTGGCCGTGACGACGGCGTCCGCGCCCTTCAACAGCCTCACCTGCGCGCCCGTCAGGTAGCCGGGCGACGGCCCGCCGCCCGCGACGCCCGTGTGCACGAGCGGCACGCAGACCCAGGGGATTTCGTGAAGCCGTGCGAGCCACGCCGCCGGGTAGATGAGGTGCGTGTACGGCAGCACGCCGGCGATGACGATGTCGAACCGGGGGCGTTTGCGGAAGACCTCACGGAGGTAGTCGGGGACGAGGACGTAGGGGCTGCCCGCGAGGAGCCTCACCGCCTCGAACGGCAGCCAGCTCAAGGCCCGCAGTGCCTTGAACTGAAGCGGGATGTTCCTGAGCGCGAACCGCCGTATCGTCAAGCCCTCGTGTGTTTCGAGACCCGCCCGCAGCCTTTGCTTCCGGGGGCTGTGATAGGATTCGGGGTGCCAGGCGTCGGTGGTGAAGACCGTTATCTCAAGCCCCTTGTCCGCCAGCCGCCTCGCCACGTTGTAGAACAGACGCTCGGAGCCGCCCGGGTGCGGCCAGAAGCGGTGGACGACCAGCAGCGCTCGCCTGCGTGCAGACATCGTTCGCCGTCGTTACAGCGCGCGCGCCGGCGCGCCGGGAGGGCAGTTGGACGGGAAATCGGACGGGAAAAAAGTAACCATCATCATCCTCACCTGGAACGGGCTCGCCTACACGAAGCGCTGCCTTGAGACGCTGCGCGAACGGACGGCCTTCCCCGATTACGAAGTCGTCGTGGTGGACAATGGTAGCACAGACGGCACGGTCGAATACCTGAGGTCGCTCCCCTGGCTGCGCCTGCTTGAAAACCGCGAGAACCTCGGCTTCGTGAGGGGCAACAACAGGGCTCTGGCCGAGTGCGGCGGCGACTCCGACTTCGTCCTGCTGAACAACGACACGGAGATCATCCAGTCCGAGTGGCTGGCGCGGCTTCAGGCCACCGCCTACAGCGCGCCCGAGGTCGGGGTCGTCGGCGCGCGGCTGAGGCGGCCCGGCGGGATGCTCCAGCACGCGGGCACGTACATGCCAATCGAGACCTTCTGGGGGCAGCAGGTCGGGGCCGGCGAGAAGGACATCAACCAGTTCAACGCCGACGCGGAGGTCGAAGGAATCGTCTTCGCGTGCGCCTACATCAAGCGCGAGGTCTACGAGCGGGTCGGGCCGCTCGACGAGGACTACTTCAGCTACTTCGAGGACAGCGACTACTGCCTCAAGGCCCGGAGCCGAGGCTTCAAGGTCGTCTGCTGCGGCTCGGCCACCGTCCTCCATCACGAGAACACTTCGACGAAAGTCAACAAGGTCTCCTTCGGCGACTTGTTCCTTGAGTCGCAGAAGACCTTCAAAAGGAAGTGGCAGGCGGCGCTTGAGTCTTCGCGTTACACCTCGGAAGTCAACTGGCATTCCCTGCTCAACTTCCCCACCGGCTACGCCAACAGCTCCCGCGAGCTGGTGCTCGAACTCGACCGGCAGGGCGTCAGGGTCAACTACCGATACCTGTACGGGCCGGGCACGGTCTTCGAGCGGCCGGAGCCCGACCAGTCAACCTCGTACATGGTCAACGTCATCCGCGGGCGGCGGGTCAACCCCTCGGGCGTCCAGGTCTTCTACGGCCAGGGTGACAGCTTCCGGACGAACTACGGCTCGTACAAAATCGGCTACACCATGCTTGAGGTGGACGGGCTGCCGCGCGAGTGGGTCAGGCGTGCGAACATGATGGACGAAGTCTGGACGCCCTCCTCCTTCAACGCCGCCACCTTCAGGGCGAGCGGCGTCGAAAGACCCGTCCATGTCATGCCCCTCGGCGTGAACCCGGCCTACTTCAACCCGGGGATCGAAGGCTATCCCGTGCCCGGCGTCTACACCTTCCTCTCCGCGTTCGAGTGGGGCGAGCGAAAGGCGCCCGAGGTTTTGCTCCGTGCGTTCAACGACGAGTTCCGCTCGGACGAGCAGGCCGTCCTCGTCTGCAAAATCTATAACCAGGACGCCTCGGTCAACGTCCCGCGCCAGGTGAGCCGGCTCGGGCTGAAGGAAGGGGGCGGGCAGGTCGTCTTCTCGATCAACGAGGTGGTGCCGGCGCACCAGCTCGGGGCGCTCTACCGCTCGGCGGACTGCTTCGTGCTCGCTTCGCGCGGCGAGGGCTGGGGGCTGCCCGTCCTCGAAGCGATGGCCTGTGGCCTCCCAGTCATCGCCACCAACTGGAGCGCCCAGACCGATTTTATTAACGACGAGATAGCCTACCCGCTCGCCGTCGAGGGGCTCGTCCCCGCCGAGGCCAAGTGCCCTTACTACGAGGGCTTCAACTGGGCCGAGCCGTCTTACGAGCACCTCCGCGCGCTGCTGCGTCACGTCTTTGAGAACCGCGAGGAGGCGGGACGCAAGGGTGCGCGGGCCTCTGCGGAGGTGCTGGGCAGGTGGACGTGGCGACACAGCGCCGAGAAGATCATCCGGCGGCTGCGCGAGGTCGGTTGAACGCGCCGCACGCGTTCAGTCGTTCACGGCCACGACCGTGTATTCGTCGTAGGGGTAGACCTCGCGCGCGAGGGCGGGCTCCGACAGCTCTTCGCCGTCGGCGTTTGAGAACCTGAATTGGTGGATGCTGAGGCCGCTCCGCTCCAACATGAAGCCCAGCAGCTTCGCGGGGACGGGGCGGACGAGGCTCGGGTCTAGATAAAACTTCCTCAAGGCCGGCAGGTGGTCGATGTTCGTCGCGGACGCGACGAAGAGGCCGCCGCGCCTCAACTTCCTTTTCGCCAACCCCAACAGCTCCGCGGTCTGTTCGTTCGTTAGCCGCTCGACCACCCTCCCCGCGAAGATGCCCCCGTATGAAGCGTCGGGCGAATCGCGCAGGTGTTCGAAGATGTCCGCGTGCAGCGCTTGCAATCCGCGCCCACGGCACAGGCTCACCAACGCCGCGTCGGGCTCCACCCCGACGGCCTCGATGCCGTTTGCGGCGAAGGCCGCGAGCAGTTCGCCGCGGCCGCAAAAGAGTTCGAGCGCGACATCGTCCTGGCCGAGCAGCTCTTGGAAGAGCGACAGGCTGCGGCGGGCGAAGGGTTTCGGGTCGAGGTATGCCTCTTCGTAGGCCGCGCGGTCGAACGCCCCCGCGGAGGCGCGCTCAGTTTCGCCAGCGCGGCCCGCCGCGTCGAGCCTTCTTTCGTAGGCGTACAGGTCTTCGGCCATGAGTTGGAGCACGCCGACGACCGAGTTGTTGAAGACCTCCTGAAAGCGAAAGTTCATCCTGACGGCGCGCACGATGAGGGTGGCGACGCGCCCCTTCACCCCGACCTTCCACCCCAAGCGTTTGGGCCGGGTATTCACGACGGCGTCGGCCTGCGGCCCCGCCTCCCCGATCCGGCCCGTGACGATGGCGTCGGCCTTCAGCCTCACCCTCTCGATCTCACCCATGATGTACCGGGCGTCGGGCAGGCCGTAGACCCGCCGCCGGATCAGACCCATCAGGGTCTCCACGTCCACGTCCGTCGTCTCCGGGGTGTTGATGTCAGCCAACGGCTCCTCACCTCGCGTTGAAAAGTGTGACGAAACTCAAGCCCGCCTCGCCGACGCCAACCTCCTGAGCAGGCCGAGCGCGGCGCGCGCGCGGCGCCGGTCGAAGGGCACGCGCAGCATCGCGGAGGGCAGCAGCCGCAGACCTGTCAAAACATTCTCGGCGGCCTGTCGCGTCCGCCCCGCCGCCTGCGCGCGCACGGCCTCCCAGACGAGGTGACGCGCCATCCCTTCGGAGAAGGCGTCCCACGCCCTACGCCGCGTGCCGCGCGGCGCCTCGGCGGCGCGGCCGAGGCGCATCCAGCGCTCGCGGAACTGCCGCACCGCCATCCGAACCATGCGCGCGCCCGAAGAAGAGCCCTGCCCGGAGCCGGGCGACGACCGCCGCCAACTGAAGACGGGCTCCTCCGTGGCGATGACTTCGAAGCGCTCGGCCATCCGTATCCAGAAATCCCAGTCGTCGATCCCCGGCACCCTCTCGTCGAGGCTTCCGACGCCCGCGAGACATGAACGTCGGAAGACGACACTGCCGCAGGGGATGAAGTTCTGTCCCAGCAACTCCCAGAAGATGTCTCCCCTCGGACAGTGCGCGGGGTAGAGCCGTCGGGCCGCCGCCCCGCTGCCGCCGACGACGAGAGCCTGCCCGTAGATCATCCCGGCGCGCGGCTCCGCCTCCAGGCGCTCCACCTGCACGTCGAGCGAGCCCGGCAGCCGCTCGTCGTCGTCGTCTAAAAAGCTAACGTACTGACCCGAGCTCGCACGGAGCCCGGCGTTGCGCGCGCAGGCCACACCCTGGTTGCGCTCGACCCGGACGTAGCGGATGCCGGGGAGTGACCGGCAGACCTCGCCGGTCTCGTCGGTGGACGCGTCGTCAACGACAACTATTTCGGGGTCTCGTCCCGAGAGCCGCGCGCTCTCGACGGCCCGTGACAGGAGGCGCGGCCGGTTGCGAGTCGTGATGATGATACTGACCCACTGCATAAGCCTTTATACCGAAGTCCTCGGGGACGGCGCCACCGTGGGGCGGCGCCGAACCGGCGCCGCGGTCACGACGAAATACCTCGACAACGTCATCAGAGCAAGACTCCGGCCTTGTAACACTCTTTGATGTCGCATAAAAGAAGCTTTATCCTTTGCGCGGCTCTCGGTAGTTTCCCGCTCGGAAATGTAATGAGTGAAGTTACGTCGAAAAGGGTCGGTCGGAAGTCGGGCTGGTCGCTCACTCCGGAGGCGTTCAAGGGGCTGCTCGACTGGCTGGACGAAGGCGCGGGTTCCGACGGGCGGAACTACCTGGAGATGCGGCGCCGGCTCGTGGCCTACTTCGACCGCAAGAACTGTCCGACGCCCGACGAGCTCGCGGACGAAACTTTGAACCGCGTCGCGCGCCGTCTCGAAGAAGAGGGCGCGCTCGAGACGGACGCCCCGGCAAGGTACTGCTACATCGTCGCGCGCTTCGTCTTCATGGAACACCTGCGCGCGAGGCAGAAAGACGACGCGCTGTCGAACGACCTGCGGCAGCGTTCGCGCGCCGGCGTTGACGCCGCCCCCGAATTTGACGACGGACAGAAGTTGAGCGAGCAGCGTTTGAGCTGCCTTGAGCAATGCCTGGGCAAACTGGAAGACGCGAGCCGCGAGGTCATCGCGCGCTATTACGCGGGCAAGGCGCGCGTGAAGATCGACAACCGGCGCGCGCTGGCCGAAGAGTTGGGAATCACGTTGAACGCGCTGAGCATCCGCGCCTGTCGCATCCGCGATAAGCTCGAAGCCTGCGTCCGCGAGTGCGTCGGCGCACAGGAAAACGGTTCGTCGTCATCGTCTCGATGAAACACTTTGTCGCTCACGTCTTATAGATGTGAGACGGACTCGCGTCTCGCACGTGAACGGAGATGAGTGAACAGTTGAACGACTCCCAGACGCTGACACGGTATCTACTCGGCGCCCTCCCCGCGGCCGAGACGGAGCGGCTGGACGAATTGAGCGTGACCGACGACGAGCTGGCGGAGGCTTTGAGGTCGGCCGAGAATGATTTGATTGACGCGTACGTGCAGGACGATTTGGACGGGGCGGCGCTCGCGCAGTTCAAAACGCACTACCTGGCCTCCGCACAGAGACGCGAGCGCGTGGCGTTCGCACAAGCCTTTCAAGCGCACGCCGAGAGGAGCTTGACGTTAGCGCAGACTGAGATTCCGGCAAAAGCGCGGGCACAAACGCAGACGGAAGAAGCAGCGGCAGAAGTCGAGTCGGAACGAAGACGTTCGGGGTGGTTTTCCGTCCGGCGCGGTTTCAACTTTTTGCGTCCGGCGTGGGCCTGGGGCGCCGGCTTAGCGGCGTTGACTCTGCTCGTCGTCGTCGGCTGGCTGGTCTTCGACAACGCGCGTCCTGCACGGCAGGACACGCAGACCGAAGCGCGTGCAGAGCGTGAACGACAAGCGCAGGAAGCGCAAAGAGAGACGGAAAATCAACGCCCGACTCCGCCGCCGCCTGTTGACGATAGCGCGCGCTCCGAGCGCGAACGTCCGGCGCAGGAACAGGCGCAACGCGAACAGCAACACCTCGCCGAGCAGCAACGCGCTGCCGCGCAAAATTCTTCTTCGCCGGGCGCGGGCAGCATCGCTTCCTTCATCCTCACGCCGCAGGTGCGGGGCGCGAGTCAGACGCAGAGCATCTCGATTCGGAACAGAGTCGAACACGTCGTCATGCGCTTGCGACTCGAACCGAATGAGTTTACGACCTACCGTGTCGCGCTGCTCGACGAGACGGGCGCGCAGACACTCTGGCGCAGTGGTCGGCTCAAAGCGCGCGGTGCTGCCAACGACAAAATCCTCGACCTCAATCTTCGCGCCCAGCTTCTCAAGCCGCAGACCGCTTACATGCTGCGCGTGACGAATGACGCGGGCGAAATTGTTGACGATTATCCCTTCCGAGTTTTGAAATGAGCCCGCCTCTCCTCATCCTCCTGCTGCTCTCGGCACACAACGTCTGCGCCGCGCGCGGGCGTGCCGTAGCATTTCATATATCCTTCGCTCACTCACAACAGCAGGGCACGGCCGCGACACAAGGCGCACCCGAAGTCACCGCGCTTGAGCCGGGCAAGCCGGTCGAGCGCGAACTCTCCGGCGGGCAGCGGCACGTCTATCGGGTTCCGGTTTCGGAAGGTCAGTTTTTAAAAGTGGAGATCAGGCCCCGCGGCACGGACGTGGGCGTCCTTATGCAATCGCCGGGCGGCGAGAAGACTCAGCCGTATACGCCCTTCGGAAACGAAGGAGAGGTGTTGAGCATGGGCTGGGTGGCGGAAACATCCGGCGACGTACGTCTCGAAGTTTACACGCGGGCGCAAGCGGCGGGCAGGTACGAAATCCGTCTCGCCGAACTGCGGGCGGCGACCGCGGACGACCGCGCTTTACATCAGGCCCGAAAATTTTTCCTCGACTACACGCGGCTCAGGAACGAAGCGCGCTTTACGGAGGCGCGCGTGCCGCTTGAGCGCGCGCTTGAGATACGCGAGAAGGTTCTGGGGCCGGACGACCCGCTCGTCGCCGAGACGCTCAGCAATCTGGCAACCGCCTATCAGAGCACGGGCGATTATGCGAGCGCCGAGCCTTTGAAGCTCCGCGCCTTGCGAATCATGGAGAAGACTCTGGGGCCGGAACACCCGCGCGTTGCGCGCGAGCTGATGGCACTCGGGGGCTTTTACCGGGAGATGGGCGATGGGACGAAGGCGGAAGAGATGTACCGGGACTCGCTCGCCATTTTCGAGAAGACGGGGCGGGCGGAGGACACGGTCGTCGCCACCCTGCTGAACAATCTCGGAAACGTTTACTACTCGCGGGCCGATTACACGGACGCCGAACAGTATTTCGACCGCTCGCGCGCGCTCTGGGAGAAACTTTTAGGCCCTGACAACTTCCACCTCGCACCCTCTTACACACATCTGGGGCGCGTGGCCTACGACGCGGGAGATTACGCGAAGGCCGAGGCGATGTTTGAGCACGCGCTCGCCCTCGCCGAAAAGGGGCTCGGGCAGGAACACACGAGCGTCACGCCGTACGTCAACGACCTCGCCGACACTTACTGCACTGTAGGCGACTATGAGAAGGGCGAGCGTTTGTACGGGCGCGCGCTCGCGCTCCACGAGCGGAAGGCGGCGATGAGCCATCCGTCGGTGCAGGACACGCTGTTCGGACTCGCGCGATGCGCCGAAGCCCAGGGGCGTCTGTCGGACGCGGCGCGGCTGCAAACGCAGGCGAGCGAATTGGAGGAGCGCTACGTCGCCTTGAACCTCGCCGTCGGCTCCGAGCGTGAGAAGCTCGCGCTGCTCTCGGAACTCTCTTCGCGCCTGTCGCGCAACATCTCGCTGCACGTCTCGCTCGCGCCGCGTGACGGGGCGGCGCGTGACCTGGCGGCACTCAGCATCCTGCGAAGCAAGGGGCGCGTGCAGGACGCCGTGTCCGCGAGCCTGTCGGCGTTGCGCCAGCGTTCGAGCCTCGACGACCGGAAACTTCTCGACCAGTTGAACGACGCCACCGCGAAACTCGCGAAACTCATCCTCGACGGGCCGGCGCCGAAGGAGACGCCCGCCGAGTATGAGGAGCAGTTCAAGCGTTTGTCGGAGCAGAGGGAGAGCCTCGAAGTTGATGTCAGCGACCGGAGCGCGGGCTTTTACCAGCGCACGCGGCCGGTCACGCTCGCGGCGATTCAGGCGTTGATTCCCGAGACGGCCGCGCTCGTCGAGTTCGCCGTCTACCGCCCGTTCGACCCGAAGGCCGCGGATAACCGGAAGGCTTACGGCGAGCCGCGCTACGTCGCCTACGTGCTGCGTCGTCGGGGCGAGGCGCAGTGGAAGGAGTTGGGCGAGGCCCGGGCGATTGACGGCGCGGTCGGCGCGTTGCGCCGTGCCCTCGGCGACCCGCAGAGGCCCGACGCGCGCAGGCTCGCGCGCGCTTTGGACGAGAAGTTAATGCGCCCCTTGCGCGCTTTGACGGGCGACGCGACGCAGCTGCTCGTCTCGCCGGACGGCGAGTTGAGCCTGCTTCCGCTTCAGGCGTTGGTTGACGAACGAGATCGGTATTTGCTTGAAAGATACTCGTTCACATACCTCACCGGCGGACGCGAGCTGCTGCGCATGCAGGTCGCGCGGGAGAGCAAGAACGCCCCGCTCGTCATTGCCAACCCCGCGTTCGGCGAATCTTCCGAGTCGGGGAAACAGGCGGCGGCGATTACTCAGAAACAGTCCGGGCCGAACGCGAGACGCGCGGGCGTGACCGACGCGCGCTCGCTGTCGGAGCTTTATTTCGCGCCGCTCGGCGGCACGGCTGAGGAGGCGGACGCGATACGGAAGTTCTTTCCCGACGCGAACCTTTTGACCGGCGAGGGCGCGACGAAATCCGCGCTCAAACAGGCAGTCGCGCCCCGCATTCTACACATCGCCACGCACGGCTTCTTCCTGCAAACTCCCGGTGACGTAGGAACAACGTCGGCGGCGCGTACGGTTGCGCTGACGGCTGAGAACGAAAATCCCCTGCTGCGTTCGGGCCTGGCGTTGGCAGGGGCGAACCGCCGCGGCGGCGCGTCCGGTGACGACGGCATCCTGACGGCGCTCGAAGCGTCGGGCCTGAATTTGTGGGGCACGAAACTGGTCGTGCTCTCGGCGTGCGACACGGGGCTCGGCGAAGTTCACAACGGCGAAGGCGTCTACGGCCTGCGCCGCGCTCTCGTGCTCGCGGGCGCGGAGACGCTCCTGATGAGCCTCTGGCCCGTGAGCGATTATTCGACGCGCACGTTGATGACGAGTTACTACCGGAACCTCAAACAGGGCCTCGGGCGCGGCGAGGCTCTGCGACAGGTACAACTCGACATGCTCAAGCGCAACCCGCAACTCCACCCGTTCTACTGGGCAAACTTCATCCAATCCGGCGAGTGGGCAAACCTCGACGGCCGGCGTTGAGCGAAACAACTGTCTGCAACGACAAGCCTGCCCGAACTCTTCTTGCGCCCGCCTGAAATGTTTTTCCCGAAACGTCTCATCTGAGTGAGCCGACAAATTCCAAGGAGAGATCATGCTCACTCTGAAATTGACGAGACAAATTGCTCTCAAATCCTGTCTGCTGCTCGCCGCCCTGCTCTGCGCGTCGCACCAACTCTCCGCCCAGATCAGCATCGGCGGCATCAACCTTCCGAAGCCGAAACGCACGAGCAAGCCGAAGACGGATCAACCCGAGCGGCCGACCTCCGGCATCGCCAACAACGGGACGCCGGGCGGAAATTCCGACGCCCCGCAAGGCGACGTTCAGACAAATCCGAACGCGCCGCCCGATTACAACGCGAACCTGAACGTGGGCGATCAGGCGGTCGCCGTTGACCGCTTCAGGGATGTGAAGGCGGTCAGAATCGTCGGCAAGTCGGGCGCGGCGTACAAGGTCACCGAACTCAAGTCGCCGGATTCGGTTCAGTGGTACAGCGCCAATTCCGTCTACCCGTATTTCGATTACACGGCGTTCACGGAAGTCATGTACAACTACAAGCACTACGTGACGCCTTACCTGGAATGCTACGGCAAGAAACACAATCTCGGCGAGACCAAGGTGACCGAAGAGGGTTACAACGCTTTCGGCGCGCGCCACTTCGACAGCGCGCAGGACGCGCAGAAGACGCTCGGGGCCGAGCAGCCGAAGCTGGCGGAACTCGACGGCGAGTTGAAGAGCAAACTCGGCGGCGCCGCGCCGGACACTTTTCTCGAATACCTTTCAAACCCGGCCATCGTCTCGGAGATCGTCTCGCAGCGGGCCGAATACGTGAAATGCGCCGTCGGCGTGGAAGACTCGAAGCCCGACATCGCTCTGTCTGCCTTCCTGAGTGACATCAAGAAGGCGCAGGAAGAGGCGGAGAGGTACACGCCCGCGGATTTCCTGTATCTCGTCAGCGCCGGAGGCCCGAGCGAGCAGCTGCTCTACGCCGTCTCGCACCGCGCCCGCGAAGAGTGGGCGGGCCAGTGGCTCAAAAACCCCGAGTCCCGCGCGGAGTTCGACGCCGAGTGGGAGAAGCTGGCGGCCATCGCCACGAAGAAGATTCCGACTTATAAGCCTTCGGCGGGGAGCTACAGGTTCCGCGACCCCGCGGGCGAAAAGCTTTTGATGGGCGCCCTCAAAAATCCTTCGGCGCTCAAGATTTTCCGCATCGGCACCGACACGGCCGGGTGGGAGATTCAGAGGGACAGCAGCAACTTCCCGAGCTACCGCTACAAGACCATGAAGGTCTACTTCCGCGACCCGAACGACGACCACCCTTACTGCCGCGTCGTCTCCGCGCGCGTCAAGCAGGACTACGCGGGCGGCGGCAGGTACAACTCCGAAGTCTACCGTTCGAGCGTGAGCGAGGAAATCTTCGGCTGCCCGTAATCGAAGCGCCGCGTCGTTCCGGGTATAGCGGCTTGCAGTCGCAGCGATACTTCGACCGAGAGTTCGGCCCGGTCGAAGTATCAATGCGACTGCGAGCCGCTATACGCTTTTATTCACCCCTTGAAAAGAGCCCCGCCACCCTCTACGCCCGCGTCTCCTTCCTCACCTTTTTCTACCGCCGGGCGGCGCCTGACGCCGCGCATGCACGCGACAGCCGACGCGAGTGATTGCCCGAATTGAGTGGGCGGGCGTATCTTCGGTATCAGTGCTCTTCACGCGCCTATGAGCTTCTCGCCGGAACAGATTATCGCGCTGGTGCCAGACGCCCCCTCCGCCAGGGCGGGGCGGGCGCTCGCGACCGCGCGCAAGTGGCCCGCGCTGGGGTGCGACGAGCGCGCGGTGTGGGGCGAGTGTCAGGGGAGCGGCAAAGAGCCCTACCGGACGCAGATCGACCTCACGGAGCCGGCCTTCCGCTGCACGTGCCCGAGCCGCAAGCTCCCGTGCAAGCACGCGCTCGGGCTCTTCCTCCTGTTCGCGGCCGAAGGGCAGAGCTTCGAGAGGCGCGACCGGCCCGCGTGGGTCGCCGAGTGGCTGGAGAAGAGGGATCGGCGGTCGCAGCGCGCCAGGAAAAAAGAGGCCGCCGAGGCTTCGAACGGCGGCGCGCCCCCGAAGCGGAAGAGGGCGGCGACGAAACCCGGTCGCGCTTCCGACCGCCACGCGCGAGTCTCCGCGGGGCTGGCCGAGTTGGAACTCTGGCTGCGCGACCTCGTGCGGCGCGGCCTGGCCGACGCGCAGAGTCAGCCCGCAAGGTACTGGGAGCAGATGGCGGCGCGACTCATCGACGCGCAGGCCCCGGGCGCCGCGCGTCGCGTGCGCGAGTTGTCGAGCGCGACGGCCTCGGCCGGAGGGTGGGCCGAGGCGGTGCTGTCGCGCGTCGGCCTGCTCTACCTGCTCGTCGAGGCGTTCAAGCGGATCGACACGCTGCCGGAGCCCGTCCGGGCGGACGTGCGCGCCGGCCTCGGCTGGACGATTAAAGAAGAGGAGTTGCCCGCCGACGCCGGCGTGCGCGACCGCTGGGTCGTGGCGGGCCAGTTCACGTACGAAGGCGAGAAGCTCAGCATCCAGCGCACGTGGCTGCGGGGCGAGACGAGCGCGAGGGACGCGCTGCTGCTCGACTTCGCCGCCGCGGGGCAGCCCCTGAAGTCGAACCTGCTCCCCGGCACGTCTCTGGACGCGGAGCTGGTCTTCTACCCAAGCAACTCCCCTCTGCGCGCCGCCGTCCGTGCGCGCCATTCACAGCCGGAGCCCTGCGGGCCGGCAGGCGGGCACGCGACGGTCGAAAGTCTCCTCGACGCGTACGCCGAGGCGCTGGCACGTAATCCGTGGATAGAGGTCTTCCCGGCCTTGCTCGGCGAAGTCGTCCCGGTCAGACGCGAGGGCGTTTGGATTGTGAAAGATTCGGGGGGGCGTCTGCTTCCGCTCGGCCCGAGGCTGCGGGGGGGCTGGGAGATATTAGCGCTGAGCGGCGGCAGCCCCGTCACCCTTTTCGGCGAGTGGGACGGGCGGCACCTGCTGCCCCTAGGTGTCTGGGCCGAAGGAAGGTACTCGCGAATCTGAGTCGGTTGGGGCAGACGACCATGACCACTTGGCAGAACATTCTCGGGGTCGCCGCCATCGGCACGGGGCGGCAGGAGCTAACCCTCCCGCCCTCCGACTCCTTGCTGGGCCGCGCGCTCAAAGGGCTGGACGCATCAGACCGCGAGGGCGCACTCCTCGGCGCGGTCGCGCTGGCGTCGTTGCACAGGCAGGCGGGACTGCGGGCGGCGACCGACAACCTGCCCCCGCCGGAGGCGTGCGATGCAGACCAGCTCCCGCGCTGCAACGCCGCGGCCGGCCGGCACCTCGCGCGGATGCTCGGGGGCGAATTCAAGGAGGTCTTGCCGGAGTGGCTGGCGGCGCTCGGCCGCGCGGGCCTACGCGTGCCCGAAGAGCACCTGCCGGCGCTGTTCGACCGGGCCACTAAGACGCGTGTACTGCGTCCGCTCGTCCTCGAAGTGATGGGCAAACGTGGCCGCTGGCTCGCCGCGCAGAACGAAGCTTGGGGCTGGGCGTCGGCCGACCTCGGGCCGGACACGTGGGAGACGGGCGGGATTGAAGAGCGGCTCTCACTCCTGCGCTCGCTGCGTGCGACAGACCCGAGGGCGGGGCGTAAGTTGCTCCTGTCCACTTGGAAGAGTGAGTACGCCAAAGACCGCGAGGCATTTCTTCAAACCTTCATTGTGGGGCTGAGCGACGAGGACGAGCCCTTCCTGCAAGAGGCGATGCCATACATGTTCGGCGGAGACCGGAGCGTGTCGGTGTGGCTCACGGCCGGCGAGCTTCTGCTGCAGCTGCCCTCCTCCCGCCTCGCTCGACGCGTGCTCGAACAGGTGAGCCCCCTCCTCAGCTATCAGGAGCCCGCGCAGGGGGGGGCGTTGATCGAAGTCAACATGCCCGACGACATCAAGGCATGGACGTTTCAGAACAGGCTTCACATAGTGGCCTGGTACCCCGTGACAAATGATCTGAACCTGGGGGAGAAGGGCAAGTGGCTGCTCGACGCGGTCAGCTGGGTGCCACCGGCCCTATGGTGCCGGCAGTGGAGCAAGAGCCCCGCAGAGGTGCTGGATGCCGCGCTGAACGGCGAGTGGGGCGAGGCGCTCGCGCGCGGCTTCATCGAGGCCGCCGGCCGGTACGGGGACGAGGAGTGGGTCGAGACCCTCGTGTTGGAGGAGCGAACGCGGCATGTGTTGACGAAGTCTGTGTTCAGGGTCATCGCAAGGCTGGTCTCGAAGATTCCGGCTGAACGGCTCGATGCGATCATCATCAAAGACCTCGCCGGCGGGAAGCGGGAGGGCAGGCTCGACGAAAGGGAGGGCTGGCTCGACGAAGCGGCCGTCCACCTTCTGCTTGAACTCAGTCAGGAGTGGAGTGATGAGTTGAGCAGGGCCGTCGTGGGCGCCGTCAAACATACCCTCAAAGAAATCAGGGGGACCAAAGCGTTGCTGTGGCACCTGTCGGATGCACTCAGGCAGTTCGCGTCACGCGTCTCGCACGAGCTGGCTGACGAACTCTCCGCCGACTGGCCGCAAGAAATGCACGAGATGTCTCGGAAACCGGTCGAGGGGTTTCTATCGATTATCGCTTTCCGCCGCGACGCGCTGCGGGCGATAGTGAAGGAGGAGGCCGAGTTATGAGCGCAGTCCTGCGCGAGCACGTCGAAGAGCAGTTCGCCGAAGAGCTGCAAGAACTCGCCAAGTCCGACACGCGCGCGCGGCCGCCGAACTGGAAGCTGTCGCCGTGGGCGGTCGCCACCTACCTGCTCGGCGGCGAGCTGGAGAACGGCTTCCGGGTCACGCCGAAGTACATCGGCAGCCGCCGCCTCGTGGAGACGGCCGTCGCCACGCTCGCGACTGACCGCGCGCTGCTGCTGCTCGGCGTCCCCGGCACCGCCAAGACGTGGGTCTCCGAACACCTCGCGGCGGCCGTCTCGGGCGACTCGACGCTGGTCGTGCAGGGCACGGCCGGCACGGGCGAGGAGGCCATCCGCTACGGCTGGAACTACGCGCGGCTGCTCGCCGAAGGCCCTTCGATGGCCGCGCTCGTCCCGAGCCCCGTCAAGCACGCGATGGAGGAGGGCAAGATCGCGCGCGTCGAGGAGTTGACGCGCATCCCCTCGGACGTGCAGGACTCGCTCATCACCATCCTCTCGGAGAAGACGCTCCCCGTCCCCGAGCTGAACAGCGAGATTCAGGCGCGCAAGGGCTTCAACGTCATCGCCACCGCCAACGACCGCGACCGCGGCGTCAACGAGCTGTCGAGCGCCCTGAGGCGACGGTTCAACACGGTCGTCCTGCCGATGCCCGCCTCCGCCGACGACGAGGTGGAGATCGTGGCCCGCCGCGTCGCCCAGCTCGGCCGCTCCCTCGACCTCCCCGAGGTGCCCGCCGCCCTCGAGGAGATCCGGCGGGTCGTCACGATCTTCCGCGAGCTGCGCAACGGCATGACCGAGGACGGCCGCACGAAACTGAAGTCCCCGACCGGCACCCTGTCGACCGCCGAGGCCATCTCGGTGATCACCAACGGCATGGCGCTGGCCGCCCACTTCGGCGACGGCACGCTGCACCCGGCCGACGTCGCGGCCGGCATCGTCGGCGCGGTCGTGAAAGACCCCGTGTCCGACGGCGTCGTGTGGCGGGAATACCTCGAGACCGTGATCCGCGAACGGGCCGACTGGCGCGAC
>JAFAVK010000030.1 GCA_019242475.1 Acidobacteriota bacterium | reverse complement strand
GAAATAAGGTATCTCTTCGCTGGGAGCGCGGGCATCCCTGCCCGCCATGAGCGCGACAGCGCGAAGGCCAGCAGACTGTAATCCCGAGGTTGCGGTAGAGCGAAAGGTGGGAAGCGTGCCGGGGCACGCTTTGGCGGGCAGGGATGCCCGCGCTCCCAGCTTGAGGAGCCTTATTCTATTTCGCAAGTCGGTATCAGTAGACAGTAGGGAAGATAAAGACCGCGCGGCTCTCATCGGTTATTGATGAGAGCCGCGCGGTCTTTATCTTCCCTTGTGCCTTTTGCCTTAGCGCGCCGTCGCGTCGGCGGTCTGCCAGCGGCCGGGGGAGGGGGCGAGCAGGCTGAGCATCTCGCGGAGTGATTCGAGGTGGTTGTTCGTCAGCCGGAGCTGCGCGGCGCCGAGCTGCACCGCGGCGGCACGAGCGCGCGTGAGCGCGGAGAGGTCGGCGTAGGAGAGCGTCAGGCGCACGGCGTTGCCGCCGCCGGGCTGCGAGCGGAAGCTCGCGTTCTGCGCGAACGTATGCGCCTGCCCGTCGAGTACGAGCGCGACGTTCTCGCCGCCGTGCGGCGCCGCGGGCGCCGTCGTGTAGAGGACGAGTTCGAGCGCGGGCGTGCCCGGCCGCGTCGGGCTCTGGTGCATGAAGGAGGCCGCGAGGTAGTAAAGCTCCGCGCCGTTGGCAATCGCCTGCGGATGTTGGAGCGAAGTGCGCATGCCGCCCGCCCTCGAATCGAACGAGGTGACGATCTCGCCGCTGTGCTTGAAGGGCGACGGCGGCGGCTTCGGGCAGAGGCGCTTCTGGGGGAAGGCCGTGGCGGCGAGCAGGGTCAGCAGGGCGGCGGAAAGTAACAGCCGGGAAGTTTTGCGCATCGGGGGTACCTTTGTGCTCCTGGGAAAAAGACGTGTTGACGGCCGAAGAGTCCGCGAGGGTGGACGGCCCCGCCCGCGGTTGGCAGACCGGCGGCGAGACAGTTTTCGGACTTCTGCGGTCGATTCATCAGATTAAAGTCTGAATTAAAAAGGACGGGAAGAGCTTGCCGCCTCCGGCGAGAAGTGCGCGGCCGGGGTCGGCAGCGGGAGACTAACATCAAACGCGAACTTTTTCCAGACCCGTCCGCATTTATGGTGTCACGGGCCTGGCTCGCTGTTGCTTTCCGTCCTTCAGAATTACCCGCGAGGGCGTGTTCGACTGCGGGAGAGTCGGTGCGGTGGAAGGGCAAGTGCGCGCCCTTCAGATCAGGGCGCACTCCGAATATAGAACACGGACGCGCGGCTTGTCATTGCATTTTTTCGACAAAGGCGTTGCGGCGCACGCGCCGCGGCGGGCTTAACGCAGTTGCGCGACGACCTGCTCCATGGCGTCGTGCGTGAGCTTCAGGACGGCGGGGCGCGTGAGCAGCAGCGTGCCGGCGGCGAGGAGGCAGAGGCAGAGCACGGCCGCCGGCGTCGAGCGCGTGTGCGAGCGCGTGCCTTTGGTTTGGGAGGCGAGGCGGAGGAGGTTGCGCACGCGGCGCGAGGTGCCGTCCTCGCCGTCGCCAAGCAGGTGCGCGCCCGCGGGCAGCGTCGGGCGCGAGCCGCGCGGGATGAGCTTCGAGATTTTAACGATGGCCGCGGCGAGGTCGAGCGCGGAGGCCGGGCCGGCCGCGGCCGCGAACTCGTCGGCCGCCATCTCCGACTCGCGCTGCCACTCGCGCCGCAGCGAACGCCCGAGCGGCGCGTGCAGCAGCGCGTCCTCGCCCGCCTGAAGCAGCGCGCGCTTCAGGTTGTCGCGCCCCTCGACGTGACCGCGCTCGTGCGCGAGCGCGGCGGCAAGCTCCTCGGGGGCGAGCGCTTCGAAGACCTGCGCCGCGACGAACAGCCGCGGCCGCAGCACGCCGATGACCGCGATGACCGGGAAGCTGTGACGTATGCGGAAGGCGGGAACCCGCGCGCCCTCGACCGCGAAGGGCTCGGCGTGGCGCAGCCAGTCGCGCGCGAGCCTCCGCGTCGCGAGCCACGTCCGCGCGACGCGCCAGGCGGCCAGAAGCACGCCCGCCGCCGCCACGCAGGCGAGCATCAGCAGCTTGACGCTGACGCCCTCGCCGCTGTCTTGCGGCTCGTACAGAAGGTATGCGGGGACGATGAGGGCGAAGGCGAGCGCCGCGGCCGCGCCCGGCGGCGACACGCGGAGTGCGAACAGGAGGCGGGCGCGGCCGCGGGCGTCCCAGCCCTGCACGCGCGGCGCGAGCGCGCGCCACACGACGCCGGCCAGCGCCGACGCCAGCGCGTTGAGCGCCAGCAGCGCCGAGAGCGACAGACAGATGCAGAGCAGCGCGTACACGGCTCTTTACTCCCCCTCGCCCAGCTCGCGCCGCTTCTCCTCGACCAGGCGTTGCAGCTCGTCGAGGAGCGCGCGGTCGTGCTCGCTCACCGCGTCCACGATGCAGGCGAGCAGCGGCTCGGCCCCGCCGCTCCGGCCCAGCAGGTCGCCGAGCACGTCCTCGGCCACGCCGCGCTCGAACTCCTCGCGCGACACGCGCGGCGAGTAGACGTACGCACGCCCGTCCTTCTCGCGCGCGAGCAGCCCCTTCTTGAAGAGCCGGTCGAGCGTCGTCATCCAGGTCGTGTAGGCGGTGCGCTCGCCGAAGGCGCGGTAGATGTCGCTCGCGCTCACGCGCCCGCGCCGCCAGACCTCCTCCATCACCGTCTTCTCCAGCTTGCCCAGCGCCGAGCCGACGACCTCGCGCGGCCGCCTGAACCCGAAGAGCCTGAACTGCGGAACTTTCATCTTCGAGGAAGCCTTCTGTCTAGGGATGGAACTACGGCGAAAGACTGAAACCGCGTTGTTTAAAAACTTGAAGGGGCGGCCAGCGGGGTTCGAACCCGCGACCTCCTGATCCACAGTCAGGCGCTCTAACCAACTGAGCTATGGCCGCCACGAAAGGGAAGCGAACGGAGACCCAATACTACCAACCGCCCACGGCACTGACAAGTTGCCCCGCGCCGCCCGCACCAACGATGCCCCCGGCTGGACTCGAACCAGCGACCCTCTGCTTAGCCTGCCACTCCAGGTTTCCCTGGCCCCGCCGTCGGGTTGTGGTCTGGACCATATCTTGGGCATTTCAGCCCGGGTGCGTATGGCCTCTACGGAACCCCTGCGTAATCGTCCGCGAACCTGACGTTCTTGGATTGATTGTTCTTAGGAGCGCTGACTCTCAAGGTCATCGACCTTTTTGCGTCTTCTGCCTTGAAGTAGTAACACCTGTCCGTCTCAGGGCAGTAGACGCAGAAAACATCAACCTGACTCTTGTCTATTGGCTTACCGTGAGAGCCATTCCTGTCCGCCCACCAGTTGATGAGGTTGACTTGAAGAACGCCTCTGACGGAACTCCTGTACTTCACCTGAATCCTCACGAACTTACCTCCGTCGTAAGAGACCAAGTCGAAAGGAGCGTGTTCGGTCGAGGGGAATAGAACCAGGTAACCCTTCTCAACCAAATCACAGTAAGCCTTAGCAACTCCTAAGTCGCCTTTGTCCTTCGTGTGGTGCATGGATTCTTCAACCCTCCCTTGCACTACCTTTAAAGACGACCGCAAGGTTTCCTCGGTGTTGTCATGGAGGCGACGAGCCTCTTTAGAGTTCCACCGATACAGCACCCTCCACCGTACGGATTACTGTTCTCCGCACGGGCTCCTTAGTTGAAGGCAGATGCTCTATCCGACTGAGCTACGGGAGCGTGCATCGAAACGCCGCGATGTTAACACGCAGTACTTAAGCCGTAAAACTGCCCGGGGTAACGTGACAGGATTATGAAAAGCGAAGGGAAGGGGCTGTACGCTTCTGGAGGAACAGGCTGAGCCGCGCGCCGCGCCCGAATAGTTTCGACGAGTGCCGCCCTGAAAAAGAGAAAGCCGCCAGCGTCAGACTGGCGGCTTCCCGAATTTCTGAGGGCAAGTGCTGCGTAGGTACGTGCTTACGCGGCGTTGTTGAAGGTCTCGGCGAAGACGCGGCGGCCGTTGAGCGCGTCGTCGATGATCTCGCGGACGGCGGCGACATCCGGGTTGACGTCCATGCGGTCACAGGCGCGCAGGTGGCGGATGATGCCCTCGGTCGCGATGTCGAGGGCGGGGCCGCCCAGTTTCGAGTAGCGGCGCGCCTGGATGTGGTCGATCATCTTCAGCCGTTCGGCCAGCGGAAACTTCTCAGTAGCGATCACTTTTCGTCTGCTCCTTATGTTTTCGGGCCCCCGAAAATCCAACGTCGGCGGTGGGCTCAGTATTAGTGACAATTTAGATGCATTCGGTTCGGCAAGGGATGCGAATCCGTTGCAATCCCCGAATTTTCACACAATCCAGCCCACCGTTTGTAAAGCACCACAACCCTGTAGGGGATAAGGGGGCTAGAAGAAAAACGCATTCTACATTGAAATTATTTGAATTACCAGAAGTTTTTTTAATGTGGTCAGACCAGGTGGGACGGGAGTCCGACTCAAGGGATGGGATGCATTGTCGGCCGGCATAAACTGTTGAAAGTGATGGGGATGTGCCTTTCAAGGCCGGGACTTGAAAGAAGAGACGCCGGCGAAGTCGGAAGGCAAAAGTAGCCTGCCAGAACCCGCCGGCGGTCTTTTCGGGTATTTGAGAAGTATGAGTGGCTCGTCGGACGCCGACTACTTCTTCGGAATGACGGAGTCCTTCAAACCCTTGCCGATACGGAACTTGAGAGCCGTCTTGGCCGGAATCTGAATCGTCTCGCCCGTCTGAGGGTTGCGCCCCTCGCGCGCCTTGCGCTCGGAGAGAACGAGCTTGCCGAAGCCGGGGAGCACGAACTCGCCGTTCTCCTTGACCTCGCTGGTCGCCAGGTTGGCTAATTCCTCGAAAAGCTCCTTCACCTGCGCGCGCTTCAGCTCGTATTTTTCGGCGAAGTGGTTGACCACTTCGGACTGTGACATGCGCTTCTTGCCTGCTTTCGTCGCCATTGGGTGGTGCCCTGCCTCCTGCAAAATAGGGAAGTAATCAAAAAGCTTGCGTCAGGACATATATCACACGACGCGGCCCCGCGTCTCGGAAAAATGGCCGAAAAAGCCATTTTTCTAAAAAAATTTAGGTGAAAGCCCTGACGTGCGCGCCTTTTGACCGACCACCGTATCAATCTCCGACTCCGAAACCGCCCGACACGTTTTTACGCCGAATAGTTTTGCCTCCCGGCGGATTCGGGAATAAACTGTCGGTTAACCGAATTCCAAAAGAGATAGGGGAGGGGAAGCCTTGACTCCGATACGTGAGGGGGGCGTGCAGACCGTCCCGACGCAGCCCTTCGAGGGGCAGCGCCCGGGCACTTCGGGCTTGCGGAAGAAGACCCGCGTCTTCATGCAGCCCGGCTACCTTGAGAACTTCGTCCAGTCGGTCTTTGACGCCGTCCGCACGGACGCCGCCGACGGCTTCGGCGCAGAGACCCTCGTCGTCGGGGGCGACGGCCGCTACTATAACCGCGAGGCCGTCCAGACGATCATCCGCATGGCCGCGGCCAACGGCTTCGGCCGCCTGCTCGTGGGCCGGGGCGGCATCCTCTCGACGCCCGCGGTCTCGGCCGTCATCCGCCGCCGCGGTGCCTTCGGCGGGCTGGTGCTCTCGGCCAGTCACAACCCCGGCGGCATCGACGAGGACTTCGGCATCAAGTACAACACGCGCAACGGCGGCCCCGCGCCCGAGTCGGTCACCGAGCGCATTTACGCCGGGACGCAGTCCATCGAGCGCTACCTCACCGTCGAACACCCGGACGTTGATCTCGAACGACTTGGGAGCGTCCGCGTCGGCGGGACGGAGGTCGCCGTCATCGACCCGCTCGAAGACTACACGGCGGTGATGGAGGGGCTGTTCGACTTCGAGCGGCTGCGCGCTTACTTCGCCTCGGGCCACCGGATGCTCTTCGACGCGATGAGCGCGGTGACCGGCCCGTACGCCACGCAGATCATCGAGGGGCGCCTGGGCGCTCCCGCGGGAACCGTCTTGAACGGGACGCCGCTGCCCGACTTCGGCGGACACCACCCCGACCCGAACCTCGTCCACGCGGCGGAACTGGTTTCGCGCATGAGCGGAAAGGACGCGCCCGACTTCGGCGCCGCCTGCGACGGCGACGGTGACCGCAACCTGATTCTCGGCCGCGACTTCTTCGTCTCGCCCGGCGACTCTCTGGCGGTCATCGCCGAGCACGCAAAGGATTGCATCCCCGGCTACCGCGAAGGGCTCGCGGGCGTCGCGCGCTCGATGCCGACGAGCACGGCCGTTGACCGCGTGGCGGATGCTCTCGGCATCAAGTGTTACGAGACGCCGACGGGCTGGAAGTTCTTCGGCAACCTCCTCGACGCCGGCCTCGCAACCATGTGCGGCGAGGAGAGCTTCGGCACGGGCTCGAACCACGTGCGCGAGAAGGACGGGCTGTGGGCCGTGCTCTGCTGGCTCTCGATTCTCGCCGTGACGGGCAAGTCGGTCGAGGAGGTCGTGCGCGAACACTGGCGCAAGTTCGGGAGGAGCTACTATCAGCGCCACGACTACGAAGGGCTCGACGCCGCGGCGGCCGCCGAGATGATGACGGAGCTGAGCGGGAGTCTCTCTAACCTCACCGGGCAGCCGCTCGCCGGCAGCCGCGTCGAGCGCGCGGACGAGTTCGGCTACACAGACCCCGTTGACGGCAGCACGACCTCGCGGCAGGGCGTGCGCATCTTCCTCGAAGACGGCTCGCGCGCGGTGCTGCGCCTGTCGGGCACGGGCACGGCGGGCGCGACGCTGCGCATCTACATCGAGCGCTACCGCGACGACGCCGGCGCGAGCGACATCGAGGAAGCACTCGGCTCGCTCAAGCAGGGCGTCCGCGAACTGCTCCGCCTCCGCGAACGCTTCGGCACCGACGAGCCGACCGTCGTCACTTAGGGCACGGGCGCCCCCGGGCCTCAACGTCACAACTCATGGAGAGTCATGCTGTCTCCGACGGCGGGCAGACGCTCGCGCTGCCTTCGCGCAGAGCGCGCTGGGCTCGATAGTGACCGATGCGGGGTCGCTTCTGCGGGCGAAGATGAGCCCGTCGCCTCGCAAGGGGGTTAGCTGGTTGATGAAAGAGATAGGGAAGGTAATCGGGGCGGAGGGATTCGAACCCCCGATCTCTCGGTCCCAAACCGAGCGCGATACCAGGCTTCGCTACGCCCCGCGGTCTTAAGTGACTTGAACTGCGTGCCACCCGCCGGTCAGCATTCTAACAGAGTGCATCGTTGAAGGGCCAAGTTGGTCTTAAGTGAAATGCTCGCGGAGGTGGCGGGCTGCCTGTTGAAGCGCGCGGGCGCGGTGGCTGAGGGTGTGTTTGACCTCCTGGGTTAGCTCGCCGAAGGTTTGGTCATGGCCGTCGGGGATGAAGAGCGGGTCGTAGCCGAAGCCGCCGGTGCCGCGCGGGGCGCGGGCGATGCGGCCAAGGCATTCGCCCTCGAAGGTGTGGAGCGTGCCGGCCGAGGGGTCTGCGACGGCGATGACGCAGACGAAGCGCGCGCGGCGCTCGTCATCCCCGGTCGCGTCCAGCTCGGCGAGCAGTTTCGACATGCGCTCGGCGTAGGTCGCCGCGCGCCCGGCGTAGCGTGCGGAGCGGACGCCGGGCGCGCCGCCGAGCGCGTCCACCGAGAGGCCGGAGTCGTCCGAGAGCGTCAGCAGCCCGCTCCGCGCCGAGTAGTGCAGCGCCTTGATGGTCGCGTTCTCGGCGAACGTCTCGCCCGTCTCCTCGGCCTCTTCGATGCCGGGGAACTCTTCGAGCAGGCGCAGGCGGAGGGGAAAGTCCTTGAGGAGCTGCGACAACTCCCTGACCTTCCCCGCGTTGTTGGTGGCGATCAGAAGCGCCGTCTGTTCGTTCATGGGCGGAGAGTGGGGCGGCAAAGTCGAAATACTTTGCCGCCCGCGGCTTTACTGTTTAGAATCGTGCGGGGCTCGGTCGGCCCCTTTCTCCCAAGCTCTGCGAAGAAGTCATTCTAAATTCCGCCCGCGCGGTTGGCACGCGCGGAAGGGTGCATCAGAGGGAAGAAACTGTCCCAACATCTCTCATCGAAGGACGCTTTGCCGCCGGCCCGGGAGCTGGCGGTGTGGCTGCGCGCGCTGCGCAGCTTCTTCAACCCGGCCAATCACCCCCTGACCGACGCGGAGCGCGCCGCCCTCGGCGAGCGCAGCTTCAAGTGCGAGACCGGCGTCGTGCGCGACGCGCTCGTGCGCTGCCTGCACCTGCTCTCGAACCTCGCGCGCACCGGCGGGCCGCCGGCAGAGGACGCGACCCCGCCCGCGGCGGCCGGCGCCCTCGGGCTCGTCGGCGCGAAGGAGTCGCTCGCAGACCTCGGCGAAATCTTCAAGGACGTGTGCCGCCTGGGCGACGCGCTGCTCGAATCGAGCGCGGTCGGCTTCGTCGCGTGGTCGAGCCTGGGCAGCGTCCTCGAACGCGAGCTGAGGCGCTCGGAGGCCGCGGGGCTCATCCTCGCCGCGGGGCACGCGGCCGGCGCCGCCGAGTTGCAGGAGCGGCTCGTCAGGCTCGCGCACGGCCTGACGCCGGAAGACCTCGGCGAAGACCTGCACGAAATCTTCCAAGCCTTCTCGCGCCTGCTCGCGCTGCTGCGCTTCGTCGAAGTCTCGCTCAAGGACGACGCGCAGCTCAAGCGGATGCTCCCCATCTTCACGCTCGTCAACGAAGAGACGCGGGCGCTTTTGGACTTCATCGAGGGGCGCGCGCTGCGCGTCGAAGGCGTCGGGCGCGGCGCGGGCGAAATCCTCGACGGCACGGCCTACGCGGTGCGGATGGAGCTGCGCAAGGCGTTCGAGCACGAGCTGACTGGGCTCTGCTCCGTGCGCCAGCCGCCGCAGCTCTTCGCGAAGGTCGAGAACGCGACGGGCCTCCTGCGCGACTGCTACCAGCAGTCCGTGGTCGCGCTCGCGCAGAGCTTCGAGCCGGGCCTGGACGGCGGGACGCTCTTCGGCTCGTTCAAGACGAAGCTCGAACAGTCGCTCGAACTGAGGCGCGAGCTGTGGAAGCTCGTCCTGCTCATCGCGCGCGCTTCGGCCGACGGGCACGAGCCGCCCGCGACGCGCGTGCTCGAAGCCCTGAACGCCTTCGGCGAGGGCGGCCAGCGCTACCTGATGTACAAGGACTGGGAGACGCTCGAACGCTTCACGGAGGAGATCGACTCGGCGCGCGACGCGGGCGAGCTGGCGCGCACGCTCCACCGCTTCGAGGCGTACCTCGAAACCCTCTTCGGCCAGGTCAACATGCGCGCCGTCCTCGCCGACCGCCCCTTCGACCCGAAGTCGCCCGACCAATAACAGATATTTCAGCGCGGGGCCGCGCGCGTGACGATCTCGCCGAAGAGGCCGAAGGCGGAGCGCGTCCTCTTCTCGAAGCCGCCGTCTTTGAGGAGCGTCTCGGAGACGGCGTAGCGCCTGCGGGCGAGCGCCGCTTCGAGCCGGCTCGCGTCGCCGCGCCGCGCGAAGTGTGAGAGCACGGCGCGGGCCGAGTCGCGCTCGTCCGTGACTGTCCGCGCGAAGGCCGTGAGCCCGTTGAAGCCCGACGCCGCAGTCCTCAGCGGGTCGTCCTGGCCCGGCTCGTTCGTGCCGAGCCACGCCTGCACGCAGCGGCGCACGTCCTCCTCCGAGCCCAACACTAAAAAACCATCCACGAACGCGGCCGCGCCGCGCTCCTCGTCCGTCGAGACGAGGAGTTCCGCGGAGCCCACGCGCTCGGCGTGCGCGCCGCGGCCGAGGTGTTCGAGCGCCTGCGCGCGCAGCGCCGCGGCGTCGCCGACGTGTGCGACGAGCACCTTGCCCTCGCTCGCCGCTTCGAGCCGCGCCGTCGCCACCTCGCCGCCGCACGCGCGCAGGAACTCGCGCGGGTGCTCGATGCCGTAGGGCTTGACCAGCGCTTCGAGCCCGAGCGTGATGATGGTCGCGCGCGAGATGTCCGTCTGCGAAGAGAGCGCGGCGTTCAGACCGCGCCACGCGTCTTCGGGGTTACGCAGGTCGTAGAAAGAGACCTCGTAGGCGTCGCCCGGAAGCACGCGCGTCGCGTCGTCGCCCGGGTGTTCGGCCGGCGCGAAAGGCGCTTCCAGCCGCCGCGCGAGGTCGGCGGGCAGGCTCAGGAAGTAACGGTCTTCGAGCGCGCCCGCCTCCACGCGCGCGCTCCAGCCGGCGGCGCCGAGCGTCTGGTTGATGAACTGCGGGAGGAAGGTCGCGAGCACGCTCTGGACGTGCGGCTCCTGCGACATGCCGCCGACGAAGGCGGGCGCGAAGACCTCGACGGCCTTCGCGGCGCTCCCGCGCGGGGCGTAGCCGAAGGCCAGCGCGCCGCCCCCGCCGACGCGCGCCCGCACCTCCTTCAACTGGTCGTCGCCCGCGAGGCTCGGGCGCGCGCCGCGCCGCACGTCGAGGCACGCGCGCACGGTCGCCTCGTCGTTGCCGACGACCACGACGCTCTCGTCCACGGCGGCGACGATTGTCCGGCGCGCCCCGTCCTGCTCGGCCCAGGTGTAGAAGGGGACTCCGTCAACCTCTTTGCGCTCGAACGTCTGCCGCTCGAACGTGCCGCGCGCGAAGTCGCCGACCAGCTTCTCGACGGCCGCACGCGCGCGCCAGGCGGGGCTGTGCGTCTCTGCGACGAGCGCCGCGCGCGGGGTGAACTTGAGCGTCGTGTCCGACTCCTCCGCGGCCTGGAAGCCGAGCACGGCGACGGCGACCTGCGCGCGCGAGAGGACGACGGCGTCGCTCGGGCCGAGGCCGGTGAAGGAGAGGAAGGAGGGGAGCCAGCCCGTCCCGCCCGGCCGCGCCTCGACGCCCGCGGCCGGCGCCAGCTCCTTCCACGCGTCGGTCGAGGTGAAGGCTTCGATGATCGCCGGCAGGCTGTCGGCCTCCGCGTAGACAATCGCGTCGGCCGGGGCGTAGGCGGCCATGTCCACCCTCTGCGGGCGCGTCAGCCACAGCCACGCGAAGGCGGCGAGTGCCAGCAGCAGAACGGCGACGAGCGCCCTCCGAACGGTGACCATACCGGCCCATCCTAACTTTCGCCGCGGGCGCGAGCAAGAATGTAGACTTCCGCGCCCCGGCGGCGGACTGTCTGCTCAATAGGCAAATAAGCTCGGAAAATTTCTGGAAAAGTCCTTAAAACAATCCAGGAAAGCCCTTTAAACTAAGAAATATCATGGGTTAAACTTGGCAAAATACTGGTTGACACGGTTTGGCCGTGTGGCTTATAGTCTCTGTGGAAGGTGTTTCGCCCACGCTCCGCCTTGTGCGGGGCGGTCGCGGCCGAGGCGCCCTTGAGAAGTAGCGGCCGGCCGCGGAAGCGGGCCAAGCCCGCCCGACGCGCCGACTTTGAAACTCAACCGAGAAAGGCACACCAGGCGCGAGCCTGGGCCGCAAAGCCGACGGGAGTCGAACCGTTTCGTTCGACTCGGCCGGGTTGCCGAAGGGGAGATTCTTTGAGCCGCAGCGGGGCCACTCCCGCGACAGCCGCACGCGACGCACTCCCGCCTTCGGACGCACACAGCTTCAAAGCTTAAGTCAGCAATAACCCCTCCTCAAACTCCCGCGCCAAAGCACGCGGGGCACATCCGCGAGACATGAAGTCCGACACACAGCACACGCAGGCGCCGCCATCCTGGCGCACGACGCACGCGAGGGTCTTGCGCGCACGCGCGCGCCTCCGCCAACTCCACCGGCAGCGACAGGGTAAGTCTTCGAGGAACGGATAGGCTATGTTCAGAAAGAAACTCGGAAACAAGGGCCTCGTGGGCCTGGACATCGGTTCCAGTTCGGTCAAGGCGGTCGAGCTGGCCGGCAAGCCCGGCGCGCTCTCGCTCGTCAACCTCGGCTTCGAGGGGCTCCAGCCCGACACGGTCGTGGACGGCCAGATCATGGAGCTGAACGACGTGTCGAGCGTCATCTCGGGCGTCTTCTCGCGCCACCAGTTCAAGACCGACCGCGTGGCCGCCGGCGTCTCCGGCAGCTCGGTCATCGTCAAGAACATCATCGTGCCGCAGATGACGCGCGAGGAGCTTGAGGGCTCCATCGACTGGCACGCCGAGGAGCACATCCCGTTCGAAATCTCCGACGTGAGCCTCGACTACCAGGTCGTCGGCTCCGGCTCGGACTCTTTGCACGTCTTGATGGCCGCCTGCAAGCGCGACTTCGTCGCCAACCTCAAGCAGGCCATCCAGCTCGCGGGCAAGCAGCCGGCCGTCATCGACGTGGACGCCTTCGCGTTGCAGAACTGCTACGAGGTCAACTACCAGCCGGCGGCGAACCTCGTCGTGGCGCTCCTCAACGTCGGCGCCTCGACGATGAACATCAACATCCTGCGCGGCGTCCGCAGCGTCTTCACGCGCGACGTCTCGGTCGGCGGCAACCAGTACACGTCCCTCTTGCAGAAGGAGCTGGGGCTCACCTACGAGCAGGCCGAGGCGGTCAAGCGCGGCGGCGAGGCGCCCGCGAACGTGCAGGCCGAGCAGATCGAGGCCGCGCTCGAATCCGTCTCGGACATGCTCGCGCTGGAAATCTCGAAGACCTTCGACTTCTACCGCGCGACGGCCGACGACAACGACGGCAGCGTCCAGAGGATTCTGATCTCGGGCGGCGGCTCGAAGCTGCGGGGGCTCCCCGAGTTCCTCTCGAGCCGCTTCGAGATGCCGGTCGAGCGGCTCGACCCGTTCCGCCAGATCAAGGTGGACGCGCGCCGCTTCGACCCCGAGTACATGCGCGAGGTCGTGCCCGAGATGGCGGTCGCCGTCGGGCTCGCCCTGAGAGGAGTGGATGCTTAAATGATCAAGGTCAACCTTTTGGATTCGGTCACCGAGCGCGCGTCGAGCGCCGCGGTCGTCGAGGCGAAGGTCGCCAACCCGGCCGCCCGCTTCTGGATGCTGGGCGCGGCCGTCGGCGTCCTGCTCGGCCTCGCGATGGTCTTCGACTTCTACAGCGCCGCGGCCTCGCAGAAGAAGGCGAACGCCGAGCTTGAGAAGCAGGAGCAGATCGCCCAGCAGATGGCCGCCGTCAACAAGGAGCAGGCCGACCTGGAGAAGAAGCTCAAGGACATCCAGTCGCGCATCGACGTGATCAAGAAGCTCCGCAGCTCGCAGCAGGGGCCGGTCTCGCTCCTCTCCGACCTCAACTCGCGCCTGCCCCGCGACCCCGACTTCCGCCTCGACACCATCGAGCAGAAGGCCGGCGAGCTGACCATCGAGGGGCAGTCGCCCAACGAGTTCTCGGTCACCGAGTTCGGCCGCAACCTCGAATTCTCCGACGGCCTCTTCCAGAACGTGAGCCTGGAGGCCGAGCGCAAGGTGGTGCAGATCGACAAGGCCGACTACAGCCCGGCCGACGGGCCCATCGACGAGAAGTTCAAGCCCGAGGTCTTCACCTTCAAGCTCAAGTGCAGGTACGGCCCGAGCCAGACGGCGGCCGACGCCAAGGACGACCCCGCCAAGAAGGGCAACAAGAAGTAGCCGCGGCAGCCCGGAAGGAAACGAACGATGTTCAAACTTGACGCCCTCCAAGAGAAACCCTGGTACATGCAGCTCGCCGTCTTCGGCGGGGCCGCGCTCGTCGTCTACGGCGCCTTCTGGTACTTCGTCACCTCGGGGACGCGCGCCGAGACGCGCGAGGTCGAGGCCAAGGTCGAGCAACTCCAGCGCGACAACGCCGGCGCCGTCGTCGCCTCGCAGCGCCTCAACGAGTTCAAGGCCAACTACGAGCGCGCCAAGGCCGACTACGAAGACCTCAAGCTCCTCCTGCCCGAACAGCGCGAGCTGACGATGGTCTTGCAGAACGTGCAGGATCGCGCGCGCGGCCGCCTGACGCTCACGAAGTTCACGCCGAAGGACGAGGTGCAGCAGGACTTCTACACGGGCAAGCCCGTCGAGGTCGAGGTCACGGGCAACTACAACAGCCTCGGCCAGTTCTTCGCGCAGATGGCCTCCTACCAGCGCATCGTCTCGATCACGGACTTCAAGGTCACGAAGATCAAGCAGGATAAGAACGCCGGCGACGCGAAGGCGAACCAGACCGTCTCGGCCGAGTTCCTCGTCACCGCCTACTACGTCGCGCCCGAGACGTTGCAGGCGCCGGCGCCCGACGACAAGAAGGGCAAGGGCAAGCAGGACAAGGACAATAAGGCGAAGGACTCGAAGGCGCCGGAGGCCAAGTCCGCCGAGTAAGTGGGGTGGGCCGCTCGACCCGGACGGCCCCAGCGAGCAGAAGTCGCAGACCGCGAGCAGGAAGAGTTTATGAAGAACAGACACACGCCCGTCACGCTCAAGGGACTCCTGGCGGCCGCGCTCGTCGCCGCCGCGGCGGCCACGGCGCCCGCGCAGACCGCGAGCACCGCCTACCGCGCCTCGCAGCGCGACCCATTCACGAAGTACAAGCCGCCCGTCAGGCGCAAGGTCGAGAAGAAGGTCGCCACGCCCGTCCCGGCCCCGCCCATCCAGGCGCGCATCGACAACTACAAGGCGCAGAAGCTGGCGGCGATGAACCTCCGGCAGGTGGCGCCGAAGCCGACGACCGCCCTGCTGCTCTCCGAGGTGGAGGTCAGGGGCATCTTCCGCACGCCGCGCGGCTACGCCGCGATGGTCGAGGCGACGCCCATCAACCTCTCCTACGTCGTCTACCCCGGCGAGCAGTTCTACGACGGGATGCTCGTCGCCATCGAGGAGTCGCGCCTCGTCTTCCGCAAGCAGACGAAGTGGACGGACGGCCGCACCGTGGTCGCCGTCGAGCCCAAGCCGCTGGCCCAGCCCACGATCGCCGACCAGCTGACCGCGCAGCGCGAGAGCCAGCCCGCGACCCCCGCGGCGGACGAGAAGAAGTCCGACGTGAACCAGCTCATCGAGGCGCTCAAGGCGCTTGCGTCGGCCGCCACGCAGCAGGCCGGCGCCGGCAACCAGCAGCAGAGCGCCGACCCCCAGGCGGCCCAGCCGCAGGGGAGGCCCTGAAGCCCCTTGCACGAAACCCACCCGCCCGACGCCTCGTCCCGCCTGAACCCGAACGGAGGTAGAGAACCTTTCTGAGAGGGCCGCGCCCCGCGGCGTTTACTTTGACAACATGGCCGTGGGTCTTCCGCGTTGTGCGGCGCGCGCTTGAAGGGTCGGATGAACCGTCCGGCCCGGACGAGCGTTAGCGCGTGGCGGAAAGGGTGCCGCGGCGATGGCTCCGAAGGATGAAGAACATGGCATACACCAAAAAATTACCCGCGGCCGCGGCGAGAGGCACGCTCGTCCTCCTGCTCGTCGTCGCGCTGGGCCAACTGGCACTCGGCAGCAGCTCCGTCGGCGCGGCGGCTGCGCAGCCGCCCGTAGCCACCTCCGTGCGTTCGACCGTCTCCGGCCCGGTCACGCTCATCACCATCGAGGGGACGGCCCCGATGCCCTACACCGTCAGGCGCCCCGACGCGCTCCACGTCGTCGTCGAGTTGCCGGGCGTTGACGGCTCGCAGCTCTCCCCGACCTACGGCGTCTCCTCGCCGCTGGTCGAGAGCCTGACCGTCAAGCACGCGCTGCGCGAGGGCGAGCCCGTCGCGAGCCTCCAGGTGACCTTACGCGCGCCCGCGCGCGACCGCTCGCGCCTCGAAGGCAGCCAGCTCGTCCTCGAACTCCTGCCCGGCGACCCCGCCAACTCTTCGAACGGCCCCGCCGACCCGGCGCAGACGCGCCCGACGCCCGCGCCCGCGGGCGGCAGCCCGGCTACGCAGGGCTCGCAGTACGGCCAGGCCGGCTTCGTCGGCGAGCCCATCAACCTCAACGTCGTCAACGCGGACATCCGCGACATCCTCAACTACATCACCGAGCAGTACGGCGTGAACTTCGTCGTGGACGCCTCGGTCAAGCGCGTGCCCGTGACGATCAACGTGACGGACGTGCCCTGGAACTTCGCGCTCGACTCGATCCTGAAGGCCAACCGGCTCGGCGTCGAGGTCAACGGCAACATCCTGCGCGTGGCGACGCTCGAAGTGCTCAAGGACGAGTCCCGCATCCGCGCCGAGGAGGAGACGGCCCGCACGCAGCTGCGCGAGGCGCAGCTCCTCAACCAGCCGCTCTTCACAGAGTTCATCCGCCTCAACTACGCGCGCGCCACCGGCACGCTCGCCTCGGCCAGCGCGGGCGCCGACTCGTTCACGGGCGGCGGCGCCTCCGCCGCGGGCGCCGGGAGCGGCGGCGACGCGGGCATCCTCCCCATCATCAAGCGCAGGCTCTCGGTGCGCGGCAGCATCGAGGTGGACTCGCGCAGCAACACGCTCATCGTCACCGACGTGCGCGAGAACCTCGACGCCGTCCGCCGCCTCATCCAGCTCCTCGACCAGCCCGAGCCGCAGGTCGAGATCGAGACGCGCATCGTCGTCGCCAGCCGCAGCTTCAGCCGCGACCTCGGCGTGCAGCTCTCGGCCACGCTCTTAAACCCGAGCCGCGGCGGCGGCATCTCCTTCAATAACGCCCAGAACGGCGCCGTCGCGGGCCTGAACCCGAGCGGCCTGCCGGGCGGCCTGGTGGGCACGCCCGAGCCCTCGCCGGGCCTCGGCGCCAACAGCCCGACGACCGTCATCGGCCTGACGACCGGCATCTTCGGCACCGCGCAGATCGGCGCGCTCATCACCGCCGCCGAGAGCAAGGGCCAGGCGAAGGTGGTCGCCACGCCGCGCGTCACGGCGCTGAACAACCGCTCGGCGCAGATCGAGAGCGGCGCGCAGATTCCCGTCATCACGCCGCAGACGAGCGGCGGCGGCACCAGCGGCGGCGCGTCCATCTTCACGACGACCTTCGTCTCCGTCCCGCTCCGCCTCTCCATCACGCCGCAGATCACCGACGCCGGCACCGTCATCCTGCGCGTGACGATGGAGAACAACACGGTCAACCGCACCATCGTCAACGCGCTCGGCACGCCGGGCATCGACACGCAGCGCATGCAGACCGAAGTGCTCGTGCCCGACGGCGGCACGACGGTCGTCGGCGGCGTCGTCAACGACCGCGAGAACGACGCGCAGAACCGCACGCCGGGGCTCTCCAGCGTGCCCGTCCTCGGCAACCTCTTCAAGCGCAAGACCATCTCGCGCAACACCGACGAGATTCTCTTCTTCATCACGCCGCGCATCTACCGGCCGGACTACCAGGGCCGCCGCATCGACACGGAGCCCGCGACGAGCACGCGCTCGGTGACGCTCCCGCAGCCCGTCCCGCTCGGCAACCCCGAGACGAACACGCCGGCCACGTCCGTCCCCGCCGGCCCCACCCCGCAGCAGCAGTCGCCCGTGCCCTCGCTCGCCCAGCCCGTCTACCCGACGGCCTCGACGACCACGACGACGGGCGAGCCGCAGACGACCACGCCGCCCCGCCCGTAAAGGAGGACTGAAGCAGAGATGTTCAAGCAGGCACTCACAGAGATAGTCGAACGCACCGAGGGCGCGACCGGCGCGCTCATCATGGGCATGGACGGCATCGCGGTCGAGCGGGTGCTCCTGCCCGAGGGCAGCGACGCCAACATGGACGTGGCGGCGGCCGAGATCACCTCGCTCGTCCGCAGCGCCATGCGCGCCGGCACCAACACCGGCCTCGGCGCGCCGCAGGAGCTGCTCGTCAGCTTCGAGGGCGCCCGCGTCCTCGCCCGCCTCTTCTCCCCCGAGTACTTCGTCGTCCTCGCCATGAAGCCCGACGGCAACCTCGGCCGCGGCCGCTACGAACTGCGCAAGGCCGAATTGAAGCTCGCGCGCGAGTTCGCGTTGTGAGGGGGAAGTAGGCAGTAGGCAGATGGCAGTAGGCAGTTAAGGCAGAAAGACTACCTACACAGACAAGCGTTAAAGAGACGGAGGCGGCGAGTCGTAACCTCGCCGCCTCCGTCTCTTTGTGAACTGTTCTTTAAAAATCGTTCTTGCCTTCAACTGCCTACTGCCTACTGCCATCTGCCTACTCCCACTCAACACTGCGGAATCCTCACCGAGTTCATCCCGCGGAGCAGCACGCGCTGGCGGCGCTGGACGCGGCGGGGGTTCTTCTGCGGGTTGAAGACGTTGAGCGGGGAGGGGATCATCGCGGCGAGGTAGGCCGCCTCCTGCGGCGTGAGGTTGGCGGCCGGCTTGTGGAAGTAGGTCTGCGCCGCGGCCTCCGCCCCGTAGATGCCGTCGCCCCACTCGATGACGTTGAGGTAGATTTCCAGAATCCGGCACTTCGACAAGGAGCGTTCGAGGAAGTAGGTGATGGCCGCCTCCTTCACCTTGCGCGCGGCCGTGCGCTCCGAGGAGAGGTAGAGGTTTTTAGCCAACTGCTGCGAGATGGTCGAGCCGCCGCGGCGGAACTTGGAGAGGTCTGGCATCCAGTCCGAAGGGTCTTCGTCGCCCTCCTGCTTCGCCTCCTGCTCGGCCTGCTTCTGCCCCGCCTCCCAGGCCTTCTGGATGGCCTCGTAGTCGAAGCCGTGGTGCGCGACGAAGTTCGTGTCCTCGCCCGCGAGCACCGCGCGCTGGAGGTTGACCGAGATGCGCGACAGGGGCACCCACTGCTGCACGCGGCGCGGCTCGCGCCCCTCGTCGCGCGCCTCCTTCATGCGCGTCTCGATCATGCTCGTCGTCTCCGGGTTCCTCGTCTGGAGGTCGGACACGCGCGGGAACGTGAAGACCTCGTAGAGGACGAAGAGCGTGAAGAGCGCGAGCAGGACGAGCGTGCCCTTCTTAAAGATGTTCCAGGTGACTCTCCACATGCGGGAGCGAATTATAAGTTGTTCGGTACGGGATTGAAAATCTCTTTGGCCGCGCGGATGGTGTTGCAGTGTATCTCGACGGTGTCCTGGATGTCGGCGGCGTAGCCCCCGGACATGACGGTGGCGACGGGGACGCCGCGGCGCCGGCACTCGCGCAAGACCGTCTCGTCGCGCGCGCGCAGCCCCGCGAAGGTGAGCGAGAGGCGGCCGAGCTTGTCGCCCGCGTAAGGGTCTGCGCCGCCGAGGTAGAAGACGAGGTCGGGCTCGTGCTCGAAGACGCGGGGCAGGTGGCGCGCGAGCGTGTCTAAATACTCTTCGTCGGCGGTGCCGTCCGCCAGCTCCACGTCGAGCGTGGAGCGGAGCTTGAAGAGCGGGTAGTTCTTCGCGCCGTGCATCGAGAAGGTGAAGACCGAGTCGTCTTCCGCGAAGATGTGCGCCGTCCCGTTTCCTTGATGGACGTCTAAATCGACGACGGCGAAGCGTCGCGCCGCCTTATCCCTTTGCAATACGCGGACGGCGACGGCCACGTCGTTGAGCACGCAGAAGCCCTCGCCGTGGTCGGGGAAGGCGTGGTGCGTCCCGCCCGCGAGGTTCGCCCCGACGCCCTCCTCAAGGGCGAAACGCGCCGCCGCGCACGTCCCCGCCGTGGCGAGAAACGAACGGCGCACGAGCGCCTTCGACCAGGGCAGTCCCAAACGCCTGACCTCCCTCTGCGTCAGAGAGCCCGCGCGCAGGCGCGTCACGTAGTCGTCCGTGTGCGCCAGCAGCACGTCCGCCAAGGGCGCCTCGCGCGGCTCGTAAATCTCGGCGGGCGCGAGCGTCCCTTCGGCGACCAGGCGGTCGCGCACCAGCTCGAACTTGCGGATGGGGAAGACGTGCCCCTCGCCGATGTCGGCGTAGTAACGCGGGGTGTAGCAGACTCGCATAAAAAGGCCGGCGGCGATAATAACGCGCGGCACGGTGCGAGGAAAACCGGCCGTGCGGGTGCGCGCCGGGGATGTGTGCGCCGCAGCGCGCCGAACCCGCTTCGGCCTTAAGATGTCGGGCGCGGCGGGGCTTGCTCCGCCGCACGCTTCGCGGCCATCTCCTCCTCGGCCTTGATGACGAAGAGCAGTTCTTCGCTGAAGTGCAGCGACTCCAGCCCGCCCGGGAGGGGTTGCGGGAGCGGCAGCTCGATGGTGAACGGCTCGAAGAAGGGCGGGTTCTCGTCCCTGCTGTCCTTGCGCCGGAGCGCGTATTCAATCTCCTTACTGACCTCGGCCGAATCCCTCGCGGCGTTCGACCAGAAGAGGACGAAGAGGTCGCTCTCCTCAAGGTTCTCGCGGATGGTCTCGCTCCAGCGCTCGCCCGTCTTGATGTCGCGCACGTCGATGAAGGTGGTGATGCCCGCCCACTTCAACCCCTTCTCCAATCCGATGAAGCCGAGCAGGACGCGCGCGCGGTCTTTCGAGGAGTAGGAGACGAAGGCGCGCCGGTAGCGGATGAGTCGCTGCTCCAGCGGGGTGGGGGCGGGCTTGCCGGCCGGGGCCTCGTGCCGGGCGACGACCTTGAACATGAACATGATGCGACCGACGGGGGCGCCCCCGCAGTAAATCTTCACCACGCCGCGGACGTTCTGCGGCTCCAAGTCGGCGGGCACGTCCACGGCGAACTGGACGTAGTCGAGCGACCCGCGCCACTCAAGCGTCTGCTTCGGCTCCTGAACTTTCAGACCCGCCATCTCAAGGGTGAAGGCCAACTCCGTCCCCTGCGCGATGGGCTGGCTCAGCACCTTCGACCCGCGGTCGCGCGCCGCCGCGTCCGACTTGGCGGCCATCGAGGCGAGTCGCCAGGACTCCGCCGCGAGGTGCGCGAAGACCTGCACGTCGAACGGGTCGCCGGGCGCGGCCTGCTCGGGCGCGAAGACGGTGCAGACCACCTCGTCGCCCTCGACACGCTCGGGCGGCGGAGGCGCCGGCAACCCCGACGGGACGGTCTCCACCGCGTCTCCCCAGAGCCACCAGCGCCGGCGCGGGCGGAGGCCGCCGCCGAGCAGACCGAACGCGCCGAGGATGGGCACGGGCGAGCCGAACTTGGAGAGCGTGACCAGGGCCGGCGGGCCGAGCGGGATGCGGAAGGGCGGCGGCGGCTGGGGGCAGCAGAGGGTCTCGCGACAGCTTCTGGGCCAGACCGGACATTTGAGCCGTATGTCGGGGCCGCCCGTCCTTGACTTCCAGACGATGTCGAGCTGGAGCCGGAACTCGGCCGCGGCACGGGAAGGGTCTTTGGCCCTCACCGTCCACGACCAGGCCACCTTGTCTTTGACCTTCTGCGGGACGGGCTGCTCGGAGGCCGTAGAGGAGACGAGTTCGAGGTCGCCGGACTGAAAGGTGGCATTCGCGTAGGCGATGTATTCATCGCCGAAGGCTTTGGCGAGAGGCACGTCCGGGGTGGCGCCGGGGACGGGGCCGGGGTGGTCGATGGTCTTCACCACGCCGTTCTCGACGGACTCGGACGGGAGGAAAAACCTCTCGACCAGCTCAAGTTCGAGCGAAATCTCCCCGGCCTCTTCCGCCAGCAGTCGTTCGGGGCGCGAGAAGGTTATCTTGTCCTGCTCGACGCGTGTGGGCGTGGGGGTGGGCGTCGGCGTCGGGCTGTCCCCAGGCGTGGGCGACGTGGAAGGCGACGGTGTCGGCGAAGGCGAGGGCGTCGGCGAGGTCACGGGCGTGAGGGTGATGAGGGGGAAGGTAAAATCATTGGGGGGGGCTGTGATGTCCTCCGCCCACGGGCGGTAACCGTTGACTTGCCCGCTCACGTGGTAGCGGCTCCCCGGCTTGAGCCGGAGGCTGAATGTCCCGTCGTCATTCGTCGTGGCCGGCACACTCTCGCCCTCCGACGTTGCGGTCACTTTCACGCCCCGGAGTGGCTTGCCCTGCGGATCGACGATGCGGCCCGAGACGCTCACCGTCGAGTCGCCTGCGGAGGCGATACTGGTCGTGCAGCTCATCGAGGTCGAGCACTTGCGGTCGTAACCGCCCACGTCCACGGTCGCCGTCACAAACGTGCCGGGCCGGCCCGTTGTGTCAACCGTGATGGTGGTGGTGCCCTGGCCCGAGCTGATCGTCCCGGCCGAGACCGTCCAGTTGAAGGTCGGCGTCACGCTCGGGTTGCCGCCATAGACGTTGGCCGTGAACGTGATCGGCTGGCCGGCGCTCACAGGCCCATCCGGGCAGCTCACGTCGACCGTCGGGCATGCCGCCGGCGGCGGCGGCGTCACGCAGTCGCAGCGCTCGACCGTCACCGTCGTGGTGGTGAAGGCGATGCAGCCGTTGCCGTCGTCCACCTCGACCGTCACCGTGTAGGTGCCCGGCGCCACCCCCGCCAGGTCGAGCGTGGCGTTCGGGCCGTCGCCCGTCACCCGACCACCCGTCGTCGAGTAGGTGTAAAGCAGCCTGTCGCCGTCCGGGTCGGTCGCGTTGGCCGAGAGCTGGACGATGTCGGCACTCGGCATGCAGCTCGGGTTGAGCTGTTCGTTAGGCCCGCACTCGGCTGGCTGCACGACGCGGCTCGTAGAGGCCGCGAGCGTGACCGTCGGCGGTCTCTGCGGCGGCGGCTGCTTAGATACGCCGAAGAGCCTGCCGATCCACCCGAAGAAGCGGTGCAGTCGGCCCGGTTGCTCTCTCGCCACGCAACGCGTTCCTGGTTGCGGCGTCGGGGTCTTCTGCGCGGGGGGCGCGTCGTATTGCGCCGCGGCCGCCTTCGCTTCGGCCGCGCGCGCGTTGACGCGGCCGGGAATGGGGCCGTCGGAGTAGGAGGCCGCGACGAAGAGGCCGGAGGGCGGCGTGCCGAACAGGCCGGCCTCGAAAGGGGCCGGGCCGTTCTTCGCCTCGCGGCGCGTCTCGTCGGCCGGAGGCGCGGCGGCCCGCGCCTCGCGGGGGACGTTCGTGTCGGACGCCGTGTGGTTGGGGGCCGGCGCGACTCGCCCTTGCTCACGCGGCGGCGGGGTGGGGGCGACGCGCTCGATATATGTTGTCTCGGGCGGTGCCTGGCCGGGCTTATAGGTCAGCCAGTAGACGAGCATGAGGCAGCCGAGGAGGAAGAGGAGCGCGGCGACCAAGACCCTCCGTGAACCCGAGGGGGCCATGTGTGCCGACCATCCTGAACGCGGCCGCGCCGCTTCGTCGGTGGGTGAAGACATGGCTAGGTCTCAGAACTCACGGCTGACGGCCGAAGTGTCTAGCGCCGCTTCCCGCCGCCGATGCGCGCGTCATGGGCACAACACGCGGGCGGGAAGCCGCGCGGCCTGACCTTAAAGATTCCCAATGGTGAGCACGTCGTGACGGCGGCCACACGGCGGTGGAAGTATGGCCTTGGACAGTGCGAGCGGAGGCATTGTAATTGAGGCGCGCTGCTATCGTAAAGACGTTTCCCAATGCCAGCGGTCAGCGCTTGCGCTGGCGCGGGTCGAGGTATTCGCGCAGGCCGTCGCCGAGAAAGTTGAAGGCGAGGACGGTGAGCGCGATGGCAATGCCCGGCGCGAGCATCGCGTGCGGCGCGCGCTGGAGCGTGGCGAGGTCGCGCGCCTCTTCGAGCATCACGCCCCAAGACGGCGCGGGCGGGGGCACGCCCAGGCCGAGGAACGAGAGCGACGCTTCGGAGAGCACCGCGCCGGCCATGCCGAGGCTCGCCTGCACGATGAGCGGCTGCACCGCGTTCGGCAGCACGTGGAAGAGCAGGATGCGCCAGTCCCTCGCGCCCAACGCACGCGCGGCCTGCACGAAGTCGTACTCGCGCACCTTCAAGACCTGCCCGCGCATCACGCGCGCGTACCCGACCCACCCGATGACGCACAGCGCGAGGATGAGCTTGCCGAGCCCCGCGCCGAGGAACGCCACCATCGCGATGGCGAGCAGCAGCCCCGGGAAGGCGAGGAAGACGTTGACGACGTAGCCCGAGACGACGCGGTCGATCCAGCCGCCGTAGAAGCCCGCCAGCGCGCCGATGAGTGTCCCCACCGCGGCCGACACCGTGACCACCACCAGCCCCACCTCCAGAGAGATGCGCGCGCCAAAGACGACCCTTGAGAACACGTCGCGCCCCGTCGCGTCCGTCCCCAGCCAGTGCTCGGCGGAAGGCCCCTTGTACCGCGCCAAAAGGTCGATGGCGCCCACGTCGTGCGTCGCGATCCAGGGCGCGAAGAGCGCCACCAAAACCAGCAGCACGATGAAGGCGAGTCCGAAGTAGGCCAGTCGGTTCATGAGACTCTGATTCGCGGGTCTAGCCGACGGTAAAGAAGGTCGGTCAAGGTGTTCGCCAGAATGTATGTGACGCTGATGACGAGGACGCAGCCCTGCACGAGGCGGTAGTCGCGTTTGTTGATGCCCTCCTCGACGAGGAGGAGGCCGATGCCGGGCCAGTTGAAAATCTTCTCGGTGATGATGGCGCCGGCCAGGAGCACGCCGAGTTGCAGGCCGAGGACGGTGACGACGGGGATGAGGCCGTTCTTCAAAACGTGCTTGTAGACGACCGTGCGCTCGTTCAATCCCTTCGCGCGCGCCGTGCGGACGTAGTCCTCGCTCATCTCTTCGATCACCGACGAGCGCACCATGCGCGTGAGGAGCGCCGAGAGCGCCGCGCCGAGCGTGACCGCCGGCAGGATGATGCTCGACCAGCCGAAGCGCCCCGAGGGGTCGAGCCAGCCGAGCCACACGGCGAAGACGTAGATGAGCAACGGCCCGATGACGAAGCTCGGCAGAGAGATGCCGACGAGCGCGACGACCGAGAGCGTGTTGTCCAGAAGGTTCCCGCGGTTCGTCCCCGCCACCACGCCCAGAGGCACCGCGATGGCGACGGCGACGAGCAGGGCGGCGAGGGCGAGCTGGATCGTCGCGCCGTAGCGCGAGAGGATCAGCTCGCGGACGGGGCGGTCGGTGCGGAACGAATTGCCCATGTCGCCGCGCAGGATGCCGCGCCAGTAATCGACGTAGCGGTTGTCCGCGCCGTTCCACTTGAAGCTGCGCGGGCCGCCCTCCTCGTCCGCGGTGTAGGAGAAGAAGAAGGCCGGGCGGTCGAGGCCGTGCTTCTGCCGGAACTGCGCGAGCGCCTCGGGCGTCGCCTGGTCGCCGAGGATGGCGGTCGCCGGGTCGCCCGGGACGAGCTCAATCAGAATCGTCACCAGGCTCACCACCGTCCACACGACGAGCAGCAGGATGAGCAGACGGCGCGCGATGTCGAGCAGCTTGCGCTTCATCAAACTTCACTTGGAAGGGAATTCGGATTGCGGGATGATGATAGCAAATAAACCTAGCCCGACGAACTCAAATCCTCGACGGCGGCCCCGACAACCACCAAAGAGGCTGAATTCGCCGGGCTAGTTCAGTGGCCGCAGCATGCGAGGCGCGGCCAAGCCCTTAAACTTTCATCCGACGCGGGCGCCCGTGTGCAGCGCGGCGATCCCGCCCGTCAGATTCTTATAAACGACCCCTTCGAAGCCCTCCTCGCGCATCAACTCGGCCAGACGCTTCTGATCCGGGAAGCGCGACACGGAGTCGGGCAAGTACTCGTACGCCCCGCGCGAGCCGCTCACCCAGCCGCCGATGCGGGGCAGCACGCGCGTAAAATAGAAACGGAACAGCGCGCGGAAGCCCGGCACGACGGGGCTCGAAAATTCGAGGACGGCCAGACGGCCCCCCGGCCTTAAAACCCTCCGCAGCTCGCGCAGTCCCTCGCGCACGCCCGCCAAGTTCCGCAGGCCGAAGGCGATGGTGACGGCGTCGAACGTCTCGTCCGCGAACGGGAGACTCAGCGCGTCGCCCTCGACGAAGGGAACCGTGCGGGAATCTTCCGCGGCCTTGCGCCGCGCGACCTCAAGCATCGGCCGGCAGAAGTCGAGCCCGACCACCTGCCCCGCGCCCGCGTCCGCGAGCACGAACGAGAGGTCGCCTGTCCCGCAGGCGACATCGAGCACGCGCGCTCCAACGACGAGCGAAGAACTTAAACTGCGCGCGACCTCGCGCCGCCAACGTTTGTCAACGTTCCCCGAGAGCAGGTGATTCAGAAGGTCGTAGCGGCCGGCAATTCCGGCAAACATCGCCCGCACGCGCCGCGCGTGCTCGGCCTTCGGATCGACTGTCTCAGGGGGATTACGCGACAAGATTAAGTGAAGCCGGGTGCGCGTTGGTTGCAGTTAACTTGCGGTTTGTTTGCGAGTTTGGGGCGTAGTTTACGCCCCCTTCAAGGCCGTTTCAGTTGGAGCGTCGGCTGTTGCTGCTTGGGCGTCGGCTGCGGCTGCGGAGGTTTGGCGGCCGCCTCGCCGAAGACCTCAACGGTTCCGATGCGCGCCAGCTCGGTCTTGAGCTGCGCGGCGTCGCCGAGCGCGACCGTAGCGACGGGCGTGTGCAGGAAGAGGCGCGCGGCGACGCGCTGTGCCTCGCCCGGCGTGAGTGCCTGCGCCGCGCGCGCCAGAGCTTGCGCGGTCGCGGCCCCGTTCTTATACGTGTGCTCGTCGAGCCACGCGTTGGCTATCGCCTCGTCGCCCGTGGCGTTGGCGCCGAGCGCGGAGGCGGCCGCCTGCTTCACGGCTTCAAGCTCTGCGGCCGTCGGTGCGTTGGTTGCAAGGTCACTCAGAACCTTGCGCGCGGCTTCGAGCGCCTTCGCGGCCTCGGCCGGGGACGTGAGCGTCGCGCCCATGCGGAAGACGCCGTTCTCGCGGTAAGGGTCGTGGCGTGCGAAGGCGGCGCGTTCCCGCAGCTCGGGCAGCGCGGCGAGCCAGCGCGCGCGGGCGACCTGCGCGACGACCTGCGCGGCCGGCGAGTCGATGTCCGTGCGCGCGAAGCCGCGCAGCGCGAGGCGCAGCTCGACGCCGGCGGCGTCCGCCTGGTTGACGACCAGCGTGCGCTCGTCGGGCGGTTCCGGGAGTTTGAAAGTCGCCGGGACGGGGCGGTCGCTCTTGCGCCAGGCGCCGAAGGACTCGCGCAGCGAGCGCATGACGAGCTTCGGCTCGAAGCCGCCGACGATGACGAGGGTCGTGTTGTCCGGGTTCAGGAAGCGCTCGCGCAGGAGCAGGATGTCGCCGCGCTCGGCGCGCGCGAGCGAGTCGGGCGAGCCCGAAGTGGCGCGGCCGTAAGGGTACGTGCCGAAGAGGCGTGCGGCGGCGGCGCGGTCGGCCGCCTCGGCCGCCTTGGGCGTCGTCTCGCGCAGCGACTTGATGCGGGCCGCGCGGAGGCGCTCGAAGTTTTCGGGCGAGAGCTGCGGGTTGGTGACGGCGTTGCGTGCGAGTTCGAGCAGGCGTTCGAAGTCCGTAGCGCGCCCGGCGAGCGTGATGTCGATGGTGTCGTAGCCGAGCACGACCTCGATGCGCCCGCCCAGCTCCTCCGTCACGTAGTCGCGCGCCTGCTGGTCAAACATGGCGTCAACCAGGGTCGCCATCAAGCCCTCCTTGCCGGCGAGGTCGAAGGCGGCGCCGCTGTGCACGCGCAGCTTGATGAGCACGTTCTGGTCGGCCGGCCGGCTCCAGAGCAGAATCCTCAGTCCGTTCAGAAGCTCTTCGCGGCGCGGCTCAGGGGTGGGCTGTGCGGGGGCGGCGACCCACGCGGAGCAGAGCAGGAGGAGTGCGGCCAGGGCTCGCAGCGGGAGTTTTGGGCTTTTCATAACTTTATAGCGCTTTGGATAAGCAATCGGGCAGCCCTGCTAAAGATGTACGGCAACGGGGAGCGGTTCCCGGAAATCTTAGATGCAGGCGCCGGAGGCGTCAAATGCCTCGGTGCGGGGCGCGCGGACTGTCTTTTTTCCGGGCGGCGCACGCGCGCTTGGCAAAGATTCGGGCGGGCGGGGCATCAAAAGCAGTTCAGAGAGCACCTTGCGGCCGACCCGCCCGTACGCAAGTCTCCGCTCCGGGGCTTGAATGGTTCGGAAAAAGTTTGTAACTTGGGTACAGCACGGGCTACCCTTTCCCCGCGTGGTTCGACGGGAGGTTCCTTAGAAAATGAAACAGTGTCCTACGTGCCAAGAGGAGTTCGCCGATAAGTTCGGTTTCTGCCCGGTGGACGGTACGCCCCTGGGCGCCCCCGGCGTGGCTCCTGCGGCCCCCCAGGCGTCGGACGAATCGGTCTTCACGGAGGCTTCGACGGACGCCTACTCGGCCTCGGCTTCGGACGCCGCCGGCGGCGGCGAGACGGAGACCAACGCGGCCGGCGCAGGCGTCCCCCCGACCCCGAACGGCCGCGAAGAGTTCCACCTGACCTTCCTCGAAGACGTGGGGCTCACGCGCCGCCTCGTCAAAGAGTTGAAGGCCGTCGGGCACGACGCCGAGCTGACGTGGCCCGAGTTCAAGCGCGACCCCGCCGGGTTCATGAAGCGCTCGGCTAAGGCGTACGGCGCCGCGGGCCAGAAGTTCTTCAAACAGGACAACGCGATCCCCGCGGTCGTCGCCCCATTCATAGTCGCCGTCATCGTGGCCGGCGCGTGGGCGGGCATCGTCTTCCGGTGCAACATAATGCATTTGTTCGGGAGGCAGTGCATCCAGGCTGCGAGCGATAACCCTAACGAGAACCTTGAACTGGTCGGCTACGTCGAGAACGAGATTCCGAAGGAGCAGCCGACGCCGGACAAGGGCACCGCGGGCACGAACGAAGGGAAGGGCGGCGGCTCGAAGCCGAAGATGGAGAAGCCGGGCGGCGGCGGCGGCGGCGGGCGCCAGGAGCAGACGCCGGCCTCGGTCGGCAAGCTGCCTCCGGCGCAGTTGGATCAGCCGCCGATCAACCCGCCGAGCCCGAAGCCGCCCGTTTTGAACGCGCACCTGCCGATGCCCTCGACCATCCAGGTGGACCCGGCTTTGGTGAAGGCCGACGACCGGCCGATCCCTTACGGTTTGCCTAATTCGACTGCGACCGTGCCCTCCTCGGGCGGCGGGCGCGGGGGCGGCATGGGCGAAGGCTCAGGCGGCGGCATGGGCACGGGCGACGGCACGGGCCTCGGCCCCGGCCGCGGCTATAACACGGGCGGCGGCGACGCGCACGAGGGCGGCGGCGGCCCCGGCGGCGGCGGCGGCGGCCGAGACGTTGACTACACGCGCCCCTTCCGGCAGAACGAGGTAACGCGCAAGGCGCTCATCACCTTCAAGCCCGAGCCGGGCTTCACCGAGGAGGCGCGCAAGAACAACGTGACCGGCGTCGTCCGGCTGCGCGCGGTTCTCCACAGCTCGGGCGGCATCCAGAGCATCAGCGTCGTCAAGGGTCTGCCCGACGGCCTGACCGAGAAGGCCATCGCCGCCGCGCGCCAGATACGCTTCACCCCGGCCGAGAAGGACGGCCACGCCGTCTCGCAGTACGTCGTGCTGGAGTACAACTTCAACATCTACTGAGGAGCGTAGGCAGTAGGCAGTAGAAAGACAAAGCGGCGCGCCCGGTCTAAAGGCCGGAGACGCGCCGCTTCTTTTTCTACTGCCTACTGCCTACTGCCTACTGCCATCTGCCTACCGCCTACTGCTATACTCTCCCGCGAAAGTCCCAACCTTAAACGAAGGAGTCCCGTGTGGCGGAAGCGTCCCGGAAGGCGGTGAAGGTCGTCTGCGTGGCGAGCTACTTCAAGGGCGCGGACTTCCTGCGCGAGTGCAAGCGGCAGGGGGCGCGCGTCGAGCTTTTGACGCGCGAGCGCACGAGGCACGAGCCGTGGCCGCACGACTCGCTCGACGCCGTCCACCACCTGCCCGACGACGCGGGCGCCGAACTCTTCGTCCACGCGGCCGCGCACCTCGCGCGCGAGCAGAAGATGGACGCGCTCGTCGCGCTCGAAGAGTTCGACGTGGTCACGACGGCGCTCGCGCGCGAGCACCTGCGCCTGCCGGGCTTCGACAGCTCGCGGGCGCGCCTCTTCCGCGACAAGCTCGCCATGCGGCAGCGGGCGCGCGCGGCGGGCCTGCGCGTCCCGGACTTCGTGCCGCTCTTCAACTATCAGGAGGTCGGCGAGTACATGGCGCGCGTGCCGCCGCCCTGGGTCGTCAAGCCGCGCTCGGACGTGTCTTCGTCCGGCATCCGCCGGCTCGAAGAGTCGGAGCACGTCTGGCGCGCCATCGAAGCGCTCGACGCGCGCGAGGCTTTGCAGGACAGGTCGTCCTACTACCTGCTTGAGAAGTTCGTCCCCGGCGAGGTCTTCCACGTCGATTCGGTCACGGAAGGCGGTGAAGTCATCTTCTGCGGCGCGAGCCGCTACGGACGGCCGCCGCTCGAAGTGGCGCAGGGCGGCGGGGTCTTCACGACCCACACGCTCGACTACGCCTCGCAGGAGTTTCAAGAGCTGACGCGCCTCAACGCGGAGCTGCTTCGCGCGCTCGGCCTCGAATGGGGCGCGGCGCACGCCGAGTTCATCCGCGGCGCGGAGGACGGCGAGTTCTACTTCCTCGAAGTGGCCGCGCGCGTCGGCGGCGCCTACATCGCCGAGACTTTGGAGGCGGCGACCGGCCACAACCTCTGGCGCGAGTGGGCGCGCGTCGAGGTGGCGCACGCCCGCGGCGAACGCGTCGGCCGGCTTGAGCCGCGCCGCGAGTACGGCGGCCTCGCCCTCTCGCTCGCGCGGCAGGAGCGCCCCGACACCAACGCCTACGGCGACCCCGAGATCGTCTTCCGCGTGGACAAGCCGCACCACGTCGGCCTCGTCGTCCGCTCCCCCGACCTCGCGCGCGTGCGTCAGCTCCTCGAAGACTACTCGGCGCGCTTCGCACAAGACTTCAGCGCCACCGTCCCGCCGCCCGAGCGCCGCGGGGTGAATCTGTAGGAAGTGATGAATGATGAGTGATGAATTAAAAACCGTTTGCCTTTCATTCATCATTCATCACTCATCATTCATCATTAACGTTCCGGAGGAACACTGAATGACTGAGCCTCATGTCGCGCCTTACGGCTCCTGGAAGTCGCCCATCACGTCCGACCTCATCGTGTCGGCGGCGGTCGGGCTCGGGCAGGTCGCGCTCGACGGCGCGGACACCTTTTGGGTCGAGCTGCGGCCGTCGGAGGGCGGGCGCAACTGCATCGTGCGCCGGACGCCGGACGGCGGCGTCACCGACGTGACGCCGCAGGGCTTCAACGCGCGCACCCGCGTGCACGAGTACGGCGGCGGCGACTTCGCCGTCCGCGACGGCGCGGTCTACTTCGCGAACTTCGCCGACCAGCGCCTCTACCGCCAGCGGACGGAGACGGCGCCGCACCCGCTCACGCCCGAGGGCAAGTTCCGCTACAGCGACTTCGTCGTGGGCGCCGTGCGCGGCCGCCTCTACGCGGTGCGCGAAGACCACACGGAAGAGGGCCGCGAGGCCGTCAACGCCATCGTCGCGCTCGGCGCGGAGGGCGCGGCGGGCGAGGACGGCGGGCTCGTCATCGTCTCGGGGAACGACTTCTACTCGTCGCCGCGTCTGAGCCCGGATGGGTCGCGGCTCGCGTGGCTCACCTGGAATCACCCGAACATGCCGTGGGACGGCACGGAGCTGTGGGTCGGCGAGCTGAACGAGGACGGCACGGTGGGCGAGTCGCGCCGCGTGGCGGGCGGCGCGGAGGAGTCGATCTTTCAGCCGGAGTGGTCGCCCGGGGGCACGCTCTACTTCATCTCCGACCGGAACAACTGGTGGAACCTCTACCGTCTGAACGCGGACGGCGAGGCGGAGGCCGTCCACGAGGCCGACGCCGAGTTCGGGCTGCCGCAGTGGCTCTTCGCCATGTCCACCTACGCCTTCGCCTCGGAGGAGACCATCGTCTGCGCCTACGCGCGGCACGGCGACTGGAGCCTCGGCCTGCTCGACACGCGCCGCAAGTCTTTGGAGCGCGTCGAGCTGCCCTACACCGACATCACCTACGTCCGCGCCGACCCGACGCGCGCCGTCTTCCGCGCCGGCTCGCCGGACGCCCGCGCGGCGCTCGTCGAGCTCGACCTGAAGACGCGCGAGACGACCGTGCTCCGCCGCGCGAGCGAGGTCGCCGTTGACCCCGCGTACTTCTCCGCGCCGCGCGCCGTCGAGTTCCCGACCGAGGGCGGGCGCACCGCGCACGCCTTCTACTACCCGCCGCGCAACCCCGACTTCGCCGCGCCCGAGGGCGAGCGCCCGCCGCTCCTCGTCAAGTGCCACGGCGGCCCGACCTCTTCGGCCGCCTCGACCCTGCGTCTGGAGACGCAGTACTGGACGAGCCGCGGCATCGCCGTGCTCGACGTGAACTACGGCGGGAGCACCGGCTACGGGCGCGAGTACCGGCTAAGGCTCAACGGCGAGTGGGGCGTGGTGGACGTGGACGACTGCGTCAACGGCGCGCGGTACCTCATCGAGCAGGGCGAGGTTGACCCGGCGCGCTGCGTCATCACGGGCGGGAGCGCGGGCGGCTACACGACCTTAAACGCGCTCACCTTCCGGGACGCGTTCCGCGCGGGCGCGAGCCACTTCGGCGTGAGCGACCTGACGGTCTTCGTCGGCGACACGCACAAGTTCGAGTCGCGCTACCTCGAACGGCTCATCGGCCCCTACCCCGAGCGCAAAGACCTCTACTACGAGCGCTCCTCGATTAACTTCACCGAGCGGCTCTCGTGCCCGGTCATCTTCTTCCAGGGGCTCGAAGACAAGATCGTGCCGCCGAACCAGGCCGAGCTGATGGTAGAGGCGCTCAGAAAGAAGCGGCTGCCCGTCGCCTACGTCGCCTTCGAGGGCGAGCAGCACGGCTTCCGCAAGGCCGAGAACATCAAGCGCGCGCTCGACGGCGAGCTCTACTTCTACTCCCGCGTCTTCGACTTCCCGCTCGCCGACAACGTGGAGCCGGTCGAGATCGAGAACCTGTAAGAGCCGGAAACCGTGAACCGTGACAAGAGGGACGCAAGCCCTTCTTGTCACGGTTCACGGTTTCCGGTTTACGTGCTTTCCCCGGTTTAGCTGCGCGGGCGCATCGGGCGCGACTTGCGCTTGTTGCGCTTGCGGGCGAGGGCGGACTTGAGCTTGGCCTTCTGGCCGCGGGACATGAAGAAGGCGTGCTTCTTCGCGTCCTTGATGATCTCCTCGGACATCACCTTGCGCT
>JAFAVK010000018.1 GCA_019242475.1 Acidobacteriota bacterium | reverse complement strand
CGCCATGAGCGCGACAGCGCGAAGGCCAGCAGACTGTAATCCCGAGGTTGCGGTAGAGCGAAAGGTGGGAAGCGTGCCGGGGCACGCTTTGGCGGGCAGGGATGCCCGCGCTCCCAGCTTGAGGAGCCTTATTCTATTTCGCAAGTTGGTATCAGTAGACAGGGAGGGGCCGCGTGCGTGCCCTTCGACACGCGGCCCCGCGCGGTGAGGCCGGGGCCGCGGCACAGTCTTGCCCAGAGACGTGCCGGTACTAATCGCCCACTAAAATGCTCATGTGTTATCCTCCTCCGCGTTCGTGTCTTTGAAAATAAGGCAACGGCCGGATGCGTAGCTCACCATCAGCCTCAGAAAGCTAAATGATGGGCGTCGCCGTTGAGCATGAGAGGTCTCTACTCACGGCGAATCAATCACGCAGGGACATTCTATTAACAACTGTTAATAGAGTCAAGACTTTTCTTGTCGCTGATTACTTATCGGGAGGTCGCTCCTGATGGGCAACGCGCGTCCGAGACCGGAACGCCTCGGCGAGAAGCTACGCCAGATTCGCCTCTCACTCGGCCTCTCACAGACCGAACTGCTCCGGCGTCTCGACGCCGAAGACCTCATCGCCTACAGCCAGATATCCGGATACGAGACTGGACAGCGCGAGCCGTCCTTGCAGATTCTCCTGCGCTACGCCCGCCTCGCAGGCGTGCCGACCGAAGTCCTCATCGACGACGACCTAGACCTCCCTGACAAACTCCCCGGCCTGACTAACCACGAAGAGATTAAACGCAAGTTCTCCCCACGTAGGAAGCGAACTTAACCCAGATTAAAAGCCACCGTCCGCCGTATCAAGGAGACAGCCCCCGGCGCGGGCCTTTCCGGCGACGCGGCGCGTCATTCTGAACGAGCGGGTGGGTGTTTCGGCCTCGCTTCGGGCCTCCCCGAGGTTAAACCTTTCATTTTCAAGGTCGAGCGGACTTACGCGGAGGCGACAAAAACGCGTGCAGGCATGACGAAAACGTGTTCAGAGGCCGCAAAAGTTCGTTGAGACGCCATGAAAACGCGTTGAGCTGCCACGAAAACCCGTTGAGGCATGACAAAAACGCGTTGAGGAGCCATAAAAGTCCGTTGAGCTGCCATGAAAACCCGTTGAGGTGCCGCAAAAGTCCGTTGAGGTGCCATGAAACCGCGTTGAGATGGGACAAAAATCCGTTGAGTCAAGACGAAAACGCGTTAAGTTGAGATGAAAACGCGTTGAGATGGCTCGGGAACGCTTGAAGTCGAGGCGGGAGCGCGTGCGGACGGCGCGGGAAGTCTTGCGGTTGAGGCGGGCGAAAAAATTTTGTTGAGTTCGGCGCGTTCGGGGATATAATGCGCGCCCGTCCAGGCGGACAAAGCTTGCCCCGGCGGTAAACCTCATCACCTTCGACTCACCGGGAGGACTCACACTCGCATCTTCCTCCCTTCACCTGAAAGGAAACAAGAGATGAATGACAGGCAGCGCAGACTCTACGAGCGCGGTCAACGCGTGGACGTGTACATGGACGCGGCGGCCGAGGACTTCCCCGCCGGTAAGGCGGGCATCCAGGCCGCGCGTCTGAAGGAGTTGCTGACGCAGTTGAGCGGGCTCGACTCGGAGCGAGAGACCGGCGAGGGCAAGCGCCGGCAGGGCACTATGGGGCGCGCGACGGTACGTACAGCCCTGCGCAAGTTGATGAAGAAAGTCTGGGACACCTCCCAGACCATCGCCATCGACCACCCGGACATCAAAGGGCTCTTCAAGTCGCCGACTAAATTTACTAACGACCTGGCTCTCGCCGCAGCCGGGCGCGCGTACGCCGACGCCGCGGCCCCGCTCATCGGACTCTTCGAGGAGTACCACCTGGAGGCGACCGTCCTTAACGACCTGCGGTCGAAGGCCGACAGCCTCCAATCCTTCGCCACGCTCCAGAACGAGGGGAACACCGCGGGCCTGGGCACGACCGCGTCCGTCGAGACGACGCTGCGGGAGATGGACGTGGTGATCGAACGCCTCGACACGCACGTCACCAACAAGTACCCGGAGGGCTCGCCCAAGCTCGTCGCGTGGCGGGGCGCGAGCCGCGTCGAGAGCGCGCCCCGCCGCAAACCCGAAGACGACGGGGGCGCGCCGCCCGCACCGCCGGACAACGGCTGATTATGCACGCCGGGAGCGCGGGCACCCTACAGCCCGCCACGAGCGCGCCAGCGCGAATGCGAAGAAGCGCCATCACTCAACGCTTGAGTGATGGCGCTTCTTCCGCGAGCCGACGCTCTACAACTAGGGGTAAGGCGAGGCGGGGCGGCGCGTAGAGCGTTCCGCGATAAACGCCGTGACGGCAACGGCCGGCTTAGCACGCCGTCCGTCAAGCCAACTCCACTTCACGGAATAGAGATAGAGATAAGGCCAGCCGTGTAATTCCACAGAAGGACGTTTCCGTGGAATAGTGCCATGCCTCAATAATGGTTGTGTTTTGCTCTGGGTAGCGGTAAAACTCGCCCGCCGCGGTGAAGTCCGTTTAGTCAGGGGGGAATCGATTGTGCGCCGAACTTTGCTGATACTTGTATGCGCCCTGGGAGCGTCAGGACTGGCGGGCGGCATCGCCGTGACGCGCAAGCCCGGGGCCGAGCCGGAGCAGGCGAACAGGCCCAAGACATCAGACCGGCAACAAGCGGAGGTCACGCAGGTCGGTGTCTGGCAGCCGCCTTCGGGACTAAAACAGACTCCGATCTGGCCGAACGGCGCGCCGGACATGGCGGATGTCTCTCAACCGGCCGAGAGGGTTGAGGTCACGAAAGCCCCGGATGTCGTCGCGGGGCGCCCATACACAGCAGCCTATGACGTAACCTCTCCGACCATGACGGTCTTCCCGCCCGCGGGTAAGAATACCGGCGCGTCGATGGTGGTCTTCCCCGGCGGCGGATTCCAGCTTCTGGCGATGGATCTCGAAGGGACTGAAATATGTGACTGGATGACGGCCAAAGGCATCACGTGCGTCCTGCTCAAGTATCGCGTCCCCAAAAGCAATCACCACTGGGACAAGGATTGCAATTGCGCCGTCACGCCCAAGGTGCCCCGCGCACTCCAGGACGCGCAAAGAACAATCAGGCTCGTTCGCGCCGGGGCGAAGGATTTGAACCTCGACCCTAACAAGGTCGGGGTGATCGGCTTCTCGGCGGGCGGCTACCTGGTCGCGCAGACCAGCAACATCTTCGAGCCCACCTACAAGCCGGTCGATGCGGCCGACAAGCTAAGCAGCCGCCCTGACTTCGCCGTCGCGCTTTACCCGGGCCACCTGTGCCGCGAGGGTGCCACCCTCGACCCCGGCATACACGTCACAAAGCAGACGCCGCCGACGTTCCTCTTGCAGGCGTGGGATGACCCCGTGGACGACATCTGCAACAGCACGGTTTACGCGCGCGCCCTCGACGACGCGGGCGTCCCGGCGGAGGTGCATCTCTTCGCCAAGGGCGGGCACGCCTTCGGTCTGAGGCGCACGGAACATCCGGTGACGATGTGGCCTTCGCTCGTGGAGAACTGGCTCAGGGAGATCGGGATTCTTTAGTCTTAGCCACACTTAAAAAAAGCCGCGGGCTAACAACGCCGAGTCTCACCAATCAGTCTTGAGGGGCGAGCCGATGATGAGGCGGTAGGCGACCGGCGCGACGGCGAGCAGCATGCTGAGCCAGGTCGCGGGGTACTTGTAGTCTTCGACGAGGAAGAGGAGGCGCGGCGGGAGGTAGAAGAGCAGAATCACCGGGCTGACGAGGACGAAGCCGAGCGCGCGCGAGAACAGGTCGCCCACGCTCGCCGCGCGCACGTTCGACCCGGCCGTCAACGTGTTCCAGATGGCGAGGTTCACGAGCATGTACGCGAAGAGGCAGAGGTCGGCGGCGGTCTCGGCCCAGCGCGAGTCGCGCCAGTCGGGCGCGGGCGGCTTTTTGTACGGCGTCAACGCGCGCCAGACGAGCGCCGTCGGGATGAGGCTCAGGCAGACGACGAGCACCGTGACGCCGCCCGACGACCCGGACGAGAGCAGCGCGACGATCCCCGCGGAGGTGACGAGCGTCAGGGCTAAATGGAGGATCAGGACACAGCCGATGACGGGAGTGCCGCCGCCGCCCTCGTGTCGCGCGAGCAGCCTCGCCTGGAGCGGCCTGCGTTTGAGGGCCGCGCCGACGAGCTGCGCGGCGAACGCCGCGGAGATGATGACGAGAAGGGTGCGGGCCGCCTGCGGGTCGTCTTTCAGGAAGGTCAGCGACAGTAAACGCCCGACGTGCCGCGTCAGCAGCCGGACGAGGAAGACGTTGCAGACGAAGACCGCCAGGTCGAACAGCAGCCCGCGGTAGTTGACCGGCGTGAACCGGCGCCGGCCCTTTTTTTGGCTTCGGTCTGGCAAAAGGGAGCCTCCGAGACGTTTTTCGCCCCGCGCCTCCTTCGAAGGCACACGACATATAAAATAGTCGGAGCGCTTTTATGACAAACGGCGTGCGCGAGTCAACGACTAAAAGTCTCGGCGTCTTGAAAGACACCTCTTGTCGTGCCGGCGGATGACGATTTTAAATCTCCTTATCACTGCCCGGAGGCGCGCGGGGGCCGGCTCGCCCCGGGATGAGGATTGAGTTTTTTGGCCGGTTCAGGTAGAAGGCTTTCAAACGAAGAGGCTCAAGGCGGCGCAACGGGCGTACAATCGGGCGGCTTGTGGTACGTCTAACTGTAGTTAGATCGCTTATTCTGCGGCAGCTTAAGAGAGGCATTTCTTGGGAGCAGGAAAGAATATGAAGGAAGAGGATTCCTATCTTTGCCTAGAATGCAACAATGAACAGGATTCGATGGCGCGCACCTGCGACAACTGCGGTTCTAGTCGCGTTCACAGCTATCATGTGTGGGGGATGAATAGCGCCCTGAAAGAATCTCTAAACGCCCTCGACGAATCCGCATGTATCTCACTGTTACGTGAGGCTATCGGGCATGCCACCCTCGAATTCGAGCGGTTGGCAAAGAAAGCGCAATCTTAACGTCGGGCGCGATCTAACAACCGCCTGCGCCCGACGCGCGACCCGCTGAATGCACGTCCGAGAGGAGACTGAACCCTTGCCCGCCTCGCCGAGACTTCTTGCAAAGCTCATGTTGTGCGTCGCGTCTCTGTGGGCCGCCATCTCCCCGGCGGCCTTCGCGCAGGACGCGGGCCGGCCGGCGCAGGAGGAGGCCGAGGACGTACTGCGCATCAGCACGAATCTGGTGCAGACGGACGTCACGGTCTTCGACCGCGGCGGGCACTTTGTCGAGAACCTGGGGCGCGAGCAGTTCGAGCTGAAAGTTGACGGCAGGGAGCAGCCCGTCCTCTTCTTCGAGCGCGCCGCCGCGGGCAGCACCGCCGAGGCCGCGCGCATCCGCGCCGCGCGCGGCGAGGCCGCGGAGGCCGACCAGAGTTCAGCCGCGCCGCCCGCCGAGCGCGGGCGCTCCGTGCTCTTCTTCATCGACGACGTGCACCTCTCGCCCGAAGGCGTGGCGCGGGTGCGAGCCCTCCTCTCCCGCTTCATTGACGAAGAGGTGACGCCCTCGATGCAGGTACTCATCGCTTCGGCGAGCGGGCAGATAGGGTTCTTGCAGCAGTTCACTAACGACAAGGCCGTGCTGCGCGCCGCCGTCAAGCGGATTTCATACCAGTCGCGCACGGCCCTCGATACGGAACGGCCGCTGATGTCCGCGAACCAGGCGCTTCTGATCGACCGCGGCGACCCGGAGATGTTCGAATACCTTGTGCAGCAGACGATCAGCGAAAACAGTTTCCTCGGTGCGCCGTACCCGCGCAGCCTCGCGGAAGTAACTGTCAAAAACCGCGCGCGGCGCATCCGCCGCCAGGCCGCCCTGCTGAGCGAAGCCATCCTCTCCGCCCTTGAGCAGGTCTCGTCAGCGCGCAGCAGTACACAAGGGCGCCGAATCCTATTCTTCATCTCTGACGGCTTCCCGCTAGACCCGCAGGAGGCCAACGCCACTAACAAGCTGCAACGCGTCGCGGACGTTGCGGCGCGCACCGGGACGGTAATCTACTCGGTCGCCGCGTACGGCCTTGCCGTCCCTATGCTCGACGCGAGCAGCGGCATCAGCCCCGACCTCGCCTCTTCGGAGGGGCGTCCTTTCGCGGCCACCAGCCAGAGCGCAGAAGAGCTTGCGACGCAAGAGGTGTTACGCGCTCTCGCCGCCGACACGGGCGGGCGCGCGCTGCTCAACACCAACGCGCTCGAAAAAGCGGTCACGAAGGCGCTCGACGAAACTTCCGAATACTACCTGCTCGGCTGGCGGCCGGAGAGCGTCGAGCCCGAAAGCGGCGGGCCGAAATTCCGCAAGATCGAGGTGAGCGTCAGAGGGCGCCCCGACCTCACCGTGCGCGTGCGGCGCGGCTTTTTCGACAACGCGGCGGGGCGCGCGGCTGCGTCGAAAGCCGCCCCGGCCGCCGCGACCTCCGCGACTTCCGCCGCCGCGCTGAACAACGCCCTCAACTCATCGGCCGTCCGCCGCGACCTGCCCGTCGATCTGTACGCCGTCTTTACGAGCAACGGGCGGGCGGGCGCCGCGCTGAATGCCGCCGTCCAACTGGAAGGCGAACAGGTGCAACGCGACGCGGGCGGCGCGGCGCGGCGGCCGGATATCGATGTCTCGTATGTCGTGTTTGACGAAAAGGGCAAGGTCGTCGGCAGCGCGGGGCGGAGCCTCACCCTCGACGCCGGCGGCGCGGCGGGTCAAAAGCGCCTACAGATTGTCACGACCTTCACGGTGCCGGTCGGCGGGCCGGGGCTGTACCAGTTCCGCGTCGCCGCGCGCGACGGCCGTACAGGGCTTCTCGGCAGCGCGTCCCAGTGGGTTGAAGTGCCGGAGTTGAAAGCGGCCCGCCTCGCTCTGAGCGGCCTGCTGCTCTCCGAAGAGGGTACCGCGCAGGCGTCGGGCGCTCCCACGCTCATCCCGAAAGTTGCCCGCCGCTTTCAGCGCGCCGCACACCTGCTCCTGCGCCTCATGATCTACAACGCCGCCGGCAGCGCGCCCGACGTGAGCCTGGAGATTAAAGTTCGGCGCAACAACCAGACCGTCATGGGCGCGCCGCCGCATACGGTGTCAATCGTCAACGGGAGCGATGCGGCAGGCATTCCGTACGCGGCGCAGATTCCGCTTCAGAGCTTAACCCCGGGCGTCTATCTGCTCGAAGTGACCGCGACGGACAACGTCTCGAAGGTGACCGCGACGCGCCAGATAGATTTTACAATCGAGTAGCGTTGACGCCGCCGGGTCTCAGCCAGCCACGTTGATGCCGGGCGTTAGGCCGCCGACTGCGTGACAATATCGATGCTTCTCTACACCCTTATAATGATAGCCATGATGATACGCGCCCGCAGATTCCGCACGTCAGCCGTGCTGTTGCCCCTCGTCCTGGCGGTCGCCCTCAGCGGTTGGGCCGCCTCCGGCCAGACCCCGCGCCGCGGGAGTCTCAAGCGTCCGGTCATCGACAGCGCGATGACCGAGAAGGAGGCTTTCGACGGCCTCGACCCGAAATGCCCGGCCGAGATTCGCAAGCGGCAGAGGCTGATCGACGTCAAGTACTACTCGACGGACGGGCAGGTTCACCAGGGGCAGCTGGTTCTCGACTTCGAACTCGTGGACGACGTGAAGAAGGTCTTTGCGCTGGCGCTGAAGGATAGATTCCCGATTCGCTCCGTCATCCCCATCTCGGACGGGCGCTTCCGCAAGGACGGGCGCTGGGACGACGAGCTTTCGATGGAGGCCGACAACACCTCCTCGTTCAACTACAGGGAGATTACGGGCGGGGGCCGCCTCTCGTACCACGCCTACGGCCGGGCGGTGGACATCAACACGTTCGAGAACCCTTACATTAAAGGCGGCACAGTCCTCCCGCACGGCGCGACGTACGACCCGAAGGTCGCCGGGACTTTCAACGCGGAGAGCCCCATCGTGCGCGAGTTCCTCCGACTCGGCTGGGCGTGGGGCGGCAACTGGACAGATCGCAAGGACTACCAGCACTTCGAAAAGCCGCCGAAGAAGTAACGCCTCGTCACCCGGCCGGCGCTGCACGCTGTCAGGTCGGGTAAAAGTCATCACGTATTTCTGAGAAGTGAACGGCCCCGGCAGGTAATTAACCTGCCGGGGCCGTTCACTGATTAAAAGGGGGCTCCGGTTTAGCGCCGGAGCCCGTCCGGCGGTGTTTACCTCACCGAGAATTTCACCGAGTGCGGGACGGGGTCGCCGCCGACGGTGAAGTTGAGGAGGTACGTGCCGGACGCGTACCCCTTGGTGCTCAGGTTGAAGATGTACGCCCCCGGCGTGCCGGCGGTGTAGCGGAAGTTGAAGTCGGGGTTCGCGTTGCCCGAGTCGTTGAGCTGCGCCGGGACGTTGGTCGAGACCTGCATCACGCCCGTCGCGTGCACGACGACCGAGGCCGCAGAGACATCCGACGACGCGGCGTTGCACAGTTGCAGCTTGACGGGAATCGTGCTGCCGCTGTTCGCGGCCTTCTCCTGGTCGTACAGCGCGCAGACGCCGTAGGTGACGGTGAGCGTGCCGTTCGCGTAGGTGATCGCGTAGTTGTTCGAGGTCAGGCCGCCGGGCGTGACCGTGTAGTTGCCGACCGGGCTCGCGGCCGTGGCCGGCGTCGTGAAGGCGAGCGTGCCGCCGAGCGCCGACGGGTTCTGCCCGAGGACGAAGCCCGCGTAGCTGGCGGTGAACGCGGGGTTGGCCGCGCCGAGAATCTTCACGGCGTTGTTGGCCGTCACGGTCAGCGGCGCCTTGTCAATCGTCAGGTTGCCCGCGACGAAGTTGATGGCGTAGTTGGCCGAGGTCAGGCCCGAAGGCGTCACGGGGTAGACGCCCGCGTTGCTGTTCGTGTTCGCGGCGGTCGTGTACGCGAGCGCGCCGCCGAGCGTGGCCGGCCCGTCGCCGTTCAGGAAGCCCGAGTAGGTCACGTTGAAGGCCGGGTTCGGCTGGCCGTAGACCTTCGATGCGTCCACGGTCTTGACCGTGAGCGTGGCGCGGACGACGTTGATCGTCACATCCTTCGACGCGTTCGTGTAGTTGGCGGCGTCGGCCGGCGTGAAGTCAACGTGGAGCGTCTGGTTGTTGCCCACGTTGAGCACGGTGCCGACCGCGGGGTTGTAGTTGAAGCCGCCGCCGACGGCGGGGCCGCCCGCGCCGAGCGTCGCCGCCGCGTTCAACTGCGACGCGCCGAGCGGCGTGCCGTAGACGATGGCCGAAGGGTTGGCCCAGTTGATGACAGGCGTCGCCCTGTTGACCTTCACGGTCGCGGGCGCACTCGCGCCGGCGAGGTGGTTGGCCGTCTCCGGGATGGAGGCGACGACCGTGTAGTCGCCCGCGTTGACCGGAGCGCTGCCGCCCGGCGTGTAGGTGAGCGTGACCGCGCCGAGGTCTACGCCGTCAACGCCCTTCGCGGTGCCGCCGGCCTCGCAGGGCGAGCCGCTGTAGGTGCAGGTGACGCCGCTGGCCGTGACGACGGGCGCGACCTTGTTGATGACGAGCGTGGCCGTCGCGTTCTCGGCCTGGTAGTTGTCGTTCGTCAGCGTGGCGACGACCGCGTAGCTGCCCGCGTTCTTCGGGGCCGTGGTCGAGCCGTCGTAGGTGACGGCCACGCCGGAGAGCCCGGCCGGCGAGGTGGAAGCGTCCACGGCCTTCTGCGAGCCGTCGTAGTTCTGGTTCAGGTTCGCGAGCGAGATGGTCGCCGGCGCCTTGAGGACGTTGATGAAGACCTCCGTCAAGACCTCGTTGTAGTTCGTCGTGTCCGCCGGGGTGAACTGCGCCGAGAGCTTCTGGTTGTCGCCGGCGTTGAGCACGGTGCCCGCGGCCGGGGTGTAGACGAAGGCGCCCGGCACGTTGGCGGCCGCGTTGAGCTGCGCGGCGTCGAGTGCCGTGCCGTAGGTGATCGCCGCCGGGGTGTTCCAGGTGACGGCGGGCGTCGCCTTCTCGACGGTCAGGCCGTTCGAGCCGGCGGTGCCCGCGTAGGACGAATCCGAAGCGAACCTCGCCGAGACGTAGTTCGCGTAGGTGCCCGCGTTCAGGCCCGAGAGGCTGATGTTCTCGATCTTCGCGACGCCGTCCGCGCCGGTCGTCGCCGCGTTGCCGGCGAAGTTGGCGCCGTTGAGCTTGAAGGTGACGGTCTTGCCCGCCAGCGGGGTGCCGCCCGCGGTGAGCGTCGCCGTGAGCGTCGTCGTCCCGCCGTAGGTGCCGGTCGAGGGCGCGATGTTCAGGCTCGTCGCCGGCAGCGGGTTGTTGCTGCTGCAAATCGTCACGTCGTTCAGCACGGGCGTCACGGACGTGTTGGACGTGCTCAGGTACGCCTTGTACTTGAGGTAGCGGAGGCCGTTGAACTGCGAGAGCGAAGCGCCGCTCGTCGTGAAGTAGGTCGCGGCCGTCCCGTCAGGCCCGACGAAGTTGAAACCGGAGCCCGCGCTGTTGCTCGCGGCCACCTGGAACTTGACGCTGGTGCCCGCGGGCGTCGCCGCCGTCCAGGAGAGCGTGCCCCAGCCGGCGGTCGAGCCGTCGGGCTGGTTGGCGTCCTTCGGCGCGGAGACCAGGTAGCCGTCGGGGAAGACGTTGGTCGCGCTGACGTAGGCGCGGAAGGCGAGGTCGAGCGTCGTCGTGCCCGAGACGAGCTGAGACCAGCTCGTGCCGCTGTTCGACGACTGGAGCCACGAGCCGCCCGCGTAGGCGTCGGTCGAGGTGCGCACGCCGCGGTAGGGGCCGCCCGTGCCGGCGCGCAGAACGATGGCGTACTGCGTGCCCGCGCTGACGTTGGCCGGGCTGGCGAAGTTCACCGAGTACCACGCGTTGCCGGTGCTCAGGACGCTCGTCAGGTTCGCGGTCGCGAGCACGGTGTTGCCCGGCGCGCCGGCGGCGGCGTTGCGGATTTCGACGACAATCGTCCCCGGCACGGAGGTCGTGGCCGAGAGCGCGAGCTGTACGTCAACCTGTTTGAGCAGGCCCGTGGCGGACGGCGTGAAGGTCTGCGCCTGCCACGTCGTCGTGGTGAACGAGTTGGAGAAGAACTCGAGCGTCGTCTGCTCCTCGGTGGACGACGGCAGGAGCGAGAGCTTCGCGTCGCCCGGCGTGGTCGTCAGGTCGAGGTTGCTCGCGAGGCCCGTCAGGAAGTCCGACTGGTTCGTGTCGGACGGGCAGGCGGAGAGCGCCGTGCCGCCGAGCGCGAAGTTCTTCGTCGTGACCGAGCCGTTCGTGGCCGCGACGCCCGAGGCCGCGGCGGCGTTGTAGCCGAGGGCCGTGACCGTCATCGAGTAGTTGCCGGCCGGGATGGATGAAAACTCGTAGACGCCCGCGTCGTTGGTCGTCGTCGTGTTGCTGCCGGCGGTGACGGTCGCGCCGACGACGGGCTCGTTCGTGGCCGAGTCGGTGACCGTGCCGCGGATGACGGCCGGCGTCGAGGCGACGGACAGCTCCCACATGCCGCGGCCGTGCGTGGCGATGCGCAGCGTACGGGCCACGTTCTGGATCGCCATGTCGAAGACCGCGACGCGCGGCAGCCCCGTGCTGAAGGGCGACCAGTTGGCGCCGCCGTCGGTCGAGCGGTAGACGCCGATGTCGGTGCCCGCGTAGAGCGTGTTCGAGTCGTTCGGGTCAACGACGAAGGCGTTGACCGGCACGTCGGGAATCTGGCCGCCGTCGATGCCCGTCCAGGTCGGAGTCGCGCTGCCGAGGTTGGTCGTCTTGTAGATGTGCGAGGTCGCCGCGCCGAAGTAGGTGGCGAGCGTGACGTAGGCCGTGTTCTGGTTGTTCGGGTCGATGACGACGCGCGCGACGTAGCGGGCGGGGATCGTGCCCGTCACGTCGGTCATCGCGGCCGAGGTCGCGCCGCCCGTCACGGTGCGGTAGACCTTGCCGCTGCGGAGGCCGACGATGCGCACCGCGTCGTTCTGCGGCGAGACGGCGATGGCCGAGACGTAGACGCCGGAGACGAACATCGGGGCGACGACCGTCATCGTCGAACCCTGGTTCGTCGAGCGGTAGAGGCGGTCGGTGCCGAAGTAGAGCGTGTTGGGCGTGCCCGGCCCGAGCGCCATCGGCGCGTAGAAGGCGACCGCCGTGTCGTTACAGCTCAGGCCGTTGGCGGTGCCGCCGCAGCCGAGCGCCGTCCAGTTCTCGAAGGCCGTCGAGCTGGTCGTGGTGGCGAGGGCGACGAGTCCGCCCGAGCCGACCTGGTTGAAGTAGGTGTGGTACTGGCGGACGTTCGTCGTGCCCGTCGCGCTCTGGTCGATGAGCGCGTAGCCGCCATCGCCGAAGTCGGTGCGCGTCCAGGTGCCGTCGGGGAGCATCCGCTCGGTGCCGTTGTCCTGCGTGCCGCCGATGGTGTAGTTCGGGTCGGTCGGGTGCAGGGCGATGGACTGGAACTGCGTGGCGTTGAAGCCGGTCTTGTTGAGGCTCGTCCATGTCGCCGCCGCGTTGGTGGACTTCCAGACGCCGCCGTCGCTGCCGAACCAGACGGTGTTGTTGTTCGAGGGGTCGATCTCGATGACGTGGCTGTCGGAGTGGAGGCCCGTCTGCACCTTGGCGAAGGTCGGGGTCGCCGCCAGCGCGTTGGTGGACTTCTTGAGGATGGCCGAGGAGGTGCCGTCGGCGTTGCCGCCGACGTAGAGCACGTTGGCGTTAATCGGGTCAACGGCGAGCGGCATGTCGTAGGTGCACTGCGTGCCGCAGAAGCCCGTCGCGTTGGCGAGCGCCGCCGACCAGGTCTGGCCGCCGTCCGTCGAGCGCTTGAGCGTCCCGTTCGAGTCGCTCGAAGCGGCGTAGACGGTGAAGACGCCGCCGGCCCGGCTGACGGCCAGCTCGAAGCGCGCGGCCGTCGTCGTCGTCGCGGCGGCGAGCGTCCGGGTGAAGGTCGGGGTGGCGGCGAGCGCGTTGGTCGAGCGGTAGACGCCGCCGTCGCCCGCGGTGCTGAAGCCGTAGACGGTGGCGAGCATCATGTCGGGGTGAGCCGGGTCGATGAACTCGATGTCCATCACGGCGCGGTTGGCCGTCGCGGTCGCGGTCGTCAGCCGCTGGAAGGTCGCGTTCGAAGAGGTCGCGTTCGTCGAGCGGTAGAGGCCGCGGTTCAGAGTGGCCGTGCCGGCGTCGCAGCCGATGCCGCCGATGCCGCTGCTGGTGCCGAGGAAGATGGTGCCCGGGTCGGTCGGGTGGACGAGAATCTTCGAGATGGCGCGCCCCGTGAGCACGTCGCTGTTGGTCGAGGTCTCCTTGTTGAAGGGGCCGGTGAGCGCGGGGCTCGCCGAGTCGGCGTTGTCGATGCGGTAGACGCCGACGCCGAAGTAGGAGTCGCAGCTCAGGTTCGGCTCGCCCGTCCCGACGTAGATGGTCGAGGGCTGCGAGGGGGCGATGGCGATGGCGCCGACGGCCATCGTCTGCGCGTTGTCGAAGATGGGCGTCCAGCTCTGGCCGCCGTCGAGCGTGCGGTAGACGCCGCCCTGCGCCGTGCCGACGTAGGCGATGTCGGGGTTCGTGGGGTGGACGGCGACGGACGTGACGCGGCCGCTGACGGCCTGCGAGACGCCGAAGGTCTGCCCGTTCGGCAGGGGGGCCGGGCCGACCGCCGTCCACGTCGGGACGCCGGTCGCGGCCATGCTCGCGGCGAGCGAGCCCGCGCCGCCCGCGGACGACTCGGCGCCGGCCGCCGCCGCGGCGGTGCCCGTGACGTTCGCGCCCTTCAGCTTGCCGCCGTGGGCCTTCCCGTTGTTGCCCTCCTGGCGCTCCATCTGCCCGATGGCCCTGCCGCGCGCGCCCGCGTCGAAGGACTTGCCGCGCTCGACGCCGCGCAGGCGGTTGATGTGCTCCTCGCGCCGCGAGAGGTAGTCTTCCTTGCTGATCTTGCCGATCATGAAGCCCGGGAGGTCTGCGTCGTCGTCGCCCTCCGCCTCGGTGCGCTTCTCCTGCTTGAAGCGCGTCCGCGCGGACGCGCCCGAGCCCGCGCCGCTCGCCGTGACGTTGTAGGTGACCTCCTCGTCCTTGTCGCGCCCCTCGGCTTCGGGGAGCGAGGCGGTGACGACGAAGGAGCCCTTCTCGTCGGCCGTCGCCTGAACCGTGGCGGCCTCGCCGCCCTCGCCCCGCGCCTTGACGGAGATGTTGACGGTCTCGCCCGGCGCCCAGTTGGTGCCGGTGAAGGTGACGCTCTCGTCGGGCTGGTAGACGCCCTTGTCGGTGGTGACGGACGCCTTCTCGTCGGCGAGGGTCGCGGGGGCGGCCGCGGCGCGCGCGCCGGAGGCGCCGACGATGCGGTCGAAGATTTTCGCGGAGGAGGGGACGGAGGCGACCGCGGCCGTCGCCAACGCCAACAGGGCGACGACGGCGACGAGCCTGACGATCCGCCCCTTCGCGGCGAGCGTGCGGAGGTGGGCAGCGGCAGAACGAGCTTCACTCATCTGGAGAACAGTTCCTTTCGTAGAGGCGAATGAATTACTAGTAAAGGTAGTAGGGCTCAACCCAGCAGAGCCGCACAGACCCTCGCGGGAGCGGTGCGGCCAAGACGTCTTACAGGAAGCGGTGGTGCGTGACGGAGACGGTTGTGCGGTGGCTGCCGTCCGCCTGGGGCTCGGCGCGCAGGACGTTGCCGTGCAGCGCGACCGTGGCCTCGTGTATGTCCGCGACGACGAGGAGCCGACAGCCCGCCTCGACGCGGGGCGTCAGCCGCAGCTCGAACTCCGTCGCGCCGAAGTTGTCGATGAGAGTCTGGGTGTGGAAGGTCGCGCCGTGCGAGTCCACGCCGCGCACCTGCGCGGGGAAGAGCCCCTGGATGCGCGGCTCCGTCGGCGCGGGCGCCTGCGCGTCCGTCGTGCTCGGGTCGGCCTGTTCCACGTGCTGCTCCATCTCGGGACGGTCTCCTTGCCAGTTAGACCGGCACAGGATACAGGCCCGGGGCGCGGCGCACATCTACCGCATGTCCCTTTCTGCGAGTACAAAATTCTCTAATTCGGGCGGGGCGGGCGGTACATTTGTACCGGCGGGGGAGGGGCGGCGGGGTCAGGAGGAGGGCTTGACCAGCCCGTGCTGGTAGGCGTAGACGAGGAGCGCGAGGCGGCCGCCTTTGACTTCGAGCTTGTCGTAGATTCTCGTCAGGTTGTTGCGCACGGTGGACTCGGCGACGTGCATCTGCTGGGCGATCTGACGGTTGTCCAGACCTTTGCCGAGGTGTTCGATCATCGCGCGCTCGGTCGGCGTGAGGCCGGCGATCTTGGCGGCCTCGGGGTCTGTGCGCTCGGCGCCGCCCCGCCGGCTCTCCATGAGCCGCTTGGCGGCGCCGGGCTCGAACCAGTAGTCGCCCGTGCGGTGGACTTTCTCGATGGCGTTGAGCAGCTCGGCCACGCCGTTCTCCTTGAGCACGACGCCCTTCGCGCCCAGCTCCATCGCGCGGTCGCGCTTCGAAGGGTCGCGCATGCCCGTCAGGATGATGACGCTCGCGGCCGGCGCCGCCCGGAGGATTTCCGGCAGGAGGTCGAGCCCGCTCACGCCGCCGAGGTCGAGGTCGAGCACGACCACGTCCGGCCGCTCGCGCCCGATCGTCTCGACGGCGCCCTCGCGGTCGCCCGCGTCGCCGACGACCAGCATCCCCGGCCGGCTCTCGATAAACTCGCGCAGGCCGTCCCGGATAATCTGGTGGTCGTCGATCAAAACGATGCGGATGGGTGGAGTCTCGGTCGCTGCCATGTGCCTCCCATTCTACCCGGCTAGAGCGGAATCTCAACCGTGACGGCCGTCCGCCCGTCGCCCGCCGGCTCGACGCGGACGCGCCCGCCCAGCTCGCGCGCGCGTTCGGTCAGAGACCTCGGCGTGAAGGCGTGCGGCGACTCGGAGCCTAGCGCCGCGCCGTCGTTCTCGATGCGGATGAAGCAGTCGCGCTCGCCGCAGCCCAGCGTGAGCGTGACCCGCGTCGCGCTCGTGTGCTTCCGGACGTTGCTCAAGCCCTCGTGTACGAAGCGGATGACCTCCGCGGCGAGGCGTTCGTTGACGTTCAGCCTCCCGCCGACCTCGACGCGCACGTCGAGGTCGTAGTCCGCCCCGAACTGCGCGGCGAAGCGGCGCACGGCGGCGGCGAGGTCGGCCCGGCGCCCGTCCGAGTCCTTCAGCCCGCGCACGAAGCCGCGCAGGCCGCTGATCTCCGCGACCGTGCTCTCGAAGAGGCGCTCCAACTCTTCCGAGACGTCGGCGGCCCCGGCCGCGAGCCTGTTGCGGATGGCGGCGAGCCTGTATTGAAGGCCGAGGTAGGGCTGGATGACGCTGTCGTGGATGTCGCGCGCGAGCCTTTGGCGCTCCTGCTCGGCGGCGCTGAACGCGAGCCGCTCCAGCAGGCGGATGTTGTCGAGCACGGGCGCGACCTGCATCACGAGCTGCTCCAGAAATTCAACGTCCTGGTCGGAGAAGTCCCCGCGCCGTCCCGTCAGGTAGAGACGCCCCACGATGTTGTTGCGAAAGTAGGCCGGGACGGTGATGAAGGACTTCGCTTCGAGGCGTGCGGCCAGCGCCTCGACCTCCGCGCGCGCGCCCCGCGACGAGTCGGAAGTGAAGGGAACAGTCCCGCGTAAACGCCTGCTGAAGTACCGCGCGTTTCGCCTGCCTTTGTAGACGACCGACACGTCTTCGGGCAGCGAACGCAGCAGGCCCGCAAGCTCGGCCGGGATGCGCTCGACGTGTGCCGACTCCCCTTCGGCGCCGCGCGCGCTCGTCAGCAGGTAGTGCCCCGCCGCGGCCGTCTCCGCCCAGACGAGCAGACAGCTCTCCGCGTCGTAGAAGGCGCGCAGCCTGCGCATGACGGAGTCGAGCGTGTGGGTCAGCCCGAAGCGCGGGTTCGCGAGCCCGGACAACTCCCTGAGCAGGTTCAGCTCGTGCTTGAGCTTCAGCTCGCGGCCGCCCCAGTAGGCCATCATGTAGCCCAGCACGAAGAGGGAGACCGGCCGCAGGAGGAAGCGGTTCCACTCGAAACGCGGCTCGGGCGGGGCCGTGTAGAAGCCCACGAGCGTGAACAAGGCCGCGGAGACGACGGCCAGGCTCAACCCGGCGCGGAACCCCTGCCGGAAGGAGGCGACCAGGACGGCGAAGAAGAAGAAGAGGAAGAAGAGGCTGTTCGTCCCGCTGCTCAGGGAGACGAGGACGAGGTACCAGGCCACGTCGATCCAGGGGGCGGCCCTCTCCCAGACCGGCGCGTCGCGGAGCGAGGCGAGCAGGTAGAGCGACGCGCTGTAGAGAAGGTAGAGGGCGAGCGCCGCGTACGTGGCCGCGACGAGGCGGTCGGGCTCCGAAGGGTCTACGTAGATGATGGCGAGCGCGGAGAGTGAGAGCACCAGCCGCATCAGGCAGACCAACCGGCCGTCCACGGACTCGGGCGTCGAATGCTTTTCGTCTGGCGCGTGCGGGCTACACAATCCTGCCGTCATCGTTTATGTTTGTGCCAACATTCACGGTCGAAGGGGACGAAGGACATGGGTGTAACGGCAGCCATTGTACTCATTACCGCAACGCTCTGTGTAGGCGGGAACGGCGCCGCGGCCGGCCCCCGTGCGGACGCGGCAGCCGCGCCCGACGGTGTGCCCCGCGCGGCGCAGGCGCAACGTGTACGTCGCCGCCACGCCCGGACACGCCGCGCGGCGAAGAGGCAACGAAGCGCCGACCCTTCGAGTCAGCCGGCACACATGGCCCCTCAACCCGAAGACGTTCCCCCCGTCAAACTGCCCGCGACCGTCCCCCCCAAGGCGGATAAGCGGAACCCCGTCTAGGCACGTCCTTCACGCCAGCCGACGAAGTGATACGCACGTTCCCTATTGCTTCCCAATACGGGATGTGCTATATACCTATGCCTATCCCATAGGAGGGGCGGCGGGTGGACGACAAGACGATCTGGCAGGGGACGCTCTCCCTGATGATCCTCAAGACGCTGGAGGCGTTGGGGCCGCAGCACGGCTACGGCATCGCCCGGCGGATCGAGCAGACCAGCGGGGACACACTCTCGGTCAACTACGGGACGCTCTACCCGGCGCTGCTGAAGCTGGAGCAGGAGGGCTCCGTCTCGTCGGAGTGGGGGCTCTCGGACAACAACCGCCGGGCCAAGTATTACAAGCTGACCCGCGCGGGGCGCAGGCAGCTCGCCGCAGAGTCGCGCGAGTGGGAGCGGACGACCGTCATCATGGCGCGGTTCTTCGCGCCGGCGGAGGAGTCCTGATGCATTTTGGACGAATGCGCTCCGCGCTCGCGCGCCTGGCCGGGCTCTTCGGCCGGGACGAGCGCGACCGCGAGCTGGCGGAGGAGCTTGAGGCACACCTCCAGATGCAGGTCGAGGAGAACCTGCGGGCCGGGATGAGCCCGAGCGAGGCGCGGCGGCAGGCGCTCGTCAAGCTGGGCGGCCCGACGCAGGCCGTAGAGGAGTGCCGCAGACGGAGGGGGGTGCCCGTGCTGGAAGACTTGTGGCAAGACCTGCGCTACGGGGTCAGGACGTTACGGAAGCAGCCCGGCTTCACCCTCGTCGCCGTGCTGACGCTCGCCCTCGGCATCGGCGCGAGCACCACCATCTTCAGCGCGGTGAACCCGATCCTGTTCGAGCCTCTGCCGTACCCGCAGGCCGAACGGCTCGTGTCGATCTCGGAGACGTTCGACAACGGCGCGCGCAACCCCGGGACGTTCGGCATGTATCGCGGCCTGGCCGAGCGCAGTCGCTCGTTCGACGCGCTCGCCGTCTACAAAACCTGGCTGCCGGCCATGAACGGGGCGGATCACCCCGAACGCTTCGAAGGGCAGCGCGTGAGTTTCGAATACTTCCGCGTGCTCGGCATAAGCCCGGCGCTGGGGCGGGACTTCCAGGCCGCAGACGACCGGACGGGCGGCCCCGGAGTCGTCATCATCGGCGACGCGCTGTGGCGGCGTCGCTTCGGCGGCGACCCTGCAATCGTCGGACGCTCGGTCACGCTCGACGACAGCCCTTTCACGATCATCGGCGTGATGCCGGGCGGGTTCGACAACGTGCTCGCGCCCAACGCGGAGGTGTGGGCGCCGCTCCAGTACGACATGTCTTTGGGGAGCGCCTGGGGCCACCACCTGCGCACGTTGGGGCGGCTGCGTGCGGGCGTGAGCGCGGGGCAGGCGACGCGTGAGACGGACGCGCTCGGCCACGCCGTGCTCGAAGAGCAACGACCGGAGACCTACGACCCCCGAGTCAAATTCGTCGTCTCTTCACTTCAGGAGGAAGTCACGGGGGGCGTCAGGCCGGCGCTGCTCGCAGTCCTCAGCGCGGTGCTCCTGCTGCTGCTGATCGCCTGCGTGAACGTGACAAACCTGCTGCTGGCGCGCGGGGCGCAGCGTCGCGGCGAATTCGCGATGCGGGCCGCGCTGGGTGCGGCGCGGGGGCGGCTGGTTCGGCAAATGCTCACGGAGAGCCTGCTGCTCGCTCTGTTGGGCGGCGCGCTCGGGCTCCTGGCGGCGCAGTTCGGGGCGGGCCTGTTGGTCGCTCTCAGCCCGCCGGAGTTGCCGAGGGCCGGCGCCATCCGCGTTGACGCCGCCGCGTTCGCCTTCGCGTTCGGCGGCGCCGCGCTCGTCGGCCTGCTGGTCGGGCTCATCCCGGCGCTGCACGCGACGCACGGCGACCTGCGCGAAGCGGTGCAGCAAAGCTCAAGGCGCACGGCCGGCGGCCAACAGTTGACGCGCCGCGTGCTCGTCGTCGCGGAGGTGGCGCTCGCCCTCGTGCTGCTCGTGGGCGCGGGGCTTCTGCTGCGCAGCATGGAGCGCCTGTTCGCGGTTGACCCGGGGTTCGACGCCTCGCACCTGCTCACCATGCAGGTGCAGACCTCAAGGCGTTTCGACAAGGAGGCCACCGAACGCTTCTTCGCCGGGGCGCTCGAAGCAGTCCGCCGTGTGCCCGGCGTCACTGCTGCGGCCTTCACCAATCAGTTGCCGCTCAGCGGCGACGACGACGAGTACGGCGCACACTTCGAGGGCGACGACCCCGCGACGGCTTACAACGTGTTCCGCTACGGGGTGAGTCCGGGCTATTTGGAGACGACCGGCATCCCCCTGCGCCGCGGGCGCACGCTCGACGAGCACGACGTGGCGGGCGCGCCGCCGTCGATTCTCATCAGCGAGTCGCTCGCGCGGCGCAGGTTCCCCGACCAAGACCCCGTCGGGCGTCGCGTTCAAATCGGCCCCGCCAACGGCCCCTGGTTCAATATCGTCGGCGTGGTCGGCGACGTGAAGCAGGTCTCTCTGGTGTCGAGCCAGCCCGACGCGGTTTACATCACGACGGCGCAGTGGCTGTTCGTTGACAGGACGTTGTCGCTGGTGGTTCGCGCGCGCGGCGACGCGGCGGCGCTCGCCCCGGCCGTCAGGCAGGCGGTCTGGTCTGTGGACAAGGGGCAGCCGATTGTCCGGGTCGCCACGATGGATGAGCTGCTCGCCGCGTCGGCGGCCGAGCGCCGCTTTGCGTTAATCCTGTTCGAGGCGTTCGGCCTCGCGGCGCTCGTGCTCGCGGCCGTCGGAATCTACGGCGTGCTTTCGGGGAGCGTCAACGAGCGCACGCGCGAGATCGGGGTGCGGCTGGCGCTCGGCGCTTCGCGCGGACACATCCTGGCGCTCGTCCTTCGGCAGGGAATGAAGCTCACCGGCATCGGCGTCGCGGCGGGGCTGTGCGGGGCGGCGGCGGCGAGCAGCGCCCTCGTCTCACTCCTGTTCGGGGTCTCGCGCCTCGACCCCGCCGCGTACCTCGGCGTCGTCGCCTTGTTGGCGGCCGTCTCCGCCGCCGCCTGCTGGGTTCCGGCCTGGCGCGCGGCGCGCGTAGACCCGTCGATCACTTTGAGGGCGGAGTAGCTTCGTCTCTCACGGCGTCGTTTCAAAAGTCTCGGGCGGGGGCGCGATCTCCATTTCGCGCCCCCGCCCGACAAACGACTCCGGGTTTAAAGCTTTGCGGCGTCGAGAACCATCTGCGCGGCCTGCTCGACGACGGGCGTGATGATGTCTTCGCCCGCAGACTTGGCCTTCGATTTGAACTGACGGTCGGCGGCCGGCGAGGCGCTCCCGGGCGTCTGCACGCGCACGTCGAGCGTCAATTCGTCCTTCTGCTTGACGTTGGCGGACATCGTGCCGGCGCTGACGATGGCGTTGGTGGCGACCTGGCCGGCGACGTTCCCGGCCGTGCTGCCCGTGTGGCCGATGCCCACCTGGCCGACCGCCGGGGCCATGACCTTGCCGAACATCCCGCCGAAGCCGCCGCCCCCGCCGCCCTTCTTGTGCGAGACGTTCGCGTAGACGACGAAGTCGCACTCCTTCTGCCTCGCCTCGGCGTCAACCTGCGAAGGCAATTTCGCTTCGAGCTGAACGAGTTCGACGGAGGGACTCTTCAGGTACTCGGCCAGCGTATTCTGCACGGCCGCCGCGAGGTCGGCCGCGCTCAAGCCCTCGCCGACGCTCCCGGTCTTGACCGACGCGAGTCCGAGCCGAACCACGCCCGGCCTCTTCGCGCCGAGTTCGGCCGTGGGCTGTGCCGCCGGCGAGTTCGCCATGCTCTTCACGCTCGCGCTCACGCCGGACTCTGCGTTGTGCGGAGTGGCCGCGTCGCCGTCGCCCGCCGCCGCCATCAACGCCGCGCCGGAGAAGTCTTTGACCTCGCGGTAGTCCGCGGGCACCTCGAAGAGCGAGGCGTCGAGCGTCGCCTGCGAAAGCTCGACGACCTCGTTGACCATCGAGAAGCTCTCTTTGCCGTCTTTATCGAAGCTCGTCATCTTCTCCCACAGGGCGTAGCCGCGCCGGGCCGCGCCGACCGTCTTCGTCTCGTACCTGTCCTGGCAGCCAGACCTCTGTTGCGGCACGCTGTACGCGCCCGCGCGCTCGATGTCGCAGTCGAGCGCGAAGGCCGCGTCGATGTACCAGCCGTCGGTCTCCATCTTGCTGTCCAACGGCGTGCAGGCGTCGGGCGACGACTTCGTCTCGATGGTCGTGATGAGGTGTCGCGCCGTGTAGCCGAACATCTGCTTACGCTCGCCGGTGTCGCGCGTCGTGACGGTCGAAGTGACGACGCCGCCCTTCGTCACGTTGCCGGGCCGCGCGGCCGCGGCCGTCGTTGTGGCCGTTGTCTCGGCCGTGTCGTAGGGGCGGATCGTGTACGCCTTCGCCTGCGGCATCATCTGTATGTCGCGGCGCAGGTCGCACTCCTGAATCGTAATCATCTGGCCGCCCGACATCTCCGTGCGCGAGCGCTTGCCCTTGATGTAGGTGGCGTTCTCCGTGCTCTGACCCTGCGAGGTCTGGCGCGTCTTTATCTTCACGTCGGCGCGCGCGACCGCGGCCGACGCGGCGGCGCAGAGCAGCACGAGCGCGACGCGCCCCGCGAGCATGATTCTTCCGTTGGCTTTCATCCCCGTTCCCTCCTGTGGCTCGAAAAAGATTTAGGTCGAGAGCGGGACTCGGCCCCTTCGCTCGACTTGCTCGAACGCTAACGCGCGCTGCGTTGGAAAAAAGTATCAGGCGAAAATCGCCGCCGCGCTTTCGTCCCTGTGAGCAAATTTTTTGATACGTCGAGGCCGCGCACTGCGCGTTAGAGACTGAAGCCGACCGTCCGGCAACTCTTCCGCGAAGGTGACAGACATGAAGACGCGCGCCCGTTTGATGAAAAATGTGAGACAGCTCTGCGGCCTCGTCCTGCTCCTGGCGACGGCCGGCCACACCCTCCCGGTCGCGGCCCAGACGAGGCGCGCACCCGCGGGCGCGAGGACTCAGACCGCGGCTGCGCCTGCGAAGAAAGCACCGACCTGTTCGGCCGCGTGGACGGGCCGCGTCACCTACGCGCGCACGCAGAGCGACTCGCACAGCAAGACCGTGCCGCGCGTCTCCGGGAGGGGCGAGGACAAGACCGACTTCCAGATGAGCTACAACTACCGCGCGACGGTCGCCGTCCTCGAAAGCCCGGCGAAGGACGGTTCGAGCGTGGGCCGCGCGAGCATCAACCACACGCTCACCTCAAGCGAGACGGTCGTCGCCAAAGAGAGCAACTCGTGCGACAGGGGCAAGACGTGGCAGGAGATGTCGGGCACGTCCACCTCGCGGACGCAGACGCAGGGCAGCGCCGGGGGCGTCGAGGCGAACGTCTCGGTCGGCGTGAACACCGACGGGACGTACACGGTCGGCGTCGGGCTGCCCCAGATCAAGGGGAAGATAACGGGGTCGCAGACCTCAAGCTTCAGTGGGCAGTGCACGCCGAAGGAGGGCAAGAACCTCGCGCTGCCGGCCACGGAGACCAGCATCGACGGGAACTCTCTGACCAGTGACGGCGGCAACCGCGTCAACCCAGACGACCCGAACCGCCTGAGCGGGAGTTACTCGAAGACGTGGCAGAACGTGACCGAGACCATCAGTTGGAGCTTGCAGAAGTGCGGCGCGCCGCTGCGCCTCGTGGAGATGAAGTTCGAGCAGCCGAAGTTCCCGAACTTCGACGACTGGCAGGAGGTCACGGAGCAGGTCGGCACCATCGACGGCAACATGGTGAAGATCAAGGCGACGGTCTTGAACGCGTCGGGCGAGACGAAGTACGCGGACGTGAAGTTCAAAGAGACCTACAAGGGCGACAAGTGGGACGGCGCGCGACCCGACGCGCCGCTCGGGGACAGCGTCGTCTCGGTTCGTTTGGAGCCGGGCGAGGAGCGCGAGGTCGAGATGGTCTGGGACTCCTCGGGCTACGCGTGGTTCGACGACGGCAGGCCGCGGCTCGTGCAGCGCATCAAGGCAGAGCTTGAGGAGAACGGCAGGAAGACGGACGAGCTGACGAAGAATCTGAAGGTCGCGCCGAAGCCGCTCATCTTAGTCCACGGCCTCTGGAGCAACTGGCGCGCGTGGGAGACTTGGCAGAACATTCTGACCACCACGCACAGCTACGACTGGAAGGCTTTCCCCGTCGGCGAGCACCCGGAGAAGGGCTTGATGAACACGGGCGGCGAGTTCCTCTCGACCAGCCCGACGAACGGCATCTTCGAGAACTCGCAGCAGGTCGGCAAGTACATACGCTACGCGCAGGAGGACAGGAACGCCTGGCACGTCGATGTCGTCGCGCACTCGATGGGCGGGCTCATCGCGCGCCACTACATCCACGCCTTCATGCCGCCCTCGCCCGACGGCCGGCCGCAAATTTCCCACCTCGTCATGCTCGGCACGCCCAACATGGGCAGCCCCTGCGCCGACGTGATGAACTTCACCTTCGAGATGCTCGGCAAATCGGTCGAGGCCGTGCGCCAGCTCAAGCCTTCGGTCGTCGAAGAGTTCAACCGCGTGACGACGAACCGCAAGGGGGTCAAGTTCTCTGTGCTGGCGGGCAATCCTCTGCCCGTGATGTGCAAGACCGTGACGCCGAACGACGGCGTCGTCCCCGTCGAGTCGGCCTTCTGGAAGATAAAGGATCGCGCCCTCTCGAAGAACGTCCACACGGAGCTGACGGGGACGGCCGACTTTTCGAGCTTCGTCAAGCCGCGGCTCGCCGTCGGCCCGAAGGGGAACCACGACCCGGAGGCGCCGGAGTCGTCGCGGCTCACGAACCGGAGCGAACGGCTGTCTGACGCGCCCGGCGCGACGGCCTACCTCGACGCAGCCTACACGCCGCTCGAGTTCCTCGCTCCCGGCGCGGCCGCGGACGACTCGCGGCCGGACTTTGCGAAGGAGCTGGCGCTCGCGGCGGGGCAGGCGGCCGAGATAGAGCTTCCCGTCCCGGCGGCCGAGAGCTTCGGCATAACTTTCATGGCGAGCGCTCTGGTCTCGGCCACGCTGTTTGACGAGAAGGGTGCTGTCAGGGGCAAGAGCGCCGCCGGCTCGCCCGAGGCCGCGGGCTTCTTCCGAACGATCTACGTGGACAGGGGCGTGGCGGCGGGCACCTGGAAGTTGAGACTGGAGAATACGGGGAAGGTGCAGGCGCCGGCGATCATCGCCGCCTGGAGCACCGCGCCGGCTAAGAAGTTTTGATGAGGCATGTGTGGGACGACCCGCCGGCGTGACAGACGGCGGGTGACAATCGTCGCCGGCCATTTGGGTCATCTGTCTCGTGAACGCAGCCACGGCGGGCTCGTCGCTCGCCGCGGCTGCGTTCATTGGCGAACAGCCACCGGCCCCCGCACCCGCCAATTCCGGCGTCCGGCCCGCAGTGAGCTTCCGCGTTTGCTATTGACTTCCCGCCGAATCTAAAATAGCTTCGCAACCTCCGCAGTGATTTACGTCCGCAGTTGAATGACGATACGAGTGGCGCCGGCTTAAGTGTCTCACCCCGGATGTTAAAGTCTCGGGCCTGCTCAAGAATTTTCGAACTCTCGTAGTGCTATGACCACCTCGCTCGCGGTCTTAGTCCTTCTCGCCGTCGTGTCCGCGCCCGCGGCCAGGGCGGCGGGCGCGCGCGCCCAGCAGGGGGAGGATCAGAAAATCGGCCCGGAGGCCGCGCGCCAGATCGCCGAAATCGCCGCGGCCAAAAGGGCACGCACCCCCGCCCAGCGGAAGCTCGACACACAACTACTCTACGCCCTGAAGCAGAAGCGCGGTGAGACCCGCGGGATTCCCTCCGGGCCGATTGAACTCGACCTCGACGAGCGCGGGCGCGCCCTCGTTGACATCACCGCGGTCGTGACGCCCGGTCTGGTTTCGAGGGTCGCGAAGCTCGGGGCCGAAGTCCTCTCGACCTCCGAGAAGTACCACACCATCCGCGCACGGCTCGCACTCGAAAGGCTGGAGGCGGTGGCGGGGCTGAAGGATGTGAGGTACATCTCGCCGGCCGCGAAGGCCATGACAAACGCTCCCGGCGCTCTCAAACAGTGATTTGACGCGGCACGGCCCCGCGTGAGGGCCGCCGCCGCCCGTGCCCGACTTCGGCCGAGTCCGGACTCCGGCCCTACTTTCGCCCGTGAGACGGCGACGCCTTGTTACGAGGCGGCCCGCACACTTCACCACTTTTCGAGGAGGCTACATGAAGGAACGTCGAAGAACTAAGATCGCCCCCGGCCGCCCGAAGCACCGCGGCTTCCGGCCCTTGCCCTTCTTTGCGCTGGCGCTGGCACTCGCCGGCGTCGCGGCCGCCGCGGCCGCAGGCGCGTTCACACCGAGAGCCGCCGCGCGCGCGGCGCAGGACGAGGCGGCCGACGGCCAGATCAGCGCCGCGGCGTTGAAGCAGATACAGGCGCTCGTCCTCGACAAGATGTCGCGCACGCCCGCCCAGCGGAAGATAGACTCGCAGCTCCTCTACGCAACCAAGATGAGCCGCGGCGAGTCAATCGCGCCCGGCGTGCAGTCGGTCGCCCTCGCGGTCGATGAGGTCAGCGCGGGGCGCGTCGTGGTGGACATCACGGCCAAGCTCGACGACGCCTTCTTCGAGACGCTGAGTGCTAACGGCGCGAGAGTCCTGGTGGCCGTGCCCGGCTACGACAGCGCGCGCGTGGAGGTGGGGCTCGACCGCCTGGAGGCCATCGCCGCCCTGCCGCAGGTGCGCTACATCCAGTCGAAGCAGGAGGCCTACACGACGCGCCCCGCCGCGCCGGCCCCGGCCCCGGAGACCCTGGACGTTCCGCTCGCGGCGTCAAGGCGGCCGGGCGGCTTCGAGTCGCGCGCCGCGCGCGTGCGCGCCAACCTGAGCAGTGCGCTCGCCGCGCTGGGCTCCGCCGGGTCGGCCAAGCCCCCCGCGGACGCGAGCGTCGGCGCGCGCACGTCGCAGGGCGACGTGACGCACCGCGCCAACGTCGCGCGCTCGCGCTACGGCGTGGACGGCACGGGGATTAAGATCGGCGTCCTCTCCGACGGCGTCGTCAACATGGCCTCGGCCGTCGGCACGGGCGACCTGCCGCCGGACGTGACGGTGCTCCCCGGCCAGGTCGGCAGCGGCGACGAGGGCACGGCGATGCTCGAGATCGTCCATGACCTCGCCCCCGGCGCGAAGCTCTACTTCGCCACCGCCTTCTCCAGCATCACCTCGTTCGCCGACAACATCCACAAGCTCCGCGCCGCCGGGTGCGACATCATCGTGGACGACATCTTCTACTACACCGAGGCGGTCTTCCAGGACGGGCAGGCGACGTCCATCGTCTCGAACACCAACGGCGGCGTCGTGACCCAGGCCGTCAACGACGTGACGACCGGCGGCGCGCTCTACTTCTCCTCGGCCGGCAACGAGGGCAACAAGAACGACGGCACGGCCGGCGTCTTCGAGGGCGACTTCGCCGACGGCGGCACGCTCGCCGCCATCGGCGGCGCGGGCGCGGGGCACGTCCATGACTTCGACACCTCGGCCGCGGTCTCGCAGTTCGACCGCATCACGTTCGGCTCCGGCAACCCGATCTCGTGCACCTGGGCCGACCCGCTCGGCGGCTCCAGCAACGACTACGACCTCTACGTCCTGAACTCCGCGGGCACGAGCGTCGTCGCCCTCTCGACCAACACGCAGGACGGCACGCAGGATCCGATAGAGCTCGTCGGCGGCGGGGCGAACGTGACGAACAACCGCATCGTCGTCGCCAAGTTCTCGGGCGCCGACCGCTACCTGCACGTCAACTCCTTCCGCGGCACGCTCCAGTTCAGCACGCCCGGCCAGACGCACGGCCACGCCAGCGCGGCCCTGGCCTACGCGGTCGCGGCGACGCCCTCGTCCGGCCCGTTCACCACGGCCTCGGGCGTCACCGGGACGACCGGCCCCTACCCCGGGCCGCACAACTCCAGCAACCAGGTCGAGCCGTTCGAGTCCGACGGCCCGCGCCGCCTCTTCTTCAACGCGAACGGCGCGCCCTACACGGCGGGGAACTTCTCCTCGACGGGCGGCGTCGTTCGCCAGAAGCCGGACATCACGGCCTCGGACGGCGGCGTCGTCTCGGGCGCGGGCGGCTTCTCCAGCCCGTTCTACGGCACCTCGGCCGCCGCGCCGCACGCCGCCGCCATCGCGGCGCTCGTGCTCAGCGGCAAGCCCGGCATCACGCCCACGCAGGTGCGCGCGGCGCTCGTCGCCTCGGCCATCGACATCGAGGCGCCGGGCGTTGACCGCGACTCGGGCGCCGGCATCATCATGGCCGACACGGCGCTGGCCGCGGCCGGCGCGCAGCCCGTCGAGGTGGAACTCGGCACGGTGACGGCCACCGAGTCGGCCGGCAACGGCAACGGCTTCGTCGAGCCGGGCGAGCGCGGCTCGCTCACCGTCGAGCTGCGTAACAACACCGGCGCGACGCTCACGGGCGTCAACGCGACTCTGACGAGCAGCACGCCGGGCGTCACCATCGTCCCGCCGGGCACCTCCGCCTACCCGAACATCGCCGCGGGCGGCACGGCGACCAACACGACGCCGTTCCAGTTCATCGTGAGCCACACCGTCCAGTCGCCCTCGACCATCAGCTTCACGCTCACGGTCAACTACTCGGGCGGCACGATGAGCCCGCGCGTCTTGAACTTCACCCTCGACCTCCGCCGCACGGCGACCATCAGCACCACGCTCGACACGACGGCGCCCCCGGGCGGCGAGGGCTTCACGGGGACGACCGGCCTCCAGTCGGGCCGCATCGCGCGCACCGGCTTCGGCACCAATTCGAGCTGCGGCATCAACAAGCCGCAGCCCGGCGTCAACGCGGCCGACCAGGGCGTGGCGCACCGCTACGACGCCTACACGTTCCAGAACAACAGCAACCAGACCATCTGCGTGACCATCACGCTGACCACCTCCTCGGCCGACGCGCTCAAGCTCCAGTCGGTGGCCTACGCGCCGACGTTCAACCCGGCGGCGGTCACCGACAACTACCTCGGCGACATCGCCAACAACTCGGCGGGCGTCACCTCGCGCACCTACTCGGTGAACGTCCCGGCGAACACCTCGTTCGTCGTCGTCGTCAACGAGGTCACCGGCGGCGCGGGCGTCGGCACGGCCTACACGCTGACCGTGGACGGGCTGCCCGTCTTCACCGCCGTGCCCTCGCTCGTCTCGCTCCAGTTCCAGCAGGCGACCACGCAGGTGCAGGAGGATTGCACGGGCTTCGACGTGACGGTGACGCGCACGGGCGACACCTCGTTCCCCGTCACGGTGGACTACACGACCGTGGACGGCACAGCCTCTTCGCGCTCCGACTACACGAAGGCGATTGGCACGATCACCTTCGCGGCGGGCCAGACCTCCGCGACCATTCCCGTCCTCATCAGTGAGGACTCGTACGTGGAGGGCACCGAGGCGTTCACCATCGCGCTCTCGAACCCGCAGGGGCTCGAGGTCGGCGTCGGCACGACGGGGGTCACGACCGTCCAGATTCTCGACGACGCGACCGAGCCGGCCGCGAACCCCATCGACGACTCGGACATCTTCGTCCGGCAGCACTACCACGACTTCCTCAACCGCGAGGCCGACGCTTCGGGCCTCGCCTTCTGGAAGTCGCAGATCGACGCGTGCGGCGGCGCCGCCGCGTGCGTGGCCGACCGGCGCGTGCAGGTCTCGGCGGCCTTCTTCCTCTCGATAGAGTTCCAGCAGACGGGCTACCTCGTCCACAGGTTCTATCAGGAGGCGTACGGCCGGCGCATCGGCAGCACCGTCCCGCTCACCTTAGACGAGTTCCTGCGCGACACGCAGCGGATCGGCCGCGGGGTGATCGTGGGGCAGGGCGCGTGGCAGGCGGCGCTCGAAACGAACAAGCAGGCGTACGCGCTGGAGTTCGTCCAGCGGCCCGAGTTCCTGGCCGCCTACCCGAGAAGCATGAACGCCGCGCAGTTCGTGGACACGCTCAACACCAACACCGGCGGCGCGCTCTCCACGGCCGAGCGCAACGCCCTGGTCGCGCAGCTGGCGGCCGACAACACCGACAACGGCCGCGCGAGCGTCCTGCGGCAGGTGGCCGACGACGCCGACTTCGTCAGCAGCGAGTTCAACCGCGCGTTCGTCCTCGCGGAATACTTCGGGTACCTGAGAAGGAACCCGAACGACCCGCCCGACGGCAACTTCAACGGCTACAACTTCTGGCTGAATAAGCTCAACTCCTTCAACGGCGACTTCAACAAGGCGGAGATGGTCAAGGCGTTCATCACCTCGACCGAGTACCGCCAGCGTTTCGGCAGCAACTAGGGAGCTGGCCCCCGCGGTGGGGCCGTGACTTTAAACCTCGGGGGGCGTGACTGACAGTCACGCCCCCCGATTGTTTTGTCCTACTCGGCCGGTACTTATAATACCGACTTGCAAATCGAAATCGGGGACGGCGCCGGGAGGTGGCACAGTAATGAATGGTGATTCGCGGATGGAAAGTGCCTTTACCATCGAGAAGATTCGGAAGGACGACCCCAGGCTCAGGCGCATGTTGGAAGTCCCGGAGCGGGAGAAGCAGCCCTCCTTCCACGCGACCATCCAACTCCTGCCCGGCACGGATGAGCTTCAGGTGGAGGAGTCTTTTCGCTGGCGTCATTGCCGCCTGACGGACGATGCCTTCAACCGCCTGCGCGCGGTCGGGCTGAGGGGCCGGCTCCTCGTGACCGGCTGTGGTTACTTAGGTCGCGGCCCGTATCAGGCCCGGACTCTGATCGTGGCGCAGCGGCAGCTCAGGGAGGCGGTTGACCTGCCGCAGCCGGACGGCTGCGAGGTAATCTACTACCAGGTCGGCGACGAGTGGCGGATGGAGCCGCCTGACGCCCCGGTCTTGCAGAAGAGGTTTCGTCTCAGCATCGACCCGGCGAATCAGAGGCAGACGTTGCTGTGGGCGGAGGCTTACTACGGGTCGGAGGCGGGGGGCGGGGGCGGCGCTTTTACGTGGGAGGCCGCAACCTGACAACGGCGCGCACCCGACCGCCGGCAATCATCGGTCGGGGCGGTAGGCTGCTCGTGAGGTGTAATTCATGAGGGAAGTAGAAGTCGTCCCCCACGACCCGCGTTGGCGGGATGCGTTCGAGGCGGAAGCGAAGCAGGTCGCCGCCGCGCTGGCGAGAACGTGTTGGCCGTCCACCACGTCGGCAGCACGGCCATCCCCGGCATCTACGCGAAGCCCATCCTCGATCTGCTGGTCGAGGTCAGGGGCGTTGCCGAGGTGGACGGCCGGAGTTCGTCGATGGAGTCGCTCGGTTACCAGGTGATGGGCGAGTACGGCATCCCCGGCCGCCGTTACTTCCGTAAAGACGACCGGGAAGGAATCAGGACGCATCACGTTCACGCGTTCGAGGCCGGCTCGGCGGAGGCGGAGCGTCACCTGGCTTTCCGCGACTACATGCTCGCCCACCCCGCGGACGCGCAAAGGTACAGCGAGCTGAAGCGGAGGTTGGCGGAGGAGCACGCGCAGAGCGCGGACGGGTATATGGACGGCAAGGACGGATTCATCAAAGAGATGGATCGGCGGGCCGCACGTTGGCGCGATTCACGCACACGCTTCGAGTGAGGGCTACTGTTTCGGCCTCTTCGCGCGCTGGTACCTGGCGTATTTGACGCGCTGTTCGAGGTTCTCTTTGGCGGAGGGGTTGAGCTGGAGATACTTGTCGAAGTCCTTCTGGGCCTCCGCGTCCCGGTTGCGCGCGAGGAGGATGAGGCCGCGGCTGGCGTAGGCTTCGGCGTACTGCGGGTCAACCTCAATCGCTTTGGAGAAGTCGGCGAGGGCGGCCTCCGGGTCGCCTTTGGTTTCGAGGGCGCGGCCGCGGCTGTAGAAGGCGTCGGCGCTCTGCGGGTTGAGCGCGATGAATCTGGTGAAGTCTTCGACGGCGCCGGCCGTGTCGCCGGAGGCGGAGCGGGCGACGCCGCGGTTGTAGTAAGCCTCGGCCAACTGCGGGTTGAGCGCGAGGGCCGACGTGTAGTCGGCGATGGCCGGGCCGGTCTCCTTCCTGTCCATGAGGAGGGTTCCGCGGCTGTGGTACGCCTCGGCGAGCCTGGGGTTGTTCTCGACGGCCTTCGTGTAGTCGGCGATGGCGCCGTCGGCGTCGCCCTTCGCCTTCTTCGCGTCGCCGCGGTTGTTGTAGACGATGGCGAGGTTGGGCTGTAGCTCAAGCGCGCGGTCGAAGTCCTGGATGGCGCCGTCGTAGTCCCGCCTCTCCATCCGCATGAAGCCGCGCGTGTAGAGGGCGATGACGTTCTTCGGGTTCAGCTCGACCGCCTTGCTGAAGTCGGCGAACGCGCCTTCGAGGTCGCCTTTGGCCTTCCTGACCTGGGCGCGGGCGCTGTAGGCGGCGTCCAATTTGGGGGAGAGCTTGATGGCCTTTTCGAGGTCTACGAGGGCGCCGTCGGCATCGCCCCGCTCGAAACGCGCCAGCGCGCGTTCGACGTACTCCTCGGGCTTGTTCTGCGCGCGGGCCGGGGAGGCTGTGGCGTAGAGCGCGAGGGCGGCGAAGAGTAAGGTCAAGAGTCTTTCCATAAACTTCCTCGGGGAAGGTCAGGGGAGTTGCCTTTGATGTACGAACCGCGCCGCCGGGTGCTCGGGGCCGCGCGGGCTTTGAGCCGGAACCCCGCGCGTTGATAATAAACGAACTCCGCCCCGGGCGAGACGTGAAACGCCCCCGGCCCCGCACGCTCAGTTAAAGAGGAGTTCCGCCGATGACGACCCCCTTCAGACTCCTGCCGGCCGCGCTCTGCATCCCGACGCTGCTCTGCGTTCTCTGCCGCGCGCAGACGAACACGACCCCGCTGCCGAAAGACGCGGCGGGCGCCCCGGTCTCGGCCGACCCCGTGGCGAACGAGATCGCGCTCCTGCGCAAGTCCATCCAGACCTTGAACGCGCGGCTGCGCGAGATCACCGAGAAGGTCTTCTCGCCCGACGCCGTGCAGGCGGAGGCCGCGCCCGCCGGCCGGCAGAACCCGCTCGCGCAGAGCCTCGACATCCTGAGCCGCGCCGAGCAGCGCGCCGAGGCCATGCGCCGCCAGCTCCTCGACCTGACCGAGAAGGAGACCGCCTACCGCACGCGCATGATGCAGCTCGACGACGACATGCGCCCCGAGAGCATCGACCGCGCGCTCGCGGGCGTCGGCACGACCCGCACCCCCGAGCTGCGCGATCTGCGGCGGCGCCAGCTCGAGAACGAGCGTCGGGGCGTCGAGCTTATTCTCAACCAGACCTCCGCCGCCCGCGCCCGCCTCGAAGACGACGTGAAGCAGGCCGACGCCCTCGTCGCGCGCATCCGCCAGCGCCTCCTCCCCCTCATCGAGAAGGAGATCGACAAGCTCAACCCGAACCCCTGACGCCTTCACGCCGCGCCCGAGCCGCGCCGAAACGCGCCCCTCCGCCAGAGCAGCACCAGGAGGAACGGCGGCGCGAACAGCAGGAACTCGACGGCGAGCGACTTCAGGACTTCCGCGGGCGGGAGCGTCGAAGGTATCTCGGAGAGCCCCCACCAGCGCAACGCGAACCTGTCCGCCGAGAAGGGCCAGAACAGCTCAAGGCCGCCGCCCGCCCTGGTCGTGGCGAAGTCGAGGAGCGCGTGCGAGGTGTAGGCCAGTCCGAAAGCCACGGCCTCGCGCGCCCGCCGCCTGCCGAGCGCGAGCAGCAGGCAGAGGAAGACGGCGAGCGCGAAGAAGAGCGAGTGCGTGAACCCGCGGTGCCACGCCCGCGAGCGGAAGAAGAAGACCAGCAGGAAGTCGAGGTCGGCCGCGTTGGCGAGCGCCGCGCCCGCCAGGAGCAGCAGCCGACGACGCCCCGCCCGCGGCAGCGCCGCGGCCACGAGGCCCGCCCCGACCAGACCGTGCGCGACGGGCATGGGCATAGAGTTAGGCGCTTAGCGGAGGGGGAATCAGACCGTCGCGCGCAAAGATTGGGCGATGAGGGGGACGACGCGGCGGGGGACGGCGATGGCCTCCTTGATGTGGCGCGAGTTGGTGAAGTGGCCGGCGACGTAGAGGCCGGGGACGTTGGTCTCGTAGGTGTCGGGGTCGTAGACGGGGACTTCCGTCAGCCCCGCGCGCTCGGTGCGGACGCCCGCGTCGCGCAGCAGTGTGAGGTCGGCGTCGCTGCCGATGAGGACGAAGACGGCGTCGTTCGGGAGCGCGTGCGTGCGGCCCTGTTCGTCCTTGATGACGACCTCGCGCTCCTTAATCTCCGAGACCTCCGAGAAGAGGAAGAGGCGCAGGCGCCCCTCCGCGATCTCGCGCTCCAGAGGCCCGCGCACCCAGTGCTTGATGCAGCCCTGCTTGGGGTCGCGGTTCTCCCAGTCCGCGGGCCAGATGGCGAAGGTCGCGCGCGCGCCGCCCTCGGCGAGGAAGAGCGCGGCCTCGGCCGCCGAGTTCCCGCCGCCGACGACCATCGCGTCCTTGCGCACGTAGGGGAAGGGCTCGACGAAGCGGTGGCGGACTTTCGGGAGGTCTTCGCCGGGGACGCCCAGGCGGCGCGGGCGCGCCATCCCGCCGATGCAGACGAGCACGCGCGCCGCCTCGTACGTGGCGCGCGAGGTGGTGACGCGGAAGCCCTCGGGGTCGAGCGGCTCGACCCTCGTCACCTCCTCCTCGGTGTTGATGCGTAGGGAGTGTTCGAGGGCGAAGCGGACGTAGTAAGAGAGCAGCTCCTCGCGCGTCGGCTTCTCGCGGCAGGGGCGCAAGCTCCCCTCCTCCAGCTCCAGCTCGTTCGTGGTCGAGAAGACCGTCAGCCCGACGGGGTAGTGGTAGACCGTGTCGGCGATGAGCCCCTTCTCCACGCAGAGGTAGGAGAGCCCTTCGCGCGCGGCCGCGTCCGCCGCCGAGAGCCCCGCCGGCCCCGCGCCGATGATGAGTAGGTCGAGTCGTCCTTCGTTCATAGTGATTCGTTGGCGACTCAATCCTCGCACGCGCGCGCACATCTTTCAACCCGACCGCGCGAAAAGAGAGCCCCGCCGGAGGGCGTCCGGCGGGGCTTTATTCTTGCGGCAGTCGGCGGCGGGTCTCAGGGGCGGGCGCCGCCGTTCGCGCCGATGGCCTCGGCGATGAACTCGCGCACCTCCTCGCGCAGGTCTCGGGCGGGCGCCTGCCTGACGCGCCGCTCGACCGACGCGCGCAGCTCTTGGAAGTCCGTGTCGGAGCCCGAGTCGCCGCCGCACAGCTCGTTGACCGTGTAGGAGCCGAGCGCGCGGTAGCTCTCGAACTGCGCCTCGCTGAACCACTGGTCAACGATGACCTGCTGCGGGAAGGAGGGGTTCTCGCTGTGGTAGTTGATGACGTCGCGCGGCTCGTCGCCCGTGAGCGTCGGCTTGAGGTAGATGACCGTGCCGTCGGGCGCGCCCTCGTCAACGCACGAGTAGCGGATACGGCCGACGGCGTAGGCCACCCCGCCTTTGCCGTCCGCCGCGCCCGACACGGAGAACTTCTTGAAGTCGATGGGGACGCCGAGGTCAACGCGAATCTGCCGGACGGCCATGCCGAGCGAGCCGAAGGTGTAGGCGTCGTCGGTGCTGGCGTCGCTGACGACGATGTGACGGCAGCGGCGCATCACCATCTCGTAGAGCCCCAGGTTCTCGAAGTGGCCGCCGTCCGAGAGGTAGACGTAGGAGGCCGTGTCGTCGGTCAGGCCGAACGCCTCCTGCGTGATCGGGATGACGGAGAGGCTGGGCCGGTCGTACTTGTAGGTGTTGAACTTCGGGTTGCCGAGCCACCACCCGAAGCGGACGTTGAAGAGCGTCATCAGGAACCGCACCACGGGCGAGGTCATCATGTAGCCCATGTTGGGGCTGACGAAGGCGCCCGAGATGGCGACCGACGTGCCGAGCGAGATGCCGTTCGCGCCGCCGTACTCCTCCGCCGGGCGGTAGCCGAGCGCGCCGCGCGCCGTGCGCGTGTCGGCCGGCTGGAAGCTGCCGCAGTGGAGCGGCGAGACCGTGAAGGACTCGGCCTTGCGGTTCTGCCAGTCGAGGCGGCTCCCGCCCGCGAGGTTGAGCGCGAAGTTGAGGACGGGGAAGAGCTTCGTCTTCTTCTCGGGAGGCTGCCCCTCGCCGCCCTCCCCCCGTTGCGGCTCGCTGTAGCGGAGCTTGTGCATGGGGAGGTTGTCGGCGCTGTCGAAGCCCGTGAAGCGGTTGGGCGCGCGGCGCTCGTTCGAGGCGCCGAGGTAGCCGCGGACGATGCGGTTGCGCCACATGTAGTGGAGCGAGAAGCGGTTGGTGCTGATGAGCCACCCCGCCGCGCAGCCGAGGGCGGCGAGCAGCAGCAGGAGCAGCAGCAGCATCGAGAGCGGCGTGGCGCCGACGATGTCACCGTGGGCGGTCGCCGCCAGCTTCGTCACCTCGTTGAACCCCAACCCCGTCCAAGCCTCCACACTGTCCCACATGTCCTTCCGCGTCAGCAGCCAGTTCACCGCGAACGAGAGGAACGCGACGATGAAGCCGAGGAAGATCGGGCCGAGGAGTCCCGTCGCGACGCCGAGGAGCTTGCTCGCGCCGCCGGCCTTCTGCGCCTCCTTCTCGTTGGCCGGCGTCTTCGCGCTGAAGCCGCCGAAGAGCGTGATGGCGCCGGAGACGACGCCCGAGACGATGCCGACCCCTTTGCCGATCTCATCCCAGTGCTCACCCCAGTGCCACGTCCGGGAGTTCCAATCCACCTTCCAGAGCGGCGTGAACAGCTCGGGGCCGTAGAGGACGAGCGCGTTGAAGACGGCCCACGAGACCATCACGATGAGCATCCACGCGCCGGAGCGCGCCCACCACTCCTGATCCTCGTCGCTGAGCCCGTTGAAATTGCTCGTCAGCCCGGCCAGCAGCGTCCCGCCCAGCAGCAGCAACGAGGTAAGCGCCGGCACGACGAGGCAGGCGTAGAGTCGCGGGTGTTCGAGCGGGGCGCCGAAAGGCCACGCCTTGGCGACGGTGTGACTCAGGTATCCGGTCAGCAGCAGCCCCGCCCCGATGGCTAGCGTGGCCGGGACGAGGAGCAGCCCGGCGCGCCGCTTGTTCTTGGCGTGTTCGACCTCGCGGTACGCGGTGATGATCCAGGGGACGACGGCCATCGCCGCCGCGAAGAGCGCGAAGTCCCAGCCGCCGGGCGTCTCCCCCCCCGGGTTGGCGGCGCGGTTGCGCGCCCAGAAGGTCGCGAGCGACATCGCCGAGACGACCAGCGGCAGCAGGTGCCCGAGGAGGTAGCTGCGCTGCCCGCCGCCCTTGCCGTCGTCCTTCCCGACGGCCGGGTGCGTGCTGGGGAGGTTGAAAGCGATGTAGGTGAGGAACCAGACGCCCGTCAGGAGGCCCACGCCCAGGCTGAGGTACTGCGACCACCCGCCGAAGGTGGGCCGCGAGAAGAACGCGACCCACATGCGCGGCAAGAGCAGCGCGGCCACGAGCCACGGGACGAAGACGAGCCAGTTGAGCAGAAGGTTGCGCAGCACCATCGCGATCAGCGTCCACGAGTCCGCGTTGAGCAGGCCGAGGCGCGGCGACAGGTAGTTGCTGTAGGTGCGCAGCCAGGAGAGCGGCCGCGGGTCGGGCTCCAGCGGCCGCGCGGGCGGCTGCTTCAACTCGCCGACGACGCCCTTGAGCCCGCCGGGGTGCCTGTGAATCCAGGCCGTCAGCCACCCGCCGACGAAGCCGCCGCCCGAGACGGTCGAGAGGTAGTCGAACCTTTCGAGCAGGCCGTGGCGCGCGAGCCCCTGAAGTATCCCGAGGTTGAAGGTGGCGCTGCGGATGCCCCCCCCCGAAAGGCAGAGCGCCGAGTGCCCCTCGTGGTGGATGACCCTCAGCAGGTCGCTCAGCTCCGGCGCCTTGCCCTTCAACGCGATCTCCCCGACCGCGCCCGGCGCGATGGCGTTGAGCAGGCGCGCGTTGACGGACATCAATATCTCTTCCGGGAGCTGGTTCGTGTCGGGTAGCTGCGGCGCGGGCTGCCACCCTGAGGCCACGAGCGCCGCGCGGAGCCGGCCCGCGTCGCCCTGGCAGAGGTCTGGGTCGCGCAGGACGCGGTAGAGCTCGCGCGCCAGCTCCTTGCGCAGCCGCTCGCTCGGGGAGGCGTGGTTCCACTCGTTCGTCAGCTCCGCCCTCGCCTTGTCCGACAGGAGCCCCCTGACGTGGACGGAGATTCTGTCGCTGGCGAGGTGGAGGGCGCCCGCCAGCGCCTTCGCGTCTTTCAGAAACAGCCTCGGGAGGGCGCCGTGGAAGTGCTCGTACTCTTCCAGGAGCACCTGCGCGACGCCGAGCGGGGGAGTGGACATACGCTGCTCCTTGTGCGTGGAGCCCGGCCCTTGCCGGCGCCGGGCTCCACGCGGGATGAGGGGCCTGGGGACGTGTGCGGCGTTGCACGGCCGCCGGGGCGGGGGCCGCGACGTGCCCCCCGCCCGAAAGAGTTTTAAGGTTTAGGCGCGTCCGGGTTCGAGCCGTTTTCGGAAGATTTCTGGGTATCCGAGTGCGTCGGCGGCATCGCCTTGTCGAGTGCGTCGAACTCCTGCACGGCCTTGAGCTTCTGGAGCAGTTTACCAACGTCGAAGCGCATGCCGAAGCCGAAGCGCACGTCGTCCTTCCCCTCGCCGAAGTTGCCGTCGAAGCCGACGAGGAACGGGCTGCCCGGTATCTTGAGCCGCCCCTCGGCCTGGTAGCGCCAGGGGCGGCGCGATATGGTGACGATGTGGCCGGGCGCGTCCATGACGTTGGTCATCACCTGGAAGTTCTCCCAGCGGCCCGTCGTGAGGTCGAGCCAGCTGATCAGCTCGGGCGCGTAGTCCCAGGGCTCTTCGCAGTCCCGCGTGTCGTCGTAGTCCCAGTCGTCCCACTTCTCGCGGTGATGCGTGCCGGGAGTGTCGGGGCCGTTACGCGCTTCGCGCCTCGCCTTGGCGCGATCCTCCCTCTCCGTCACGTAGCTATCATAGTTGGCCTTGATGCACCGCTTGTCCCTCGGCGGCCTGGGGTAGCGGTAGTGGCCGAAGCGGAAGCCGACGGAGAAGAAGTTGAACACGTCGTCGTTGCCGAAGAGCTTGGCCTCGTTCGTGTCGGCCTCGCCGACGATGGTCTGGATGCCGCCCTTGGCGAGGGGGGCGACGAAGATCGAGTTCATGCCCCCGTCGTGCATCCAGTGATTCACGTTGATGGGGGCGTAGACGCCGACCTGCGCCAGTCCCGCCTTGCGCGAGGTGATGAAGCTGTCGATCTCGCCCGGCTGCGCTTCGTCCTGGGCGGCGGCGGCGTTGCGCCGGGCGTTGGCCGTGGTGGCGCCCTCCGCGGGCGTCGGCGTCGGTGACGCCGCCGCGACCGGCACCGCCGTCAGGCGCGCCTCGAAGAAGGTGTTGAGGTTCCAGCGGCGGCTGCGGATGTAGTTCTTGTCGAGGACGAAGGAGAGCGCGACGTCGGACTTGGAGAAGTTGTCGTTCTCCTTCGAGAAGACGACGCCGCCGGTGAAGTAGCCGCGGACGCGGCCCCAGTCGTACTCGCCGGACTCGTCGCGCAACACCTTGAGGAGCGTAGCGTCCTTCGCGGCCGCCTCGTCCTCCGCCTTTTTCTTGGCGGCGTCCTCGTCATCGGCGTCATCATGTTTGAGGGCGCGCGCCGCGCGCGGGGCGGCGCCGAGGGCCGACACCTCGGGCGGCTGGAAGGTGATGTTGCGCTCGGCCTTGACCTCGCCGCGCTTGAGGTCGCTCACCTCGACGCGGTTGTCGCCCCGCGAGAGCGCGACGACGACCGACTTCGAGCCGTGGTCGCTGCGCTTGACGTTGAGCACGCGCGCCGTCTTCGGCTTCTCGCTGGCCGGGGTGTAGACGGCGACCATGAGGTCGTCAATCGCGTCGTCCCTGACGTTGACCTCCAGCTCGACCTCGCCCGTGTGGACGACGCGGTCGCGCTCGGGCGAGACGATCTCGATGGGCGCGGCGGCTTTAGTCGATGTCGGGGCCGCGGGCTCTGACGCCGCGGGCTCCGCGGGCGTGGGTTCGGCGGCGGCCGGCGCCGTGGCGTCGAAGGAGGCTTCGACGGCGGGCGCGGGCTGTGCGGCGGCGCGCGCGGGACGGCGCGTGCGGCGCGCGCCGTTCGAGGACGCGGGCACGGCCTCGGGCAGCAGCGCCCGTAGCTCCGCGGAGAGGCGCGCGGTGGAGTCGTCGATGGTGCGCCTCTCGGCGTCGCTGAGCGTGGCCGCGACGGCGGCGCGGTACTTGTCGAGCGCGCCGATCCGGTTGCGGATGGCCGCGGCGAGCTGCGCGCGCCGCTCTTCGAGGAAGGTGCGGTTCAGCTCGCGCACCTCGGGCGGGGTGGCGACGTTGCGCTCGACGGCGAGCAGCTGTTCGTACTGCCGGCGGAGCGTGTCGAGGTTGCCGAACGAGGCGACCTCCTGCGCGCGCGCGGGCAGGGCGCCGAGCGCGCCGAACCCGGAGCAGCAGAAGACGAGGGAGAGCGTCAGACTGAGGAGCCTTCTCATGTGTGTCTCCTTGAGATAAGGAATTTGGACGACCCCCGCCGGCCGGGGCAGGCCCCGCGGGGGCGAAATGGAACAACATCCGCTCAATAACGCACCGTCCGGCGGGCGATCCTCTCATCCAAACCTTCCTGTTTGCGCGGGCTCTGAGGCGGTCGGTATAATGCCCCGGCCGCCAGAAGTTCTGTCCGAGAAGAGAGCCGCGTGCGAGGAGCCGAGAAGCGTGTGACCACGTCCGAACCTGCATGTCACGGCACGCCCGAGGGTGCGGCCCTGCGCGTCGAGCGGCTGCCCTTCCGCCGCGTCCCGCACCAGTCGCGCCTCTTCCTCGAATACCTCGAAGACCCCGCGTCGCTCCGCCGCTTCTACCCGGAGGCCGTGCGCTTCCACTACGAACTCTCCGCGCGCCGTGCGCGCGTGCTCGCATCCCACAAGGCCGACCGCGTGGCGGTGGCCGACGCGCTCGCCGAGTCGAACAGGCGCTGGGGCGCCTCCGGGCAGACGTTCGCGAACATCGAACGCCTCCGCTCGAATGATTCGGTCGCGGTCGTGACGGGGCAGCAGACGGGGCTCTTCACGGGGCCGCTCTACACGCTCTACAAGGCTCTCTCGGCCGTCAAGCTCGCGGCCTGTCTCACTGCGCGCGGCACCGACGCCGTGCCCGTCTTCTGGATGGCCTCCGAAGACCACGACTGGGAGGAGGTGCGCGAGGCGCAACTCCTCGCGTGCGACGGCCGCCTCGCGTCGGTCTCGATTCCCGACTCACTGCACAAAGAGGGCGAGCAGGTCGGCGAAGTCGCATTGGACGAGACGGTCGAGGACGCCG
>JAFAVK010000004.1 GCA_019242475.1 Acidobacteriota bacterium | reverse complement strand
CGCGCAGACGCTCCCCATCCGGCGCGTCATCCTCTACAGCAACGGCGTCGCGTACATCGAGCGGCGCGGCACCGTCACGGGCCACGCCGAGATCGACCTCTCCTTCAAGCAGTCGCAGGTGGACGACGTGCTCAAGTCGATGGTCGTGCTCGACCTCGGCCGCGGGCGCGTCGGGGCGGTGAGCTACAACTCCAGCGCCCCGCCGTCAGCGCGCATGGCCGACATCCCCTTCTCCATCTCGCCCTCGACCGCGGGGCCGGCCGGCGGCCTGGCCGGCGTGCTCGGCCAGTTGCAGGGCGCGCGCGTCGCCGTCACGACCGCCTCGGGGCGCACCGCCTCCGGCTCCGTCCTGACGGTCGAAGAGAGGCGCACGCAGCCCGACCCGGAGAAGCCCGCGGTCACGACCCACGCGCTCGTCATCGCCTCCGAAGGCGGCGAGTTGCAGAGCTTCGACCTCTCGGAGGTGCGCGCCGTCAAACTTCTCGACGCGGGGACGCGGCGCGACGTGGGCGAGTTCGCGGAGGCCAGCGCGAGCGCGCGCCGCCGCGACGCGAAGACCATCACCGTCACCTCCGACGGCGCGGGCGCGCGCGAGATGCTGGTGAGCTACACGGTGGCCGCGCCCATCTGGAAGACGACCTACCGCGTCGTCCTCGACGCCGAAGGCAAGCCCTTCTTCCAGGGCTGGGCCATCGTGGACAACGTGAGCGAGGAGGACTGGAACGACGTGCAGCTCTCCCTCATCTCGGGCACGCCGGTCTCCTTCATCCAGCCGATCCAGAAACCCTTCTACCGCTACCGCCCCGTCGTCCCCGTGCCCGACGACCTGCGCATGTCGCCGCAGGTCTACGAGCCCGAGTCGGGCGAGGTCGGCGGCGGCGGCGCGCCCGGCACCCTCGTCGGCTCGGTCGAAGACCCCGCGGGCGCGGTCGTGCCCGGCGCGTCCGTCCTTGTGCGGAACGAGGAGACGGGGCAGCAGTACAGCGCGCAGACGAACAACGAGGGCGTCTTCAATACGCCCCCGCTCGCCCCGGGCAGCTACAGCGTGACGGTCACGCTGGCCGGCTTCAAGCAGGCGGTGAGGACGGGCGTGCGGGTCTTCTCGGGCAGCCCCGCGCGGGTCGGCATGACGCTCGAAGTCGGGGGCGTCAGCGAGACCGTCACCGTCACGGCGGACTCGCCCACCATCGCGGCCACCGTCAACCAGAACAACCTCAGCAACCTCCCGGTGAACGGGAGAAGCTTCGGCAACATGGGCTATCTGAAGGACGGCGCGGAGGCGGACAGGTTCGCGGCCCGGCCCGAGCCCTCCCTGAGCGCGCGCATGACGGGCGGCGAGTCCGGCGTCGTGGCAGCGGCCGAGGGCGGCGAGGTCGGCGACCTCTTCGAGTACAAGATCGAGCAGCCCGTCACCGTCCGCCGCGACCGCTCGGCGCTCATCCCGATTTTGCAGACGCGGATGGAGGGCTCGCGCGTCTCCGTCTTCAACCAGGCGGACGGGCGCAGCCGTCCGATGTCGGGGCTGCTTCTGAAGAACACCTCGCCGCTCACGCTCGAAGGCGGCGCGCTCACCGTCATCGACGGCGACGCCTACGCGGGCGAGGCGCTCCTTGAGCGGCTCAAGCCCGACGAGAAGCGTCTCATCTCGTTCGCGCTCGACCTCGGGACGCTCGTCACCGTGCGCGCCGAGGAGGACAACTCGCCCGCCTTCTACGCGCGCATCGTCAACGGCACGCTCTACGCGACGCACCACCACCGCGAGAAGAAGGTCTACACGCTGCGCAACCAGACGCCGCGCCCGCGCACCGTCTACGTCGAGCACCCCGTCCGCGCCTACTGGGAGTTGGACGACAAGCTGACGCCCGCGCCCGACGGCAAGAGCCAGCGCTTCTACCGCTTCAAGGTGGAGCTGGCGGCCAACGAGACGCGCGAGCTGGTCGTGGCCGAGCGCGAGCGCGGCGTCGAAGCCTACGAGCTGTCGAACGTCACGCCCGACCAGATACGCTTCTTCTTCACGAGCCGCTACATCGACGAGGCGACGCGCGACGCGCTCCAGCACATCCTCGATTTGAAGGCGCGACTGGCGGCGGCCGAGGCGCGCGTCTCGGCCATCGACCGCGAGACCGCCGAGATCGGCGCCGACCAGAAGCGGCTGCGCGAGAACATCGAGGCACTCACCAAGACGGCCGAGGCGCGCCAGCTCATCGCCCGCTACGTCCAGAAGGCCGACCAACAGGAGACGCGCCTCGAACAGCTCGCGCAGGAGAAGCAGGCCGCCTCCGACGAGAGCGCCCGCCTGCAAGCACAGCTCGACGCGGCGCTCCGCGCCCTCGCCCTCGAACGCGACCTCGCCTCAACTTAAACTGAGGCGGAAGCCCGACCGTGAGGGAGGGCGTAGGTCTTCCATGATGTCTGTGCCGGAAGACCTACGCCCTCCCTCACGGTCGGGCTTCCGCCTCACTTCAAATCCCCGAACAGGTTTTGCAGCAGCACACAGACCGTGATCGCGGCGGTCTCGGCGCGGAGGGTGCGGCCGCCGAGGGTGACGACCGCCCAGCCGTGCGCGCGCGCGAGTTCTATCTCTTCCTGCTCCCAGCCGCCCTCGGGGCCGACGAGCGCGGCGACGGCCGCCGGGCGCTCTCCCGTCTCTGTCAAAAGAGATTCCAGCGCCGCGCCGCCGCCCTCGGCGAAGAGGACGCGCGCTTCGTGTGCGCGCGGGGCGTCTTCAATCAGGCGTGCAAAGGCGGCCGGCGCCTCGACCGCGGGCACGCGCGCGCGGCCGGACTGCTTTGCGGCTTCGAGCGCGAGGCGGCGCCAGCGCTCGGCCCGCTTCGCGGCGTCGCGCTCGTCCCGCAGCCGCACGTCCGCGCGCCTCGTCTCGACGGGCACGACGCGCGCGGCGCCCAGCTCGGTCGCCTTCTGCACGACGAGGTCGAACTTCTCGCCCTTCAATAAGGCGACGGCGAGCGTCAGTTCCAGCGGCGACTCCGGGTTCGGCGGCTCGACCGCCCCGCGCACTTCGAGCCGCGCCCCGCCCCTGCGCCCGCCGGCCTCCGCCAGGACGCACAGAAACTCGCGTCCCTCGCCGTCGAAGACCCGCGCCTCGTCGCCCGCGCGCAGCCGCAGCACGTCGCGCAGGTGGCGCGACTCCTCCTCCGACAAAGACACCCCGCCCGCTTCAAAAGCTTCGGGCGGCGCATAGAACCTTCGTACCGTCATTAGAATGAAATGATGAGTGATGAGTGATGAATGATGAGTGATGAATGATGAATGATGAGTGATGAATGATGAATGATGAAGATGACGACGTTGCGAGATTCATCATTCATCACTCATCACTCATCGTTAAATCGTCATCGCCACCCACTCGCCGTCGCTCGTGAGTTCGTAGTCGCCGACGCCGAGTTCTATCAAGCGCGCCTCGACCTGCGGGGCTTGCGTCGTGAGGATGCCGGAGAGGACGAGGCGGCCGCAGGTGGCGCCGAGGAGCGCAGGCAGCAGCGGCAGGATCACGTCCGCCGTCAGGTTGGCGCAGACGAGGTCGGCCGAGGCCGTGGTCTCTTCGACGGTGCCGACGCGGAACTCGATCCGCCCGTCCACGCCGTTAAGGCGCGCGTTCTCTTCGGCGACCGCGACGGCCAAAGGGTCTGTGTCACACGCCTCGACGCGTGACGCCGGGTGGAGCTTCGCGGCGGCGATGGCGAGGATGCCCGTGCCCGTCCCCACGTCGAGAAAGCTCCCGCCGCGGAACAGCTTTTCGACGGCCGCCAGGCAGAGTCGCGTCGTCTCATGCGTGCCCGTGCCGAAGGCCATGCCCGGCTCGACGCGGATGACGAGGCGTTCGCCCTCCTCGACCTCGCTCCACGGCGGCGCGACGACGAAGCGCCCGACCTCGACCGGCCGCCAGCCCCTCTTCCACTCCGCGAGCCAGTCGCGCCCCTCGACCTCGCGGAACCTCATCGCGGGCACGTCCGACGACGCGAGCCCGTAGACGCGCAGCGCCTCGCCCAAACACGTGCGCACGCCCTCCACCTCCGGCGGCGCCTCGAAGTACGCCGTGACCCGCACCAACCCGTCCTTCCCCGGCGACCCGCTCGACTCCGTGCCGAGCGCGCCCGCCTCCATCAGCGCGTACTCGACGGCCTCCTCCGCCCCCGCCGTGCAGCTCAAGTCGAGTGCGTACCAGTTCATAGCTGAGTGATGAATGATGAGTGATGAATGATGAATAAAGAGCACGCCGCCTCTTATTCATCATTCGTCACTCATCATTCATCATTGCTCCTCAATCCCCATCTCGCTCAGGGCGCGCGGCGAGTCGCGCCAGCCCTCCTCGACCTTGACGAAAAGTTCGAGGTAGACCTTGTGCCCCAACAGCCGCTCGATGTCGCGCCGCGCCTCCGTCCCGACCTCTTTCAAACGCGCGCCGCCCTTGCCGATGACGATCCGCTTCTGCGAAGGGCGCTCGACGTACACCGCGCAGTAGACGCGGGTCAGCTCGTCCGACACTTCTTCGTAGCGCTCGGTGACGACCGCCGTCACGTATGGAATCTCCTCGCCGGTCACGTGCAGAATCTTCTCGCGCACCATCTCGGCGACGAGCGCGCGCATCGGCTGGTCGGTCAGCTCGTCCTCCTCGAAGATGGGCTCGCCCTCGGGAAGATTTTCGACGAACTCTTTGACGAGGTCTTCCAACTGGTCGCCGGTGCGCGCCGAGAGCGGGACGACGCCGCGCCACTCGTGCTCGCGCGAGTACCACTCGATGAGCGGGAGGAGCTGCCGCTTGTCTTCGATCTTGTCCGTCTTGTTGAGCAGCAGGAGCGCCGGCTTGTCCGAGCGCTTCACCAAATCCAGGACGAAGCGGTCGCCGTTGCCGGTCGGAACGCTCGCGTCGCGGATGAGGCAGACGAGGTCAACGCCTTCGAGCGCGTCGTGCACGGCGGCCATCATCCGGCGGTTGAGCAGGTAGCCCGGCTGGTGCACGCCCGGCGTGTCCACCAGCACGATCTGCCCCTGCGGCCTCGTGATGACGCCTTGAATCCGGTGGCGCGTCGTCTGCGGCTTGTTCGACACGGCCGCGATCTTCTCGCCGACCATTCGGTTCAGAAGCGTTGACTTCCCCGCGTTCGGCCGCCCCACCAGCGCCACGTAGCCGCTGCGAAACCCCTTGCGCACCGGCGCGTTACTTATCTCCTCCCCCATAATCCCTATGCCGTTTTCCGCTGTAGAGAACTTTCAACTTTGGGGGCGCCGCTCCAGCAGGCGCTCCAGATTGTCGAGTATCCAGGGCGTCTCCAGTGCCTCCGCGAACTCGCCCGCCCAGTACCTTACTCTGTCCAGGTCTAGGCGCCGATGGGAGCGAAGAAGTGCTTCGATGTCGTCAAGGTCTTTGGCCCTCTGCGCCACGGCCTTCATCACGATCAGGTCTTCCGGGGTCGGAACTTTTACCCTGATGCCTCCGGCCTCCAATGTCAGCGCGCGTTCCACCATCTCCAACTCGAAGGGCAAGGCGCCGCACGAAACGTCTACGCTGATGCCGCTCGCACCGTGCCTGAGCAGGATAACGCGAGAACGCGCGGCAAATTCGAGCACGTCGCTGATGCGCCCCTCGAACCCGTGCGCCTCGCCTGCACGGACGAATGACTCCCAAGAGCGCTCGCCGAGCCAGACAACTACGTCGATGTCTTGCGTCGCGCGCGGTCGCCCTAGCAGCGAGACTGCCAAGCCGCCGACCGTCGTATAAGGCACCCCGTCAGACTCAAACCAACGCGCCAAGGCGCGCAATGCCTCCTCGAATGCGTGCGGCAAGGCGGACATTTCAGACGCGGTATATTTCCTTCAGCCTGCGCCAGCGTTCGCGGACTTCATCCTCGCCCTCGCGGAGCGATTCCGACCAGCCGAAGGTCTGCGCCGCCTCGTAAAGAAGGGCCGTCTGTCGGAGCCTCACCTCGGGTGGGGCACAGCGCGCCTCCTCGTCGGTGAAATCGTTAACGAGGCGCCACCTCGCTTTGAACTGCTCGGCCTCCTCTTTTGTCATCATTGCCTATTTTATCACCTCGAAGGTGGCCTCTAATGCTTCGGGGTCGGCGGAGCTGCGGCCGGCCATGACTTTGAAGGCGCCGGGCTCGACGACGTAGCGCATCGCGTCGTTGTAGAAGCCGAGTTCGGCCGGGGTGAGTTTGAAGCTCAGCGTGCGGTGCTCGCCGGGTTGGAGCGTGACGCGCTTGAACCCCTTCAGCTCTTTGACCGGGCGCACGCGCGAGGCGGCCACGTCGCGCACGTAGAGCTGGACGACCTCGTCGCCCTCGCGCTTCCCCGTGTTCTCGACCTCGACGCTCACGTCAACGCTCCCAGAGGCCGTTATGCGCGGCGCGCTCAGGCGCAGGTTCGAGAGGCGGAAGGTCGTGTAGGAGAGGCCGTGGCCGAAGGGGTAGAGCGGCGCGACGGGCACGTCCAGGTATTTCGAGGTGTACTTCTCGCTCGACGGCGGGCGGCCCGTGGACGGCTGGTTGTAGTAGAGCGGCTCCTGGCCCGCGGCGCGCGGGAAGGTGACGGGGAGCTTGCCGCCGGGGTTGTAGTCGCCGAAGAGCGCGTCGGCGATGGCCTCGCCGCCCCTTGTGCCGGGGAACCACGCTTCGAGTATCGCGGGCGAGTTCTCGGCGACCCAGTTGATTGAAAGGGGCCGGCCGTTCAACAGCACGACGGCGTAGGGCTTGCCCGTCTGTTGGATGGCTTGCAAAAGCTCCAACTGCCTGCCCGGCAAATCCAGAGACGTGCGCGAGGCGGCCTCGCCGCTCATGTCGGCCGTCTCGCCGACGGCGACCACGACCACGTCCGCGTCGCGCGCGGCGCGCACGGCGCGTTCGACGGAGTCGGGAGCGGCGGGCGTCGCGGCCAGACGCGCGGGGTCTATCTCGCCCGCGGCGGCGACGTTCGTCCCGCCGGCCGCGCTCGGGTTCGGCGGCGGCGCGTCGTAGTTGCCCATCACGCCGCGCCCCTCGACCGCGATGCCCTTCTCATAAATAACCTTCGTGCGCGGCGAGACCTTCGCCTTAACCCCTTGAAGTAAAGTTAAAGAGTCCTGTGCCCGGCCGTCGCCCGCCCACGAGCCGATGATGGCGCGCGGGTCGTCGGCGAGCGGCCCGACGACGGCGACGGTGCGCACGTCCTTTCTGAAAGGGAGAGTGTCGCGCTCGTTCTTCAAAAGCACCAGCGAGCGCGCCGCCACCTCGCGCGCCGCGCGCAGGTTCTCCGCGCTCAGAGTCACAGCGGACTCGCGCGACTCGTCCACGTACGGGCGTTCGAAGAGGCCGGCGCGGAACTTCACGCGCAGGATGCGGCGGACGGCCTCGTCCACGTCGGCCATCTTCAGCTTGCCCTGCTTCAACAACTCCGCGCCGTTCTGGTTGTAGAGGCGGCTGACCATCTCCATGTCCACGCCCGCCGAGAGGGCGAGGCGCGCGGCGTCCGCGCCGTCGGCCGCGTAGCCGTGCGCGATCATCTCCTGCACCGAGGTGTAGTCGCTCACGACGAACCCTTCGAAGCCCCACTCGCCGCGCAAGACCTTCGTCAAGGTGAAGCGGTTCCCCGAGGAGGGCACGCCGTTGAGGTCGTTGAAGGCGCTCATCAAGGTGCCGACGCCCGCCTCCACCGCCGCCTTGAACGGCGGCAGGTAGACCTCGCGCAGGCGCTGCTCGCTCATGTCGGTCGTGTTGTAGTCGCGCCCCGACTCGGCCGCGCCGTAGGCGACGAAGTGCTTGGCGCACGCGACGACGCGATCCGGCGCAGAGTAGTCAGACCCCTGGAAGCCGCGCACGCGCGCGCGCGCGAACGCCGCGCCGAGGTACGTGTCCTCGCCCGACCCTTCGGTGATGCGCCCCCAGCGCGCGTCGCGCGCCACATCCACCATCGGCGCGAAAGTCCAGGCCACGCCCGCCGCGCGCGCCTCGGTCGCGGCGACGTACGCCGAGCGCTCCGCCACCGAAGGCTCCCAGCTCGCCGCCTCGCCCAGAGGGATGGGAAAGATCGTCCGGTACCCGTGAATCACGTCGAACCCGAAGATGAGCGGAATCTTCAGACGCGACCCCTCGACGGCCGCGCGCTGCAACTCGTTCGCGTTCTTGGCTCCCCTCACCCCGAGCGTCGAGCCCAGCCTGCCGGCGCGCGCCGCCTCGATCAAATCCGGGTTGGCCTTCCCCGCCACGTCGCCGCCCGACTGCTGCAACTGCCCCAGCTTCTCTTCGAGCGTCATCCGCGCCAACAGCGCCTCGACCTTCCGCTCCACGTCGTCCTGACGCGCGGCGGTTCGTGACGGCGCGCGCGGTGTGCGGCGCTGCGCGTTCGTTCCCAGAGGAAGTGTTGAAAGGAGGACTGCGGTGGCGAGCAACAGTTTCGCGTGCTTAGCGAGTTTCATCTGTCTCTCCATCGAAAGGGCGGGCCTGAACGCCGGGAGCGCGGGCATCTCTGCCCGCCAAAGCGTGCCCCAGCACGCTTCCAAGTGCCCCTCTATGCCTCAACGTCGAGGTTTAAAGTCTCCGCGTCTTCGCGCTGACGCGCTCATGGCGGGCAGGATGCCCGCGCTCCCGGCTTTGACTTCCCTTTTACTTGAGCGCGGCCTCGCCGTTGAGGCGCATGATTTCGAGGGTCATCTCGGCGGAGGCGTACATGTCTTTCACGTCGAGCCACTCTTTGACGGTGTGGATGGCGCGCATGCCCGTGCCGAGGTTGGCGCATTCGATGCCGCGCTTGTTGAAGATGTTGGCGTCGCAGCCGCCGCCCGAGGCCATCGTCTCGACCTGGAGCCCCATGCGCGCGGCCGCCTCCTTGACGAGGCGGACGACGCGCGAGTCGTCGGAGACATCCATCGCGTGGTACTCGCGCGTGACCTCCGCCTCGACGCGCGCCTTCGTGGTCACGCCGTCCACGGTCACCTCGTATCTGGCCGCGGCGTCTTCGCAGCACTTGATGATGTGACGGGTCTGCGCGTCGAGCTTGGCGTCGTCGAGCGAGCGCGCCTCGCCCTTGAGCGTGACGAGGTTGGTGATGATGTTCGTGGCCTCGCCGCCGCGGATGACGCCGATGTTGGCGGTCGTCTCGTCGTCGATGCGGAAGAGCTTCATCGCGCTGATGGCCTCGGCGGCGACGCGGATGGCGGAGATGCCCTGCTCGGGCGCGACGCCCGCGTGCGATTCGAGCCCGTAGATTTTGATCTCGAAGTGGTCGGCCGAGGGGCCTTTGGTGAAGAGGAAGCCGGGGTCGTCGGAGTCGAAGACGATGCCGTACTTCGCCCGCACCTTCGACATGTCGAGGTGCTTGGCGCCGAGCAGGCCGACCTCCTCGCAGATGGAGAAGACGGCGTCGATGGGCGCGTGCGGGACGTTCTGCTCTTGCAGGCAGCGGATGGTTTCGATAATGACGGAGCAGCCCGACTTGTCGTCGCCGCCTAAGACCGTGCTCCTGTCGGTGCGGATGATGTCGCCCTCGACGATGGGTTTGACGCCCTTGCCGGGGACGACCGTGTCCATGTGCGCGCTCATCATGATGGGCTCGGCCGAAGGGATGGTGCCGGGGAAGCGCGCGATGACGTTGCCGGTGTTGCCGCCCACCTTCTCGCCGGCGTCGTCGATGAAGACCTCGGCGCCCAGCTCTTCGCAGTACTGCTTGATGCGCTGGGCCACGTCGCGCTCCTCGCGCGAGACAGAGTCGATCTGGACGAGTTCGAGCAGAAGATTCTTGATGCGCTCCTGGTTAATCATGCGAGTCTCCTCGGGGAAAGATCTCCGTGCCTCAAACGGGTAAAGCTCTAAGGGAACTGCGGGGTGTGGGTCAATCCTACTACACCAGGCTGAGGCCGCGCCACGGTCGAGGCAAGGTCAGGGGCTGACCTCTTCGAGCGCGCGCTGCAACTCTTCGCGTTTGGCGTTCAAAGTCGCTTCGTCGGCTTCGGCCGGGACGCGGATGGGCGGGGCGAAGCGGACGCGGACGCGCGAGAAGGGTTTCGGAATCTGCATCCTGTCCCAGCTCTTCAGAGTCCAGCAGCGCTCGGCGTTGACGCCGAAGGGGAGGACGGCCTGGCCGGTCTTCTTGGCGAGGAGGAGGGCACCCATCTTGGCGACGTGGCGCGGGCCGCGCGGGCCGTCGATGGAGAAGCCGGCCGGGCAGCCCAGCCGGACGAGCCTCGTCAGTTCCACGAGCGCGCCGACGCCGCCGCGCGTGGAGGAGCCGCGCACCGCACCGTAGCCGAGGCGCTGGATGAAGCGCGCGATGTACTCGCCGTCGAAGCTCTGCGAGGTCATGATGACGATGCGGCGGCCGCGGAAGAAGTACGTGCCGGCGAAAATGCGGTCGTGCCAGAAGGTGTAGACGGGGAGGCGCCCGCCGCGCGCGGCCTCGTCCCAGTGCTCCCGGCCTTCGACGTTGAAGCGGAGCGTCGCGCCGACGGCGCGGATGAGCAGGGGAAAGATGAAGCCCGCGGCGCGGACGGCGAGCCTCTGTTTGAAACTGTAGCCGGAGAGGCCGGCGAAGCGGTACGCGCGCTCGACGCGCTCGTCCACATGACTTTCGGCTTTCGCGGCGGCATGCATCAGCTAGAAATTAACACACAGACACGGAGACACAGAGACACGGCTTGTCGAGGACTAAAGATGAAGTCGTGTCTCTGTGTTGAATCGCTTTCGGTAAGGGTTATAAGGTGGTATAAAAAGCGCGTCTCGGCTCATCCCTGTCCCGCAAGAGTTCGTTAAAGATGCTTCTGCGCACAAGGCTCGCACTGACACTGCTGCTGCTCGCGTCCCTGTGCGCGGCGGCGGCACTCGCCCCCGCCGGGGCCGCGCGGCAGACCAGGCGCAAGGTCAGCCTCGTCCTCACGGGCGGCAAAGTCTTCACCGCCGACGCGCGCGGCACGCTGGCCGAGGCCGTCGCCGTGGACGGCAGCCGCATCGTCGCCGTCGGCACCTCGCGCGAGATCGCCGCGGCTTACGAAGGCGCACGCACCATCGACCTCAAGGGGCGCCTCGTCACGCCCGGCTTCAACGACGCGCACATACACTTCCTCGGCGGCGGGCTCTCGCTGCTGCGCGTGAACCTCGTCGGCGCCAGGACGCTCGCCGAGGCGAAGGCGCTCGTCGCGGCGCGCGTGAAAGAGCTTCCCGCGGGCGCGTGGGTCACGGGGCGCGGGTGGGATCACACGCTCTGGGGCGGCGCCTGGCCGACGAAGAGAGACCTGGACGAGGTCGCGCCGAACAACCCGGTCATCCTCCAGCGCGTTGACGGGCACGTCTCGTGGGCCAACACGCTCGCCTTGCAAAAGGGGAACGTCACGCGCGAGACGCGCGACCCGCAGGGCGGCGAAATCCTGCACGACGCGCAGGGCGAGCCGACCGGCATCCTGAAGGAGACGGCCGGCGGCCTCGTCTTGAACGTCGTGCCCGAGGCGACGCGCGAGGAGCAGTTGGAGGCGCTCAACCGCGCACTCGCAGAGGCGCGACGCTACGGACTGACTTCGATCCAGACCAACGACGTGCCGAGCTTCGAGGCGGTGCCGCTCTACCGCGAGCTGCTCAAGGGGGGCAAGCTCACCGTGCGCGTCGCCGAGTGGCAGCAGTTCGACCGCACGGTCGAGGAGCTGAAGCGCGAGCGCGAAGAGTTCGCGTCGCACGGGGACGACCCCTTGCGGCTGCGCCTGACCGCGCTCAAGGGCTACGTGGACGGGACGCTCGGCTCGCGCACGGCGGCCATGCTCGCGCCCTTCGCCGACGACCCGCACAACAGCGGCATCCCGCGCATGGAGCCCGGGCAGTTGACGAAGATGATCGTCGAGCGCGACGCGGCCGGTTTTCAAATCGCGCTCCACTGCATCGGCGACCGCGCCAACCACATGGCGCTCGACGGATTCCAGGCGGCGCGCGCCGCGCGCAACTCGCCGCCGGCCCGGACGAACGACGGCCGCGGCCTGATCGGCGATTACCCGCTCTCCCCTTCGGGGCTCCTGCGCCACCGCGTCGAGCACGCGCAGGTCGTCTTCCCCCCGGACTTCGCGCGGTTCCGCGACCTCGGCGTCATCGCCTCGATGCAGCCTTCGCACGCCATCTCGGACAAGCGCTGGGCGCAGGACAGGCTGGGCGAGTACCGCGTGCTCGGGGCCTACAGTTGGCACACGATGATGTCCTACGGCGTCCACGTCCCCTTCGGCACCGACTGGCCGGTCGAGCCCGTCAACCCGTACCTCGGCCTCTACGCCGCGGTCACGCGCCAGAGCGTGGAGGGGGAGCCCGCGGGCGGCTGGTGGCCCGAGGAGCGGCTTTCGATTGAGGACGCCATCCGCAACTACACGGCCGAGAGCGCCTACGCCTCCTTCGAGGAGCACGAGAAGGGCCAGGTCGTCGCCGGGATGCTCGCCGACCTCGTCGTCCACTCCAGAGACCTCCTGACCATCCCGCCCCGCGAAATCTTACAGACCGAGGCGGACGTCACCGTCTTCGACGGCCGGGTCGTGTACGAGAGAAACAAGTGATGAATGATGAGTGATGAATGATGAGTGAGAAGCGGCCTGCCTTTCATTCATCATTCATCACTCATCACTCATCATTTCGGAGGAGGTTCCCATGCCCACTTGGATGAAAGTCCTGCTCGTCGTCGGGGTGCTGCTGGTCTTGCTGTTGGTGGGGGGCGCGGTCGCGGTCTACTTCCTCGCGCGCACGTACGGGCCGGGGCTGGTGGAGGCGGGCAAGCAGACTTACAACGAGGGCGTCGAGTACGGCCGCCGCTCGGACAACGAGGGCTGCCTGAACGAGGCGGTCGCCCGCCACGCGCGCGCCGAGGGCTTCACCGACATGATCAAGATCAACGTCTTCATGCGCGCCTGCCTCGAAAAGAGCCGCCCGACGCCCGGCTTCTGCGACGACGTGCCGCGCCAGACCGAGTTCATGAAGGCCGCCGGCTGGCAACTGAAACAGTGCCAGCGCTACGGCCTCTCGCCCGAGAAGCAGTGCGGCCAGCTCTTCCAGCAGGTGCAGCAGTTCTGCGAGACGCGCCTCCTCCGCGTCGAGAACGCCAACGCGGGCGAGAGGGACTCGGGCGACCCCGCCCCGCCTCCGCCGCCGCCGCCCGCGCCGGCAGCCCCGCCTTCGAGACTACGCTGACATGAACAAGCCCCTTCGACGCACCGGCCGACTCGCCTTCGGCGTCTACATCTTCTGCCTGCTCCTGCAAGGGGCGCAGGCGCACGCGGCGTGGCGCGCGGCGGGCGACGTGAAGGCGGTCGCGCGGCAGGCGGACGGCGTCGTCCTCACGCTCAACTCGGGCGCGCGCGTCGCCGTCACCTTCCGCGACCTGGAGACGGTGCGCGTCCGCCTCGCGCCCTCGGGCACGTTCGAGCGCGACCTCTCCTACGCCGTCGAGTCGAAAGACCGCAAGACCGTCGCGGCGAAGGTCACCGAGTCGGCCGACGAGATCAGAATCTCTTCCCTCGACGGCACGACCGTCGTCGTCAGGCGCCGCCCCTTCCTCGTCAGCGTGTTCGACCAGCAGGGGCTTCCGGTCGTCGAGGCCGACCCGGCGAAGGCCACCTCCTTCGACCCGGACACGGGCGCCGTCGAGACCTCCGTCAAGCGCGTCGAGTGGGAGACCTACTACGGCCTCGGCGAGAAGGCGGGCGCCACCGTCTCGCGCGACACGCAGCAGTTCGTGATGTGGAACACGGACACCTACGGCTACCCGCGCGGCCTCGACCCCATCTACCAGTCGATAGGTTTTTACGTCGCGCTGCGGCAGGCGCGGCCCGCCCCCATCCGCAACGGCACGGCGGACATCTCGGGCGGGATAGAACCGCCCTTCCCTCGGATGCGCGGCGTCGCCTACGGCCTCTTCCTCGACAACACCTCGCGCACCTACTTCGACATGGGGAAGACCGACCCCGCGCGCGTGACCTTCGGCGCGGCGTCGGGCGAGCTGAACTACTACGTCTTCACGGGCGGCGAGGAGCGTTCGCCCAAGAACGTCCTGCGCGACTACACGGAGTTGACGGGCCGCGCGCCGCTGCCGCCCGTCTGGGCGCTCGGCAACCAGCAGTCGCGCTGGTCTTACTTCCCCGAGGCGCGCGTGCGCGAGGTCGCGCGCGGCTTCCGCGAGTCTAAAATCCCCGCGGACGTTCTCTACCTCGACATCGACTACATGGACGGCTACCGCGTCTTCACCTGGAACCGCGAGCGCTTCCCCGACCCGCCGAAGTTAATCTCCGACCTGCGCGCCGAAGGGTTCCGCACCGTCGTCATCATCGACCCCGGCATCAAGGTTGACCCGAACTACTTCGCTTACAAGGACGGGCAGGCGGGCGGACACTTCGTCAGGAACGCCGACGGGAGCGAGCTGCACGCCACGGTCTGGCCCGGCGTCTGCGCCTTCCCAGACTTCACCGACCCGAAGGCCCGCGAGTGGTTCGGCTCGCTCTACAAACAGAATTTAGACGAGGGCGTCGCCGGCTTCTGGAACGACATGAACGAGCCCGGCGTCTTCCTCTCCGACCAGACGCCCAAGCCCGACATCTTCCACCACCCGATGAAGACCTTCCCCGTGGACGCGAAGCACGCGGGCGACGGGCTGCCCGCGGCGCACGCGCGCTACCACAACGTCTACGGGATGCAGATGGCGCGCTCGACCTTCGAAGGTTTAAAGAAGCTCCGGCCCGACGCGCGCCCCTTCGTCCTGACGCGCGCGGGCTACGCCGGCGTGCAGCGCTACTCGGCCGTCTGGACGGGCGACAACGTGGCGAGCTGGGATCACCTTCGACTTTCAATCCCGATGCTTCTCAACATGGGCGTCTCGGGCGTGCCCTTCGTCGGCTCGGACGTGGGCGGCTTCTCCGGCAACCCGACCCCCGAGCTTTACACGCGCTGGCTTCAGGCGGCCGCGCTCACGCCCTTCCTGCGCTCGCACTCCGAGGCCGGCTCCAACCCGCACGAGCCCTACTCCTTCGGCGAAGAGTTCACGAAGATCAACCGCGCGAGCGTCGAGCTGCGCTACCGCCTGCTCCCGTACCTCTACACGCTCTTCGAGGAGCACACGCGGACGGGCGCGCCCGTCATGCGCCCGCTCTGGTTCGAGTACCCCGACGACGCGCGCACCTACACCATCGAAGACGAGTACCTCGTCGGCCGCGACCTGCTCGTCGCGCCCGTCGTGCGCGAGTCCGCGACGAAGCGCGGCGTCTACTTCCCCGCCGGCGACAACTGGGTTGATTGGTGGACGGGTAAAGTTTATGAGGGCGGCAAAGACGCGGAAGTTGAAGCGCCGCTCGACCGCCTGCCCCTTTTCGCGCGTGTCGGCGCGGTCATCCCCATGCAGCCGGTCGTGCAGCACACGGGCGAGATGAAGGGCGCGCCGCTCTCGCTCCTCGTCGTCAACGGCGCGGACGGCGCGAGCAGTTTTTACGAAGACGCGGGCGACGGCTACGGCGAGCGGCGCACGACGACCGTCAGCTTGCGCGGCGGCTCGCTCAAACTCACGCGCGCGGGCGCGTACGCGGGGCGCAAGGTCGCCGCGCTCGAATTCCTCCCCGGCCAACTGCCGCGCGACGTGCGGGACGCCTTCGGCGCCACGCTCATGCCGTACGCGCAGAAGTCCGGCGACCACACCGTCGTGTCGCTCCCGTCGCCCGAGGAGTTCGTGGAGTTCACGCTCGTTCCTTAAACCGCGATGCGCAAGGCCAAGAAAGGTTCACAGAGAATGGAACACTACCCCGGCGCTCTCGACCGGCGCCGCTTCCTCTCGTCGGTCGGCAAGGGTCTGGGACTGGCCGCGCTCTCCTCGTCCGCGGTCGCCTCCCTCCTCAAGGACGTGCGCGCCGCGGCCAAGCGTGTCGCGCGCCTCCCGGCCGAGGAGGCGGCGCGCGACGAGGATTTCTGGTTCGACATCCAGCAGTCCTTCTCGGTCACGCGCGGCATCGTGAACTTGAACAACGGCGGCGTCTCGCCCTCGCCCCGCATCGTCACCGAGGCGCTGGTGCGCTACCTCTGGCAGCAGGAGGACGCGACGGCCTACACGATGTGGGAAATCCTCGAACCGCAGTCCGAGACCATCCGCACCGGCCTCGCCGACCTCTTCGGCTGCGACCGCGAGGAGGTCGCCATCACGCGCAACACCTCCGACTCGCTCGAAGCCGTGCTCTTCGGCTTCGACCTCAAGCGCGGCGACGAGGTCTTGACGACGACGCAGGACTACCCGCGCATGCTCACGACGCTCCGGCAGCGCGAGCGCCGCGAAGGCATCGTCTTGAAGACCGTTAAGATTCCCGTCCCGCCGAAAGACCCTTCGGAGATCACGGCGGCCTACGAGGCGGCCGTCACGCCGCGCACGCGCGTCATCCTCGTCTCACACGTCATCAACATCACGGGGCAGATCGTCCCCGTGCGCGAGGTCTGCGAGCTGGCCCGGCGCCGCGGCATCGAGGCGGTCGTGGACGGCGCGCACTCCCTCGCGCACTTCCAGTTCAGGCGCGACGATTTGAACTGCGACTACTTCGGCACGTCGCTGCACAAGTGGCTCCACGCGCCCAAGGGGACGGGGATGCTCTATGTAAGGAAGGATAAGATCGCGAAGGTCTGGCCGCTCATGGCCGCCGAGAAGTCGCAGGACGCCGACATCCGCAAGTTCGAGGAGACGGGCACGCGCTCGGCCGCGCAACGCCTCGCCGTCGGCGAGGCATTGCTTTTTCATCAAGGCGTCGGCCCCGAGCGCAAGGAGGCGCGCCTCCGCCTGCTCGCGCGCCACTGGATGAATCAGCTCAAGGGCGAGCCGGGCGTCCGCTTCAACACCTCCTTCGACGACCGGCAGTCCTGCGCCATCGCCAACGTCCACGTCGAGGGCACAGACCCTTACGCGGTCTGCGCGTACCTCATGAGCCGCCACAAAATCTACGCCACGCCCATCGTCCACGACGAATTCAAAGGCGTCCGCATCACGCCGAGCGTCTACACCACCCTCAAGGAACTCGACCGCTTCTGCGAGGTCATGTCAAACGTCGCGCGCAAGGGCCTGCCCAAAGCTGCTTAGACGCCGGTTCCGTGGCCGGGGCGGCGGAACGCGAACTTGAGGACGAGCAGCCCGGTGACGGCGCCCATGATCGGAGCGAAGGGAACTATGTAGACCGTGTCGGGGGACTTTAACCCGCCCATCGCCAGGGCGACCGTCAGCGCGGTCAGCAGGCCGTAAAGGGCACCTAATCCGACGGCAAGCCGCCAGGTACTCCGGGCCTTCAAAGAGAGCGCGGTAAGTAGGCTGACCAGGACTCACCTCATGATCGACGCCAGGAACAGCTCCGTCTGATGAGGGTGTCGCTCCAGCGAGAAGACGCCCAGGCCGGGGAGCGCGCCCGTGACGATGCCGATGATGATGACGACGAACAGGTTCATTGTCGCTCCCTTCAAACCCGCGACCCGCACCGCGCAACCGGCCGCGCTCACCTGGACGCGGGCGCGGGCTTCGCACGTCTCGGCTCGCCGTACAGATTCAGCTTGCCGAGCTTGACCGGCACGGGCGCCGCATCATCCTCGCGGATGACGTAGCTGCGATCCACCCGGAGGCCGCCGAAGGTTTGCGTCTTCCCGGTCGCGGGCCAAGTGATCTCCAGGGAGCGGACGGAGGTCGCCCGGCCCAGCCCGACCACCTGCTGCAAGCTCGACGTGCCGAAGCTGCCGCCGGTCGAAACGGCGGAGTAGATGTCGCGCCTCCCGGACTTCACGTCCACGCTCACTTTGATGCGCGCGCCGATGGCCGCGCGGTTGGAGCGCACGCCTTCGAGCCTGAGCTTGAGCCAGTGGTTCCCGTGCGCCGGGTTCAGAAAGAGCGCGCGCCGGAAGGCGTCGCCGGGGTAGACGCCGCCGAAGACCGCGTAGATGTCCTGGTCGCCGTCGTTGTCCACGTCGCCGAAGGAGACCGCCTGCCCCTTTTGCAGGTAGCCGACCCCGGCGGAGTCGGTCACGTCCTGAAAGTGCCTGCCCGCTTCGTTGCGAAACATCCGGTTCGGCAGCAGCGCGCGGTAGTCGAGCCCGCCCGTCCCGAGGTAGATGTCGGGGTAACCGTCGTTGTCCAGGTCGCCGTAATTGCCGCCCATGCTGAAGAGGGCGTGGTGCAGTCCCGCCTCGCGCGTCACGTCCTTAAAACTGCCGTCGCGGTTGTTGCGGTAGAGCCTCGGGGTCTCGGCGGTGAAAGGCCGGCCGAGGTAGTCGGCCGCGACCTGCCCCGCCTGGTGCGCGAAGTCCTCTATCGAGTAGCCCGCGACGAAGAGGTCGAGCCAGCCGTCGTTGTCGTAGTCCCAGAACCAGCAGGCGTAGCTCTGAATCGGCTCGCCGACCCCGGCCTGCTCCGTCACGTCCGTGAACTTCCAGCCGCCGGACGCGTCCCGGCCGTCGTTCCGCATGAGCAGGTTCGGCTCGCCGAGGCGCGAGACGTAGAGGTCGGGCAGGCCGTCGTTGTTGTAGTCGCCCCAGGCGGCGCCCTTGACCCAGCCGAGCAGTCCGAGCCCGACCTGCTTGGCGACCTCCGTGAACGTGCCGTCGCCGTTGTTGCGGAAGAGCTGGCACGGGTTGAGGTCTTGGTAGTCGAAGAAGTAGATGGGGTTCTTCACGCTCGGCGAGGAGGCCAGCTCGATGTTGATGCTCAAGGCCCTGTAGGTCGGCATGGACTCGTTGCCGACGAAGAGGTCTACGCGGCCGTCGTTGTCGAAGTCGCCCCACGCGGCCGCCTGCGAAGGGTGAAGGGTGAGCAGGCCCGCCTCTTCGGTCACGTCCGTGAACGTCCCGTCGCAGTTGTTGCGCAGCAGCGAAGGCGGGTGATGCCCGATGCTCCCGAGCCAGGCGCCGCGCGGGATGAACACGTCCACGCAGCCGTCGTTGTTGTAGTCGGCCGAGCTGATTTGCAGCCCGCCCGTGATGCCGGCCAGCCCGGCCGCCGCCGTCCGGTCGGCGAAGGTGCCGTCGCCGTTGTTGCGGAAGTAGCGGAGCTGGTCGCGCTCCCGGTCGAGCCCGAGCGAAGAGGTCATGATGTCCAGATAGCCGTCGCCGTCGAAGTCCTCCGTCACGCTCCCGCCCGCGAGGGCCGACACGTCCAGTCTGAGGCGCGGGGCGGCGTCTTCAAATCTCCCCATGTCGTACTCTGACTTGAAGACGCTGGGGGGAATCAGCCAGGGCTTCGGGACTTCGCCCGGGTACTCGCCGAGCGACATGTAGGCGAGGTTGAGCAGCCAGCGCGAAGTTGCGTCGTCCGGGTCGGCGCGCAGTATTTCGAGGTACTCTTTGACCGCCGCCTCCGTCTCCTCGTTCGCGACATGCGCGCGCGGGGACGCGACCGTGAGGAGCGCCGGGGCGGTGCCTTCGCGGGCGGAATCATTCTCCTGCTGGCCCGCGCGGAGATACGAGACGGCCAACAGCTCGCGGACGTTCTTCAGGAACGGCGGGTCGAAGAGGGCGACGTTGGCCGCGGCCGACTTCTTCACCTGCTCCAGGCGCCGGGCCGCCTCGCGGTTGCGCCCCTGCAAGAGCAGCTCGTAAGCCGTCCGCGCCTCGACGATCAACTCGCCGCGGAGGTCGAGCGGCTGCCTGATCTGCCAGAAGTAGCGCAGCATCCCGGGGTCGGCGAGGCCCGTGTACGAGAGCCTGACCGCCTCCAACCGCTTCCCAATCTTCTCCAACCGCTCCGACATTCGGCGCGTGCCGTCGGCCTGGATTTGCCGTGGCGAAACGCCCTGCCCCCGAGCGCCGCGGGCCGCGGGAAGGGCGACGAGGAGCAGAAGGACGGAGCGGGCCAGCGCCGTGCGCGCGCGGCCGCGTTGGTTCACACTCAACCTGTACATCTCAGTCCATCCCGGCGCACGTCAATCTAAGCTTCCGGCGCGATGCCAAGACTAGGGCTTCGCGCCGAGGGTGAAGATGCCGTTGCCTTCCGTGCCCCCGTAGACCGCGTGCGGGTCGTGCGGGTCTACGGCCAGGCTCAGGACGTAATGCGTGGTCGGCAGCGTCTTGACGGCCGACCAGCTTCTCCCCGCGTCGCGGCTCCGGAAGACGCCCTGGTCTGTGCCCGCGTAGACCGTCCGGGCGTCCGCGGGGTCGAGCGACAGGGAGAGCACCCAGTGGTTGCCGAGCGTGGTAAGCGACCACGTCTTGCCCGCGTCCGCGCTCTTGAAGACGCCGCCGCTCGTGGAGGCGTCGGAGAAGTCCCCCGAGCCGACGTAGAGCGTTCGGGAGTCCTGCGGGTCTATGACGAGCGCCCTGACGCGCCGATCCGTCAGCCCTTCGTTCATCTCCTTCCAGGTCTTTGCGCCGTCGCTGCTCCTGAAGACTCCGCCGTCCGTCCCGGCGTAGATCGTCTCGGAGTCGTTCGGGTCAACCGCCAGCACGAAGACGGGGCGCGGGTGCATCAACTGCTGGATGGGAGTCACGCCGGCCACGTTCTCGTTGATGGCCCCGCGGCTCACGTCGGCCCACGTCGCGCCCCCGTCCGTGCTCCTGAAGATTCCCCCGCCGTCCGTGCCGACGTAGACGGTGCCGGGGCGGCGCGCATCGACGGCCAGCGAAAAGATGCGCCGCCTGATCGTCTCGGCCCCGACCCGGAGCCAGCTCCGTCCGCCGTCCGTGCTCTTGAAGACCCCGCCGGCCGAGCCGAGGAACTGCTCCTGCGCGCCGACGTAGAGCGTCTCCGGATTCGTCGGGTCTACGACGAGGGCCTTGACGACGTGGTTGCTGAGGCCCGCGTTGGCGCCCGACCAACTCTGCCCCCGGTCGGTGCTCTTGAAGACCCCGGCCCCGGCCGTCCCCGTGTAGAGCGTGTTCGAGTCGCGCGGGTCTACGGCCATCGCGAAGACCACCTGATTGGCGAGTTGGGCCGGGACTTCGCGCCAACGCCGCCCGCCGTCGGTGCTCTTGAAGACCCCGCCGCCCAGCGTGCCGGCGTAGACGGTCTGCGGGCGGCGCGGGTCAACCGTGACGGGCCAGACGATTCGGTTGCTCAGGCCGTCGCTGACCTCAGACCAGCTCTGCCCGCGGTCTGCACTCACGAAGACTCCCGCGCCCGTGCCGGCGTAGATAACTTTCGGGTCGCCCGGCACGACCGTCAGGGAGAAGACGAGCTGCCGCGACAGCGCGTTCGACAGCGCGCTCCAGTGCCTGCCGCCGTCCTCGCTCCTGAAGACCCCGCCGCTCGTCCCCGCGTAGACCGTCCCCTCCTCGCCGGGCGCGACCGCCAGCGCGTAGACCCTCTGGTTCGTCAGCCCTTCGTTGCCCTGAGTCCAGTGCGCGCCGCCGTCTTCGCTCTTGAAGACGCCGCCGCCGAACGTCCCCGCGTAGAGCGTCTGCGGCCGCCGCGGGTCAACCACGAGGGGCCAGACCACCGGGTTGGTCAGCCCCTGGCTCGCCTTCGACCACGTGCGCGCGCCGTCGGTGCTCTTGAAGACGCCGCCGCCCGCCGTCCCCGCGTAGAGCGTGCCGGGGGAGTTCGGGTCGAGGGCCAGCGACCAGACGTCGCGGGTCGTCAGCCCCGCGTCAGCCTCCGACCAACTGTTGGCGCCGTCGGTGCTCTTGTAGACGCCGACGTGCGTGCCCGCGTAGATCGTCCGCGGGTCGGAGGGGTCGATGACGAGCGGCATCACGGTCAGGTCGTTGAGGCCCGCGTTGGCCGGAGCCCATGTGCGCCCCCCGTCGGCGCTCTTGATGACGCCGCCGCCGTGGAGGCCGACGTAGACCGTCTCGCTGCGGCGCGGGTCGAGGGCGATGCTGAAGGCCCAGCCGCCGGGTGGGCCGAAGGGCTTTGACTTCGACACCCGCACGCCCGGCGCGCGCTTGGCACGCCCGCCGCCCGCCCGCGCCGCGCCGCCGCCCAACGCGGCCGCCAGGAGGCCCGCCAACAAGGTGCGGAGCAGCGCCCCGCCCGATCCTTTTTCGCTCAAGCCATTCACCTCCTCGTTACTGTCAGAAGTACCAGGCAAAGGCGACGCTGCCGAGTTGGTTCCTCGTGGGGCTCGGGTAGAAGTAGCCCCCGAACCTGTCGTTGACCACGATGTAGGAGGAGTATTGCTGGTTGAAGAGGTTGTTGACGCGGTAGAGCAGCCGGAGGCTGAACCTCTTGAAGTAGCGCTCGTAGCCCCCGTACCAGTTCCCCACCTGATAGCTGTCGTTCGTCACGTTGTTGCCGTCGTCGGCGAAGATCTTCCCGACCGCGTGCAGGTCGAACCCGCTGTAGACGCCCGAGCGGTGCTGATACCTCAGGCCGGCGAAGAAGCGGTGGGCGGGGATGCCGGGAATCCTTTTGCCGCTGAAGTCGCCGAAGCCGTTGACGAACGTCCGGTAGTAGAAGTCGGAGTAGGTGTAGCCGACCCGCAGGCTCAGGTCTTTGTAGAGGTTGGCCCCGCCGCCCAGCTCGACCCCGTTGTGGACGGCCCGCGCGGCGTTGATGAAGGTCTCCTGCGGGAAGCCGATGCCCGTGGGGACGATCTCGTCGTTGACGCGCAGCCGGAAGACGGAGAAGTTGACGTAGGTCTTCCGCGGCAGGTTGTAGAGCCCGCCGACCTCGTAGTTCATCGAACGCTCCGGCCGGAGGTCTGGGTTGAGCCCGCCCTTCCCCTCCGGGTTGCGGCCGATCTCGGTGATCGTCGGCGGGTCGAACCCCGTGCTGACGTTGCCGTAGAGCGAGAACTCCGGCGTGAGGTGGTAGGTCGCGCCGAGCTGGTAGCTGAACTTGTCGAACAGCCGCGCGCCGGAGTCGTCGCCGTCGGCGAAGAGGAAGTCGTCGATGCGGACGTGGACGCGCGTGTAGTTGAGGCCGACCCGGAAGTCGAGCTTCTCGCCGACGCCGATGTTGTCGAGGAAGTAGACGCCGGTGTTGTAGAGCCGCCGCGTCTCGTCGCGCTGCACGCCGGCCCCCATCTGGCCGGCGTCGTTGTCGAAATCCTTCCTGACCTCGTGGTCGTGCTGGAGGTTCGCGCCGAAGGTGAGGGCGTTCCTCGTCTTGCCTACCGCCTGCCGGAAGGAGTAGCGCACGTCGCCGCCGAACGAGTTCCGCCGGCCGTTGAGGAAGACGAAAGGCACCGGCACCTGGAAGTCTATGTGGCGGCCGTAGAACATCGCCCAGAGCGAGCGGTCGTCGCCCCACTGCCGGTTGAAGCTCACCCCGAACTGTTCGCGCGCGATGTTGCTCTGGGCGTCGAACAGCTTGAAGAGGAAGCCGGCCTGGCGGCGGTCGGCTTGCAGCTCGTCGGCAGACAGGTTGCCCGGGAGCTGCGAGTCGGTGTCCGCCCCCCTGAAGAAGAAGTTCAGGTTCGTCTTCTCGTCCAGCGCCACCCCGAGCCGGCCGTTGACGTGGTAGGCCCGTAACTTCTCGTGCTCGCGGTAGCCGTCCTGCGCGGTGCGCGTGAAGTCGAAGAGGTAGTCGAGCGGCTTGTAGTTGCCCGACAGCTTGGCCTGGCTCTTCCAGAAGCCGTAGCTGCCGAAGACGGTCTTCGCCTCGACGAAGGGCACCTGGGAGCCCTTCTCGGTAATCACGTTGACGACGCCGCTCGAACTCGCCCCGTACTGCGCCGCCATCGGCCCCTTGACGACTTCCAGCCGCTCGACGGAGTCGAGGTCGATGCCCGTGAGGTCTGAGGTCTCGCCGGTCGAGTCGCTCTCGGGGATGCCGTCCACGAGCACCCGGATGCTCCGCGTGCCGAAGCTCGTGTTGAGGCCGCGGCCGCGGATCGAGAGCCTGACCTCCTGCGTCTCGGCCTGGCTCTCGGCCTTGACGCCGGGTATCTCGTTGAGCACCTCGTCGAGCCCCACGGCCTTCGTCACCGCGACCTCTCCGGCCGTGACCACGCCGGTGCTCTGGCTGAGGTCTTTCACCGGCTCCGGCTGGCCGCTGGCCGTGACGATCACCTCCTCCTTGAGCACCGGCTCGACGAGCATCAGGAACTCGAAGGGCTTCGTTGGCTGCTCGGAGACCCTGACGCGCTGCCGCAGCGACTTGTAGCCGAAGGCGGAGACCTCCAGCGAGTAGGTGCCGGCCGGCACCTCTTCGAGGCTGAAGTCGCCCGCCGCGCCGACCTCGGCCGTCTTCCCGAGTTCGGCCAGCGTGACGGTCGCGTGGGCGACGGGCGTGCGCTCCCTGGCGTCGAGCACTTTGCCGGTGAGCCTCCCGCCGCCGCCCTGCGCGAGGGCCGCGGCGTTGAGGCCCGCGACGGTCAGACAGACGGTGAGAGTGAACAGGCAAGGCGTGATCGTTCTTCTGTTCATAGGGGTTCTCCTTAAAGGGTCGTGCTGCGGGCGTCCAACGGTTCGTCAGTAGACGTGGATGATGTTTCGCCGGAGCGTGCTCTGTTCGCCGGTGGTGACCCGGACGCTGTAGTCCCCGGCCCCGGCTTCCGGCAGCGTGACTTTCGCCGACAGATAGGTGTTCGCCGTCAGCAGCTTCACCTCGCTCGCCTGAATCGGGGCGGCCGGCCCGCCGCCGGGGGGCACGACCTCCACCTCCGTGTCCGGCGCGAAACCCGTGCCGACGATTCGCAAAGGGACGGCGCCCTTCAGCTGGCGCAGCTTCTCCAGCGGGAGGCTCTGCGGGTAGAGCGCGAAGATTCTCGGCTTCGGCAAGGCTTCGACGAAGACGTTGGCCGAGAGGTTCGGGTTGTCGGGGCTGATGCGCGCCCAGGGGTCGTCGGCGCGCAGCGCGAACTCCTGCTCCTTCCCGCCGCCGCGGATTTTCGTGAGGCCGGAGAACTGCCCCCGCGCGTCTATCTTCAAAGTCAACTCGACCTCCTGAAGGTTCGCCATGCGCGAGATGTCCACGCGGTCGAGCAAGACCTCGTCCCACGCCGCGCGCCCCTGGCGCTGAAGACTGATCGAGTCCTTCTGAAGCGAGATCGAGGCCAGCGCCCCCATCGTCGCCATGTCCCCGATGCCGATCTTGAGCCGCTCGTGGCCGCGCAGCGCGGGGGCGCGGACTCTGACCGAGAGCAGCAGGTCGCCGAACAGCTCCTCGCCGGAGAAGGCCAGCCGTCCCCGCTCGTCCACGGGCAGGACGAACTTCGAGACGAAAGTGCCGTAGGCGTTGATCGTGTCCGACTGGTCTACGCGGAGCGCGCCGCCCTTGACGTTCGGCCCGCCGAGCCGGCCGAGGCTGAGGAAGTATCGGGCGGCCCCGGCGGGCTTGCCGCCGACCTCCGCCGGCTGAAATCGCCCGGCGCTGTCGAAGGAGTCTTCGAGGATGACGCGGCCCCTGGACGAGAGCGAAAGCTCTTCGATGTAGAAGCTGAAAGGCACGGGCTCGACCGCCGTCTCGGGCGCGTCGGCCGCGGGACGCGCGGCGCGCGGCTTCGGGGCCTGCGCGGGGCCGGCCGCGACGGGGCCGGCCAGCAGCCACACGAGCAGCAGCGTCAGATGTTTCGCCCGTCTCATCACGCTCCCGTCCGGTCTTTCACAACGTCACACGGCATTTGAAAAGTATGCTCGACGTAAGGTCTCGGCGGAGTGTCGGGCACGCGCGGCGGCCCCGAGCCGTCAGCGGGCGAAGCCGAGTTGCTTGAGAACCGCGCTCCTCAACTCCGCCGCCTCCGAACTCTTCTCGACCGCCACCTGAATGAAGCAGAGGGCCATCTCGTCGGTCGTCTCCGAACCCCAGCCGACCCGCTCGGGGGGGTCGTTCGGGTTGCGCGGGTTGTCCGCCGAGTTGTCGAAGAACGCCTCCATCTCGATGCGCGTGCCGGCGGGCAGCGCGAGCGGCGTCCGGTACTGGTATTGACTGTGCCAGTAGTAGTCCCAGTCCTTAATCCAAATCAACGGGACGGCGGCGCCCGTGCCGAGCGTCGCCGTGACCTTCATCTCGCGCCCGAGGAAGTGCATGTGCGGCGTGACGGAGATGACCTGTATGTCAATCGGCGTCGTGAGCGAGGCCGACACGCGGTGGCGTTTGGCGCCCGGCGGGATGTCGAGCCCACGCTGGAAGAGCGGGACGCTGACGGCGATCATCTTCGGCGGCGTCTTCGAGAAGTAGAGCGCGACGCTCGACTGATCCGTCTCCACCTTACCGGTCGGGTGGTAGTGGTTCTGTATGACGAGGTCTGTGCCCCTGCGCACCGGCTGCGCGACGCCTTCGGGCAGCCGGACGGCCGACGCCCCCGGAGACCAGCCGCCGAGCGCGCCCGAAGGCGTGAAGCCCGGCCCGCCGAAACTGCTGTAGCCGACCGCGGGGTCTGCCGCGTCCTTGCGCCGCGCGGTGCCCGAGTTGTCCAGGTAGGAGACCGAGTGGTGCAGCACCCTGCGGTTGTCCGGCCTGAACTCGTAGCCCGCGACGTACTCGTCCCTGGGCAGGTTCATCGGGATGACGAAGGTCTGAAAGACGTCCGGGCCGTCGGCGCTGACGGTGAACGGCTGCGGCATCTTCAAGACCAGGTCGGGCTCGCCCATCTGCCAGCCGTCGGCGAAGGTCGGCGCGGGCGGCAGGTCGGCGGCGTCGCCCCGCGGCGCGCCCGTGTCGGCCCAGCGTTGCAAAAGCGCGATCTCCCGCTCGGTCAGACGGCGTTCGCCCCGGAACTCCCCGTAACCCGGCTCGGGCTTCCAGGGCGGCATGTAGCGGGTCGCCGCCGCCTCGGCCAGGAGCCGCGCGCGCTTCGCGGCGTCCTGATAGGATTCGAGCGGGAAGGGCGCGACTTCGCCGGCGCGGTGACAGGAGACGCAGTTCTTATAAAGTATCGGCGCGATCTCTTTGCTGTAGGTCACTGCGCCGGGGGCGGCCGTCGCACGCCGGCCGGGGGCGGGCTCCGCGAGCGCGGCCAGCAGGCCGGCGCAGGCCAGTCCGAGAGCAAACACCCTCAAGCCGTTCACTTGTCGCCTCCGGACGGCGTCGGCAAGTAGCACCCCACGGCCTTCGTCTCCGACACGGGGATGGGAGCGCCGGCCCCGATGGCGTCCAGCGTCAGGCGCAAATCCCTGCGCGTCGGCCTCTCCCGAAACTTGCCCAGGCCCAGGTAGAGGTCGTCGATGCGCCCGCGGTAGAGCAGCTCTCCGCGCGGCGAGAGCACGGCCACCTCGGGCGTCACCGTGACGTTAGTCCTCTTCGCCAGAACCTGCGCCGGGTCGAGCAGCATCGGGAAGCCGTAGCCGAAATCACGGACGGCCCGTCGGGCACGTTCGCGCGCGCCGGGCGTCGGGTCGGACTGGACGCCGTAGAAGACGAAATTCTTCGGCGCGTACTCGGCCACGACCCTCTTAATCTCGGGCGCATACCTGTTCGAGATGGGGCACTCGGGTTCGAGGAAGAAGATGACGACGGCCCGCCCCGCGCGCCACTCCTCTCGCCCGTGCATCCGGCCTTCAACGTCGGAGAGAGAGAAGCTCCACTCGTCCGTCGTCGTTTGACGCGGCACGCTCCCTCGACCCGACGGCGTCCCTGCCAGGGGGACAAGCCAGGCACACAGCGCAAAGAACAGCGGGAGGCCGAAGGAGCGTTTCCGCGTCGCCTCGAATGTCCCCTCGTGGCTCACCTTAAGCTCAGCGCCTTCTCCAAGACGGCCGTCTGGCCCGCGGTCGTCACCCTGACGGAATAAGACTGCGCGGGCGCGCCGGTCGTCCTGAAGGTCGCCTCCAACGACCCGTTGTGCGGCGCGATGCGGACGCTGCTCGCGACGACGGGAACCGCCCCACGCCCCTCCGGTATCAGCTCGACGCGCGTGTCGGGGCCGAAGCCGACGCCGTTGACCTGTACGGTGAACGTCCCGCCCCTTCGGAGAAGCGCGCCGCGCGCCATCTGGTTCGGCGTGACCTGCGCGATGCGCGGCTTCGGCAGTATCTCGACGAAGATGCTGGCCGCGTACTTGTCGTAGGACGGGTCGAGGACGGCCTGCGGCCCGCGCCCGTTGAGCTTGAACCGCTGCACGCCGCTGCGGCTCGTGACCTCGGCGAGCCCCGACATCCGCCCCTGCGCGTCAACCATGAAAGTCAGGCGCACGTCGGATATTCCCTGCATGCGGGTCAGATCGACCTGGTCGAGCAGCGTCTCCGTCCAGGGCCACTGCCCGTCCTTCATCGAGATGGATTCGAGCCTGATGCTGTCCCTCCTCACCGAGAGCTTCCCGGCGGGGCGGCGCGCCCCGACGTCCGTGATGCCGAGCGTGAAGGTCTCGTAGCCCTTCAAAGACGCCGCGTGGACTCGCGCGGAGAAGACGAGGTCGCCGAACATCTCCTTGCCCGCGAAGGTGGAGTTGCCCTGGTAGGTGCGGTTGTCGGCGAAGGCCGTCGAGACGCCCCTGGACGAGACGGGGATGGAGAAGAGCGCGCCGAAAGAAGAGCCGAAGGCGTCCGTGAAGACTTCCGGCCTCGCCCGGTCGGGCGCGGGGTCGCCGGTGTTGACGTTGAGGGCGGAGGCGGCCGTGCCGGAGCTGCGCAGCGGCACGAGCGAAGTCGTGCCCAGAACCAGCGCGCCGTTCCTCACGTCCGTGGTCGCGATGTTGCCGTAGCGCACCTGGTAGTCCGTCTGCGTCGGGGCCGCGGCGAGGCCGGGCCGCGCGCTGAGCGTGGCGCGGAACCTCCCCGTCTCTTTGAAATTGTCCCTGGCGATCATCCTGTTCTTCGACATCAGGGAGATTTCATTGATCTCCAACTGGAAAGGCGAAGGCTCGATGGCCGCGGCGGCCTGCGGCTGCGGCGCGGGCTCGGCGGGCGGCGCGCTCGGCCCGGCCCGGCGCTGCCGCGCGCTGCCGTCCGGCACAAAGCATCCGAGAACCATCGCCAGAATTAGCGTCCAACTCTTTAACAGTCTCATGACGACCTCCTCTTATGGGGAACGCTCTTCCCGCCCGCGGGGCGGCGCGGGCTCCGTAATCGTCAACCGCTGGTCGGCCGCGACATCCTTCAGCGTTTGTCGCGTGCCGCTCGGCCAGCGGATTTCAAGCGCGTCCACACGTTCGTGGTCTCCCAGGCCGAACTGCACGACGCGCGAACTCTGCGCCGAAAAGCCGTTGCCGCCGTCCACCTCCCTCGTCTGCCGGAGGTCTCCGGCGGTGGCCGAGAGGCGCGCCCCGACGGCGTCGCGGTTGCTGCGCGTGCCGACGAGCCGCACCTGGAGCCAGTGGCGGGAGGCGCCCACGTCGTTGCGATAGAGCACGGCCGGCTGGCCGCAGTTGGTCACGAAGATGTCCAGGTCGCCGTCGCCGTCGAAGTCCGCGAGCGCGACGCCGCGGCCGTCGCCCGTGTCGGCCACGCCCGCGGCCTCGGCCATCTCGCGGAAGCCCGCGCCCGTGTTTCGGAACAGCCTGTGCTTCTCGCGCGCGCTGATGGAGAAGCCGCGCATGTCGGGCCAGGCGCCAACGTCCGAGATGTCCAGGGACGAGAGGCGGTTGAAGAACTCGCCGAGCCGGCTGCCCGCGAAGAGATCGACGGGGCCGTCCGTGACGTACCCGTTGACGTTGTAGATGTCGAGCAGCCCGTCGTTGTCGAAGTCGAAGAACTTGGCCCCCCACGCCCAGCCGCCGTCGGCGCAGCCCGCCTCCTGCGCGACGTTGACGAAGGTGCCGTCGCCCAGGTTGTGCCAGAGCATGTTGCCCTGGCGGATGTAGCGGTTGGTGATGTTGGTCACGTACACGTCCATGTAGCCGTCGTTGTCGTAGTCGCCGAAGTCCACGTTCATCCCGGCGTCGAAGTCGCCGCCCGTGCTCTGCCGCGTGACGTTCGTGAACGTCCCGTCGCCGTTGTTCCGGTAGACGAAGTCCTCGCCGTAATCGTCGGCGGCGTAGATGTCCGGGTCGCCGTCGTTGTCGATGTCGGCGCAGCCCACGTCGAGCGTCCAGCCCTTACCCGCGAGCCCCGCGCGGGCCGTCACGTCCGCGAAGGTGTTGTTCCCCACGTTCCTGTAGAGCACGAGTCCGCCGCCGTTATGCGCCTTGATGAAACTCTCCGGCAGCACCCTCGTCGAGGCGATGTCCCAGAGGTTCGTGCCCCGGTCGAAGTAATGGCCCACCAGGATGTCGAGCAGCCCGTCCCCGTCGTAGTCAACGAAGACGGCGCACGAGGCGTTGCCCCACGCGCCGAGGCCCGCCGCCTTCGTGATGTCGGTGAACCGCCCGCCGTCGTTTCTGAAGAGGCGGCTGTGGCCGTAGCCGGCGACGAAGAGGTCTTGGTCGCCGTCGTTGTCAATGTCGCCGAAGGCCGGGTCTACCGAGACGCCATCTTCCGTGTTGACGGAGGCCACGCCCTGCTCGGCCGCCACGTCCGTGAAAGTCATGTCGCCGTTGTTCCGGTACAGCGCGTTGGGCGTCCCCGCGCGCGAGTTCACCACGTAGAGGTCGGGCCGCCCGTCGCCGTTGAAGTCGCCCACGGCCGCGCCGGCGTTCAGCGAAGTAATCCAGGGCATCACCTTCGCGAGCCGCTGGTCGAAGAGCGGCTTCTCGTGCTTGTGCCTCACGCCGGCCGCCGCGGCGACCTCCGTAAACATCGGCGCCCCGGAAGCCGCGGCCGACCCGCCGCACAGCGCACAGAGCAGTAAGACCGCCAGCCATTTCCTTGACGAGGTGCGCGCCAACGGTTCTTTAACCTCTGTGCCTGTTCACCCCCGACGCTACGCACGGCCGCCCGCGCCCGGCGCGACAACGCCCTGGTAGTACCGGCAGAGCGATTTCAAAGGGCAGGCGGCGCAGGCCGGCTCCGACCTGCGGCATAACTCCTGGCCGTGCCGGCGCAGGAGCTGGTGCGTTCGGATGAGCCACTCGTAGTCCTCCCGCAGGTAGTCTCGTACGGCGTCCTGCGCCGAGCGGTAGGTGGCGGCGTAGCTCTTGCGCTCCTCGCCGAAGCCGAGCCGGATGAGAACGCGCAGCCCGTTGGAGTCGAGCGCCAGCACGGGGCTGCTGCGCGTGAAGAGGAGAATCTTCTCCGCGCCGGGGTCGCCGACGGCCGGGAAGAGTTTCAGCGCCCTCTTCGCCTGCGCCGGCGGCAGCTTGAGCACCCCGCCCAGGTCGCCGCCGAACTCTTCGAGCGCGACGAGCGCGATCTCGCGCAGCCGCTCCGCCCTCTTCTCCGCGTGGACGCCGCCGCGCCGCGCCACCTCGACGAGCACCGCGGCGGGCGCCGAGAGGATGCTCTCGGGCCTGACGCCGACGCGCTCCCGCAGGGCTTCGAAAGCCTTCGCGCGCTGCTCGTCGCCGACGAGGTAGGCGACGTTTTCGAGGAGTATCAACTCCAGCGGGTCTGTGACCGGCGGGGGCTCGGGCCGCCCGTAGGCCGCTTCGAGCCGCGCGACGACCTCCTCCAAAACGTTCCCGCTCTTCGCCATTCCCTCGCCGCGGCCTAACGCCTCCTCTCCGAGAGGGAGATCGGGTGGCCGTCCGGGTCTGCGCAGACGGCGAGACGGCCGGCCCCTTCGCGCTCGGCGGGCGGCGCGTTGAAGCTCACGCCGCGCGCCGAGAGCACGCCGTAAGTCTCCTCAAGGTCGTCAACCATGAACCCGAGCGAGAAGGCGCCCGGCGCGCCGGCCTGCGCCCCCGCGGGGTGCAGCGCGAGCGTCGTCTCCCCCGTCTGGAACTCCGCCCACCCCGGCGACTCGAACTTCAACGTCAGCCCGAGCGCGTCCCGGTAGAACTCGACCGAGCGGCGCATGTCCGAGACCATCAGGATTATGTAATCGAGCTTGTCCAACATCCCCTTCACCCGTCCATGATGAGATAGAGCACGATCCTTCTCGCGTTCATGATCGCCCACTCGTCGAAGCCGCCCCAGCGGCCGTACTTGGGGCGCAGGGTCTCGACGGCCCTCTCCGCCACGCGCTCGACGTAGAGGTCGAACAGCCCCCTCACGTCCCCGCGCCCCTGTTGCTCCTCGACCAGCTCCTCGTAGCTCAGCTCGCGCCTGAGCCTTCGGACTTCCGCGATGAGGTCGTCGAAGTAGGCGATGTACTGATCGACCCACTGTTTCGTCCCGGGCGAGCCGTGCCCGTAGAGCAGAATCTTGAAGTCGATCTCGCGCAGGCGGCGCAGCGTGCCGAGGTACTTTCTGACGTCGGTGCCGGGCAGGTCTCTGAAGGGCACGCTGCCCGGGTAGACCATGTCAACCATCATGAGAATCTTCTCGGCCGGGAGGTAGATGGCGACGTTGGAGTCGGAGTGGTTCTCCCCGAAGTAGAGCAGGCGCACCTCCCTGCCGCCGAGCTTAATCTCGTAGTGATCCCTGAAGGTGATCTGCGGGACGACGATGTCGGGGTCGCCCCTGGCGATGATGTTGGCGCGCGCGTTCTCCTGCGCGACGAACTGCGCCGTGCCGGCGAAGACGGCCCCGCCCGCGACGTGATCCGTGTGGTCGTGGCTGTAGATGACGTAGCGCACGGGCTGATCCGTGACGCCCTCGATGGCCTGCGCGTAGAGTTGCGCCACCCTCGGCGAGATGGGGTCGGTGGCGATGACCCCTTGCCCGGTCACGACGAAGAGGCTGCTGTAGAAGTATGCGCTGAAGAGGTAGACGCCGTCGGCGAGCCGCGCGACGGTGTAGGGCCGCGCGGGACGCTGCGCCCGCGCGCCGGCCGCGCACGCGCACAGCAACAGGCATAGCAGCGCGGCCCTCATGGCTTCTCGACCTCGACCCCGTTGGCGGCGACGGTGACGTCCGGCACGTCCCAGCCCTTCGCGGCCGCGAGCGGCGCGAAGGCGCGCCGGTAGATGAGGCGCGCCCTGACGGACAGGCGGCCGGGCGTCTTCGGCGCGCCGAAGATGTAGCTCGACTGGTCGCTGCCGTTGGCCTGGATGCGGTTGTCCGAGAGGATGCGGTTGCGCCGCCAGAAGGGGGCCGGGAAGTCGGCCGCCTCCTCTTCGTTGAGGATGTGCGGCGAGGTGGCGTACTCGTTGAGCGTCAGCAGGATTTTGGCGAAGCCTTTGCCCGGCCTCCCCGCGAGGCCGCCGCCCCAGACGGGCACGGACTCGCCCGACATGAAGCGGAGCGGCCGCGCCGACTCGTCCTCGGCAGTGACGACCAGAATCATGTTGCGCATCGGCTGGCCGGTCGGAACGTCGTGGCCGGCCCCGACGTTGGCGACCTTGACCGTGACGGTCAGCAGGCCGTCCTCTACGCGCGCCGAGGTCTCCATCGTGACGGCGCTGCGCAGGAACTGCGCCGGGTCGTCGCCCATCATCCTGTGCGAGGCGATGGTCTCCGGGGCGCGCAGCTTCCCGCCCTTCTCCTGGTCGGCGAAAAGCTCGAACTTCCCCGTCGAGCCCATGTGGCACGACTGGCACTGCACGCCGAGCGAGGCGTAAGAGGACTTCCGCCACTCGGTGAAAGTTTCGTAGACGGGGACTCCCCAGAAACTCCCGTCGTGGCAGGCGGCGCAGAGGTGGCTGCTCTTGAAGAGGGGCGAGTAAGAGAAGTCGGGGACTTCGTCGGGGAAGGTCGCGTCGTCGAAGGGGCCGAAGAGGAGCTTCGCGTCGGGCGGCGGCCGCAGGAAGTTGACCTCCGCGGTGTTGGGCTGGTTGAAGTCCGGCCTGACCTCCTGAATCTTGTGACACAGGTCGCACGAGACGCCCATGCTCTCGACGCCCTGCGTCCGGCTGACGTCCATGTGTTGGGAGAGCGCGGCGGCGGGCGCGTGGCAGGTCGTGCAGTTGCCCTCATCCGACCAGTCGAGCCGATACCCCGGCCCGATGTTGGGCCGGCCGCGCACGTCCGTCCCGCTGTACATCGTCCGGACGAGTGGGTTCACGGCCGAGCGCGCGTGCGCGTCCTGCGCCCACTCGCGGTAGATTCTGCTGTGGCAGTTGCCGCAGTTGTCCTGGCTCCTCACGTCGGGCGTGGGGTCTTGCCAGTGGTAGTCCTTGTTATCCTCCTTCGGAATCTCGCGCAGGTCGATGACCAGCTCCTGCCCCGGCGCGGCGAGTCGCGCGCGGCCGGTGTAGTAGCCGACTTTGCCCGCGGTGACGTACCGGGTGGGGTTGAAGGACGGGACGGTCAGGGTGAAGAGGCCGCGCTCGTCCGTCAGCGCGGACGGCCCAACCCCCTGAAGCCTGACCGAGGCGCCCGCGACGGGGCGGCCCCCGCACGTCACACGGCCGCCGACCTTCTGCCCGGTCGCCAGGGCGGGGCCGACGAAAACCACCGCGGCCAGCGCGAGGCACGCGGCGAGGGCATAGAGCTTATACGCCTGCGCGCCCGAAACACTTTTTGCCGAGGATTCTCTGCCCATCTGGTTCTCCGCGTCCCCCGCCCGCAGTCCGCCCGCGGAAGGGCTCAGCGGCCCTGGTTGATGAAGAGTGTGAACCGCGCCCTGTTCGCCTCGCCGGTGACGAGGTCTATCGCGCCGTCGCCGTTGAAGTCGGCGGCCACGGGAACCTCCGGGCGGGCGGGGCCGAGCGTCGGCCCCTTCGTAAACTTGCCGCCCCCCCCGTTCAAGAGGACGACGACGCCCTCCTCCGTGCTGGTCAAAAGGTCTGGCAGGCCGTCGCCGCTCACGTCGGCCAGCGCGGCGCCCGTCGGGTGGTTGCCGACGGCGACGTAGTGCGGCTTGCGGAAAGACCAGTCGCCGCTGTTGACGAAGACCGCCACGTCGCCGGAGGCGTGGTTGACGGTCAGCAGGTCGGGGAGCCCGTCCTGGTTGATGTCGCGCGCGATCAACATCCGCGCGCTGGAGGCGAGCAGGTTCAGCTCGGCCTTGTTGAGAAAAGTCCCGTCGCCCTGGTTCCTGAAGAGCGTGAGCGTGTCCGAGCTGGCGTTGAGCGTGACGAGGTCTTCGAGCCCGTCGCCGTCGAGGTCGGCGCTGGCGACGCGGGCCGGGACGTGGTCGAGCGGCATCCTCACCGGCGCGCCGAACTTGCGGTCGCCCCGGTTGAAGAGCAGCGTCACGTCCTTGCCGACGCTGCTCGCCGCGGCCACGTCGGGCAGGCCGTCGCTGTTGAAATCCGCGACGGCGAGGCTCAGGGGTGGCGACTTCAGCGCGACGAGCGAGGGCGCGGAGAACTTCCGGTCGCCCTCGCCGTAGAAGACCGTCAGGTTCGAGGTGAGGCGGTTGGCGACGACGATGTCGGGCCGCCCGTCCTGGTCGAGGTCGGCGGCGGCCGCGTCGCACGGGTCGAAGCCGCCGGTGTCGAGCCGCAAAGGCTCGGGGGCCAGCCCGCGCGCCCCGTTGAAGTAGACCGCCACGTCCTCGCCGTTGTCTTCGAGCGTGACCAGATCGACCACGCCGTCGCGGTCGAGGTCGGCGGCGACGGCCGTGTGCGCGGGCCGCGACTGCCGCAGCTCGCCCGCCGCCTTGAACGAGCCGGAGCCCGCCTCCGGCTGCACGTCGAAGGAGGAGACGTACTCGGTCTTCATCCTCAGCCCCTCGGCCGACGCGACGCCGTCGCTGATGACCAGCTTCACCTGCTCGCCCGGCAGGAAGTGCGGCGCGCCGGGCTGCGGCGCGACGTCGAGCGTGCGCGTCTCGGCGTGGTACGAGAGGCGCGCGGCGTGGGCGCCGGACTGGGCGCCGTAGAGCTGCACGGTCTTCGCCGTCAGCGTGCGCTCGTCAACGGGCGTGTTCCACCTGACGCTGATGGGCGCGAGCAGGCGCCCCTCGTGGAGCGTGACCTTGGCGGCCGCGGAGGGGCTGACCTGCTCGACCTTCGGCACGCGCACGCCGTTCAGGATCACCGAGATGTTGTTGCTCCCCGAGTTGGCCGTCGCCAAGTCCATGCGCCCGTCGTTGTTGAGGTCGGCGACGACGACGGCGATGGGGTAGAGCCCGTAGGCGGGGAAGTCGGCGGCCTTGCCGAAGGTGCCGTCCCCCTTGTTGAGGAGGATGGAGATGGTGTTGGCGCTCTGGTTGGCGGTGGCGATGTCCGGGTGGCCGTCGCCGTTCACGTCCACGGCCGCGACGCCCTGCGGCAGCTTCACGGGGTAGTTGACCGCCGGGTTGAACGTGCCGTCGCCCTTGTTGATGAGTACCGAGACGGTGTCCGACCCGCCGTTGCCCACGACCAGGTCAGTGTGCTTGTCGCCGTTGAGGTCGGCCGCGTAGAGGATTTGGCTCAGCGAGTCGGTCGGGTACGAGACCGGGTCGGCGAAGGCGGCGTCGCCCTTGTTGAGGAGCACCGTCACGTTGGCGGAGTAGATGTTGCCCGTCGCGAGGTCGGGCAGCCCGTCGCCGTTGAAGTCGGCGGCGACGAGCGAGTAAGGCACGACGCACTTGCACCGGAGCGTGGCCTGGTGCTCGAAGACGCCGCCGCCCCGGTTGAGGTAGACGGCGATGTCGTCGTGGCCGATGTCGCAGACGGCGATGTCGGGCTTGCCGTCCTGGTTGAAGTCGGCGATGACGGGGAACATCGGCCCCGGCTCGCCCTTGATGTTGACCGCCTCGCGGAAGGAGCCGTCGCCCTTGTTGTAGAAGATCGAGAGGTTGACGGAGAACATGTTGCCCACGACCAGGTCGGGCGCGCCGTCGCCGTCCAAATCGCCCGCGGCCAGCGCGTAGGGCGTGAAGCCGCGCGTGGGGTAGTTGACCCCCTCGCCGTACGTGCCGTTGCCCCGGTTCAGGTAGACGGTCACGTCGTGCGAGACGGTGTTGGAGGTCGCCAGGTCGAGGAAGCCGTCCTTGTTCAGATCGACGGCCACGACGTAGTAGGGGCTCGTCCCGGCCGGCAGGTTGAAGGCTTCGCCGAAATCCAGAGGCTTCGGGGCGGCCGCGCCTTCCGGGCCGCGCGTGGCGGCGCTCAGGGAGGCGAGGACGAGCAGTAACAGGGCGGCGGCTTTCATAGTCTTTCCCCTTTCCGGCGGTCAACAGGGCCAGTCAGACATGCACGCCGCACCGCTCAGTGCTCGTGCGTGTGGGTCGTCGTCTGCACCTGCCGGCCGACGGCCTCTTTGGCCGACAGGTTGAGCAGGACGGAGAGGTCGAACGAGTACCGGTTGGCGATGACGAGGTCGAGGGTGCCGTCGCCGTTGAAGTCGGCGGCGACCGGGGAGGTCGGGTTCTTGCCGACGGGAATCGACTCCGCCTTCCGGAACGTCCCGTCGCCGTTGTTCATCATGACGACGACCGTCCCGCCGTCGAGCGTGAGCGCGACATCCACCAGCCCGTCGTCGTTGAAATCGCCGAACGTCTTGTCGGTCGGGGTCGGGCCGACGGGGGTGTTTCGCTGCTGCTTGAAGTCGTCCTTGCCGTTGTTGATGAAGACGGCCATGTCGTCCGACGCGGTGTTGATCGTGACGATGTCCGTCCGGTTGTCGTTGTTGATGTCAATCGGCTCCTGGGTCAGGGCCTTGGCGAGCAGCAGGGGGAACTCCTCCGGCCGCCGGAACGTCCCGTCGCCCCGGTTGATGAGGATCGTCCCGCGGTCGGACTCCAGGTTCGTCATGACGAGGTCGGGCACGCCGTCGCCGTTCACGTCGCGGCTGGAGATGTCGTAGGGGGACGGGGCCACGGCGTAGCTGACGTACTTGCCGAAGCCGCCCCGGCCGTCGTTCAGGAAGACGAGGACGGCCGGGAAGCCTTTCGTCACGACCGAGATGTCTATCGCCCCGTCGCCGTTGAAATCGCCCGTCGTCACGCCCATCGGGCCGGCCCCGGCCGGGAACCTGACCGGCTCCTTAAACTTCCCCTTGCCCTCGTTGTAGAAGATGGACATGTCGGAGGAGAAGGTGTTGACGACCGCGATGTCGATGTTGCCGTCGCGGTTGAAGTCGGCGAGCGCCAAGTCCCAAGGGCCGTAGCCGCCGGTGCGCATGAAGAGGTGGTCGTTGAAGGTGGCGTCGCCCTTGTTGAAGTGGACGCGCAGGCCGTCCACCTCGCGGCAGAGCGCGACGATGTCAACCGTGCCGTTGCCGTCGAGGTCGGCGGCCCGGAGCTTGCCGGGGATTTTGTCGCAGGAGATGCGCTGCGTCTCGACGAAATTGCCGTCCCCGCTGTTCGGCCCGATGAGGAAGGCTTGCGTGAACGGCTGGCTCATCGGCAGGCCGGAGGCGGAGCGAATCTTGTCCGTGAACATGACCGTCACCCACTCGCCCGGCTGGAATTCGAGCGCGCCCTCGGGCCTCACGGAGACGCTGCGGCTCGCGGCGCTGTAGGAGATTTGCACTTTGTGGAAGCCCGACTGACTCCCGCACAGGAGGATCGAGTCCTCGTTCAGGGTCTTCTCGTCGAGCGCCGTGTTGAAGACCGCGACCGGCTCCTTGCTGAGGACGCCCTTCACCGCCTTGACCCGGTCGGTGGCGGCGGGCGTCACCCGCTCGACGCGCGGGACGCGGACGCCCTGGAGCATGACGGAGACGTTGTCGGAGCCCCCGTTGGCCGTCGCGATGTCGGTCTTCCCGTCGCGGTTGAAGTCGCCGGTGGCGACCGAAGCCACCTGCTCGCCGTTGGCTGGGAGGTGGATCGCGTCGGCGAAGGTGCCGTCGCCTTTGCCGAGCAGGACGGCGACCGAGTTGCCGTCGAGTTCGGCCGCGACCAGGTCGGGCTGGCGGTCGCCGTTCACGTCCGCGACGATGACGCCGCCTGGGTTTTTCGCCGCGTAGTCGGCGGCGTGCCGGAAGAGACCTTTCCCCTGACCGAGCAGCACCGAGACCGTGTCGGAGTCGCCGCCGGCCGTCACGAGGTCGGTCACGCCGTCGCCGTTGAGGTCGGCGGCCGCGAGCGCCTGCGGGCTGGGTGCGGCGTCAAACACCTGTGCGGGCGCGAAGCTGCCGCCCCCGCGGTTGAGGAGGACGGAGACGCCGTTGGACGCGCCGTTGGCGGTGGCGATGTCGTTCCGCCCGTCCTGGTTGAAGTCGGCGATGACCAGGGCACGGGCCGTGCCGGCGTTCAAAGGCAGGGAGAGGTCTTTGCCGAAGTGCCGGTCGCCGCGGTTGAAGAAGACGGCGATGCTGTTCTCGCCGACGTTCGCGGTGGCGATGTCGTCGAGGCCGTCGCCGTTGAGGTCTCCGCACGCGACGGAGATTGGCCCGCGGTCGGCCTTCACCGTGGAAGGCGGCCCGAAGGCCCCGCGGCCGTCGTTGAAGAAGACGGAGATGTCCGAGGTCGCCAGATTGGCCGTCACCAAATCCGGCAGGTCGTCTTTGTCGAGCCGGCCGACGGCGACGGCGTAAGGGGACGGCCCGCCCAGATCGTACCGGCGCGGGCTCTGGAAGGTGCCGTTCCCCGCCCCGCTCATGGTCGTGACGCTGTGGTCGGAAGGGCTGACCGTGATGAGGTCGAGCCGGCCGTCCATGTCTATGTCGCCGGCGGCCACCTGGTTCGGCCCCGGTGCGGTCACGACGTTGATGACGTCGGAGTAGTCGAGGCCCGGCGACGCGGAGGTGACGCCAGTCCGGCCGAACACGCCGGAGAGGAGCAGGCAGGCGACGCCGGTCAGGATCGCGGCGCTCGTCACAACTCGGTTTCTCGCAGTCTTTGACATGGCAGGCTCCTTTCGCTTGAACCATCTCCGACGACAGCCCCGCAGGCGGGCGGGGCGGCTACGCGTTTCATAAATTGTTTCAGAAGAAGGAGGCCGCGTTACAGCGAGGAATTCGGGCGTTTTATAAACCGCGCGACACAGTAATTTAAGCCACGAAATAACGGCACGCGCCCGGCAGATGTCTGCCGGGCCGGCGCGAGTGCGGATGGGTTACAAGTAAACCTGCGGAGAGCTGGGCGTCTATGAATGCCGTCCCGTTCAGGCTTGTAAACTACTGAAGTAGCAGCTACGGGGCAAGAGAAAACTGTTGGCCGTTCTGGCTATTTGTTAGCCGGTTCGGCTGGCCGCGGCCCGTCCGGGGTGCGGCGGGCGCGGCACTGCATGGGGGTGACCCCGAAAAACTTCTTGAAGTCCCTGACGAAGTGGCTCTCGTCGCTCAGCCCGACCTGACTCATGATCTGCTTCACGTTGAGAAACGTATTCTCGGTGAGCACTCTGGCCTCGTTCATCTTCATTGATTTCATGTAGCGGGCGGGGCTCATGCCCATCTCCGCCTTGAAGACGTGCCGCAGGCGCGAGGCGGAGAGGTTCACGGCCCTGGACAGCTCGTCGAGGCTTAACTCTTTGTGGGGGTCTGCTTTCATCAGCTCGACGATGACTTGTACTCTTTGATCCATGACTTGGCCTCGTGAAGATTACGGCCCAGGGACGGGCCGGATAACACAAGTCACGCGAGAGCGTGTGGTGTGAACGCTTACCAGCACTCTTCGCCGGTGGTGGTCGAGTGAGAACGAGGTCGCAGCATGTTCCTGCGACGGGGCATCCAAGCAGAAGCCGTATTATAGATAGCATTCCGCTATAGTCAACGAATAAGTTCAAAAGAATGGATGCGCCGCCGTCCCGCGGCGGGCCGCGACCCGTCGGCGAGCGTTGCCGAAACTTGTTAGGCTATTAAGTTTGTGTAGTAAGATTGGGGCCACACCGAGGGGGCGAGACGATCAAGGGGGCGGGCGGCAGGAATTGCGCCGCCCCTCAGTATCGAGGGCCGTTACCCGGAGCCTCTCCACAATGGACATCGTTCATGACGGCGGCACCGCGATGAGGAAGGGGAGTTCGATTGTGCTGCTCGCGTGGCTCATCATCCTGATGGCCGCGCCCCCGTCCGCACGCCCCCAGCAGGGAAGCGTCTCCGCGGTCAACCCGCCGCACGCCTCGCCCGCCGACCCGGGCGCGCGCGACGACTCCCGCGCCGGCGCGGGGGCCGAAGCCGTCGAGAAGCTTGAGCGGGATTTCAACGAGGCGCTGGCGGCGGTCGAAGCCAATCACGCGGACGGCGGCCGGATGGACTACACGTCGGTCTTCAAGTCGGCGATCAACGGCATGCTCCAGTCCCTCGACCCGCACTCGAAGTTCTACGACGCCGAAGACTACCGCGAGTGGGTGGCGCACCAGCGATTTCAATACTGCGGCATCGGCGCGACCATCGGCTACCGCGGCGTCGGGGAACGCGTCAACACTTACGTCATCGACACCTTCCAGGACTCGCCGGCGAGCCGCGCGAACCTGCGCTACGGCGACCGCATCCTGGAGGTCGACGGGCTGGCGGCGCCCGACAAGTATTCGAACGAGGTGCGCGAACGCATCCGCGGGAGGTGCGGCTCGGTCGTCAGGCTGAAGGTCGAACGCGCCGCCACCGGGCGGGCCGACTCCGTCGAAATCACGCGCGAGGTCATGCACCAGCCGTCCGTCCCCGACGCCTACCTCGTCCGGCCCGGCGTCGGCTACGTCCTGATGAACGGCGGCTTCGTCTTCACGACCCCGGACGAGTTGCAAGCCGCGCTCAGATTTTTAAAGGAGCGCGGCGCCACCTCTTACATCATTGACCTGCGCGACAACCGGGGCGGGCACGTCTACGAAGCGATTCGCGTGGCGGACATGTTCCTGCCGCGCGGGCAGGTCATCCTCTCGCTCAAGGGCCGCATCGGGGGACTCAGCCACACTTACGCGGCCGCCAACGCCGCCCCCGACCTCTCGCCGCTCGTCGTCCTCATCAACCGGAACACGGCCTCGGCCTCCGAGATAGTCGTCGGCGCGCTGCAAGACCACGACCGCGCGCTCGTCGTCGGCGAGAACAGCTTCGGGAAGGGGCTCGTGCAGAACTTCGCCGTGCTCAACGAAGGCTTGGGCCTGAACATCACGATAGCGAGGTATTACACCCCCTCGGGGCGCTCGATCCAGCGCGACTATACGAGCGTCGGTTACTACGACTACCTCAACCCAAGCGGCGCCGCGCCGCCGGAGGGCTCGTCCGGCCAGGAGCGTCAGGCCGGGACTCCGGCCCGAACGGACTCGGGTCGGGCCGTCTACGGCGGGGGCGGAATCAGGCCGGACGTGGCGGTGGCGCCGCGCCTGGTCACGCCGGAACAGCAACGCCTGATGGACTCGATCTTCCTCTTCACGCGCGAACTCGTGAACGGGCGCGTGGAGGGGCTCGGCGCGTACAAGATTCAGCGGCCGATAGACTACGGACACCTGCTGCAACCGACCGACTTCCCCGTCGGCGAAGAGGTCTATCAAAGTTACAAGCGCTACGTCACGACGCAGGCGGCGCTCGGCGTCGGCGCGGCCCGCCTCGACGAGGAGCGCGACTTCATCCTCCGGCGGTTGCGCTACGAAATAGTGACGGCGTCTTACGGCACGGTGACGGCGATGCAAGCGTTGGAGTCCGACGACCCTCAACTCAAACGTGCCATCGAGGAGATTCCCCGCGCGGGCGAGTTCGCCCTGTCATTCGCGCGAAGATACAACCTGCACTAATGTCGGTTCCGTTGCGGGAATCGAGCCCCGGCTACAGTCCGTTTGCCAGCGCACCCTCGTCCTTCCGGAATCTTAAAAGCCTAGGTGAAGTTATAGAAAACAGATGAGGCTCGGCACAGAAAAACCACGGCCTTTCAGTGAGTATGGAAGGCCATGCGCATGACCCGTCTGTTTTCGTCCGCACTGTTGCTGGTCGGGGTGGCCGTGCTTTCGACCAGGGCACAGACCGCTAACGCCGACTCCTCTTTCGACCGCCCGAGGGCCGTCACGATGTCTCGGTTGAAAGAGATGAAGACGGCCGGCGTCTCCGCGGTCGAAGTCTCCGACTACGTCTTCGGGAATTATCAGGGCGACTTCGACTCGCCGCCGCACGCGGACGGGAACCCGCGGAAGGCTTACGTCATCTACTGGCGCGACTTCCCCTACCGCTTCGTCTTCTCGCACGAGGCGAGCTACTGCCCCTGGTTCGAGCTGCCCTCGGGCGCCGCCCTCTCCTACCAGATGTGGGAGGGGAACGACGGCTGGGGCGAGCTGTTCAACGAGCACGGGCGGCGCGAGCGCAACAGCTTCGTCGATGTCATCGAGTCGGGCCCGCGCCGCGTCTGGGTGCGCTGGACGTACTTCGGCGTCAACATGAAGACGGGGGCGGCGGCCTACCGCGCGACGGAAGACTTCTGGGCCTTCCCGAACGGGCTCATCCTACGGCGGCAGAGTTACGAGTCCCTGCTGCCGGGCGACGCGCACGGCTACGCGCGCGAGCCGATTGAGCTGATCGCGTTGGAGCCCGCCGGCAAGCTCTGGTTCGACGTGCTCGAACAGGATGCGAAGACGGGCGAGAGCCACGCCTTCGTCGGCCTCGACGCCTTCACGAACGCGCGCGCCGACATCTACTGGAAGTCACAGCCGAAGCCGAACAAGCCGTTCTACGGCACCTCGCGCCGCACGGGCTCGCCGTGGAAGGAGCTGGACGACGCGCGCGGGTTCGTCGGGATCATTCCGTTCCGCGACGGCTCGCCCTTCTTCGCCGTCGGCGACGCGTCGGGTTATCCGCACGAGACGACGCGGATGAAAGAGCACTCGGACAAGGCGACGGGCGGCTGGGGCTGGCGGAGCCTTTCGTGGGATCACTGGCCGGTCGGCTGGCTCAACAGCCAGGCGCACGACGTGGACGACGAGTCTTACAAAAAATACCCGAGCCACTTCGCCCCCTTCGGCCTCGACCTGTGGAGCATGAAGAACGAGGAGACCGAGCGGCGCGACTTCTACTCGCTGATGGGCGTCGGGGGTTCTGACGTGGAGGCCGTCCGCCGCCTCGCGCGCGCGTGGCTGAAGAACGGGCCGCGCGGCGCGACCGACCCCGCCCGCGCCGCGTCGCTTTCCCGCCACCCGACCGGAGGAGAACACTAACAGTGACCGACCAGATTCGCTTCGACGACGGGGCCGCCTACGAACGTTACATGGGGGAGTGGAGCCGGCTCGCGGGCGAGACCTTCCTCGACTGGCTCGCCCCGCAGACAGGTCTGCGTTGGCTCGACGTAGGCTGCGGCAACGGCGCCTTCACCGAGATGCTCGTCGAGCGGTGTGCGCCCCTCTCGGTACACGGCATAGACCCGTCCGAGGCGCAGCTCGCCTACGCCCGCACGCGGCCCGCCGCGCGCGTCGCACAGTTTCGAAAGGGCGACGCGATGGCGCTGCCGTTTCCCGACGACACGTTCGACGTGGCCGTCATGCCGCTGGTCATCTTCTTCGTCCCAGACCCGGCCGCGGGCGTCGCCGAGATGGCGCGCGTGGTCAGCCCGGGCGGCGCCGTCACGGCCTACGCGTGGGACATGGAGGGCGGCGGCTTCCCTTACGGGACTTTGAAGGAGGAGATGCGCGGGCTGGGCGTCACAGTCCCCGTGGAGCCGCACCCCGAGGCGTCCCGGCTGGACGCGATGCGGGACTTGTGGAGCGGCGCGGGTCTGGAGTCGGTCGAGACGCGGGAGATCAACGTGCGGCGGACGTTCGCAGGCTTCGAAGACTACTGGGCGACCGTCCTCGGCGGGGCGAGCGTCGGCCGGCAGCTCGCGGCGATGGCGTCCGAGGAACTCGCGCTCCTCAAGGCGCGGATGCGCTCACGCCTGCCGGCAGACGCCGTCGGCCGCATCACCTACGGCGCCCGGGCTAACGCGGTAAAGGGCCGCGTCCCGACCTAACTTGAAAGATGAATAACCGCGTGACTAAGGCGCGGTCGTGAAGCCCTGCGGCGGGTTGCCGTAGAAGGCTCCGGTCTTCCAGGCGTTCCTGTCCCACGGCCCGTCCTGTTCGTCGAGGATGGCGACGGGCACGATGACGCCGGGGAACCGATCCCCGTCGTCGTTCCGCACCCTGTAGAGCACGGGGACGCCGACGGCGAAGTTGCCGTCGGGGCCGACGTTGAACTTGAGCGAGCGCGACAGGTGGTTATTCCACAGCACCTTGATCTCGTACTCGCCGGGGCTCGACGCCAGGTAGTGGAGCTGGACGCCGAACTTCTCCCCCTTGTCCTTGATGAGGATGCTGCGGAAGCCGCACTCGACGAGGCTCCAACGGGGGGCGGGCGAGACCGTGCGGATGTAGGCGTCGCCGACCTCCGCCACGGAACGGCAGCTCGGGCTCGCGCCCAGCGAGCTGATGTCCTGACCCTTGTAGAAGACGTGCGGCTGGACGTTGTTGGTGCTCCCGCGCACCCAGAACGCGGTGGAGAGGAAGTTGTCTGCGGGGCTGTAGAAGACGTAGCCGACGGGCAAGGCCCAGTCGTGGTCGGGGTAGAAGAATGATTTCTTGGCGCGCTCGGCGGGCGTGCCGTCGTCGCCGGGCGCCTTGTTGATTTTGACCTTGCCGTTGAAGAGCGTCTCGTCCGTGCCCTTCAATTCATCCCGCAGCTTGATGGCGAAGGGGAAGAGGCCCGTCGCCGTCGTGCCCTTCTCCTCGGGGAAGTCCGGGCCGCCGCACTGGTAGTAGTTGCTCTGCGAGCCACCCACCCACTCGCAGTCCATCTCGACCCAGGGGGCGCCCGCGGGCGTCGAGACCACGGCGTGGTAGTGTGCGCCGCTCGGGAGCGACCCGTTGGTGTCGAACTTGATGACGGGCGTCCAGCTATAGGTGCTGCCGTCCCCCTTGTAAGACGTGACGACTCTCGCGTCCACGCTGACCAAATTTTTCAGGACGGCCGGCGGGCCGGACGCCGCGGCCGGTTGCGCAGAGGCGTTCCGGCACATGACGACGCACTCTCCGCAGGAGCTCACACAGCTTCTACTCGCATGGGGCGACGGCGACGAGCCGGCGCTCGCGGTCGCCGCCGAGCTGTTCGCGGGGGATGAAGAAGGGCAGGTCGTCGGGCACACGCTCGCGGGGCGCTACCGCGTGCTCTCTCTGCTCGGCGCGGGCGGGATGGGGCGCGTCTACCTGGCCGAGGACGCGGAACTCGGCCGGCGCGTCGCCTTGAAGTTCCTGCCCGAACACCTCACGCACGACGCCGAGCAGGCGCGGCGCTTCCGGCAGGAGGCGCGCGCCGCCTCCGCCCTGAACCACCCGAACATCATCACCGTCTACGGCGTCGAGGAGGCGGCCGGCACGAGCGTCATGGCCTCCGAGTACATCGAGGGCGAGACGCTGCGCGAGCGCATTTCGCGCGGGGCTCTTCCGCCGTCCGAGGCGCTCGACATCGCGGCCCAGATCGCCTCGGCGCTGCGGGCCGCGCACGAGGCCGGCATCGTCCACAGGGACGTGAAGCCCGAGAACGTCATGCTCCGCCCCGACGGCTACGTCAAAGTCCTCGACTTCGGCATCGCCAAGCTCGCGCCGCGGCGGACGGCGGAAGATAACGGGCAGAACGGTTCGACGGTTAAGACGACGCCGGGGCTCATCATGGGCACCGACCGTTACATGTCGCCGGAGCAGGCGCGCGGGCAGGAGGTGGACGCGCGCGCCGACGTGTGGTCTCTGGGCTGCGTCCTCTACGAGATGCTCGCGGGCGCTCCGCCCTTCACGGGCGAGACGGCGAGCGACGTGGTCGCGGCTGTGCTGAAGACCGAGCCCGCGCCGCTCCCGCAGGTCGCGAGGGGGACGCCCGGCGAGTTGCAGCGCATCGTCAGAAAGTGCCTTGAGAAAGACCGGGAGGGGCGTTACCCGTCGGCGGAAGAACTGTTCACGGACTTGCGGCGTTTGCAAAAGCGTCTCGAAGCCGATGGCGTGGGCGGGGCCGCCCCGTCCGCGGGCCGCAGGTTCGCCGCGCCCGCCAAGATTCTCATTGCGCTCATTCTCTGCGCCGGCTCCGTCGGGCTCTATTTTTATAAGGCGAGAAGCGCGCCTCCCGTCGTCGATAAAAAATCAATCGCCGTCTTGCCGTTAAAACCGATCAGCGCGGCGAACCGCGACGAGATTTTCGAGGTCGGCATCGCCGACTCGCTGATCAACCGGCTGAGTTCGACGGGAGGGTTGGTGGTGCGGCCGCTGAGCGCGACGCGCAAGTATGCCGACGTCGGGCAAGACCCGCTGGCCGCGGGGAGGGAGCAACAGGCCGACTACGTGCTCGCCTCGAACTATCAACTGGCCGGCGGGAAGATTCGCATCACGGCGCAGCTCCTCGAAGTCGCCAGCGGACAGGTCGAAGAGAGTTATAAGACCGAAAAGGACGCCGGCGACGTCTTCTCGATGCAGGACGCGGTCGCCGACGAGATCGGAAAACTTTTGCTGGCGCGGTTCTCGACCGCCGCGAGCCGCCCCGCCCTGAAGCGTGGGACGACGAACGAATCGGGTTGGCAGGGGGTTCTGCGCGAGCAGGCCAAAAGATTTGAAAAAGACAACGCGGCTTATGTCTTCGGCGCGTGCGTCTATGCTCCGATGGGGGATCGCGACAGAGCATTTGAGTATCTCGAAAAGGCGTATCAGCGACGCGAGGTTTTCATCATCTATCTCAAAGTTGACCCGCGCTACGATTCCCTCCGCAACGACCCGCGCTACGATGCGCTGGTTAAACGTCTCAACTTGCAGTGAAGCTGAGAGGCCGCGCCCGCTCAACGGAGGAGCACACTGACGAGGGCGACCGCGACGCTCAGGACGAAGCTGAGCAGGAAGAGGGCGACGATGAGCGGAATCTTCCAGCGCATGTCGCTCTTGAAGACCGCCCCGCAGTTCCAGCAGGCCCGCTCGGCGGTCGGCGTCACCCGCCCGCACTTCGGGCACGGGCGGCGAGGGGCCGACGGGTCACGCCCGCACCGCCCGCAGATGTAAAGGCCGGAGACGAGCGGCGCGCGGCAATATGGGCAGGGCGGTGCCCCGCTTTTCAACGTCGTCTCCAGAGGGCGTGACATCGTGTGCTTCAGGCCGCCGCGGGCTGCCCCGTCAGCGCCGCCGCGATAGCCATCGCGCCCTCGCGGTTGCCGGGCATCCCCATCCGGTGGAACTTGGCGACGAAAGGCTTGGCCGCGTCTTCGATCTTGATGTGGGTGAAGACCGGGCCGGTCGAGGCTTTGACCGGCGGGAGGTGGTCGCCCAGGCGGTAGTCGAGCACCTCCTGCACCTGCACGTTCTGGCCCTTGAAGCGCAGCACGATGAAGCGGCGGTCGGTCAGGCCGATGACGTACTCCTTCGTCAGGAGCGCGCTGATGAGCCCGCCGGTCAGGGCGATCACGAAGATGTTCGGCTGCTTGACGCCGTAGGCGATGTGGCGGAGCTGCTCGCCCGGCTCCAGGTAGGGCGCGAAGGCCGCGGCCGGAACGTTGGGGTCTTTGAATCTTGCCATCGTAGTCTCCTTCCCTAGCGGCAGTTGCAGTCCGAGCCCTTGCCGCCGTGGCCTTCGGCCCACTTCTCGGCGTCGGAGAGGTAGTCGAACTCGGCCAGCACGCAGACGTTCGAGCCGCGTGCGTTCTTCTCCTGTTCGAGCGTGCGCTGCTCGACCTCCACCTTGCCGTTGGCGCAGAAGACCCTGTACTTCGAATCGTCGGGGCGGCCCGCCGCGGCCGCGGCGGCCGAGAGAGCAAACAGCAGGGCGGCACCGAAGCCGAGCACGGCTTGACGAACGTTCTTCATGAAAGACTCCTTTCCGTTTGCAGAGCGGTTGGTGGCGAATTCATCTCACCTGTTAAGGCGGGAACGGCGCGTGCAAACGCTAACGGCGGGAAAAAATATTTAGGCCGGTCTGGCGCGAATTGTTCGGTGGGCAGGGACTATGACTTATTCGCCGCCGTCGCGCCCGGCGAGGTGAGCCACGACCGTCACCAGCTCGGCGGGCTCGACCGGCTTCGGCACGTGCAACTGGAAGCCGGAGCGGAGCACCTTCACGCGGTCTTCGGCCCTGACGTATGCGGTCAGGGCCGCGGCCGGGATTCGCCCGCCGCGCTCTGCGGGCAGCGCCCTCACCTTCGAGATGAGTGTGTAGCCGTCATCGCCGGGCATCCCCACGTCGCTGATTAAAACGTCGGGGCGGAGCTGGGCGATTGCCTCAAGCGCCTCGGACGCCGACCCGGCCGTGAAGACTTCGGCGCGGCAGTGTTCGAGTATGGCGCGGAGCATGTCGCGCGTGTCGGCCTCGTCGTCCACGACCAGCACGCGCAGGCCGCGCAGCTCGGGCGGGCACTCTATCTCAAGGCGCGCGGGCGCGGGCGTGGGCCTGCGCTCCGCCAGCCTCCGCTCCTGCTCGGCCTTGACGAAGGGCAGGCTGACGGTGAAGGTCGCCCCCTTCCCTTCGCCCTCACTCTCCGCACGGATCGCGCCGCCGTGCAGCTCGACCAGTTGGCGGACGATTGACAACCCTAAACCCATCCCGCCGTGGATGCGGTTGGTGCCGGGGTCGGCCTGCCGGAAGCGGTCGAAGATGTGCGGCAGGAATTCGGGCGCGATGCCGATCCCGGTGTCATGCACCGTGACCTCCACGCGCGGCCCGACGATCTCAGACTTGACCTCGATGCGGCCGCCTTCGGGCGTGAACTTGATGGCGTTCGTCAGGAGGTTCCAGACCACCTGCTGGAGTCGGTCGGCGTCGCCGTTGACCGGCCCGGCGTGCGGGTCGAGCGACGTGTTGAGTTGGACGCCCTTCGTCTCGGCCGCGGGGCGCGTCGCCTCGACGGCCGCCTCGATGATGGGCGACAGCTCGACCGTGCGCAAATCGAGGCGGAGCTTCCCCGAGATGATGCGCGACACGTCGAGCAGGTCGCTGATGAGCTGGTTCTGCGCCTGCGCGTTGCGGTGGATGATTTCGAGCGCGCGGGCGCGCGCCTCGTCGTCGAGATTCTTGGCGAGCAGCATGTTCGACCAGCCGAGGATGGCGGTCAAAGGCGTGCGCAGCTCGTGCGAGACCGTGGCGAGGAACTCGTCCTTGAGGTGGTTCGCCTCCTCGGCCTCCTCGCGCGCGGCCTTCTCCCTCGCGAGCGCCCGCGTGCGCGCGTCCACCTCGGCCTGCAACGCCGCCTCGCGCGCGACGCGCTCGGTCACGTCCTCGATGACGGTCACGGTGCCGATGACGTTCCCCCCGTCGTCGAGCAGCGGCGAGATGCGCGCCGTCTGCTGCATCTCGGTAAAGCCGCTCAGGCTGGGGTTGATGGGCAGCGGCAGCAGGTGGCCGTGCAAACGCTGCGACAGAACCCTCGACTGCCCTTCGAGCACCCACTTGTAATGCCGGTCGAGCCGGCGCTTCTCCAGCTCCGTGTAGACTTCGAGGAGGTTGCGCCCGAGCACCTGGCCCGCGCTCAACTCGCTGTGCTCTTCCAGCCAGCGGTTCCACGCGCGGATGCACAGCTCGGCGTCCGTGACGAGGATGCCCTGCCCGGCGAGATCGTTCATCCAGCGCAAGAGGGCCGCGCTGAGCAGCGTTTTTTTGTGCTTGGGGGTTTTCGTCATGACTGCGAGGCGCCGTTCTTCAGGCGAAGTTTAAGATTGCCCCTGCCGCTCCTCCCAGGCTTCTACTTCCTGAATGAGTCGGTCGAGAGAGGTGACGCTCAAGACCATCACGAGGAACCCGCGGACGGCGCTGTCGCGTATCTGGAAGGCCGTGTAGATCACCAGCGCGTAGCGCGTGTCTTCGCCGTCCGCCCTGAGCGAGCCGAGCAGCTCGTCGAGCGTCTCGAGGTGCAGGCGCGGCACCGAGAACGAGACGTGAACGTCGAGCAGGTTGCCGAACATGCCGAGGCACGCGTTCAGCAGAATGTTCCCCACCTCGGTCAGCACCTCGCGCGCCGACTCGTCGAGTCGGCTCGAAAGCGCGTGCCCGTCCGTCAACAGGTCGGTCAGTTGCACCGCGCCCTCGTGGTTGAGCAGGAGCAGCGCGTCGCCCGCGACCGGCCCGCCGAAGACCTGGTGGATGGAGGCGACCTCGCCGGGGATGAATTTGGCGAGCGCCGTGGCAAGCTCCGTGGTCGGGTGGACGGAGACCTCCGGCGCGTTGAGGATGACGCGCTGCCCCGTCAGCTCGGAGAGCGCCGCCCCGGTGCGCGAGAACGCGATGTTGATCAGCTCCGAAACAGCGTCGCGCTGGCGTTCGGTAAAGTCCATTACGCTGCTTCACCCCCGAGCACAGAGTTGACGGCGCTGAGCACGTTCTCCGCCGAGAAGGGCTTGTTGATGAAGTCGGTCGCGCCCGCCTCCTCGACCAGCGCCCGCGTCGAGGTCTGGATGTCGGCGCTGGCGACGATCACGCGCGCCCCCGCGTCCATCTCGCGCAGCTTCGCCAGAACGTCGAGCCCGTACATGCCCTTCATCACGAGGTCGAGCAGCACGAGGTCGGGCTTCTCGATGAAGTAGAGTTCGAGCGCGGCCATGCCCTCCTCCGCCTCCACGACGCCGTAGCCGGCGCCCTCGAGGATGCGCCGCAGCGTCCTGCGCGAGAGCGCGGAGTCGTCAACGACCATAATCTTTTTACTCATACCGCCTCCCGTATCGCGCGCGCCATCCGGTCGAGCGGCACGCTCAGGTCGCTCAGGCCCGCCTCCACCACCGAGCCGGGCATGCCGTACACGACGCACGTCTCTTCGCTCTCGGTGTAGACCAGCCCGCCCTGCGCCTTGATCCACGCCGCGCCCGCGCGACCGTCCGACCCCATCCCCGTCATCACCACGCCCAGAACCCTCCGCCCGTAGACCTCGGCGGCCGACTGGAAGAGCACGTCCACCGAGGGGCGGTGCGGCGTCTCGAAGGGCTTCGAGTCGAGGTGCGCGACCACCGTCCCGTCAGGCTGTCGGCGGAAGGTCAGGTGCCGGCCGGCCGGGGCCAGCAGCGCCGAGCCCGCGCGCAGCAAGTCCCCCTCGCGTGCCTCCCGGACTTCGAGCGGCGACAGTTCGTCGAGCTTGCGTGCGTACATTTCAGTGTAACCCACGGGCATGTGCATGACCATAGCGACGGGGGCCGGAAAGTCCGCGGGCAGTTGCGGGACGAGCTGCTTCAAGCCCTGCGGCCCGCCGGTGGAGATTCCGATGACCACCACGTCCGCCAGCTCTTTGCGTGCGACCGGGGCGTCGGGCGGCTGGGGCGCTTCCGCGGCCGTCGGCGGCGCGACTTTGACGCGGGCCATCGGTATCTCGGCGGCCGCCTTCACCTTCTGGATCAGCTCGTCGCTCACCTCGAAAATCTTCTCGGTCGCCAGCGCCGTCGGCTTCTGCACGAAGTCCACGGCCCCGGCGTCGAGCGCGGTCAGCGCGGCCTCGCCCGTCTCGCTGGCGATGCTCATGATGATGATGGGCAGGGGGCGGCGCGCCATCTGCTCGCGCACGAAACCCATGCCGTCCAGCTCCGGCATGATGAGGTCGCAGGTGACCACGTCCGGTTCGAGCTGCGCCACCAGCTCCAGCGCCTCGCGGCCGTCGCGCGCCGTCCCCACCACTTCGAGGAAGGGGCTGCGCGAGAGCATCTGCTTGACGACCTTCCGCACGTAGGCGGAATCGTCCACCACCAGAACTTTCAGAACTCTATCCATGAATGGCCCTCGAAGCGTCGCGCAGTCTTTCAACCGGCGCCCGGCTGCCTCACGTACACGAACGCATTACCGACCTCTTGCAGCTCGAACTCCGTCGTCAGCTTCAGCAGAGACTCCGCGGCGGCGACGAACAGGTAACCCGGCGGCCTGATGTGCGCGGCGAAAGAGCGCACCGTCCTGCCGATGGTCTGGTCGGAGAAGTATATAAACACGTTGCGGCAGAAGATGACTTGCGCCGCCGCCAGCGGCGCGACCTCCGCCTCGTTCAACAGGTTGGCGACCCGCCACTCGATTGCGGCGTGCAGCTTAGCGTCCACGCGCCACGTTTTTGTCGCGCCCTCTTGCGTAAAATATCTGGCGCGCAGGTGTGCGGGCAGGTTGCGGAACGAGCGCTCGCGGTAGACCCCGCGCCGCGCCTTCTCGACGGCCGCGGTGCTCGCGTCGCTCCCGTAAATCTCAATCGGCGCGCGCCCCAGCCAGCCCGCCTCGTCGAGCGCCAGCGCGATGGTCAAAGGCTCCTCGCCCGTCGCGCACGCCGCGCTCCAAATCTTCAAAGGCCCCGCGCCGGGCTGTTCGAACCAGCGCGGGACGACCCACTCGACCAGCGCCCGTACCTGATCCATCTCGCGCCAGAAGTAAGTCTCGGGGACGGAGAGCGCGTTCATCACGTTCAGCCACTCGCCTTGCGCCGCCTCGTCGTACTTCAGCAGGTAGTAATAATCGAGCAGCGACGTGAACCCGCGCTCGACGACGAGCGGCGACAGCTTGTCCGTCAGGATGTCGCCCTTCCCGTTGTCGAAGAAGAGCCCCGTGCGCTCGTGGATCAGGTCGCGCAGGAGCCTGTCCGCCCCGCCGGTCAACCCCAGACTGCCCGTTTGAAAACCCATTGTTCTTCCGCCCGCGACTTTTCTCCGCGGGCTCCGCGGCCGTCGGCTAAGGCTCTTCCGTCCCCGAGCCCTTCAACATCCCGAGCGCCCCCGCGGCCGCGCGCGCGAGGTCTGGCTCCGCCGAGTTGACCAGCGGGGAGACGACACGGACGGCCGTCTCCCCGCCGATGCGGCCGAGCGCCTCGACGGCCGCGATGCGCACGTGATTCGACTTATCACTCTGCGCCAGTCGCGCGACTTCCTCCGCGCTCTCCTTCACACTTAGCCTGCCGAGCGAGCGCGCGGCAAAGTAACGAACCCACGAATCTTCGTCGGCAAGCGCCTCAATCAAATGCGTCGAGACTTCCGGCCCCTCCGCCTGCGCCATCGCGGCCGCCGCCGCGGCGCGCACCTTCGGCGTGTCGTGTTGCAACGCGCGGACGAGTGCGGGCGTGGCGCGCTCGTCTTCGAGGTACGGAAGATGTTCGACGGCCGCGCGGCGTACGCGCTCGTCCTCGTCGTGGCAACGCTCAAGCAGAAGGTCTGCGCATTCCCTGTAGCCGAAGTATCCCGCTATCTTGACCGCCGACTCGCGGACGTTCGGGTCTGCGTCCGAGAGGAGCGGCAGCACGCGCGCAGGCATCTCGGGCGAACCGAGCGAGTTGAGCGCGCCGACGATCGATTGCCGCACCGCCGCTACGCGGTCGCCGACGCGCGCGAGCAGCGGCTCGAACGCGCGCGGGTCGCCGATCTTCGCCAGCGCGTCGGCCGCCGCGATGACCATTTCTTCGTCATCTTCGAGGGCTTCCGACAGCGCGTGGACGGCGCGCGCGTCCCCGATCCGCCCCAGCGCGACGGCCGCCGCCTTACGAATTTCAAGGTCTTCCGAGCCGAGTTGCTCAATCAACAGGTCGGCCACGCCCGCCCCGTGACGCACGAGCGCTTCGAGCACCTCGCCGCGCACGTCCGCTTGCCCGAGCAGGCGCGTCAGTGCGCGCTCGACGGCCGTGCCTTCGAGCCAGCCGACGACCAGCGCGAGCTGCCGCAGGTCGCCGCCCCCCGTCTCCGCTAAAGCTTCAAGGAGGTTCTGCGCCCCCGCCGGGTTGATAGCCGCGCGGCTGAGGTCTGCGATGTAAGAGCCCTCGCCGTAAAGTTTCTCGTAGCGGTCGTGCAGCGCGGCCAGTGCCCGCGCCACGGCGCGCGCCGGGGCGTCCGGGGTGTTGAGCAGTTCGGCGAGAGGCGCGACCGCTTCTTCGTCGCCGACTTCGCCGAGCAGCTCGGCCGCCGCCTCGCGCAGCAACTCGTCTTCGAGCAGCGGCACGACGCGCGGGACGGCGCGCGCGTCGCCGATCTGCTTCAGCGCGTCGAGCGCCGGGAAGGCGAGGAAGAAGTCGCGCGACTCCGCCACGTCGGCGAGCGCGGCGGCGGCTTCGGCGGCGCGCAGCTTACCCAGCGCTTCGACGGCGTGGTAACGCACGTTCACGTCCTCGTCTTCGAGCGCTTCGATGAGCGCGGGCACGGCGCGCGCGTCGCGCTGTTCGCCGAGGGCGAGCGCGGCCTGCATGCGCAGGTCTGCGTCTTCGCCGTTCAAAAATTCGACGAGCGGCGAGAGCGTGTCCACGTCGCTCATCGAGAGCACTTGGAGCGCGCTGTTGAGGACGGCGAGGTTGTGGTGATTCTCGCGCACCGAAGCGAGGAGCGCCATGATGGCGTCGGGGGCCGCGCGGCGGGCCAGCCCTTCCACGGCCGCGCGCCGCACGCGCCAGCTCTCGTCGCCGAGCGCGCCCAGGAGCGGGCCGGAAGGTTCGAGCGACTCGTCTGCGGCGAGGGCGAGCGCGGCGCCGAGGCGCTCGCCTTCGCGCGCGTGTGCCAGCTGTTCGGAGAGTGCGCGCTCGCGCTCGATGCGCGCGGTCACGTCTTCGACCGTGACGAGCGCGCCGACGATGCGGCCTTCCTCAAGCAGGGGCGCGATGGTCACGCGCTGCCGCATGTGTTCGAAGCGCTCCGACGGCGCGGCCGGGGGGCACGGAATCAGGTAGCGGTGGAAGGCCGGGGAGAGGACTTCCACGACCCCCTCGTCTATCACCCGCCGGAAACGCGCGAGCAGGCGGCGCTCCTCCAGACCGGGAATCAGTTCGACGAGCGACCTCCCGCGGGCCGAGTCCGCGGGGATGCCCGTCAGACGTTCGAGGGCCGCGTCCCATATCTGCACCACGAGACTCGCGTCGGTGGTGAAGACTCCGATTGGGTTGGTCGATGAAGTCAGGTTGCTACTCTCCGGTCACACAAAAGCACGCGCCAGGTTTGAATCCTTCGGGGCACGACGGCGACGTTTACTACTCTGACCCGTCGGGCCTCTCCGACTCGCCCGCGGCGGAAGCCTCGTCGGTCACCTGACTCTTTTTCCGGCGGCGTGCCCTCCCGTTCGCGCGTGCGCCGGAAGGAGACGTTCCGACGGCCCCGTTCCCGACCGTCCCTTCCGCGTCGCCCATGATATCGGCGAGTTGTTGGGCACGCTCGATCAAATTCGTGGTGCCGCTCAAGGTGGCCTTGACTCCCTGCGCGTTGCGTTCGGTGATGTTCCGTATCTCGGTCAACGTGCCGAGCACCTGCTCGGCCGAGGTCAGGTGTTGGCGGTTCGAGCGCGTGATGAGCCCGATCTCTTTGGAGACACTCTGGACGGCGTTCGTCATGTCGCGCGCGGCGCGCGCCTGCTCGCCCAGCGCCTTGGCGACCTGTTCGGACTGCTGGCGCATGTCGTGCGCGGCGGTCGTGATCTGGGCGGCGGCCGTCGCCTGTTCCCCCATCGCCTTGCTGACCCCCGCGATCATGCGCGCCAGTCGTTCCGACTCTTTCGAGACCTGCTCGCCCGCGGTGGCCTGCTCTTCGAGCGCGCGCGCCGTCGAGGCCGCGCCCCGGCGCATGGACTCGACCGCCTGCGCGACCTGCTTGACCGCCGCGGCCTGCTCGCCCGAAGCCTTGCGCACCTGCAAGGCGACGGCCGTCGTGCTCTGCGCGGCCTTGATGATCTCGCGCGCGGCGCGCCCCTGCTCACTCATCGCCTGACTGACCTCCTTCGCCGTCTTGCGCATGTGCGCCGTCGCCCTGACGATCTCCTGCGCGGCCGTCGCCTGCTCGCCCGTGGCGACCGTGGTCTGCTTGGCCTGCGCCGCGGTCGTGTCGATGGCTGTCACGACGTGCGCGCTCGCGCCCAACTGCTCGTCGGTGGCGCGCGCAATCTGGCTGACGATCTGCGCGGTCTCGTTGACGCCGTTCAGAATCCGGCGCAGCCCTTCGGAGCCTTCCTCCGCGAGGCGACCGCTCTCTTCCGCCACGCGCACGCCCTCGCTCGACGCCGCGACGGCCTCCTGCACCACGTCCTGCAACGCCTTGATGATGGCGGCGATGTCGGCGGTCGCCTGTGCCGAGCGGTCGGCGAGGTTGCGTATCTCCTCGGCGACGACGGCGAAGCCGCGCCCCGCCTCGCCCGCGCGCGCCGCCTCGATGGAGGCGTTGAGCGAGAGCATGTTGGTGCGCTCGGCGATGACGTTGATGGTGTTGACGATGCCGCCAATCTCACTCGAGCGCTTACCCATCTCGCGGATGACCGCCGCCGACTGCTCCATCGAAGTGCGGACGCGCCCCAACCCCTGAATGGACTTCTGCGCCGCCGCGCCGCCCTGCTCGGCCTCGCGCGAGACGCGGCCCGCGACCTCTTCGGCCTGCTTGGTCATCGCGGCGACCGAGCGCAAAGAGCGATCCATCTGGGCCGCGCTGGTCGCCGCGCCCGTCGCCGCCTCGGTGATGCGCTCGGTGTTCTGCGCGACGCCCTGCACGGAGCGCGCCATCTCCTCCATCGACGTTGAAACTTCCTCGACCGTCGAGGCGAGGTTCTCCGTCATGGCCGAGACCTCTTCGATGGAGGCCGCCATCTCGTTAATCGACGAGGCCGTCTCTTCGGCCGAGACCGTGAGGTCGTCGGCGTTCCCCGAGAGGCTGTCAACGGAGCGCGACACCTGCTCCATGCTGACGGCGGTCTGGCTGACCGAGGCGGCGAGCGCCTCGGTGTCGTCGCTCACGCTTTTGACGGAGGCCGCGATCTCGTTCATCGCGGAGGTCACCTCCTCGGCGGAGGTCGCCATCTCCTGCGCGCTACCGGTGACGCTTTCGATGGAGCGGGCCGTCTCCTCGATGGAGGCCGCCGTCTCGTTGACCGAGGCGGCGAGGCTCGCGGAGTTCGCGCTGACCTGCTCGACGGAGGCCGCCGTCTCGTTGATCGAGGAGACGAGCTCTTCCGTCGAGGTCGCGATGGACTCGGCCTGCGTGGTCGTCTCGCCGAGCGAGGCGGTCATCTCGTTGGCGAGGCTGACGGCCGAGTCGAGCGAGCGCGTCTGCGCCTCCGCGCCTGCCGTCACCTCGTCCGCGATGCGCGCGATCTCGCGGGCCGCCTCCGCGACCTGTCCCGCCTGTTCCCGCACACGCCCCGTGCTGCCGCCGCCGACGCCCGCGCCGCTCAACTGTGTTGCCATGTCCGTCTCCCGTTGGCCGAAGTCTTCAGGCTACCCGCCAGAAGTGTCGTGATGATTGCTTTACCTTCAACAAAGTCCCTTAACGTCACGCCGACGCCGCGGGCGCTTCGGCGTTCAACTGTAGCTCGCCGAGGTCAATCACTTCGTCGAGGTCGAGGACTAAAATTATCCGCCCCTTGATGGTCGCGACGCCTTCGAGGTACTTCCCGCTCAGGCCCGTGATGGCTTCGGGCGGCGGCTCGACGGCCGCCTCGGGGATGCGCAGGAACTCCCGCGCCGAGTCCACGACGAGGCCGAGCGTGCGCCCGCCCGTGCTGACAACTACAAGGCGCGAGCGCAGGTCGAAAGCAATGCGTTCAAAGCCGAAACGCGCGCGCAGGTTGAGCGCCGGGATGACTTGGCCGCGCGCGAGCACGACGCCCTCGACGGCCGGGGGCGCGTTCGGCACGGGCGTGACGTGCTCGATCATCTCCACCTGTTGCACGAAGCGGCTGCGGACGCCGTAGGTCGTCCCGGCCAGCTCGAAGAGGATGAAGGGCTCGGCTTCGTTCTGCATGTTCGTCATGGTCGTTCAAACCGTCACCGCGGAGTTCGCGCGCGCGCGTCTCTTCCGGGCCGCCGCTCGCCCGAGGCCACGCCCTTGAGTGCGGCCACGTCGAGGATGAGCACGAGGCGCCCGTCGCCGAGGTCGGTCGCGCCGGCGACGCCCGCGACCTTCACCAAGGGGTCGTTCAGCCCGCGCACGACTATCTCCCTCTGCCCGATGACGCGTTCGACGACCAGCCCGACGGCGTGCGCGCCGCTGCCGATGACGAAAACGTGGAAGGGCTTTTCCGTCTGCTCGCCGAGGTCGAAGAGGCGCGACAGCCGCAGCAGCGGCAGCACGCCGCCGCGGTACGAGACGATTTCGTTCTTCTCCAGAACCTTCACCGACGCGGGCTCGACTTCGATGATCTCGCGCACCGCCGACTGCGGGAAGGCGAACCTCTGCCCGCCGACGCTGGCGATGAGCGCGTCCGCGACCGCGAGCGTCAGCGGCAGCTCGACCGTGAAGCGCGTCCCGCGCCCCTTCTCGGTCGAGAGCGTGAGCGTGCCGCCGAGTTCCGCGACGGTGCTGGCGACCACGTCCATCCCGACGCCACGCCCGCTGGCGCGGTCGGCCTCGTCGCGCGTCGAGAAGCCGGGCGTGCAAATCAGTTGCAGTAACAACTCGTCGTCGAGGCGCGCGTCTTCCGCAACCAGGCCGCGTTCCCGCGCGCGCGTCAGAACCCTTTCGGCGTCTATGCCGCGCCCGTCGTCCGTAATCTCGACCAGCACGTTGTCGCCCGCGGTCGCGGCGCGCAGCGCGAGCCTGCCCTCGGGCGGCTTGCCCGCGGCGACGCGCTCGGCCACGGTCTCAAGCCCGTGGCTGACGGCGTTGCGCACGAGGTGGAGGAGCGGATCCATCATGCGCTCGACGAGGAACTTGTCGATCTCTGTCTCCTGCCCCTGAAGTTCGAGCCTGATCTCCTTGCCGCTCTCGCGCGCGAGGTCGCGGACGACGAACTTCATGCGCTCGAAGATTTCGCCGACCTGCACCATCCGCACGCGCATGACGCCCTCGCGCAGGTCGCGCAGTTGCCGAGCCATCGCCGCGTTCGTCTCTTGCAGCGCGCGCCACTCGGCCGGGGGCACGCTCCGCCTCAAACCTTTCAGCCCGTCCTCCATGCGCGCGCGGCTCGTGACCAGCTCGCCGATGAGCCTCATCAAATCGTCCAGCCGCGACAGCTCGACCCGCACCACGTTCGACGGCGCGAGCATCGCCCCGCCCGACGAGGTCGAGAAAGGCACAGGGCCGGCGGCCCCTTCGGCGTCGTTGGCGCGTGCCTGACTCGACGGCGATTGAGCCTTGCCTTGTGCGGACTCTTCGACCGGCGCGTAGGTCAGATTGTCCTCGCTCCAACCGGCGAAGACCGACTCGTCCGCGTCGGTCGAGACGACGAACTCGAAGACAATCTGACCCTGCCCCCTGACGTGCGGGGTGGCCCGCAGTATCTCCCCGACCTCTTGCAAACGGGCGCGCACGCTGTTGACGTTGACGCCTCGCTCGGAGAGCGCGGGCGTCGGCGCGAATTCGAAACGCCACGTACGGGCAGCCCCGGCGCGGCCCGAACGCGACGCGCCACCTTCGGACTCCGCGCTTGTTTCGTTGTCAACGTCGCCCGCGGGCGTGGGTTGAACGGGCTCGCCGGCCGACTCGTTCACCACCGCTTGAAGACGCGCGACGGTGGCGTCGATGTCGGGGGCGTCCTCCTCTTTGCGGCGCGCGGCGATGACCTGTTCGAGCGTCACCACGCCCACCATTAGCGCCTCGACGCCCTCCTGTCCGAGTCGCGCCTCGCCCTGACGCAGGGCGCGCAGGTAGCTCTCCATGTGGTGGGCGAGTTGTTCCGCCTCGCCGAGGCCGACCATGCCGGAGATGCCCTTGAGCGTGTGGAAGCTGCGGAACAGCTCGTCGAGCAGGGCGTGGTCTACGCCCGCGCGCCCGGCCCGCTCTTCGAGTGCGAGCAGGTGGCGGCGCACGAGCGTCAGGTGCTCGTCGCACTCGGCGAAGTAGTCGTCGAGGAACTGCGCGAAGAACTCGCCGCCGTCGGGGTTGGAGTCTGACACTAGGCCCTTTCCGGATGAGAGTGCAGTAAGGCTTGCGCCTGCGCGGCCAACGTCTGCGGCGCGAACGGCTTGGTCAGGTACAGGGAGGCGCCCGCGGCGAGCGCGTTCGCGCGGCTCGCCGCGTCGCCCCGGGTCGTCAGCACGATGACGGGGATGTCCTTGTAAGCCTGGTGGCGCCGCAGGAAATCCAGCACCTCAAGGCCGTGCATGTCCGGCATGTTCAGGTCGAGGATGATCAGGTGTACGGGTGCGAGCGCCACGCGCTCTATCGCTTCGAGGCCGCTGCCCGCCTCGCCGAAGCTGGCGCCCGGCAGGGCGCGAAGCGAGGCCGTCACCATCCGCCGCATGGTCGGTGAATCGTCTACAATTAAAATGTTGCTCATACCGCGGCCGACCCCTGACTACTCGAAAGGCGTTCTCCTCGTGTTAAAGGGAAGGCTAATCATAGCAGCCGCGCCTTTAACAGGCTATTTCTTTGTGGCCGGTGGTGCCGCCCCGGAGCCGTCACAGTCCTGAACAATCGGCCCATGCACTGCTTCTCCTGAGCCGGAGGGGTCGAGGGTTACATTTACGGATAAGTAGCAAGGGGGCCGACGAATACCGCTTATTCGTCGGCCCTCAAAGCATCTGTTTTAGGCGCGCGTGCCAGTCGTGCCGGTCACGATCCGACGCCATGCCCTTTGTATGAGGCGGCTCAAGGTCAGGGCCGGCTCGGTTTAGCCTGGTACTGCTCGTCGCTGACCTTCTCCATCCACTCGACGACCTTGCCGTCGAGCGCCTCCTGAATGGCGATGTGCGACATCGCGGTCGTCGAGGTCGCGCCGTGCCAGTGCCTCTCTTTGGGCGGGCACCAGACCACGTCGCCCGCGCGTATCTCCACCTTCAGGCCGCCCTCGCTCTGCACCCAGCCGCAGCCCTGTGTGACGACGAGCGTCTGCCCGAGCGGGTGCCAGTGCCACGCAGACCTCGCGCCCGGCTCGAAGGTGACGAGCGCGCAACTGACGCGCGCCGGCTCGGCCGTCTGCATGAGCGGGTCGATGCGCACGCTGCCGGTGAAATACTCCTCCGGCCCTCTGCCCGACGGCTGCGAGCCGCTTCTTTTGAGTTCCATCGTCTGAGTCCTCCACTCGATTCTCTTCTTAGTCTGCTCACCGCCCGGCTGCGGCGAAGACTTGAAGCGCGGCGGCACGTTCGGCGACCACGCCACGCCCGCATGGATTCCGGCGCTCCGAGTTATTGACGGCCGGGTATTATAAACCCGACTTTGCTCGAAGGCTGAGACGACGCGGCGGTAAGAGGTGGCGAGGCAGCCACGGCCTTGACGCCGCCGCGGCCTTGGTAGACCACGGCGGCAAAGGGCTCTCGTCCATCCTGAGCGCCTGCGCCGTCGTCGCCGACGCGCGTGACCCAGACGGTGTGACCTTCGGCGCCCGCGCCGATGTACGCGACGAAGAGCTTACCGCCCGACTCGACCGCCGCCGGAAGCGCGCCCCCGCTTATTAGCGCAGAAGGCTCCGAGGGGCGGCCTTCAACGTTCAACCCGGCCGTCATGGTGACGGGCGTCGCCCCGTCGCTGCCTTCCCACACAGCCTTGAAGCCGCCGCCCGCGCCCCTGAGCAGGACGGGCGTGCCGCGCCCGCCCGTCTCGGCGAGCGCCGCCCGCGGCGAGAAGGTGCGCCCGCCGTCGTTTGACTCCGCCCAGTAGAGGCCCGGCCGTCCCGCCTCACCCGCCGTGTACCAGAGCACCCGCAAGCGTCCGCCCGCCCCGGCCGCGAGCGCCGGGCCGGAGACGGGGCAGCCCGCTAGCTCCCACCGGTCGTCGCTCACGATTGAAGCGGGAGAGAAGCTCCGCCCCCCGTCCGCCGAAGCGGCGACCGCGATGTGCCGGTAGTTGCCGGGCAGCACCTGCCGCCACGCCACGTAGACCCGCCCGTCCTCCCCGACGGCGAGCGAGGTCTTGCAGCACGGGCAGACTTCGCCCGCCACCTTCACGTTCCGCGAGAAGGTTCGGCCGCCGTCGGCCGACGAGGCGAAGTAGACGACGCGGTTGCTCTCCGTGTGCATGTGCGCGGGCGCGCTCGCGGGGTCGGCCGCGACGGGCTCGATGTCGCGCTCGTCGAGCCAGGCCACGAAGACCCTTCCGCCCTCCCCGACGGCCAGCGAGTGCATGCCGTGGACGCCGGGCCGCGCGTCGTCGTTGACCTTCGACGGAGGCCCGAAGCTCTGGCCGCCGTCGAGCGAGGCCGAGAGGTAGAGCGTGGCGGCGTGCTCGGCCGCCTCGTCGCGGGCCGTCCAGCCGACGTAGACGGCGCCGTCGGGCGAGACGGCGAGCGTCGGGGGGTCGCCGCGCCAGGCCGTGGCTTGGCCGGCCTGCGGGTTGACGCGAACCGGCGTGCCCGACGTCTTGCCTTCGCGGTCGAGGTGGGCGAGCCAGACGTCGGCCTCCTTGCCGCGGTGCTCGACCCAGGCGACGTAGGCCGTGCCGTCGCGCGCGGTCGCCACGGCCGGCTCGGCCGCCTCCGCCCCCTCCGCCGAGACGCGGACGGCCGGGGCGGCGGTTGCCTTGACGGTCGCGGTCGCCGTGTCCGCCGCGGGCGTCCGAGGCTTCTCGACCTGCGTCGTAGTCCGCGTGCAACCGCTCGCCGTCAGCGCCAGCAAGGCGCAGAGGGTGGCGAACGCCGCGCGGGCAGTCGGCTTGATACTCGACATCACTTCTTTCCTCATACACGGGCTCTCCTTCTCACTGCGCAGGTTAGAAGTTGAGCCGGAACCCGAGTTGAATCTGCCTCGGGTCGAGGGCGGCGGTCGGCTGCCTGAACGTGGCGGGCGGCTGTGCGCCCGTCCCGAAGTTGTTGTTCGGCACGCTGAAGTTCGCCCGGTTGAAAAGGTTGAAGCCTTCGGCGAGCAACTCCAGGCCGAGCTTCTCCGTGAGGTGGAAGCGGCGCGCGAGGCGCAGGTCGAACGAGGCGAAGTCGAAGCCGCGCCCGGTGTTCCGGCCCAGCCCGCGCGGGCGGTCGTTGTTGTTCGAGTCGCCGTTGAGGTCGCTCCCGGCCAGCACGTTGAAGGGCAGGCGCGACGCGTAGGTGAAGATGTAGCTCACCCGGAAGCCGCCGAGCGCCCCGCGCGCGAGCCTGTTCTCGAAGGTGGCGGGCGTGTCGAAAGTCCCGCTCACGGTCAGTCGGTGGCGCTGGTCGTTGTCGGACAGAGCCTTCTCGCCGCGCAGGTCGAAGTTGTCCTGCGGCGTCGAGAAGAAGAAGTTCCCCGAGTCGTCAATCGCCTTCGAGAGCGTGTAGGAGATGCGCGTGGTCGCCCAACGCCCCTGCCGCTTGTTGAAGGAGACGACCATCCCGTCGTAGTAAGAATCGCCCGAGCCCTCGAAGCGCGAGACGTTCCCGAAGTCCGGATTCGGTCTACACAAGTTCGAGTCAATCACAGCCGAGCAGCGCGGGACGTTGACGTTTCGGGAAAGGATGATGTGCGTCCCGCGCAGGCGGATGTAGCCGACCGAGAGGGACGAATCCCACGGCAGCTCGCGCTCGATCTGCAAATTCGCCTGCCGGCTTGAGCTGTTCTCGATGTCGGGGTCGATGCGAGTGACGCTCGGCCTCGTCGTCAGCACCGACGGCTGCGCGGCGAGAACGTTAGGGAAGACGGGCGCGCCCGGACTCGTGCGCGAGAGGATGGCGACGACGTACTTCGAGCCGTCGCGCTGCAAGGCGTTCGAGGTGGCGCGCGTCGGGATGCGGTCGTAGAAGAGGCCGTAGCTGCCGCGGATGACCGTCTTCTCGTTGGGCGAGTAGGCGAAGCCGAAGCGCGGCGCGACGTTGTCCGTGTCCGTCTCGATGGGGTCGGGCAGGAATTGCAGGTCGTAGCGCACGCCGACGTTGAGCGTCAGGTCGCGCCGCACCTTCCACTCGTCGCGCGCGAAGAGTCCGACGTTCGGGTTCTGCTGCGCCTGCGACGGCGCGCCGAACGCCTGCTGGAACTGGCTGTAATTGCCGGTCAGGAAGTTGGCAAGATTCGTGAACGTGTAGACGCCTTGCAGCGCGCCGGGGAAGCCGATGTTCAGGTCGTTGTAGAGGTACTCGCCGCCGAACTTGAGCGAGTGGTCTCCGCGCAGGAGGCTGAAGTTGTCCGTCAACTGGTAAAGGTCAACGTTCCTCTCGGTCGGCGAGGAGGTCGCCGTGCCGAAGCTCGCCACGCCGTTGACGTTGACGGCCGGGCCGGTCTGGTCAATCGCCGGAGCGGAGAGGCGGCTGCGCCTGAACTGGAACCGCAGCTCGTTGAGCGAGCGCGAGCCCACGGTCGTGACGTTCTGGAGGTTGACGGTGTGATCCTCATTGTCGAGGTTCGTGCCGCGGCTGACCGAGTTCAGCCCGCCGACCGTGCGCGCGTTGACGGCGCCGATGTCGTAGAAGTTATAAGTCGCCGTGAAAGCGTTCCTCCCGTCGAGCTGATGGTCGAGGCGTGCGAAGAGGTTCGTCGTGTCGTAGCCGCCCGGCACGAGGCCCGTCTGGACGAGCGGCCCGCCGTAGCCGACCGCGCGCAGCCGTTGGTTGATGGCCGTCACGTTCGCGGGCGCGATGGTGATGACGTTCGAGTCGTTGCGGCGCGTCTGCTCGACGTTGCCGAAGAAGAAGGTGCGGTTCTTGATGATCGGCGCGCCGAAGCTCCCGCCGTACTGCGTCTGCGTCAGAGGGTCTTTCGACGGCGCGAGCAGGTTGCGCGCGTCGAGGCGCTGGTTGCGCAGGAAGCCGTAAGCCTTGCCGTGCACGTCGTTCGTCCCGGACTGCGTCACGATGTTGACGAAGCCGCCCGAGGCGCGCCCGAACTCGGCGACCGCGCCGGAGGTGACGACCTGGAACTCGCGGATGACCTCCTGGCTGTAATAAGTCCCGGCCAGCTCGACCGAGTCGTCGTTGGCGCTCGCGCCGTCCACGATAAAACTGTTCGCGAGGTTGCGCTGACCGGCGACGGAGATGCCCGTGCCGGGCACGGCCGAGGTCTCCGCGAAGCGCTGGACGCTGCCCGTGTTGGTGCGCGAGACGCCGGGCAGGAGCAGCGCGAGGTCGAGGAAGTTCCTGCCGTTCAAGGGCAGACTCTCCACGTCCTTCGGCAGGACGGTCTCGGCGACCTGCGTGCGTCCCGTCTCGATGGTGGCCGCGTCCGCAGAGCTGACCTGCACGTTCTCGGCGACGCCCGCGACTGTCAGCGCGAGCGGCAGGTCGAGCGCCTGCCCGACCGTCAGCGTCAGGCTTCTGGTCAGCGCCGTGAATCCCGACTTCTCGACCTTCAGCACGTAAGCGCCGACGGGCAGGTAGGAGAAGCGGTAGCGCCCCTCCTCGTCGGTCGTGGATGTCTTACTTTGATTGGTCTCGGTCTGGGTGGCAATGACTGTGACGCCGGGCAGCGCCGCGCCGTTCGCGTCCTCGACGCGCCCGCCGAGCGTGGCAGAAGTCACCGTCTGCTGTGCGCGCGCCTGTGCCGCACCCGTAGTCAGTATGAGCGCAGCGCCGAGCACGGCGACGCGGAAGGCCGACACTACGGCCCCGCCTCTTCTCAGGGTTTTCATCGCGATCTCTCCGGGAAAGGTTCCCCGCCGCCGGGTGACGGCCGTGTCAGGGTCGGCGCGGAGAAGTCCTCGTCGATTAAGCTGTCGGGCTTACCGAGGGAGCGGCCGGAGGGGCGCGTGGCGGGCGGCTCCGGCGCTGTGCCGAAGCGGCCTTGAGTTGAGCGGAGGGCGAGCGCTTGTGCGCCTCGGCGGTGGGCCGTCGCGGGCGGAGGTTGTCCGTGAGCGCCGCCGCCTGTCTCGGACGCCTCACGCCGGAAAGAGAACTCGCGGCGCCGCAACAATCTAAAGAGCAGGGCTTGCCGAGCGAAGCCACGCCCGCGGATGGCTGCCGCCGCCGCGGAGTGTTTCGCGGTGAAACACTCTCGCCGTGGTTATGTTCTACTTCGTCCTGTGTGTGTTCGAGGGAATGGGACTGTTCTAAATAATCTTGCGGGGGCGCGAACGGAGTTCCGGCCACCGCTCGCAGGAGGCGCACGGCCCCGCACGCGGGGTCGTGCTGCGCGACCCGCAAGGGCTTTTTGCGCGCGCCGAAATGTATCGGGCAGGAGTCGTCCCCGGCCGTCCCCTTCATGCCGCGACAGCAAGGCATCAGGCCGTTCGGGTTGAGAACCGCCTCGGCCGGCAGGGCACCCGACACGACACAGAGCAGCAGCGCCGCCGCCAGGATGGGCCTGGCGAGGACGAAGCATGTCCTGAGAGTTGTCTGCCGGATACGCCGCAAAAAGTGAAGCCCCCTCGGGGTGCCAAAGGCCGTGCGAGCGGTGCGCAGAATGTAGTCCGCACGCGAAGGCGCAGCAAGATGTATACCAGGAAGAACGACCCCCACCGCCGACGGCAGCGGCCGGGAAGAATGAATTGCATCGACAGCCTCGGGGTCTGTTGAGCGCGCCGCAACCGTACCAACCATCATGCGGTTGACAGAGGTAGTTTCTCTGGTTAAGCTTACTGCTCTTAGCGAAGAGTTTTTGCGGACTTACTCACCTCCGTGCCGTTCGGTCTCCATTCAAACAACGAATCCGGCGCGGTCGCTTGCCCCCTCGGTACGAAATCCTCTGTTACGAAGCTACAACTCTGCCCGCTCCCCGAACCGAGCATGTTAAAAGACGGCAACGCCAGACTCATCCTCTTCTTTACGGCCCTCACTGTCGGGATTACCCTGACCGTCATCTTCGCGTGGGAAAAGTTGCTGAACAGGCCCGTCTTCGCCTGGATCGACAGGCATTACGCCGCCGTCCCCGCCGAAGAGCGCTGGCGGACTGAGCAGCGCGTCGAACATTTCTTCATCTCGACGACGGTGGATGTCATCGTCGTCACCCTGCTGCTCCGGCTCGTCAACCGCCAGCAGCACCGGCTGCGGGCGAGCGAGGGGCGCTACCGCGCCCTCTTCGAGCAGGCCAACGACGGCATCGGCCTGCTGCACGCGGCGGACTTCCGGCTCGCGGAGGTCAACGGCCAGTTCGCCCGGACGCTGGACGAGACCCCCGGCGCACTGCTGGGCCGGCGCATCGACGAGTTCTTCTCGGAGAACGCCGAGGCCCGGCAGGCGTGCCCTTTGCGCGAGATGTTGCGCGGGGCGGCCGAGGGCGACGGCGAGCTGACGATCCGCCTGAGTTCGGGCGAAAGGCGCCCCGTCCTCTTCTCCTTCAGCTCGCTCGTCATCGACGGCGAGCGCCTGATCCTCCTGCTGCTGCGCGACATCTCCCTGCGGAAGCGGCTGGAGGCGGAGAAGGACGAGATGCAGTTGCAGCTCTTCCAGTCGTCGAAGCTGGCCTCCATCGGCGAGCTGTCGGCGGGCGTCGCGCACGAGATTAACAACCCGCTCAACGGCATCATCAACTTCGCGCAACTGCTCAAGGACACGGACGAGCCCCGCCCCCCCGGCGAGGAGCGGATGCTCGACGGCATCATCGACGAGGGGCAGCGCATCACGAAGATCGTCCGCGACCTCCTGACCTTCGCGCGCCACGACGAGTACGACCGGCGGCGGGTCAACATCGCCGAGGCGGTCGCGGCCTCGGTCTCGCTCTTCGGCCACCAGTTGGAGAGGGACGACATCCGGCTGGAGCTAGACCTCGCCCCCGACCTGCCGCCGGTCTCCGCCGACAACTCGCGCCTGCGGCAGGTGATCGTCAACATGATCAGCAACGCGCAGCACGCCCTGCGCTCGAAGGGGTCGGGGGCGAAGGTCTTTCGGATTAAGGGCTGCCCCGAAGAGAGGGACGGGCGGCGGTTCGCCCGGCTCGAATTCTACGACAACGGCACCGGCATCGAGGCGCGCCACCTGGGCAAGATTTTCGACCCCTTCTTTACGACGCGGCGGGACAAGGGTGGGACGGGGCTCGGCCTGAGCTTGAGCTTCGCCATCATCCGCGAGTACGGCGGCACCATCGGCGTCGAAAGTGTCGAGGGAGAATTCACGCGCTTCATCATCAGGCTTCCGGCCGTGAACGGACAGGGGGGCGGGGATGCGGACAATCCTGCTGGTGGATGACGAGCCGAGCCTGCGCTGGACGATGGCCGAACTCCTGCGCCGCGCGGGCTACGAGGTGGCGGTGGCGCAGGACTTCGACAGCGCGGTCGAGGCTTTCGACGGCGGGCGCTTCGGCGCCGCCGTCGTGGACATCGTGCTGCCCCGCCGGAGCGGCGTCGAGCTGCTCGCCGAACTGCGCCGCCGCGACCCCGATTTGCCCGTCATCATGATGACCGGCGAGCCTAACCTCTCGTTGCTGCCGGAGATCGTCCGGGCCGGCGCCTACGACTTTCTGCCCAAGCCCGTGACCAAGGAGGTGCTCGTCAAGGCGGTCGCGCGCGCCGTCGAGCGGCGGCAGCTCAGCGACGAGAAGCGCCGGCTCGAAGGGGAGGTCGCGCGGCACGCCGAGGGGTTGGAGCGTGTCGTCGCCGAGCGCACGTCCGAGCTGGTCGGGGCGCGCAACTTTCTCAAGGCCGTGCTCGACAGCTCCGTCGAGTACGCCATCATCGTCACCGACTGCGCGGGCCGCGTCACGCTCTTCAGCCGCGGCGCGGAGTTGATGTTCGGCTACACCGCCGGGCAGATGGCGGGCCGTCCCGCCCGCACACTCGCCGCCGCGGGTGATGAGACAGGGCCGGACATGTTTCTGCCGGGCGGGCCGGCAGACGGCGGCGCGGGCCGGCCGTCGGAGATCACGGCGCGGCGGGCCGACGGCCAGACCTTCGTCGCCTCGTTGGCGCTCGCCCCCGTGCAGACCTCGGACGCCGAACTCGACGGGAGCGTGGCCGTCATCAAAGACCTGACGGAGACGCGCCGCGGCGAAGAGGAGATGCGCCGGATGCAGGCGCAGCTCGCGCAGAACGAGAAGATCGCGGCCCTCGGCCAGATGGCCGCGCAGGTCGCCCACGAGGTGAAGAACCCGCTCGCCGGCCTGCGACTCTACGTCTTGCACCTGAAGAACAAGGTCGCGGACAGGCTGACGGAGAGCGACCTCACGCTCCTCGACAAGATCGTCAACGGCATCGAGAACCTCTCGGGCACGACGGATCAAGTCCTCAACTTCGCGCGCCCGCTCAACCTCACGTTCCGGCCCGCCGACCTCGACGCGCTCGCGCAGGACGCGGTGCAACTGCTGGAGCCGCAGATCGGCGCGGCGCGTGTCGAAGTACATCTGGACTTGAACGCGCCCGCCGTCGTGCTCGACGAGGCGTCGTTCCGCGCCGCGCTCGTCAACCTGCTGCTCAACGCCGTGCAGGCGATGTCGCCCGCGGGCGGGCGGCTCACCGTCACGACGCGCGCCGAGGGCGGCGACGTGTGGCTGGAGGTCGCGGACACGGGCTGCGGCATGACCGCGGAGCAGGTCGGGCGCGTCTTCGAGCCGTTCTACACGACGAAGAGTCGCGGGCTGGGCTTAGGGATGCCCTACGCGCGCAAGATCGTCGAGCAGCACGCGGGCGAGATTCGGGTCGAGAGCCGGCCGGGCGAGGGCACGCGGATTCAGGTCAGACTGCCACGGGGGGGAGATTGATGCCGCACCGCACAAACATCCTGGTCGTGGACGACGAGCCGAGCGTCGCCGACGCGCTCTCGCTCATTCTCGAAGAGCGCGGCCACCGGGTCGCCGCGGCGCAGACGGGCGCGCAGGCCGTCGGGCTGCTCGGCGAGCGCCCCTTCCAGCTGGTCTTCACCGACCTGCGCCTGCCGGACTTGAGCGGCCTCGAACTCCTCACGCGGATTAAGCAGGACGGCCCCGACACCGAAGTCATCCTGATGACCGCGCACGGCTCGCTCGACATCACCATCGAGGCGATCAAGAAGGGCGCTTACTACTACCTCGAAAAGCCGTTCACGCCCGACCAGGTCTTGCTGCTGGCGGAGCGCGCGCTCCAGTTCGCCGCCATCCGGCGCGAGAACCACGCGCTCAAGCGCAAGCTCTCCGACCAGGAGTCGGACTTCGACATGATCGGGCGCAGCCCGCAGATGCACCAGATTTTCGAGACCGTCCGCGCGACGGCGCTCTCCGACGCCTCCGTCCTCATCGAGGGCGAGTCGGGCACGGGCAAGGAGCTGATCGCCACCGCCTTCCACCGCCGCAGCAGCCGCGCCGAGCGCCCCTTCACCAAGATCAACTGCGCCGCCATCCCGCGCGACCTCATCGAGTCGGAACTCTTCGGCTACAAGAAGGGCGCGTTCACCGGGGCCGACCGCGACAAGCGCGGCCTCATCGAAATCACCGAGGGCGGCACGCTCCTCCTCGACGAGATCGCGGAGATGCCCGTCCACCTGCAAACCAAGCTCCTGCGCGTGCTGCAAGAGCGGAGGGTGCGCCGCCTCGGCGACGAGCAGGAGACGGCTGTGGACTTCCGCCTCGTCGCCTCCACCAACCGCAACACCGCGGAGGCCGTGCGCGAGGGCGTGCTGCGCAAAGACCTCTACTTCCGCATCAGCACCATCAAGATCGAAGTGCCGCCGCTGCGCGAGCGCCCCGACGACCTGGCGCTGCTGGCCGAACACTTTCTTGAGCGCTACGCGGCCAAGTACAAGAAGCCTGTCAGGCGCATCTCGGCCGAGACCTTCGTGCTGCTCGCGCGCCACGACTGGCCCGGCAACGTGCGCGAGCTGGAGAGCGTCGTCGAGCGGGCCTTGCTCTTCTGTCGCGGCGAAGAGCTGACGCCGGACACCCTGCCCCCGCACCTGCAAGGGGGCCACGCGCAGGAGTTCCGCTGCGTCATCCCGCCCTACCTGACGCTCGAAGAGATAGAGCGCGAGGCCGTCGAGCAGACCCTGGAGCGCACCGGCGGCAACATCAAAAAGACCGCCGAGATACTCGACCTCCACCGCCCGACCCTCTACCGCATGCTGAAGCGCATGGGCCTCGGCCAGGGCCGAGAAGAGCCGGACACGTAGACGCGCCGCCTTGTGAGAAGGAATAAGAGCGCTCTTCGCCGGGAGCGCGGGCATCTCTGCCCGCCAAAGCGTGCTTGAGCACGCTTAGCCGTGAAGCGTTACGTCTCGACGTTGAGGCTTAATGTCTCACGGCCTTCGCGCTTTCGCGCTCATGGCGGGCAAGGATGCCCGCGCTCCCGGCTTGAGGCGATGGCCCTGCGCTTGCAAGTTGGCGGGAGGCAACCACAGCCTGAGATTTCGCCTCAGACGAGGCACAACGATGCGCAGAGCCAGAGTCTTAGTCATTGACGACGAACCGAGCGTGGCCGACGCGCTCAAAACAATCCTTGAGGATTACGGCTACGAGACCGCGCTGGCGCCCACCGGCGGCGAAGGGCTTGAGCTGTCGGCCGCGCGCCACTTCCACCTCACGATCACGGATTATCAACTGCCGGACATGACCGGCCTCGACGTGCTCAACGCCCTGCGCGGTCGCGCGGTCGCCTGCCCCGTCATCGTCATCAGCGCCCACGCCAGCCCGGCCCTGCGGGCGGCGGCCGCCGCGTGCGGTGCACTCTGCGTCCTGCCGAAGCCCTTCCTGCCGTCCGACATCCTCACGCTGGTCGAGCGGGCGCTCGCGGACTGCGCCGCCCCTCCCGCGCGTTGAAGGCGGCCTCCCATGTTTCACCACATAACACAGCCCCGCGCGAGTGATGCAGGATGAAACACACTCGCGCGGGGTCTCCACTCAGAGCCCGCGGCGTCGGACTCACTATTCATTCAACCTTTCCGTGCTAATTGCGTTGCAGTCGGCGTGACTCACGTCACGGGCACGGGGTTTGCAAAACGGGTGGCACCCGTTATGACGCTCGCGCGTTAAAGACGCGACAGCCGTCAGACTCGACGCGAGTCAGCTCAAAGGAACGCAACCGTCTCCTCAGAGACATCGATTCAGGGTCTGCTGCCCGCCTTCCCTGACGTGAGGTGTAAAGTATGTCGCCCAGTCTCGCCTTCGCCCGTGCCCTTGTGTCCGTCCGTCTGACCTCCGCCGTCGCCGGACTCACATCAACATAAAAGTCGCCACAGCTTAACGCCGCCGGCCGTCGTGGTCGGCGCGGAGATGTTCGCACGCGCCCGCGGCAAGAGCCGCCGGCGCGGCCGGGAGTAGTGCGGCCCGTTGGCCGTCAGGGAAGCCGTGTCCCGGCCGCGGCGCGAAGACGAGATTGAAGACCGAGGTCAACAGATGAAGATGAATTCGCAGAGCTTGTCGGATGAACTGACGACGCGCTACCGGGCCACAGGCCGGGCGGTCCGGACGCTCCTGTGCGCCGGGCTGCTTCTGCTGCTGTCGCCCCTCGCCCCCTGCGCGGCCCAGGAGAAGAGCGCGCAGGCCGCGCCGCAGGCGTCGCCCGCCGCGGGCGGCGCGCAGCGCGTGGTCAAAGAGGGCATCGCGGTTGACTTTCAAATCCGCCCGCTCGACGCCTCGCCGGCGGGCGCGCTCGTCGAAGGGCAGGACGCCGCGGTGCAATTCAAGATCACCGACACCGCCACGGGCAGCGCCGTCTCGGGCCTGCACCCGTCGGTCTGGATCGACGGGCGCGACAACGACGCCGCGCCCGACCCGAAGCAGTGCCGCGAGAAGATTCAGTCCTTCCTGCAAGGCAGCATGAGCACGCGCCCCGACTTCGACCTCAACACCTACTACATCCTGACGCTCAACAACGAGGCCGACATCTCGGTCATCGACCCGCTCGTCGGCTTCGGCACGACGAAGCTGTACACGCTCGTCTTCCTCAAGAGCCCCGGCGAGGACTGGGTGCAGAGCCGCGACGGCCGCCGCCTCTTCGTCAGCATGCCGGCGTCGAACGCGGTCGCGGTCGTGGACACGGCGAGTTGGAAAGTCATCGAGAACATCAACGTCGGCCTGCGCCCCACGCGCCTCCTTTTACAGCCCGACGAGAAGTACCTATGGGTGAGCGTCGATTCGCCGCCGGGCGCGAAGAGTCCGGGCGGCGTGTCGGTCGTGGACACGTCCGCGCTCAAGTTCGTCAAGCACATCCCCGCGGGCGAAGGCGCGCACGAGATCGCCGTCACGCCCGACGACCGCTTCGCCTACGTCACCAGCCAGACGGACGGCACGCTCTCGGTCGTTGACGTGCAGAGGCTCGCGGAGGTGAAGAAGATCAAGACGGGCGCGCGCCCCGTCGCGCTGGCCGTCTCGCCGCTGAGCAGGGCCGTCTACGTCGCCGACGAGGCGGACGGCACCGTCACGGTCGTCGGCGGCGACGCCCATGAAGTGCGCGCGCGCATCCAGACCGACCCGGGGCTCGCGGCCGTCCGCTTCACGCGCGACGGGCGCTGGGGCTTCGTCGTCAACCGCCGCGCGGGCGTCGTCGAGATTTTCGACGCCGCGACCAACCGCCGCCTGCAAGCCGTGCCCGTCGAGCCGGAGCCGGATCAGATCACCTTCTCGGACGATTACGCCTACGTCCACTCGCTCGGCAGCGAGAACGTCTGCATGATCCGCCTCGCCGAACTCGGCACGGGCAAGTCCGTCCCCGTCACGCGCTTCCCGGGCGGTCAGCTCGCGCCGGGGCAGTCCGCCTTCCGGCCCGGCTCCGACCTGATGGCGACGGCCCCCGACCCGGGCTCGATGGTCGTCGCCAACCCCGCCGACAAGCAGGTCTACTACTACATGGAGGGCATGGGCGCGCCGTCGGGCAGCTACCAGAACTACGGGCGCGTGCCGCGCGCCGTGCGCGTGCTCGACCGCTCTCTGCGCGAGACCGCGCCCGGCGTCTACACGACAGACATGCGGCTCGACGGCAGCGGCAAGTATGACGTGGCGTTCCTCACCGACTCGCCGCGCGTCGTCAACTGCTTCGAGCTGGCGGTGAAGCCGAACCCGGTCGAGCACCCGCCGCTTGCGCTCCAGGTCGAGCCGCTCTACAAGGAGCACAAACTGACCGTGGGCACGCCCACGCGGCTGCGCTTCAAGGTGCTCGACGGCAAGACCGAGCAGCCGAACTCCGACCTGAAAGACCTCGGCGTGTTGACCTTCCTCACGCCTGGCAACTGGACGGATCGGCAGCAGGCGCGCTCGCTCGGCGGCGGCGTCTACGAGGTCGAGATTACCGCGCCGAAGTCCGGCGTCTACTACGTCTTCGTCCAGTGCCCCTCGAAGGGCCTCGGCTACAAGCAACTGCCCTATCAAATTCTGCAAGCGGTCGCCGCGCCGGCGGCGGCGGGCTCGACGGCACAGTCCGCGCCGCACACGCACGCGCAGCCCTGAACAACCCGCAGGGCCGCAAGGCCCGCAGCCTTCGGAGACCAAACGATGAGAGGAATCTTCACGCTTTACGAAATGTTGATGCTGGGCGCGGGCCGGGCGGCGCTGCTCGTGGGCCTGTCGCTCGTCTACACGCTCGTCTGCGCGCGCGCGTCCGCGGCGCAGGAGATGGCGCACCACGAGCACATGATGCACGGCCACGAAGAGGCGGCCGCGGCCGGGGCGTCGAAGGAGACTGCCGTCCGCGTGCCCGACGTGGAGGTGCTCGACGAGACGGGCCGCCGGCTCCACTTCTACAGCGACCTCGTGCGCGGGCGCACCGTGGCGATCAACTTCATCTTCACGACCTGCACGACCATCTGCCCGCCGATGGGCGCGACCTTCGCGAGGGTGCAGAGCCTCGCGGCCGAGCGCGCGGGCGGAGACGTGCGACTGATTTCAATCAGCGTTGACCCCGTGACCGACACACCGGAGCGCATGAAGGCATGGGGCGCGAAGTTCAAGGCCCGGCCCGGCTGGACGTTCGTCACCGGCTCGCTGCCGCAGATCAACGAGCTGCTGAAAGCCCTCGGGGGTTTCAGCGGGAGCCGGGAAGACCACTCGCCGGTCGTCCTCATCGGCAACGACGCGACGGGCGTCTGGACGCGCGCCAACGGCCTCGCCTCCCCCGCCAAGCTGCTCGCGGCGATTGAAGAGGTCGGGCAGCAGACGAAGAGTCCGACCGCGGAGCAGCCGATGAACAGTTCGGCCATGAAGGAGATGCACCACCAATGAGAAAGATTCGCTTCGCCCCGCTGGGGCTGTCCCTCTGCCTGCTCGCGGCGTGCGCGCTTTCGGCGCGGGCGCAGACGACGACTCTGGCCTCCGCGACCTTGCCGCGCGACACCGCGACGGAAGCGTCGCCCGCGCAGAAGTATTTCACCGACGTCGTGCTCGTCAACCAGAACGGCGAGCGGGTGCGTCTCTACAGCGACCTGCTCAAGGACAAGGTCGTCATCATCAACGCCTTCTTCGCCACCTGCAACGGCAGCTGCCCGCCGATGAGCCACAACCTCGCGCGCGTGCAGGACGCGCTGGCCGACCGCATGGGCAAAGACGTAGTCATCCTTTCGCTCACGGTTGACCCGTCGATGGACACGCCGGAGCGCCTGAAGGAGTACGCCGCGAAGATGGGGGCGAAGCCCGGCTGGTACTTCCTGACCGGCGAGCAGGCGAACGTCGAGCTGGCGCAGCGCAAGCTCGGGCAGTACGTCGCGGACAAGCAGGATCACAAGGCGATCCTGCTCGTCGGGAACGTGCGGACGGGGCTCTGGAAGAAAGCCTTCGCCCTCGCGCCGAGCGACGAGATCGTCGAACTCGTTCAGAGCGTGCTCACGGACAAGTAGGAAGGACAGAGTATGTCGTCCACCCCGCGCAAAGGAATCCACCTGTCACCCGCCACGCGCCGCGCCATTTTGCTCGCGGCCGTCGCGTCGGCGTTGCTGCTCTGGGGCGTCGTCGGCGTCGCGGGGCGGCAGAGCGGCGCCCCGCCACGGGGCGATGCCCCGACGCCTGCGGAGGGCGGGCTGACCCCTTCGGAGCGCCGCGGCAAGGAGCTTTACCTGCGCGGGACGAGCGCCGCCGGCCGCGACGTTCTGGCTTACCTCGGCGACGCCTCGCTCGAAGTGCCGGCGGCCACGGTGACGTGCGGCAGTTGCCACGGCCTGCACGGCGAGGGCAAGACGGAGGGCGCCGTGGTGCCCGGCAACCTGACGTGGGAAATTCTGACGAAGCCTTACGGCCACACGCACGCGAGCGGGCGCAAGCACCAGCCGTTCGACGACGCCGCGCTCGCGCGGGCGATCACGAAGGGCGTTGACCCTTCCGGCAACCGCCTGGCGTCCGTCATGCCGCGCTACGATTTCACGCGCGACGAGTTGGCCGACCTGACCGCCTACCTGAAGCGGCTGTCCGCCGACCACGACCCCGGCCTGAACGAGACGACCATCACCGTGGGCAGCCTCCTGCCGACGGCGGGGCCGCAGGACGAACTCGGCCGGGCGATGCGCGCCGTCATCGACTCCTACTTCGCGGAGGTCAACGCGCAGGGCGGGATTTACGGACGCCGCGTCGAGCTGCGCTTCGGCGAGTTGAAGGGCGGGGATGCGCGCGCGCAGGCCGAGCGCTTTCTGGAGCGCGAGCAGGTCTTCGCCATGACGGGCGGCGTCATGGGCGGCGCGGAAGAAGAGTTGACGCGCCTCGCCGCCGAGAGGGAGGTGCCCGTCGTCGGCCCCTTCACGCTCTTCCCGCAGACGGCCGCGCCGCTCAACCGGCAGGTCTTCTACCTCTTCTCCGGTTTGGAAGAGCAGGCGCGCGCGCTCGTGGATTTCGCCGGCGAGAAGTCGCCCGACGCCAGGTCGAGCGCGGCGGCGCTGGTCTACGCCGAAGACGATCTGCCCGCGGGCGTCGGCGCTTCGGTCGAGCAGCAGTTTCGCAAAGACGGCTGGAAGAACGTCAGCGTGTTCAAGTACCGGCACGAAAGTTTCGACGCCGCGCGCCTCGCGCGCGAGGCGAGTCAGACCGGCGTCCTGCTCTTCTTAGGCTCGGGCGCGGAGGAGAAGGCACTGCTCGCGGAGGCGGCGAAGGCGGACTGGACGCCGACCGTCCTTCTGCCCGGCCCGCTCTCCGGCCCCGAAGTCTTCAACGCGCCGGCCGGCTTCCGGCAGAAAATCTTTCTCGCCTTCCCGTCGGCGCCTTCGGATCAGACGCGCGCCGGCGTCGCGGAGTTCAGCGCCTTCGCCGAGCGCCACCAGCTCCCGCCGCGTCACCTCGCGGCGCAGCTCTCCGCCTACTGCGCCGCCAAGATTCTGTTTGAAGGCTTGAAGCGCGCGGGGCGCGACCTGAGCCGCGAGAAGCTGATCGAGGCGCTCGAAGGTCTCTACGAGTTCGACACCGGCCTGACGCCGCCGATAACTTACGGCCCGAACCGCCGCGTCGGCGCCGCGGGCGCCTACGTCATCGCGGTCGATCTCACGAACCGCCAGTTCGTGCCGGCCAGCAAATGGATTACGCCGAGCTAGTCGCCGCCCGGCGCGCAATGATTAAGGGTTAACCAATCGCTCGCGCGGTCACGCTCTCTGACGAGTCGCGCCGCGAGCCGGAGAAGAACATGAAGCGCTTATTACTGAGCATTGCCATCGCTAGCGTCGGCGCCGCGTCCGCGGCGCGGGCACAGATCGCGCCGCCGCCTCACGCGGCTGCCGCCGCGGCCGCCGTCGAAGTGAAGAAGGAAGACTGCGGCTGCGAGGCCGACGTGCCCGCGGACGCGTTCGCCGTCGTCAACGGCGTCCGCGTCACCCGCGCGGAGATTGACGACCCGCTCGCCGCCGCCATCGGCAAACTCCAGCGCCAGGTGATCGAGGCGCGCAAGAACGAACTCGACCTCCAGATCAACTCCAGACTGCTCGACGCCGAGGCCCGACGCCGGGGCACGAGCACGCTCAAGCTCGTCCAGGATGAGGTGACGGCGAAGGCGGCGGAGCCGACCGAGGCGGACGCCCGCGCCTTCTACGAACAGAACAGGGCGCGCATCAAGGCGGAGTTCCCCGTCGTGCAGGCCGACATCGTCAACTACCTGCGCGCCGAGCGGCAGCGCGCGGCGGCCAAGGCGTTGGCCGACCGGCTGCGCGCCGCCGCGCAGGTCAAAGTCCTCGTCGCGGCGGCGACCCCGCCGGCCACCGCCGCCGAGCGTGCGCGCGTCTTCGCCACCGTCAACGGCACGCCGGTCAGGTCGTCCGACGTGGAAGAGGCCCTGCGCCCGCTCATCTTCAGCGTGCAGGAGCAGGTCTACGCGCTGCGCCGCCGCGGCACGGAGCTGCGCGTCAACGACCTGCTGCTCGAAGCGGAGGCGAAGAAGAGGGGCGTGACCACCAAGGCGCTGCTCGACGCCGAGGTCGCGCGCCGCGTGAAGGCGCCGACGGAGCAGGACGCCGAGGAGTTTTACAACCAGAACAAGGAGCGCATCAGCGGCGACTTCGCGCAGGTGAAAGAGCAGGTCCTGGAGTACCTGAAGGGGCAGGGGCAGACGGAAGCCTTCTCGGCCTTCGCCGACGAGCTGCGCCGCCCGGCCCGCATCCAGATGCTGCTCACCGCCCCGCAGCCGCCCGTCTACGCCATCACCGCCGACGACCAGCCGACGCGTGGGAATCAGGCGGCGGCCGTCACCGTCGTCGAGTTCACGGACTACCAGTGCCCCTCCTGCGCGCAGGCGCAGCCCGCCGTCGAGTCGCTGATGCGCGAGTACGGCGACCGCGTGCGCCTCGTCGTGCGCGACTTCCCGCTGGTCGAGCGCCACAAGGACGCCTTCAAGGCGGCGCAGGCCGCCGAGGCGGCGCGCGCGCAAGGGAAGTACTGGGAGTACACCGCGCTCCTGATGCAGCACCAGTCGGCGCTCGACGCGGCGCACCTGAAGGAGTACGCCGCCGGCCTCGGCCTCGACCGGCAGAAGTTCGACGCCGCGCTCGACTCGGGGCAGTACGCCGAGCAGGTGCAGCGCGACATGCAGGAGGGCGACGAGATCGGCGTCGGCGGCACGCCGACCTTCTTCGTCAACGGTCGGCGGCTCGCCGAGAACAGCTACGACGCGTTGAAGGCGGCGACCGAAGCGGCCCTGCAAGAGGCCGCGCAGAAACAGACCGCCGCGCAGAAATAGGCCGCCGGCCCTTCGCGGGCCGCGGCCCCGCTCTTTTACTTTTCTGCCCTTGTTGATGCCCGCGCGGGCTGTGTTTCGCGTGGGCGAAAGGAAGGGGCGCGGTCGCCGAATAGTTAGCCACTAAAGCGACCGCGCCCCGCGACGACCACGGTGAACGCTCGCGCCGGTCTCGCCGGCCGAGCGCCCACCACAGCCGATCTCTGCTCAAGCATACCGCCGGGGCCGAGGTCGTTACAAGCCCATCAGCCGGCGCAGACATCAAGCGGCGCCGGCCGTGAACGCCTCTCACTCTTCAACCGAAGGAAGCCTGAGCGGAGGACTTATGAAGCCAAAGCAGATCACTCGAACAGTCGGGCTGTCTATCCTCGTGTTCGCCGCCGCCGTCCTGTTGCTCCTCGCCAGCCCGCAGAGGGCGAACGCGCAGCAGCAGTCCACGATGGTGGCGCCCGCGCCGGTAGACCCGGCGCCGGTGGACCCGGCGCCCGCGGATCCGACCCCGACCCCAACCCCAACCCCGATGCCGCCCGCAGACCCAGTCCCGACGCCGGCGCCGCCGACGACGGCGACGGAGATGCCGACGCCCGACCCGTCCCAACAAGACCTCGGGACGGAAGACCCGGCGCTCGACGCCGACTCCGTTTTGCAGGAGCCGGTGACGAACGACGGCACGCAGCCGACCTCGGACACGGACAACAACTTCGCCACGTCGAAGACGACGACGACCTCGTCCACGACGACGACTTCGTCCACGTCCTCGACCAATTCGGCGGCCACCGCGCCCGCCGACGGTTCGTCCACGGCGATGGCCGGCACGAGTTCGACCGCTTACAACACGGACGGCTCGACCACCACGACCACCTACAACCCGGACGGCTCATACACGACCACGTGGCAGGCCGCCAGGATTAACTACGGCTACACCGGCCCCACGTCCGGCGGCGCGACCTGCGCGCGCACCATCAAGGCCAGCGTCGTCGCGCTCGACCAGGTCTTCTTCTGGAACCGCCTCGGCGCGCTCGAACCGCAGGGCATGATCTTCTCCCTGCGCCACTACGTCGTGCCGAAGAGCGGCAACGGCTCGCTCCAGGCCGGCAACGTCCGGCTGCGCGGCGACAAGCGCCCGCGCCCGCTCACGCTGCGCATGAACGTGGGCGACTGCTTGCAGGTCGAGTTCCAGAACCTGCTCGCGACCACGCCCACCGACGGCGACCAGCCGGCCACGCGCTCGGCCGGCATGCACGTCACCGGGCTCCAGCTCGTCGGCAGCATCCAGAGCGACGGCTCGAACGTCGGGAAGAACCCGAGCAGCCTCGTCGGCCCCGGCGGCAAGATCACTTACACCTGGTACGCCGACCGCGAAGGCCCGTACTTCATGCACAGCACGGCCGCCACGACGGGCGGCGAGGGCGACGGCGGCTCCATCCCCGCCGGCCTCTTCGGCGTCGTCAACGTCGAGCCGAAAGGCGCCGAGTGGTACCGCAGCCAGGTCTCGCAGAACGACCTGCTCCTCGCCACGAAGGGCTACACGGCAGACCACCACCCGATTATCAATTACGACGCCACCTACCCGTGGTGGCACCGCTACGCGGGGCTGCCGATCCTGCGGATCATGAACAAGAACAATATCATTGTTCACTCCGACCTCAACGCGATCATCACGGGGCCGGGCCGCGGCAAGTTCGACGCCAGCATCTACCCGCCCAACCCCGTCGAGCCGAACCGCGACTGGCCCTTCCGCGAGTTCAGCATCGTCTACCACGACGAGGCGGGCGCGCTCCAGGCATTCCCGCAGTTCTACCAGACGGGCGCGGGCGGCCTGAAGCACACGCTCCACAGCGTGCGCGACAACTTCGCCATCAACTACGGCATCGCCGGCATCGGCGCCGAGATTCTCGCCAACCGCCTCGGCGTCGGCCCCGAGGCGGGCTGCACCGAGTGCGCCTACGAGGAGTTCTTCCTCTCGGCCTGGTCGGTCGGCGACCCGGCCATGGTGGTTGACGTGCCGGCCAACACGCCGTGCGACGAGACCGACCTCCAGAACGGGAAGTGCACGGCCACGCTCGCGAACCCGACGAAGGGCTACAAAGCCACGAAGGCTTTCTACCCCGAAGACCCTTCGAACGTGCACCACAGCTACATCGGCGACCACGTCAAGATGAGGATCGTGCACGCCGGGCCGAAGGAGCACCACATCCACCACCTGCACGCGCACCAGTGGTTGCACACGCCCGACAGCGACAACTCGACCTACCTCGACAGCCAGGCCATCGGGCCGAGCAGCTCCTTCACCCTGGAGATCGCGCACGAGGGTTCGGGCAACCGCAACCAGACCGTGGGCGACTCGATCTTCCACTGCCACTTCTACCCGCACTTCGCGCAGGGCATGTGGGAGCTGTGGCGCTCGCACGACGTGTTCGAGTCGGGCACGCTGCTCGACATCAACGGCCGGCCGGCCTCCGGCGCGCGCGCGCTGCCCGACGCCGAGATCAAGAAGGGGACGCCCATCCCCGCCATCGTGCCCCTGCCCGGCGGCGCGCCGGTGAACATGGCGAAGTACGTGATGCCGCCGCTGCCCGAGGCGTCGGTCTCCATCTCGAACGGGCAGGCGGTGATTTCGGGGGCGGGTAACCCCGGCTACCCGTTCTTCATCGCGGCGCAGGCCGGCCACCGGCCCTCGCACCCGCCGCTCGACACCGTGGACGACGGCGGCCTGCCGCGCCACATCATCACCGGCGGCACGTTCACCGAGTCGCACACCCGCCTGGACTTCGACAAGACGCTTGTCACCGCCAACGCGACGGCCATCCCCGAGGGCGGGACGCCGGTGGAGCTGGCGGCGATGAAGTACCACTCGCTGCGCTTCCACCCGAGCTTCATGACGGACGGCACGCCGGGCAGCTACAAGACCAACGGCCTGCCCGCGGTGGCCGGCGCGCCCTTCGCCGACCCGTGCGTCACCGACGACGGCAAGCCCACGGGCAACCCGCGCGTCTACAAGGCGGCCGGCATCCAGCTCGACATCAAGCTCAACAAGGCCGGCTGGCACTACCCGCAGTCGCGCATCCTCGCCCTCTGGGGCGACGTGGCCGCCTTGCAGGCCGGGTCGAAGGCGCCCGAGCCCTTCTTCTTCCGCGCCAACACGGGCGACTGCATCACCTACTATCACACCAACCTGCTGCCGCGCGAGTACGCGGTGGACGACTTCCAGGTGCGCACGCCGACCGACATCATCGGGCAGCACATCCACCTCGTGAAGTTCGACGTGACCGCCTCGGACGGCTCCGGCAACGGCTGGAACTACGAGGACGGCACCTTCAGCCCCGAAGAGGTGAAGGTGCGCATCAACGCCATCAACGCCACGGGCGGCCTCCTGGCCTACGGCGGCACGACGAAGACCACGCTCGCCCTCAAGGCGCACCCGTACTTCGGCGTCGCCGGTGCGCAGACCACCGTCCAGCGCTGGTACGCCGACGACGTGACGAACAACCTCGGCCAAGACCGGACGCTGCGCACGGTCTTCACGCACGACCACTTCGGCCCCTCGACGCACCAGCAGACCGGCCTCTACGCGGGCCTCGTCATCGAGCCGAAGGGCTCGACGTGGCAGGACTCCGAGACGGGCGTGGCCCTGGGCGGGCGCTTCGACGGCGGCCCGACCACCTGGAAGGCGAACATCATCGGCGGCGGCGACAACTACCGCGAGTTCATGCTCGAGTTCGCCGACTACCAGCTCGCCTACAAGTCGAACGGCGGGGCCTTCCCCGACCCGGCGAACGTGATTAACCCGCCGGTGCGCGACGAGGTGCCGCTGGAGACCGGCAGCACCATCCTGATCCAGAAGGCCAACATCTGCCCGAGCGGCGACGCGCCGCCGTGCCCGGAGGCGGTCTCGGCCGCCGACGTGGGCACGATGTCGGTCAACTACCGCAACGAGCCGGTGCCGCTGCGCGTCCGCAACCCGCAGACGAACGCGCAGGCCGCGGGCGACGCGGGCGACCTCTCGCTGGTCTACCGCTCCGACGTGGTGCGCGCCGACCCGGCCTTCAACGTGCAGCCGAACTTCTACCCGGCGCTCACGGCCGACGTGAAGCCCGGCGACCCGTACACGCCGCTCCTGCGCGCCTACGAGAACGACAAGGTGCAGATTCGCATCCTCGTCGGCGCGCACGAGGAGGGGCACAACTTCAGCATTCACGGCATCAAGTGGCTCTTCGAGCCTTCGGACGTGAACTCCGGCTACCGCAACTCGCAGATGATGGGCATCAGCGAGCACTACGAGTTCATCGTGCCGACCATGCCGAAGAACGCCATCGGCACGTCCGACTATCTCTACCAGCCGGGCGCGTCCGTGGACGACCAGTGGAACGGCCTCTGGGGCCTCTTCCGCACCTACAACATGACGCGCAACGACCTCGCGCCGCTGCCGAACAACGCGAACGGCCACGGCCCGGTCATCTCCAACGTCGGCGACTTCAGCGGGGTCTGCCCGAAGACGGCGACCGCGCGTAACTTCGACGTGACGGCCGTGACCGCCGCCTCGGTGCTGCCCAACGGGCGGCTCGAATACACGGGGCAGAACGGTTACAACTTCAGCGTCACCGACCCGGCGGGCGGCGTCCACCAGGGGCCGCTCAACGACCCGACGGCGATCATCTACGTCCGCACGAGCGACCTCGATGCGACCACCGGCAAGCTCAAGGCCGGCGTCCCCGTCGAGCCGCTCATCCTGCGCGCCGCCGCGGGCGAGTGCATCAACGTCACGCTGAACAACAAGCTGCCGGCGGTCGTGCCGGACAAGCCCGGCTACAACACGATGCCGATGATCGTGGAGGACTTCAACGCCAACCAGGTCGTTCCGTCGAGCAAGGTGGGCCTGCACCCGCAGCTCCTCTTCTACGACGTGACGCGAAGCGACGGCGCGGAGGTCGGCTTCATGCCGACGCAGACCGCCAAGCCCGGCGGCAAGACCACCTACCAGTGGTACGCGGGCGACCTGAATATTGACGCGACCGGCTACGCGACGCCCGTGCCCATCGAGTTCGGCGCCGTCAACCTGATCTCGTCCGACCCCATCAAGCACTCGAACAAGGGCGCGTTCGGCGCGCTCGTCATCGAGCCGCAGGGTTCGACGTGGATTGAAGACGCGACCTCGCGCGCGCAGGCGACGGTCACGCCCTCCGGCGCGACGGCCTTCCGCGAGTTCGTCGCCATCTTCCAGAACGACGTGAACCTCCGCTTCGCCGACGGCTCGGCCGTGCCGAACCTGGCGGGCGAGGAGGACGCGGAGGACTCGGCGCAGAAGGCGGTCAACTACCGCACCGAGCCGATGTGGACGCGGCTCAACTACTGGCCGGGGACGCAGCTCAGCCAGGGCGACATCAACTCCGGCCAATCGACGCGCGACTTCGACTACACGAACTCGCTCTCGAACTCGCAGATCGGCGGGCTCGATCCCGTGACGCCGATCTTCACGGCCACCGTCGGCCAGCCCGTGCGCTTCCGCATGCTGCAACCGACCGGCCACTCTCGCAACAACGTCTTCGACGTGCACGGCCACTCGTGGCAGGAGCAGCCCTACGTCAACGGCTCGACGGCTCTCGGGAACAACCCGTTCTCCGAGGTCAAGGGCGCGCAGTGGGGCGTCGGCCCGTCGAACCACCACGACGAAGTGATTAAAAATGCCGGCGGTGCCTTCGGCATCACGGGCGATTACCTCTACCGCACGTTCAACTCCTTCCAGTTCGACGGCGGCATCTGGGGACTCTTCCGCGTCACGTCGAAGTTCTCGCCGCCGCCGCCGACCTGTTGCAGGACTTGCTCGTGCGCGCAGCCCATCGACCCTGTGACGCCGGTCGAGCAGTAACCCGCGTCACTTAACCGGCCGGGAGTGTGGCGAGTGCGGAGAGACCGCACTCGCCACACTCCCGGCCGTCTTATCAAGCCAGTTCTAAGGATCAAGTTAAGAGGTTGGGTGCCGGGGCTCAGAGCGTGTCGATGTCGGTCAGCTTGAGCTCCAGTCTACTCAGCTTTAAGACCGGGGTGTTCGGTTCGCCGAGCAGCGCGTGCAGGGTGATGTCGAAGACGAGGCACGTGTCTTCGTGGGTGGCGGCCGGGCCGAAGGCAATTCCGCGGCTCACGCACAGGTCGCGGATGGCCTGCGATATCAGCGTGGCGTGTCGGTTCAGCTCTTCCGTCCGCGGCGGGTCGGCGACGCTCGCCTCAACCGGGAGCGCATGTATCAAGGGGAGCACCGCGTAGGCCGGAACCTCCCCCGGCTGGCTCCCGTCCGGCTGCCCGACCCGATACCGCAGTTGGCAACTTAAGTCCAGGCGCCGCCTCGCACCCGCGCCGTCGAACGCCCCTGACCCGGCCGCGAGCAGCGGACGCGCGAGCAGGTTCTCCAGCATCACGAAGACCCGCCGACAGAGTCCCCCCGCCGGAGGCGCGCACGCAACGCCCCGCCCCAGGTTCGGCAGCAGGGCCACGTCAATCGGCACGTCACTTTCGATGAGCGGGCTCGCCGGCCGCCGCGCGCGGAAGCTCGGCGTCTCGTAGACGAACTCGTCGTTGACCGACCAACGCTTGCCGTCCGGGTCAGTCAGCTCGAACAGGTTGCGACGCACGCGCATGGACACGAGGGCGTTCTCCGCCGACAGGACGTTGAGCGAACCGGCCTCCACGCGGTGCCTGCCCAGGTCGCGCGGCGGCGGCGTGTAGGTGGCCGTGACCGAGTTCGCCTCCTCCTTCTGTTGCGGCGGAGGGTCGGAGTCGGGGTCGCCGTCCGGCGAGAGCAGGAGGATGGAGAGTGCCGCGCTCACGTTCTTTTGTCCCGGCTCCCACGCCATCGTGACGGTGCGCACGGCTTCGACGGTCACGTCTGTGGTCGTGTAGTGGTTCTCGACGTTGCCGGGACTCGCCGCGGTCGCCGGCTCCGTGGGAGTGTCCCAGTCGGAGTTGGCTACGTCTTCAACGCGGTCGGCGAAGACACGGACGGCCGCCGCCCAGTTGGGGCTCTCTGGCTCGGACAGCGCGGGCAGCAGAGACAGGTGGACGGCTTTGAAGCGCGCGAGCGACGCGAAGAGCGAGTGGCCGCGGCCGTCGCCGACGGTCGTCAACCGCTGTCCGTCTTCGTCAGCAGAGTCGCGGGAGTCCGTGTTGTAGGCGACGGTGCTGAGCAGTTCGTCGTGTGCCGTGGAGGGAAATTCGTAGGAGTACGCGAGGTGCCATTCCAGGGCGCCGCCGAAAGGGTCGGACGGGTCTGCGTCACGCGTTCGAGAGCCGGCGCCCGCTTCGCCCTTCACGTCGATGATGGTGGGCGGCGGCGGGTACCGGCGGGAGATGAGCGGGACGGTCGTTGTCGATCCTGCCGGGCCGATGTGCGACGGGCTGTCGGGGCAAGGGGCCAGCAGTTTTAGCCGGACGACTTTGGGCGCCGAGTCTTCCGTCGCTTCGCCCTCGGGCTCAGGATTGTACTCGACGTGCGTCACGTCGAACGTTAGGTCGAGCGCCACCTCCGAGACATCGAGGTCGTCCGGCGGCCCGTAGAGGAAGGTCAGCAGGCCACGCTCGCCCGCGGCCCCGACGTTGACCCGCCCGGTCGAGAGTCGGGAGTCATCCAGCGCGGGGCGTTCGGCGGCGGGTCGCACCTGCCCGGTGAGCACAACCGTGCCGTCTGCCACTTCCTGCACCGGCTTACGCCAGACGACGGGGAATTGCACGACGGTGCTGAAGGAGTAGGCCGCCGAGAGCGACGCGCGCACCTGCCGCTCGAAGGCCGCGCGCCCGGCGGCGAGCTGTTCGGGCGTGCCGGTGAACGGCGACTCCGGGCCGAACATCCAGCCCACCCCATGCCGGCTGTACTTCTTCGCCAGCGACTCGCGCCCGCGCGCGATGGTCGTATAGGCATCGTTCGCCTGCTCGAACACACGCGCGGCCGACTCGGGCGCGAGGATGTCGTCCACTGCTTCGAAGAAGGCCCGGTTGAACTCGTCGAGGTCTACGGACGAAAAGAGCATCTGCGGGGGAGGCGGCTCCTTAACCCATTCGGGCAGCGAAGGCATCGGCACGGTCGCCGTGCGGAGCGCTCTGTCGAGCGGCCTGGGCGCCATGAACAGCGGCCCCTTATCCTGTCCGCTCGCCCCGATGCTGATTTCGAGGAGTGCCTTCCGGACGGCCCAGAGGGGTCTCCGCCCGAACCCCTTCGAGCCGTCGCCGCCGTCGCCGTCGCTGACGGCGAGTCTCAACTCGCCGAAAGTCCGTTCGAAGTCGGCCGCGAACTTCTCCGGCGCGCTCGCGCCTTTGCCGTCGTCTGCCGCGGCGTGGAAGGCGGGCGCGACGACGCTGCTCACCTCCTCCGCCTCGGCGGGGCCGAGTTGTTCGCCGCCGTCGAGAGGGCGTGAGAGGATGCTCGGGTCGCGACGGATGCCCAGCCGGACGACGATTTCAAAGAGGGGCGGCAGGGGCTCTTCGTGCCCTTCCGGGTTGAGGGTCAACGGGAGTGCGACCCCCTGCACCTCGAAGGTCGCGTCCGGCCCGTCTGCTTCGAGGTAGGCGACGACGGCCGCGACCATCTTCAACACCTCGGCGCACTGCCGCTCGTTCAGCGCCGTGCGTGCCAATGTGCCGCCGGAGTTCAGCGCGAGGTTGGTCTCGGCGTAGAAGGTCACGCCGGGGCCGTTGAGCTGTTCGTGTATGGCGCGGTAGGTCTTCAGGGTCGCGGCGCGCCGTTCGGAGTCCAGCCCCTCGAAGGGCGCGGGGCGCGGCGTCAGGCGGACGCCGAACGTGTATTGGCCGTCGGCGAAGAAGTCGAACGTGGCCTCGACGAACGGCCACTCGGACACGGGCCTCAAGGGGTCTGAGCGCACGTCCGCGCCGCCTCCGTCGGGGGGCGGGGCGGGGCTGCCTTCGGACGCGTCGTTAATCAGAGTGCTGTCTGTGGGGGACTCTTGTCCCCCGCGCGCGTCCTCTTCCTTTTGTTCCATGAAGCCCCTCGCCGGGTTGATAGGATGATAGGCATGAGCGGGGCTACTCTAAGCATCTCCGGGTGAGAAAGCAATAACGAGCTCGCACGGCGGAGGCGCGGGCACCTGCGTCAGCCAGCCAGAAAGCTTCTACCCGTTACCGCCAGAAAGCGGACATCTCATCTGCTACCTTACAGGCCGTCAACAAACCCTGTTCGTAGCACGTGAAGATGTCCGCATTTAGTAGCACATTAGATGTCCGGTTTGCAGTTTAAGCCGCGCGTCTCTTCACGGCCTTCTTCGTCTCAGCTTTCGCCGCCGGTGCCCTCGGCGGTACGCCCTCGGAGTTATAGCGCCC